>NZ_QPHG01000039.1:0-26911 GCF_040240425.1 Nitrosomonas sp. | reverse complement strand
GGTTTGATAAAGCTGCCAGATTTCCTGACGATCCAATAATGTTAAGCGAGTGCGTTTGTGTATGTTCATCTGCAGTATTCTCCTGAATACTGTAAACAACGCTAGGAATTCTTACACGTAATGTAACATCCAGGGTATGTCCTACGTAGTAATCAATCCCTTCATCGGAAATGCTGGGTGTGCCCAAACGATTCGGAAACAACGCCGCGCTCAATCGTTCAATGATGGATGCCAGGACTTTCCGTGAAGGCAATTTGGGTGGCTTATTAAGCCGCTGCCGGTGCTCCAGGGAAGCTACACGTAATGCGCGTAATTGGGAAACAATATGATCGATTTCCGGACGACTGACTTCTGATTCTGCTGCGTCCTGTGTTTTGAGTTCGGTAGTCATGTCTTCAATCCATTTCGTTCAATCTGCTTTTCATTGCTACGACTCAATGTTTCAATTGGCTATGCGGATAGTTGGGGAACAAATCAAGCCGTCTGGGCTTGATAAAGACTTTCTCTCCCTTGGTAAGCTGCAATTCGCGAAAACGCTCCTTGCTGATTTCAGCGTGCACCAGGTGTCTTTCTTTGTCGTTTTCGCGCACCAGCTCCAGCCTGACAATCGGACCTACCGATAGAATATGAACAATCTGCGCCGCCAGCGCCGCTTCACCATTTTGGGTGCGCTCGACTTCGATTTCATGCGGACGGACATAAGCAATGGCGGCCAATTCTTCCGCTTCCGCGTGTTCCGGCGCATCGACTTCCAGATCGCCGATCCAAGCACGACCGCGATGCAAGCGGCTATGGAATAGATTCACGTTACCAAGGAATTCGTACACGAACGGACTGGCAGGCTGCTCGTACACTTCATCCGGTGTGCCGATTTGCTCAATCCGGCCTTCGTTCATGACGACTACCCGGTCAGCGACTTCCAGCGCCTCTTCCTGATCGTGCGTGACAAATACACTGGTAATGTGCATGTCATCGTGCAATCTGCGGAGCCAGGAGCGCAGTTCCTTGCGCACCTTGGCATCCAATGCGCCGAAAGGCTCATCGAGCAATAACACTTTCGGTTCCACCGCCAGTGCTCGCGCCAAGGCAATACGCTGGCGCTGACCGCCGGAAAGCTGATGCGGATAGCGATCCGCTAGCCAATCTAGCTGTACCAGATGCAATAATTTCATCACGCGGTCATGGATTTCCTCTTTGGAAGGGCGGAATTTCTTCGGACGCACATTTAAACCGAAAGCAACATTCTCGAAAATCGTCATGTTGCGGAACAGGGCATAATGCTGGAAGACGAATCCGACCTGGCGGTCGCGCACATGCTGATCGGTTGCATCTTCACCATGAAATAATACCTGACCGCTATCGGCAGTTTCCAGTCCGGCGATCACGCGCAGCAGAGTGGTTTTACCGGAACCGGAAGGTCCCAGTAATGCCAGCAACTCACCGGAGTGCACTTGTAAACTGACATTATGCAGTGCGGTAAACGTGCCGAATTGTTTGGAGAGACTAATCACTTCAATGCTCATTCGAAACCTCGTTGTTTTTGATGTTGTTTGTTCCGGAATTCAATCAGTGTTTTCAGTGCTAGCGTCACCAATGCCAGCAAGGCCAGCAGCGAAGCCACGGCAAACGCAGCCGCGAAGTTATATTCGTTATAGAGAATCTCGACATGCAAGGGCATGGTATTGGTGCTGCCGCGGATATGACCGGATACTACCGATACCGCGCCAAATTCGCCCATTGCCCGAGCATTACAAAGAATAGAGCCATACAGCAAACCCCATTTGATATTCGGCAGCGTCACATGATAGAAAGTCTGCCAGCCGCTTGCACCCAATACAACGGCGGCTTCCTCTTCTTCGGTGCCCTGTGCTTGCATCAATGGAATCAATTCACGTGCGATGAACGGTACCGTTACAAACACAGTTGCTAACACGATACCGGGAACGGCAAAGATAATTTTGATATCGTGCTCCGCCAGCCATGGCCCCAGCCAGCCTTGCAAGCCAAACACAAGCACGTAAATCAACCCCGAAACCACCGGTGAGACTGAGAAAGGCAGGTCGATCAGCGTGATCAGCAGATTCTTGCCGCGAAATTCAAACTTGGCGATGGCCCAGGCCGCGGCGATACCGAATATCAGGTTCAAAGGCACCGCAATGGCGGCTACCAGCAGCGTCAGTTTAATGGCGGAAACCGCATCGGGATCGGTGATAGCCGCGACATAAACTTCCACGCCCTTCTTGAATGCCTCATAGAAGACCGAAATCAGCGGGACGAACAAAAAGAGCGTCAAGAATACCAGCGCCAAGCCGATCAAGGACCGGCGTACCCAAGCAGGTTCCTGTGTGGCACGCTGCTGGAAGGTTTTACCGGTTAAGGGGAATGTAATCGTAGTGGTCATTATGGTTCTCAAGATTGCATGCTGCGGCGCCGGCTCCACCATTGCAACAAATTAATAATCAATAACAGAGCGAAAGAAATCACCAGCATTACGACCGACAAGGCCGTAGCCCCGGCATAGTCATACTGTTCCAGTTTGGTGATAATCAACAGCGGTGTAATTTCGGAAATCATCGGCATATTGCCGGCGATAAAAATCACCGAGCCGTACTCGCCGATTGCGCGTGCGAAAGCCAGCGCAAAACCGGTCATTAGCGCGGGATAGAGTGCCGGGAAAATCACGCGTGTAAAGGTTTGCCAGCGATTGGCGCCGAGTGTCGCGGCCGCTTCCTCCAGCTCGGCTTCGATATCTTCGAGTACCGGCTGCACGGTACGCACCACAAACGGCAAACCGATAAAAGTCAGCGCTACAAAAATTCCCAGTGGCGTGAAAGCCACTTTGATGCCGAGCGGCTCAAGAAATTGTCCGATCCAGCCATTGCCGGCATACAGCGCTGTCAGTGCGATGCCCGCCACCGCAGTCGGCAGGGCGAAAGGGAGATCTACCAAGGCATCGACTATTTTCTTGCCGGGAAAATGATAGCGCACCAGCACCCACGCGACTAACAAACCGAAAAAGGCATTGACAGTGGCGGCCGCGAACGACGCGCCGAATGTCAACCGGTAAGAAGCCAGCACGCGCGGGGTGGTGGCAATCGACCAAAATTCCGGCCAGGTCAATTCAGCGGTACGAATGAACGCGGCCGACAACGGAATCAAAACAATCAAACTGAGATACAACAGTGTGAATCCCAATGCCAGATTGAACCCTGGCAAAATACTGTATTGCTTGAAACTGCTCAATTAAGAATTCCTTGTGTTGATTTAGATTAACCCATCATCAAAAGCTCGTGCGACCGCTTTGGATACGGCGCAGTGCGGCGACCAGAAAATCGATATCCGCACAGGTATTGTAAAGCGCCAATGACGGACGAACCGTCGTTTCCAGGCCAAAGCGGCGCAAAATCGGCTGTGCGCAGTGATGGCCGGAACGCACGGCGATACCTTCACGGTTCAACGCTGCACCGACTTCTTCGGAGCTGAATCCCTTCAGCACAAAAGACAGCACTCCGGCTTTTTCCGGCGCGGTGCCGATCAGCCGTAAACCGGGAATTGAGCTCAGGCCGCGTGTCGCATAAACCAGCAATTGATGTTCATAGCGGCTGATGTTTTCAAGACCGATGCGTTGAACGTAATCAATCGCGGCGCCCAATCCGACGGCATCGGCGATATTGCCGGTACCGGCTTCAAAACGGGCGGGCGCCGCATGATAAATGGTTTTTTCAAAGGTGACATCTTGAATCATATTGCCCCCACCCTGCCAAGGCGGCATGGCATTGAGCAATTCTAATTTACCGAAAAGCGCGCCGATCCCGGTTGGAGCGAATACTTTATGACCGGAAAAAACGAACCAGTCGCAATCGAGCTGCTGCACATCGACACGCATGTGTGAAACCGATTGCGCGCCGTCCAACAGCACGCGCGCGCCAACGCGGTGCGCCATTGCGATCATTTGCTGCGCCGGTGTGATCGTACCGAGCGCATTCGAGACTTGCGAAAATGCCACCAGCTTGGTGCGTGAGTTCAGCAGTTTTTGATACTCATCCAGCAATATCTGGCCGTGATCATCCACGGGCGCAACGCGCAACTTGGCCCCTTTCTCGGTGCACAGCTGCTGCCACGGCACGATATTGGCGTGATGCTCCAGCCAGGAAATGACGATTTCGTCGTCTTCGTTGATATGTTGGCGTCCCCAGCTTTGCGCAACGAGATTGATACCCTCGGTCGTGCCGCGGACAAAGACAATCTCATCGACGGATGGCGCATTCAGGAAATGACGGACTTTCTTGCGCGCATCTTCGTAGGCATCGGTCGCACGTGCTGCCAATTCATGCGCGGCGCGGTGGATGTTGGAGTTCTCGTGTTGATAGAAATGGCTGAGGCGGTCGATGACAGATTGCGGTTTCTGTGTCGTCGCGGCATTGTCCAGCCAAATCAGCGGACGGCCGTGCACCAGTTCTTTCAATATCGTGAAATCCCGCCGGATGGCATTAACGTCGAATGGCGGATGCGCAGCCGCATAGGAGGGTAGCGTTGTGCCCGCCGCTGGTGATGTGATGTTGTCGAGAAAATAGAATGACGATGCCTGGCTGGGGCTGCCCGGGATGGCGGTATGTGCGAGCGTAGCTTTCTGTGCCGGTGTGAAGAGCGTGCGTAATTCTTCCTCAAACGGTAGCGGGATGACCGATGGAATAGGGGAAGTGGCCAGATTGAAATGATCCGCACTCACTGCGGAAATCTCAGGCGCTGGCAGCGGTGCAGCCGCGAGCGCTCCCGCAGAGGGGGCGCCAGCCGTTTGCGCTATGCCGGGCACAGCGGAATAACTCTCTTTTGCCGATGAAAGCAAGCTGTTGAGTTCATCCTCGAATGGTAATGGAATGGCTGAAGCGTACACAGAACTTCCCACGCGCGGATAGTCCGAAGGGAATGACGGAACTTCCAGCGCAGGCGCCGATGTGGCCGTGGACGCCACTGCCGTGGAGGAGGGCACGCCTGCGGCAGGTGTTGCATTGGGCAAAGCGGAAAACATTTCGTTGGCCATGCGGGTCAGTAACTCGACATCCGGCAGATAGCTGGATGCCGCGTCCAGACTTTCGCCCGAGGGATGATCGAGATTACTTGTACTCATGATATTTACCCACTTCGACATTTTCGAGCACGCCGAGCGCATCCTCGGTCAATACCGCCAGCGAGCAATAGAGAGAAACCAGATAAGAGGCAATCGCCTTGTGATTGATGCCCATGAAACGCACCGATAATCCCATGCCTTGCTGGCCCGGTAAATCCGGTTGATAGAGTCCGACTACGCCTTGGCGGCTTTCGCCGGTGCGCAGCAGAATGATGCTGGTTTTTCCGCCGGTGATATTGAGCTTGTTGCTCGGGATCAATGGAATGCCGCGCCAAGTCAGGAATTGTGAGCCAAACAATGAAACCGTCGGCGGTGGGACGCCACGGCGGGTACATTCACGGCCGAACGCTGCAATCGCTTGCGGGTGCGCGAGGAAAAAGCCGGGTTCTTTCCAGACACGTGCAATCAACTCATCCAAGTCATCGGGGGTGGGTGCGCCTGTGCGTGTTTTTACCCGCATCGATTTGGCGGCGTTATTGAGCAAGCCGTATTCCTTGTTATTGATCAGCTCGCTTTCCTGGCGTTCTTTCGCCGTTTCGATCGTAAGGCGCAACTGTTCGCGGATTTGATTGTGCGGGCTGCTATACAGATCGGAAACCCGGGTATGCACATCCAGCACGGTATTGACCGCGCTCAGAACATATTCCCGTCCCCATTCTTCATAATCCACGAATGTCGCGGGTAATTCACGTTCGTCCTTGGCGGAGCAATCGACTTCCACCTGATCGGGGTCCTTCACTTTGTTCACGCGATAAATACCCGCCTCGACCGGCACCCATTGCAGCAAGTGGGTGAGCCAGCGTGGCGTGATGGTTCCCATCATCGGGACAGTTTTTGTAGCATTGGCAAGCGTGCGTGCGGCTACATCACCTAATGCGGTATGGCCTTGATGAATATCGGTCATGCTAATTCTCCTTGGATTAAGTCAATAAAGTTGCAACGTGTACTGCTTCAGGCTTGTGAAACGACTTGAAAAGAGGTTGTATGGATGCTCTCCTTTTGTTTTAATTAACCGGTCTTGAAGCAGGCGTCAGCTCGGTTGTTTTGATCACGGATAACGGTTTGCCGAGCAGATTGCCTTGTAGATAATCGGCCTCGGTGCGTTTCGCGGCTGCTAACTGTTCCGCTGTTTCGATGTCCCGCACCAGCAAGCTTGCGCCGAAGCTATGGACGGTATTCGCCAGCTCGGCAATGGTTTCGTGACGCATCAGATCGCTGGCCGCGATTCGCACCACGTCCGGATACAAACTGCCCAGTTCCGCCATCCAATCGCTATTGGTGCCGGAGTAGTTGGCGGCAATCCGGTAGCCGCGCGAACGGTAATTGCCGATGACATGCTGCAGCAGCTTCCAATTACGATTGACGATAGCCGGAATTTCGATGACGACGCGCGAGGTTTTTACACCGATGAGGTCGAGAAAGTTCTCAAATGCGCGGCCGTGATCGTCTTTGACGCTCTCCAATAAGCGCGGATGAACTTCGACAAACAAATTGTCCGACCGGGATGTGTGATTGAAATAATAATTCAACGCATGAATTGCGCGGCATAAGCGATCCAGCTCAATGAGCTGATCGTCTTTTGACGCCATGGCGAAGACCTGCCATGGCCAGAGTGCAATTTCTTCGTTTGATTTGGAACGCACATATGCGGCATGTGCGATGGTTTTGCCCAGATCGATGCTAAAAATGGGTTGAAAAACGCTGGTTAATTCGCATTGATAAAAATATCCGCTGATCCAGCCGTTGTCAGCGCGTTTTAAGGCGTAATCGGTGGCGGAATTGATGAGTTCAAATTCATCGAGTGCCGTGAATGTGTTGTTTGCTGACGTATTCATGGAACCATCTCCATAGAAATGAATGCTGCTATGCATAGACAAAAACAATGGTTCTGTTACAGGCTTAAGATATTTCTATGGGCTGCAATTGAACTTGTTAGTGGTACTGCCGTGTTAGATTTCTTTGCTCACAAAAACTGTTACAACAACTGTCCTTATCGGTTGGGTAGATATCCTTTAATTTACGTTTCAATTCATTAACAGAACGATGGCAATACACGAGCGGAATACCATTACGATTCGCTTGCTCTTTGATCGAATTGGCAAAGTTGTGATTAATGAAGTCGCAAATAACGATGATCAATTGTGTCTCATGTGGAAGCTGCCGCTTGTTAAAGCCTTTTGCGCGGCCGCTCCAGTGCTCGATGCGTGCATTGTGTTGCGTGGCAATCAGCTGCTTGAACGATGCCACGTAATCTCCACCAACGATAAGAACGGTCATGTTGAATCCTCTTTGTTTATTAGCGCGCCGCAGCGCGCTATGTTGTCTTTACTTCAGATAAATCTGGTCGAACGTGCCGCCATCGGCGAAGTGGGCTTTGTGTGCATTTTTCCACCCGCCGAAAGCCTCATCGATTTTGAATAATTCGATCTTGGGGAATTTGGCGGCATACTTCTCAGCGACTCCCGCGTGCGTAGGGCGGTAAAAATGCTTGGCAGCAATTTCCTGACCTGCTTCGGAATAGAGGTACTCCAGATACGCTTCCGCAATTTGGCGTGTGCCGCGCTTGTCGACCACTTTATCGACTACCGCGACCGGCGGTTCCGCTAGAATACTCAGCGATGGAATGACAATTTCGAATTTTTCCGCGCCATATTCCTTCAATGCCAGGAAGGCTTCGTTTTCCCAGGAAATGAATACATCACCGACACCGCGCTCCACAAATGTGGTGGTTGATCCACGCGCGCCGGAATCCAGTACCGGTACATTTTTATAAATGCTGCTGACGAATTCCTTCACTTTGCTTTCATCGTCGAATTTGCGCTTGCCGTATTGCCATGCCGCCAGATAATTCCATTGCGCGCCACCGGATGTTTTGGGGTTCGGGGTAATCACGGCTACGCCAGGACGGGCCAGATCATCCCAATCCTTGACGCCTTTGGGATTTCCCTTGCGCACCAGAAAAATGATGGTCGAGGTGTACGGCGTGCTGTTCAATGCCAGCCTTGACTGCCAATTTTCCGGCAGCAATTTGGCTTTTTCGGAGATAGCGTTGATATCGTTGGCCAATGCCAGTGTCACTACATCGGCTTCGAGGCCATCGATGACGGAACGCGCTTGCTTGCCAGAGCCGCCATGCGATTGCCGGATCGTGACTTTTTCGTTGTTTTTGGCTTGCCAGTATTTGGCGAAGGCCGCATTGAATTCTTGATAGAGCTCGCGGGTTGGATCGTAGGATACATTGAGCAAGGTTTTGTCCGCCAATGCGTTACTACCGGCAGTCAATCCGGCGGTCAAGAAGCTTGCTGCTAGCCATGTTTTGATGTTCATGAGATTTTCTCCACTAATGATTTAAAAGGGTTTATAAGAGGCTGATAAGCACTTCAAAATATAAGAAATCCGTGTCTCCCGAGCGTTGGTCGGTGCAAGGGTGTTTGTGCAAGGTTGCGCAAGAAGTTGCTGCGATACGGTTCTTGACAAACTCGCCGGCGGTAAAGTGGGTGTAACCGAGAATGGTATTAATGCGCGGTGTCGGTTGATAACGGATGCGTCCTTCAAATGCATGGCCGCCGAAATCACCGCTTTGCCCAGTCCGGTCGCGATTGAATCCAGGGTCCTTGACGGTATTACTGATGTTGCCGTCGAGAATATCGAACATGCGATCAGTGCTGCTGGCCAGCCAATAGGCACCATAACCCAGCTCCAACCCGATTTTCTGAGTCGGACTGAATTCAAAGCGGATTTTTGGCGCTTTCAAGTTTTCATAGATCACATAGTGATCGGCCGACCAAGGCCGCGCGAATCCGAAGAAGCGGTCAAAACGGTTGTCAACATTGTCGGTGGGATTTTTATCGCCGCTGGCATAACCATAAAACAGACCAATCCGTGGTTTCCAGACATGGTCAAATGTTTTTCCTACTTCGATGGTATATCCATGCGCATCCACGCGATTGGGGCCGGAAAACCCTAGTTGGTGGTTATAGCTGACATCGAAATCAACAATATTGCCTGCCTTGCCGTAAACACGGAACCCTGGCATATGAATTTGCCGATCCAACCGATTCGTGGCTGTAAAACCATTCGGATCAGCAGTTTGCTTCTGCCCCATGTAGTACGCCTGGATGGTGGCGATGTCAGACCACTTGCGCCAACTGCCAATCCCGCCAAAAAACCATAGATGATCATTGGCCTCATCAAATTTTGTTTGCAAGCGGCGCACCGGTTGCATGCCGAATAAGTCCAGCTCCCAGTCGTTGGCTTCGCGACCTAAATTCAGACGGAAACCTTCAAATGTGTTGGTGGTATTGCGCCACTCATTGCGCGCGATAAAACGCCGGTCGGTCGTTTCATAAGCCATGCGGCCGACACGGAAACGGATCGGGCGGTCATTGCCGCGATCATCGGCGCCGAGCGCTTTTTTGAAATACAGCTCGCCGTATGCGTTGAGCAGGTCATACTCGTTTCTTTCCTGATCGGTCGATACAAACCGGTTGTTATAAATCCGGGAATCTTGAAATTCGACCGCAAAGCGGAATGGATCCAGGATCTCTTTGATCCCTATCCATGCGCGTTGACGCAAGAAAAAAGGATCGTCGTTTCCACCTTCAATACGCCGGATATCGTTGTGGCGATGCTCGTAGCGCATGCGGGATTCCAAACCGATTTCCAGCCAAGTGACATCTTTAAACGCTTCAACACCGATATCGCTCAAGCGGCGCACATAGCGCGGCGGATCGGAATCCGGATTGGTGGCATAGCTGTTGGAACGCTGATGATAGCTGGTGGATTTTTTTGCCTCGACGGCCTTTGTTTCCGGCACGATGGCGGGCAATCCTTTGCCAGCTGATGACTTAGCCGTTTCATCCGATGTTTGCTGCACAACTTGCAGGATTGTTTGTTGTGTTGCTTGAAAATCAAGCGTTGTTTTTTGATCGGAAGATGCTTGAGTGGCGCTGATGGTCAGTGCGCTCAATGTCATAATTCTCGATAAGTACCAAAGATATTTCACTATATTCTCCTGAGTAAGTTCACCGGAAATTCCGTCGAGCTGCTCATTTCGTTGTATGCCGCCAATATTTCTGGCGGGTATTGTTAAAGGATGGATTGATCTTGCTGCATTGGTTGGGTTTGAAGCTTAAGCCGTTTAAGTGTTTAATTTTTAGCGTTTCCCACCTTGGTTGACGCGAATTTTTTCCCGGCATTCAATTTGAACTACTCTGCTGCCGTGGATGATGATTTCAATCGAACCATATTCGATGCTTGCAACCGCGCGCAAAATTTCCTGCGCGACTTCCACGGGAATCTTCTTGATTGGATCATTGTTTGCAACAATTTTTTGTTCCAAACCGGAATCGGTAGTCATTTATATTGCTCAGCACAGTAGTAAAAATTGATGGAAGCGAAAGATAGCAACTTTTTTATATAAATAGAAATAATATTTTCTAATTTCTATATAATAAAAAGTCATTATGATGTGTTGCGGCAAGATAGTGCGCTACTGCTAACCAGCTGACAGTTAAAGTAATTGCGATAAAAAGTGATTTCCGGGGTACTGGATTGCTGAACAGATGTACACTGGATCAACCGGATTGACAACGAAGTCAGCAAGTCATTGTTGTAGCCCCACACCGATGAAACGATTGCAGTAAAATACAGCGCTAGAAAGAAAAAATCCGGATCAGCATTGACTGGTATCTTTTCCTCATTTGTACCTGAAGTGATTGGGTTATCGTGAATTAAATTGGCTAGATATGAATAATTTAAGAAGGTTTATGTTTTTTGCGACGCTGCTGATATTGCTATTGTCAGCTTCAGGTTGCTCTGTTTTTATGGCGGCTAAACAGCCTGAAAAGAAGGATGTCGATTTGTTAAAAGAAGGCACATCCCGGGCCATGCTGATTTCCGAGTTCGGTGCACCGGTTATCAGCGAATACCGCGACGGTAAACGCTATGAAATATTTAAGTTTGTTCAGGGGTATAGTACTGGCGCCAAAGCGGGCAGGGCCTTTTTTCACGGTGCGGCGAATGTCGTGACGCTGGGTTTATGGGAGCTGGTCGGCACACCCACGGAAATCACCTTCAGTGGCGATGACATGGCATTTCAAGTGCGTTATGACGAAAATGACATTGTGGATGAAATCGCGCTGATTAAGAAGGAATAGCTGGCAATTGGTTTTGAAGGCGTGCGCGTATCACAGGAGAATGCGGATGAAAAGCTTGCGGGTTTGTTTCATGAATGGTTTTCTTGCGTGCTTTCTGGCAGGGGTGGGCATTCCGCAAGCGCTGGCTGAGGATGTTGCGTGTGAACAGACCGGCGCAGCGCACATTTGGATTTCGCCGTTAAATCCCAAGAACGGCGAACCGGTTAAGATCATGGCTGTATCGACGGATGGCCCGCTGGCGGAGTTGGCGCTGACCGGCGATCGAGGCCAGCGGATAGCGCTGCAACCGCGCCGCCGCGGCGGCCCGCCCTGGAGCCTGGTTGCTGCATGGGAAGAGGCCGACACAGGGCACTATCGCGTCGAAGCGAGCCGGGATGGCAAGCCGGTTGCCTGCCATCAATTTACCGTAGGCGGACCCAATCCGCAGGAAAGACTCAAAGAATGGAATCTTGCCGCCGAAGCGTTTTACTCCGCCTGGATCGAAACGTTGTTTGGCGCGCCACCCGAAGAAAATCTCAGTTTTACATCGTTGGAACCAGTATTGCGCAACGCCGAGCGCAACTTCTTGCACAATTATCTTGGTCTGAACGAAGACAATAAATTGCCGCTGACGCCCGACTGCGCCGATTTGCCGTACACCTTGCGGGCGTATTTTGCCTGGAAGACCGGCTTGCCAGTTGCTTTCCGCGCGTGTGGGCGAGGCTCGGCCAAGACGCCGCCACGTTGCAGCGCGCCCACCATCGTGTCTGAATTTACCCGTGGCATCACTTCGCAGAGCAATTTCACGAAATTCAGCCGTCGATTGGTGGATACCGTTCACTCGGGTTCGGCACGCACCGGGCTGGCGGAGGAATCAACCGATTTGTACCCGATTCCGATGAACCGGGAAACGCTGTGGCCGGGAACGGTCTACGCCGATCCCTACGGTCATATTCTGGTCGTGGCCGAGTGGGTGCCGCAAACTGCGGATAATCCCGGCGTGCTGCTGGCCGTCGATGCGCAACCGGACAACTCAGTCACGCGCAAGCGCATTTGGGAAGGCACTCTGTTGTTTGCCAACACCGCGAATGCAGGGCCGGGTTTCAAGGCTTTCCGCCCGTTGATTCAGACTGCTCCCGGCCAATGGCGCGTGCTCAGCAATAATGAACTGAGCGGTCACCCTGAATTTACCACCTATTCCTTGGAGCAAGACCAACTCACACCCGATGATTTCTACGCCAAATTGGCCAAACTCATCAACCCCGAGGGTTTTGATCCGGTGCAAGCATACGAAGCCACATTAACGGCACTGGTGGAACAAATCGAAACGCGCGTCACCTCGGTGAACAATGGCGAAGCATATTTACGCAAAAATCCGCGCAACACCATCCCGATGCCCAGCGGCGCGGCGATTTTTCAGACTATCGGGCCTTGGGAAGATTATTCCACGCCGTCGCGCGATATGCGCTTGATCATCGCGATCAATGTGCTCACCGGTTTGCCGGAAAAAATCCTGCGTCATCCGGAATTGTTTGTTCTCGGCAATCAAAGTCCCGCACAAGCCAAAGCCCAGATCGAGCAGCATCACGCGCAACGCATCCTGGAGACCAGCATCCGTTACACGCGCAGCGACGGCAGTCCGTGGGAGCTATCGGTAGCCGACGTGCTGGCGCGCAAACCGGCGTTTGAAATGGCCTACAACCCCAACGATTGCGCCGAAATCCGCTGGGGCGCCAAAGCAGATACGGAAGAATACGCCACCTGCCGCCGCCATGCTCCGGCGGAGCAACGCGCGAAAATGGAGCAATACCGGGCTTGGTTCCGGGAAACGCGCAGACCGGTACAGTGAGGAATCGCGGGGCTTTTGCCGCAGCGAATGGGCACCGGATATCTCTGATCGGGTCAGTTACGATTAACCCGGCTAATGCAACCGCTGATAGCGTCCGATCAATTCAGTCTGGCCCAGGATGTGGCCTTTCATCGCGTGTTCCAGCGCGGCTTTGGTCGGATTTTTCAAATCCGGCAGCACGGTATCCAACGCGTACAACTTATGAAAATAACGGTGCGTGCCAATTGGCGGGCATGGGCCGCCGTAGCCGGTTCGCTTCCAATCGTTGATTCCCTGCAACGTGCCTTGCGGCAATTCTTTCTCCGCAATACCCTCGGTCAACTCCGCAGCAGATGGCGGAATGTTATACAACACCCAATGCACCCAAGTCATTTTCGGTGCCGCCGGATCGGGTGCATCCGGATCGTCGACGATCAACACCAGACTTTGCGTGCCTTCCGGTATGCCGCTCCAGTTGAGCGCCGGTGAAATGTTTTGTCCGTCGCAAGTGAAACGGGCGGGGATCATATCGTTGTGGGCAAAGGACGTTGAAGTGAGCGTCAGAATAGTCGCGATTAAAGCAGCCATAATGTTTTTCTCCCTATTAGATGACACTGCTTATTACTTGAATGGATTATTCTAATTTTTTCTGATTGATGGCGAGGGAATTTTAGTAGGAGCGATTTTCGGCTCATTAAATCGGAAAAATCTGGTAACTGGAAACTAGTTGTATTTATTCTTCAATAGTATTAACAAGATAATGCGATACATCAATGAATCAGCATGTTTATAATCTTAATTCTGTAATTTAATACTAATCCAACTCTAATTAATTGATATCATTAGCTTCGCATCCAGTGGCAATTATTGTCAATCGCAGAGCTTCTTTCGTTTCATCGCTTACTATTGCGCCTACAAGTATGTATGTATTTTCTGGTACAGTATTTTTAAGAATATTTAAAGCCTCATGAACTTCTCGCATCTTTAATGACTGGCTTGCTGAGAAACTCAGCATAATCCCTTGAACATTGGATAGAAGGTTATCTTTTTTTAGAAAATCAGCAATTATTTGTTGAATTGCTATGGAAGCTCTATTTATACCAGCTGCTTGAGTTGAATAAATAATTGGATTTCCAAAAGCCAGAATAATTTTAACATCTTCAGGATCAACGCCGATTATTTCAGAATTTAACATTTCTCTTATACCTGAAATTAAGGTGTCTGACATATCCCTTTTAAAAATATGACGCATAATTCCTCATATTTATGTCGTGCAGATTATTGCGATAAGGCACATCTCAAAGAACCCAGAATAATGATTATATAAACATCGGTGGCCAGAGTTAAACTAGAAAAAACTTTGGTTTGTTTTTCTGCTTTGCAGAACACTTTATTGCTGCTGTGTGAATGCAATATCAAATTGACCAAACTCTGAGAAGTAAACTAGGAACACAGCGCGGTTGACGTTCGAGTCAAAGTATTGTTAGCTATAATGCCTCTTCCTGTGACAATTAGGGCATAAAGCTATAGCATTAGCAATAGTGTCCTCACCGCCATCCTTAAGCATTTTTTTATGATGAACCTCTAAGTATGGCAAGCCTGTCATTTTTGAAATAAATGGCCCTTCTTTTTTACAATCCTGACATATCCCTTTGGAGTGTTTTAAAACATACGCAACAACTCTGGGATCTCTTACATATTGAAACGACTGAATTTCTTTCTGAAAGGGGGTTTTATTACCTATTACATTACTAAGATCTGAACTAAGTGCGTCCTTTACCTCGTCTTCAAATGATGATTTAACTTCTAAGTCTTTTGCGATAGCGATGTTTCTATTATTAATTGAATCAACAATATTTTTATATTTTTTTCTGTTTTCTTCTGCTTCAAAGCTTGATTCGATTTTCTCCAAAACTCTACCAGCAGCTATTTTATTTAGCTTAAATGTTGGGCCTCGTACCCATCTGTCGTTATCTTCCAAAATAATATCTCGTGCGGAACGAATTGGTTTCTCTAAAAGAAGAGATAGAGATTCGGGGCATGTATAATGCCAAGTTAAACCGAGTTTTCTTATGTTGTTTGCACCAACCCGGGGTGTCTCTCCTATATATTTACAACCAGCCTGAATGCCCATAATCATATCACCACCTCTAGTGGCAGTTTTTGCTGTAATAGTGATCAGGGCGAATAGCTTGCCATCGCGCATCGATGTTAAATGCTTTGGTGGAAGGTATCCTCTAATAACTCCTTTTTCACTCTTAAAATTAACGGCTTCAAAGAAACCATTCATTGGTTTAGCGTCGATTATTTCCTTACGCGTCACAGGATACTCAGTATAGGGTAAAGTATCTCTAGTATCCGGATTCAGTCTCACCACAAATATATTCATTTAGCCTCCATATACATTTCTAACAATTTAGTTTTTCCCTGTTCAAGTAACACGGGGGGCCATAAATACACGTCATTCAGCGATATGGCGGAAACCATTGCAGCAACTCATTGCGAACAACTCCATCAATCCGGAACGAACTTCAACACATTGCCATTGATACAGTAGCGCTTATAGCTCGGTGGCGGGCCGTCGTCGAAGACGTGGCCGAGGTGGATGCCGGAGCTGGCGCTGCGGACTTCGATGCGTTTCATGCCGTGCGAAAGGTCATCGTGCAGCGTCACTGAGCCTTCGACGGGATCGAAAAAGCTCGGCCAGCCGGTTCCGCTGTTGAATTTTGTCTGGCTGAGGAAAAGTGTGGCGCCGCTGATCGGGTCGACAAACCGTCCGGGACGTTTTTCATCCAGATTGGAAGCGGTGAACGGCGGTTCGGTGCCTTGCGCGAAGGCGATCTTTTGCTGTTCCGGCGTCAATAATTGAAATCCCAGCCATTTCCAGAAATTGGCTTGTTCACCGTTATACCCGGTGTATCGGGTGACTTCCTGGCCGTTTCGGAACAGTACGACGGTCGGTGTCGCGAACAGTGGTTTTTCCAGTGTCCAACCGGCCGGAGGATTGGTGTTCATCGTCGCTACCACGGGTACGGCTGCCTGCCATTGATTGAGCACTTCCTTGTCAAAAAGCTTGCAGTACTCGCAATGCTCGGCTTCGAATATGACCAACTGCTGGGCAAAGTTCAAATCCTTGCCATCCAGCGGTTTCATGCGTGCAGCTGTTGCTGCATCGGCTGCGACATTGGTTTGTGCAATTTTCGGATCGGTTGCGGGATATTTCACGCCCGTGCCGCCGAGGCCGCAGTAGCCGTTGGGGTTTTTTTGCAGATAATTCTGGTGGTATTCCTCGGCGGTGATGTAATTTTTCAGCGGTAGGATTTCAGTGGTAATCGGGCCGTATCCGGCGGTGCTCAGCGCCTGCTGATAAACTTTTTGAGTATTCAGCGCCAGGTCTTTTTGGGACTCGTCGTGATAATAAATGGCGCTGCGGTAATTGCTGCCGACGTCGTTACCCTGGCGGTCACCCTGCGTCGGGTTGTGGTTTTCCCAGAATTTCGCCAGAACAGTTTCGAGCGTGACTTTTGCCGGGTCGAAAGTGACCTTGATGACTTCCGCATGGTTGCGCGCCGTTACCCGGCCTGAGCGTAACTTCTGCTCGTGATCCAGAATCTGCTGATAACCGACGCCGGGAAGATCACCGCCTGCATAACCGCTTTCCACGTCGAGCACGCCTGGGATCTCGCTCATGCGCTTTTCGGCGCCCCAAAAGCAACCCATGCCGAGGACGATGTAATCCGTTTTGATAGTGTTATTTCGATCGGTAGGTGTCACGTTTTTCTCCATTGCATAGGCTGTCAGAATACATAATAAACCGGCAATTGCCGCGATAATCTTTTTCATGATGAATCTCTAAGGTGTAGTTGAGACAAATTTTCGACACTGGGGGCGTTGCTGAGGTTCATCGACAGAGGATGTGTGGATGCAAAATTGTTTGAGCTTGTATGGTACCGGGGCTTTTGTAAGCAACGTCGCCGCGGGTATTAATAATGGTAATGCTTTCGTGCTTGGCAATTCATTCTTTCGCAATAGATGCGTGTGAAGTTGTGATTTCAACCACGCCTTCCCGGCAATTTTCAAAGCTGACCGCATGGACTGATTACGTTCATGGTTCGACAGGCTCATCACGAACGTAATTAATGAGTGTGGTTTGTGCCGGATCGGGAGCTTATTGAGCGATCCGGCTATTGGTTAAATTTTTTTTAAATCAATGAATCTGGACGAAATCGCCGTCTTGCTTGATCCAAGATTCATTGGTGAATGCATCGTAGATCGATTCGGCGTCGGTTGCGAAGCAATCGGCGACGGTTTGATTGGTGACGGTGTCTTTAAGCGCCAAGGTCACCGGCGGGGTGATGGTGACGCCTGGTATGCCCGTGGGCAAGCTGCCGAATGAATTGGTGATGTCGAAGCAGGTGTCGGAATTGATAATCAGATTGGTTGCTTCGGCGGGAGCGTTGACGGTGCAATGTTTGCCGTTGGCGAAGCTGCTGGCCAAGGATTCAAACGGATTGGGAATGCCGGGAATCGAAATGGTAATGCCGTTGATCTTAGAGAAAGTTACGTTGGTCGATGTCAGCATCGATATTCCGGATGCGGTGGTCTGTTGCGGTGTCTGGCAAAAGCTATTACTGTCGGGGATCGGAATGCACTGGCCGTTGGTGGTTACGTTGACGACATTGCCGCTTTGCGTATAGGTTAATCCGGTTGGCGCGTTGGCGGTGTTACACGCCGGAATACTGCCGTTGCCACCGGAATTGTTGATCTGAGCGATTAAATCCGCTAACGGTGAAATGATGGTTGGGTTATCGCCCCACGGCCCGCCCATGACGTAAACCTTATTGTCGCTTTTGTTCACGCCTGCATAAATACCGGTATCGGGATAAAAGCGAAACAGCCAAGGTTCGATGCTTTGCGTCGCTTGATGATTGGGAAAATACACGGGATAGGTATTTTCGGCCCAATTCAATAAGGTTTCGGTGTCGCTGCTTAGATCGGCAAAAGCAGGGGTGAAGTTACCGGACAGAATAATGGCATAAATGCCTATTGCAAATTTTTTCGGGGTATTTTTCATCGAGCAATCTCCTTTTTTTATTAAAATAATAACCCGAAGAATATCATACTCTTGGTGGGGATCGGCTCTGTAGGCGTTCCCGCAATATTTTAGTATTTGTAATCATTGATGAATTACGCGCTGGAGATCCGGGCACAGTAAAATATTTTGTGCCCGGTCATTGGCAACCTGTTCTGGGTTTTTCTACGGTTTCCAGTGTTTCACGAAAGCATCCCGGATATGTCTCACCGCGGCATCGTAACGTAACTGGTATTGCTCCGAATACGCTTTATTGCCGGTATATAAGCTATGTGCTTTGCCGCGCGTGTCTTCATCGACCGCGATCTCATTGTGGTGCGGCAGTAATCCACGTCCCGGAAAATCTTTCTTTTTCACGAGATCGGGTGGAATGAACGTCAGTGCTTCGGCGGCACCGTGAGTATCGCCTTTTTGCGCATAGCGGCCGGAAATGATTTGCCCTTGCCAATATTGGGCGGCATCGGCCGCTGTTCCTTTATTTAAATTGGTATTCCGGGAAAAATTCTGAAAATCGAAGGATGATCCTGAACCATAATCGGGTTTCTGCGCTAAGCTGGCGTCTGGATGATCGGGATCGAATAACTGCAAATTGCCATTGTTCACCGATCCGAAATGGCCATAACTGGTATGCGCGTAAAAATCGGCTATCGCATGTGCGGCGAGATGAAATGCATTCAGGTTTTTCAGGCTCTCTTGTTCAAATTGCGTCAGCCGGTCTTTGACTAATTTCCAGCCATCGGTGATGTAGCCATTATCGAAGTGATCCCTTGGATCGTAAGATCCGGGTAGGTCGACATCATCGATGGTGAGACTTTTCTGCCATAAAACACTGGTGAAATGCCGGTTGAGCGAATTTAAAACCCAAGGCGGGCAAATATCGGCTGAGAGCGCTTTGTTCAGTAAACTTTTATGGACCCACCCGGCAAATTCCGGATGCAGGCTCGACCAATCGCGTTTTAAATCTTCCGATATTTTCTTTTTATACACGGAGGGCTGCTGTGTTTGCCATAAGTGCACGTCGTTGAACAGATAGAAAGGCACATATTCGGCTTTCTCCGGCAGATCTTTTTTGACTTTAGTCTGTTTTTGTATTTTTTTCGCATGAGCGGGTTCGATCACTTGCCAGTGACCGGCTTCGTCCTTGTACATGACCCAGACATGATCGAAGTTATGCTGTTTTCTTTTCGTCCATGTTCTGAGTTTCCCCAGCGCTACTCTGACATTGAACGAGCTGATGCCGCTGGCCAGCAATAACGATGCGATCAGCAATGCGCGATCCTCGCAATCGCCCGATTTAAGCGCGAGCGTTTCTTCTGGAAACTGCCAAGGATCAAGACCGTTTGTCGGTGTGTATTCGATTTCCTTGGCAACGAATTCGGCAATGATATTTGCCCGGAAATCGAACGATCCCGGATCTCTGGAGCGGAAAAACTCCCAGCTGGCGTACGGTAGTTTGGCCATAAATTTTTTAATCTCTTTTTCCAAAGTGCGACGCATCACCACATTGCGCTCGCTCACTAGGAATTCCCGTACATCGATATCGTAATTGCCTTTGCTGTGACCTATCGGGGGACGCGATGAAGGAACGATGGATTCATGAACGATACGCTCTCCATCCCAGTTCCAGTTGTGTGACCGGGAAATCTTTGAAAATGAGAAACACATGTTTTATTCTCCTTCACGAGTAGATGGTCAGAACGGATAACTAACTTGGCACTCTTATCATTTTCAGCATGACAGATCTGTCACATTCATACAATCGTGAATTCGGAAATTCACGGATAACAGACTCATTTTAATGGTATTCGCTATTCCAGAACCTATCGAAAGCGGTAATTATTCTGGTGAGAAGCGTATTTAACCGGTAAGAAGTGGTAGTGTATGTTTTACCTTGATCAACAATCCGTGAGGTTCTTATATCATGAAAAATATTTTATCGATCTTAGCAATGGCTGTCGGGATACTTTTATTCAGTAATGGAATCAATGCATCAGGCTATGCAAACAAAACTGAATCCGGAGGAGAGGGGGTTGGTTCTATGATCCAAGCGATCAAGCATGCGGAAATGGCGAGAACGCATAAAGCGCATGCCGAGCATATTCTTCAAAACGCGGAGAAAAGCCTGGAGTATGCCAAAAAAGCTGAAGTGGAAGCGATAGAAGGCGGAAACGACAAGGGAAGGAGACCTATCACCGAATCCATCCGGCATTTGGTCGAGGCGATCAGCCACGCCAAGATGGGGCATACTGATATCGCCAGTGAACATATTACCGATGCGCTAGAACAGATGCATCAATTTGCCACCCAGTGAGTACATTTTATTGATCACGCTATCCTGAAAAAACATCGAATTGATTATGGTGTTCAACAGAGTAGCGTGAGAGTGATCAAAGAATTAAGGCTGTTTTACTTTACGCAGGTAGGGTTTTAGTGTTGTCCAGCCTTGGGGATAAATCTTCTGCGCTTCTTCATTGCTGACCGAAGGTACGATGATGACATCCTCGCCTTGCTGCCAGTTCACCGGTGTTGCCACCTTGTGTTTCGCGGTTAACTGCATGGAATCGAGCACCCGTAAGATCTCATTGAAATTACGGCCGGTCGTCATGGGGTAGGTCATCATCAGTTTGATGTTTTTATCGGGGCCGATGATGAAGATCGAACGCACGGTGGCGTTCGTTAACGCAGTCCGCCCTTCCGCCGAACCCGTTTCATCCGCGGGAAACATATTGTACAGTTTGGCGACGTGCAGGTTCGTATCCGCGATGACGGGGTAGCGAATGGGCGATCCGCCCACTTCTTCAACGTCTTTCAGCCATTTCTCATGATCAGTAAGCGGATCGATGCTCAGACCGATAATTTTGGTATTCCGTTTATCAAACTCGGATTGGATGCTGGCCATATAACCTAATTCCGTTGTGCAAACGGGGGTGAAATCCTTAGGATGTGAGAAGAGTACCGCCCATTTGTCTCCAATCCATTCGTGGAAATCGATCTTTCCGTGCGTGGTTTCTACCTGAAAATTGGGGGCTTGATCATTAATGCGCAATGACATGGATAACTCCTTGGTTTTAAGTTGATTAAACGTATGGATCAATCAATGATAGTTCAAACCTTAACAGGTTGCGTGGGCTAATCGGGTAGATGCGTAGAAGAAGTATCCCGGATCACTCCCGTCATGAAGCTGAATCACAGTATATTTGAAATTGTTTGGAATGGATCATAATTCGTCGATGCGGCTACCGGCAATAAACAGCTAGCAATCACATCGGCGTATTACAAAAAATGCAAAATACCGATCAGCGACGCACCGCCAACCGCATAGATGAGCGGGCTATCCCAAGTATGCGGAGAAAAAGCCTCAGCCAGGGTGATCAGAATCGGCACCGTGAGCACAGCGGCGATAAATTGGACCGGGCTGAAATAGGAGTGGAAGGCTAAAATCGCGATAAAAGTTGTTATGAATACGCATGCGCTACCGGCATAACTACGAACGTATTTTTCCTGGGTAAAAAGCGCATAAGTCGTATATTTTCTTTTTCCGAATTTTATCCCCACGGGCTCAGCAAGACCGTCGCCGACGCCATTGGCAATGATGATGATCATGATAACCGGCAGCAGCGCATGACTTTCGAAGTAGGCCAGCAAGGGAATGAGCACCAAGTAGCTGGCGATAAACTGGGTATAAAGCCAAGTCAGCGTTAATGGCCTGTCTTCCGGCCGGTCAAACGAGCAAAACATCACGGATAACACCCTGACCCTATTACGCACGGGTGCTATAAAAAATGTCAGAAAAATAATGGCACAGACTAAATCGATGAAAAATGTCGCTGCGCTATAGGGGTAGCCAATGACCATCGACAGCAAAGTTGGCAGGAAGAAAAAAGCAAAATGATTGATTTTTCTTGTGTAATTGACTTTGAAGTTTCGATGAGTGACGAGTAATCCACACACATAATGGATTAAAAACAGTGCTGCATAGAAGATAGCGTGATGCAGCCAATATTCGGCGGGGATACTCATTTTATAGTGCGAAGACTTAACATGCGCTAAGTGAGATTTCCTTCGGTATAGCCGGAAATTAACATTGATTAGCCTGAGCGGGATTTCTGTTTATCGTTAAAGCATCTGCATGCTGGGATTGTATCCCGTCTGCAAGAATTGAACAAAGCCGCTTGCTTGCGCAAACGATAAGATTTTTAAAACCGTCGAGCCAGCTTTAACCCAACCAAACTGAACAGCCCGGCAATGGTTAAGTAAAGACCGACGAGTGACGTACCGCCAAAGTCACTGAGCGCCTGTGCGGCGATTGGAGCGACTGCTCCGCCCAGGATGCCGCCTGCATTAAAAGCCAATGAAGCGCCCGTATAACGGATCCGTGGTGGAAACAGCGATGGCAGCCACGCGCCGAGCGGGCCGTAGACAAAGCCCATTACGAATAGCGCGAGCGATAGTGCTGTCCATACCAGCCATAACGACCCCGAACCCAATAACGGGCCAAATAGTAATCCCATGCCGATGGTTGCCGCGCATCCCCATGTCAATACCCGCGCCGCGCTGGTTTTATCGGACCATATACCCGAAACGATGATGCCGAGCGCGAGGAACAGAATTGCAGAAAGCTGAATAGTCAGGAAAACTTCACGGCTGTATCCCAAGGCAACCGTTCCGTGCGCGAGCGCAAAAGCGGTCGAAAGGTAAAAAATCGCAAAACAAGCGACTACCGCAAAAGTCCCGGCGAAGGTGACCAGCGCATGATTGCGGATCAGTTCGCCGATGGGCACTGGAATCGGCGGGTCCTTTGCCAACGCTTGCGCAAATTCGGGCGTTTCGTTGATCTTTAATCGCACCCACAGACCGAGACCGACCAGGATTGCACTGGCCAGAAACGGTATGCGCCATCCCCACGCCGCAAATTCCGCTTCGCTCAACCCCATGCCGATCAACAGGAACAACCCATTGGCGGCAATGAATCCGATCGGCGCGCCCAGTTGCGGAATCATACCGAACCGTGCCCGCCAACCTTCGGGGGCATTTTCAACCGCCAGCAGCGCCGCGCCACCCCATTCCCCGCCAAGACCAAGCCCTTGCCCGAAGCGCAGGATGCACAACAGTAGAGGTGCGACCCATCCAACCATCGCGTAGGTTGGCAGGAACGCGATCAGCAAGGTCGACACCCCCATCAACATCAATGATGCAACCAGCGTGGATTTCCGCCCGACCCGGTCACCGAAATGGCCGAATAAAATCGCCCCGAAAGGGCGCGCGATGAACGCGAGACCAAAACTTAGAAATGACAGCATCAGCTGCGCGGATGCAGAACTGGCTGGAAAAAATAATGGCCCGAACACCAATGCCGCCGCTGTTGCGTAAATGTAGAAATCGTAAAACTCCACCGCCGTTCCCACCAGACTTGCGACTAGTATTCGGCGATGCTGGCGATAAGGGCTGGTCATAATTGTTTTCCTTAGAATTTTCCGGGCTATCACCTCAAAGAGCGACTCCGTCTTTTTTACCGGGGGGACGATAATGAAGAACTGACCGTTTGTCAAACCAATGACTATACGATCAAGAGGTTATGAGATCACACGGGATTTGCAGTAATGGTGTTGATTCGTAGATATATGCCGGCAGAAAAAAGCTTCGCGCGATGATGAAGCAATGCAAATAGCTTGTAATCAGACCAAATTGGGGTGCATACCTTCAATCGACCGATTTACAGTTACGAAGATTGACTGCTTTTGTATTACAGAAAAACAAGGTAGCAGTTTTTTGAGGTGTGATTGTCCGATACGATTCTTATAATTGTATCGATTTAAATCTTGTTCTTAGAAGTATCAAAATCAACTGTGGCACATGACTGTCCATCACTATTTATGAGAGGAGTCTCTCTGTTTACTAAAATAGTTCGCCCAGTACCAATAGAATCGGTATATTTAAAATGTAATATTTGGAGTTTGTATAGATGCTGGCATTGGGTAGAAAATGCTTTTGCCCGGCTAAAGCAGTATCGCGCAGTGGCAACAAGATATGATAAGTTAAAGAGAAATTACGAAAGCATGGTCGCTATGGCTTGTGGGTATCTATGGGTACCTATGTGAAATGCCAACAAACTCTAGCGCCAAAGTCGAAGATAACTAAAAAAAGCACTCATCCGCAAGCGGTTAGGTATTAACTGCGCTCATCAATCTGCGTGTTTTCAATCAGCTTTCGCTCAAAGAGGTGGGGAATTGAATCCGCAGAGATTAAAAAATTAATTAGGGCATAATAATATGAAAAAACATTTAAAAATCAATATTCTATTAGCCTGTCTGCTAATGATCAATACTCAACTGTTTGCAAAAAATATTCAGTATGTCAGTGACGAGCTCACGATACCGATGCGTACTGGCCCTACAACCAGTAATAAGATTTTAAAATTCTTGACCAGTGGCATGAAGGTTGAAGTACTAGAATTATCGGATGATAAAAATTATAGCCGGATTATGCTGGCAGGTGATGAGAGTAAATCTGGCTGGGTAGAAACACGCTCATTGATGTCTCAACCCAGTGCTCGTGAGCAACTTGTTGCAGTCAATCAAAGCAACGAAGCATTAAAAGATAAGCAGGGTACGATGAAAGCAGAATTATCAGCGTTACAGAAGAAAAATGATGAATTGCAGGAAGCGCAGAGCCAACTAGAAAAAAAATACATGGATCTGCAAAATACCTTAGCCAGATTAAGAGCAGATGTGGCAGAGCCCATTCGTATTGCAGATGAAAATGAACAGTTAAAGCAGCAGTTGCATCATGAGCAAAATAAAAATATTGATCTGGTCAAAAAGAGTGCGTTTCTGGAAGATCAGAATACCAAACAGTGGTTTATGATTGGAGCTGGTGTTTCTATGGGTAGTTTGATTCTGGGTCTACTAATTACCAGAATTCGATGGAAGAGAAGAGATAGCTGGGGTTATAGGTAGCTTTGATTTTTCTGCTTATCTAAGCAAAAGAGCGTATCCCGAATTTTGTGTAAACGGTGTTTGTATTAACGGAAAGACATGCGCTCCTCGAACATGATGGTAAACCTGTTGAATTCCAGTCGATCAACTGATCAATCTGCTTAAGAAAATTCCCTTTCTACGTGCGGCGAGTTACATCGTATTTCGAAAAACTCATAGTCAACAATTCAATGCGGTTGTTTTAAAGCATTATTGTAACGCCAGATTCATACTCTGGGGGCGTTGCCGTGCAAATGTAAAAGGTAATATCTGTATTACAGAACATTGTTAGTAACTCTCTGATGGAATTGAAAATGCAATCTATAGCGCACGATGCTAAATCTAAGCTGATTAGAGAATTTTTTGAACGTGATATGAATCAATTGCAGAAGGATTATCCTTCGATTGTGGAAATTAATGTTCCGAAAAAAACTTTTCTTTACCGTCAAGGTGACTATTGTTCCAATTTATTTTGGATAAAAAGCGGTATTGTGAAGCTTTCTCATTTAACGGAGCAAGGGAGTGAAATTACTGTTGATCTGCTTAAAAGAGGGGACGTCACTGGTTGCTTTCAAAATAATTCTGCCGCTCAGGAAATAGATGAGACTGCGCAAACATTGGGTGAAGTTAATTACTATCGAATAGCATATGGTGATTTTAAAGCAATAATGTTTCATCAGGCAGAGTTGGCTTGGTATGTCATTGAAGATATGTATGCTCGGAGACAGAGAGTAGAACGCAAGTTAAGAACTATTTTGACTCAACCCGTTGAAGTACGCGTTATAAATACATTATTAGAACTGGCAGAGATGTTTGGAATAAGATGTACGCATGGGTATACCTTAGAAATTCATTTAACCCAGCAGGAAGTGGCGGATTTAGTGGGAGCAAGCCGTTCTGTGGTAAGTACGATTTTGAATGATTTCAGAAATCGCGGAATGCTTGATTATACGCGCGATCAGATTTGTATTAATGATGCTGCTCTTCATGATTTTTGTGGATTTTAGTATCTTCAATAACTTGGCGCGAAATGAAATATTTGTAAATTTGTTTTGTAGATAACAGACATCAATGATTGCGCTGTATTAATTTATTGATCGTGGTGACTATTGGAGTGACCAAAATTAATATAGGAGCATTCACATGAAAGTAATCTCACCGCGTATACACGGTTATCTTGATTTTTTGACAGTCTTTATTTTTTTACTTGCCCCTACACTTTTAGGACTAGAGCAGCTATCAGCTATACTTGCCTATAGTCTAGCTACAGTACATTTGATTGTTACCCTTGCTTCTGATTTTCCTTTTGGGGTAGTAAAGCTAATTCCATTTACCGTTCATGGCTGGATTGAGCGTATGGTTGGTCCCTTGTTGATAGCTATACCCTTTATTCTTAATTTCTCAGATGAGGAGGTGGCAAGGAATTTTTATATTGCGATGGGTATTATTATTGTCTTAGTTGGTATGCTTACTGATTATCGGGCTGAAGTAAGAGTGAGAAAAGTTGAATAAAAGTAGATAACAGTAGCGTTATTCAATTATGACTTCAGCGAGTGGTCATTGCGGTGACCACTAAAACAAGTAAATCAGAAGGCACTTAATTAGCTTCAGTCTATATCTGGCACTGAACTGCTATTAAAACAAGGGTCTTAGGAAGTTAAAGCGGGTTTAAACGTAACAATTTAAGAATTTCATGATAGAGATTATCACGGCGATGATTAAAACGAAATTCGGTTTCTTTCAAGTGCAGGT
>NZ_QPHG01000038.1:0-27178 GCF_040240425.1 Nitrosomonas sp. | reverse complement strand
ATAAGTTGCCTGAACTTTGCTTCTCTGATTCGAGAACGAAAATAGTATCTGTTTTTGGCATTCATCTCAGAAAGTTAGCACACTTTAGTAAGTGCTTAACTTCCTAAGACCCTTTTTTATTAGGTGGGTTGTACAGCAGGTGGATATGTTTGATCAAACGCCGTGCTTGTTCTATTTTAGATGCTTTGGAAAGAATGTGCTTACCCGCGTCATCCAATAAGATCAATTCGCTTTCATCGGAACCGATCGCATCTTGCGCCAAATTGGCCACCACCAGCGGCACATTCTTTTTGCGCCGCTTAATTGCGGCGTTTTTTTCAAGATTCTCTGTTTCCGCCGCAAAACCGACGCAGAAAGGTGGTTTTGGCAAGTTTGCTACCGTTTCCAGTATATCCACGGTAGGAACCAATTCCAGCAGCAGCTTGCCAGCAGACTTCTTTATCTTTTGCTGGCTATACTGCGCTACACGGTAATCCGCAACGGCAGCGACACTGATAAAAATATCGGCTTGCGCTATTTCTGCTTGCACTGCACGCAACATATCCTCGGCACCAACCACTGTGATGAGTTTGCTGACGGCAGGCGGCGCCAAACAAACTGGCCCGGAAATAAGCGTAACGGTTGCACCGGCTTCAGCTGCCGCTTGCGCTATGGCGTAGCCCATCTTTCCGGAACTACGGTTGGATATGCCTCGCACCGCATCAATCGCTTCAAATGTAGGGCCTGCGGTCAGTAAAACGTTTTTGCCCTGCAACAACGGAGCGGTTTGAAAAACCATCTGAACTGCTTCGGCCAGTTCATCCGCTTCCAGCATGCGGCCCATCCCAATTTCACCGCAAGCTTGCTCGCCGCTGGCTGGACCAACTATTTTTATGCCATCTTGCCGCAGCAGGGATAAATTACGCTGGGTCGCCGGATTCTCCCACATTTGCCGGTTCATTGCGGGTGCTATCATCAACGGACAATCTCGCGCCAAGCAAAGTGTCGTTAGCAGATCATCGGCCATACCATGGGCCAGTTTGGCGATAAAATCAGCACTGGCCGGTGCTGCCAGAATCATATCCGCATCGCGGGACAGGTTGATATGCGCCATGTTATGCAGGGCATTGGCATCCCATAGATCGGTATAGACAGGATTGCCGGTTAAAGATTGGAAAGTGACGGGACCGACAAAACGGCAAGCCGCTTGCGTCATAACCGTTTGCACATCAATTCCGCCCTGCGTTAGCAGGCGGGCCAATTCCGCTGCTTTGTAAGCGGCTACACCACCGGTTACACCCAGTATCAAACGTTTTTTCGATGCAGAAGACGCGTATGCGGCCATCATAAGCAAAATTCCAAAATAAACTCAATCCGATCAATATACTAAAATCAAGAAATAATACGCAACCCGGTACATGACTTATTTATTCTACTCAATAGAGCTGCATCCGTTGCCGCTATCAGTTACCACTGAAGCTGTTCCGGGTCAGGTCGCAAGCGATCTGTGAATACCGGCGGCGGTTCTTATTTTACATGACTCAGCAATTCACTATGGCGATTACAAATTGGCCGGTATCCGAACGGCCACGCGAGAAATTATTACAAAAAGGCGCTACTGCTCTTTCAGATACCGAGCTATTGGCGATTTTCCTGCGCACCGGAATTACAGGTAAAAGCGCCGTGGATCTCGCACGGGAATTACTTTCACATTTTGGCAGCTTAACCAATGTATTCGCTGCCAGTCAAACCAGTTTCTGCCAAATACCTGGAATGGGTATTGCAAAATACGTACAGTTGCAAGCCGTATTAGAAATGGCTCGGCGCTCACTCGGCGAGGAGTTGAAAAGCGGAAATGCAATGAATTCCCCCGGATTAGTCCGGGATTTCCTGCGCTTAAGTCTGGCAAACAAACAGCACGAGGTATTTCTCGGTATTTTTCTCGATGCCAAGAACCATACGATCGCTAGTGAAGAATTATTCAGCGGCACACTGACACAAGCCAGCGTTTACCCGCGCGAAGTGGTCAAGCGCGCTTTATATCATAATGCCGCTGCAATAATCTTCGCACACAATCATCCATCCGGGGTTGCGGAGCCTAGTCATGCGGACAAAGTATTAACTCAATCCTTGAAACAAGCATTGGCCATGATCGATGTTAAAGTATTGGATCACTTTATTGTAGGCAATGGCACTGCTTTTTCATTTGCAGAGAATGATTTAATTTGAGTTCACTACTCAAATCAGGATATAATCTTCGTTTTTAAGAATTCTGGAGTGCGCTAACATGGCACGAGTATGTGAAATAACTGGCAAAAAGCCAATGTCAGGTCATAATGTTTCTCACGCAAACAATAAAACTAAAAGGCGTTTTCTGCCCAATTTGCAACGCCGCAGATTTTGGGTTGAAAGTGAAAGCCGCTGGATTAGTTTACGATTAAGTAATGCTGCATTGCGTACTATCGATAAGAATGGTATCGATGCAGTACTGGCAAAATTACGCGCTGAAGGTAAAGGCATTTAAGAAACTCACCGAAGGTTAGTTAAGGAGTTAGCATTATGCGTGAAAAAATAAAACTGGAATCCTCGGCAGGTACGGGGCATTTTTATACAACGACCAAGAATAAACGTGCAAAACCTGAAAAATTGGAGTTGATGAAATTTGACCCTGTTGCAAGGAAACACGTCAAGTATAAAGAAACAAAGCTCAAATAATATCAGCAACAACGAGCGCAATAAAAAACCCGCTGAAGCGGGTTTTTTATTGCGTAACTTTTATTCAGTTAGTTACTATGCATAACACCGTAACCGCTGGGAAAAAGTTCTTAGCACTTCGATACCGCTTTCTTCCGCACGTCGGCACCAATCTTCCAACTCTTTAACCAATTCTTCGGTTGATGCTGTAGAGCGTTGCCAGATTTTGGCCAGTTCTTCACGCATGGTATACACTTTATCCAATGTTTTGGCATTACTAAGCACTTGACTCAGTTTCTCGCGTTCGTGCTCTTGCAATGTTTTGGAATCGGCAAGAATCCAATGTTTCAAGGTATTGTTATCCACGCCGTATTGCGCAGCCGCTTCTTTCAAATGAATCATTTCATTTGCAAAAGTTGCTTTCAGCGATTTCGTATATTTGGCAAGAACCTCATAACGATGAGAAATCACAGCTTGCAATGTATCTGAATCGCATTGGGTTTTTGCTTTATCAATACGCAATTTCGGAGCGATTTTTTTAACTTTTGCAAGTCCAAGGATTTCCAATGTCCGGATATACAGCCAGCCAATATCGAACTCATACCATTTGTTGGATAATCGTGCAGAGGTTGCATAAGCATGATGATTATTATGTAATTCTTCACCGCCGATTAAAATACCCCAAGGGACAATGTTGGTGCTAGCGTCTTCCGCGCGAAAATTGCGATAACCCCAATAATGACCAACACCGTTGATAATACCCGCAGCAAAAATCGGCGCCCAGATCATCTGCACCGCCCATATCGTAATACCAATAGGACCGAACAGAATCACATTAATAATCAACATCAGTGCCACACCTTTTGCACTATGCTTGGTATAAACATTACGTTCCAGCCAATCATCCGGCGTACCGTAGCCATATCTTTTCAAGGTTTCTTCATTTTTCGCCTCTGCTCTGTACAGTTCCGAGCCTTCGGCTAAAACTTTCTTAATACCATAAATGACCGGGCTGTGCGGATCATCTTTACTTTCACATTTCGCATGATGCTTACGATGAACCGCCGTCCATTGTTTGGTAACCATTCCAGTCGTCAGCCACAACCAGAAGCGGAAAAAATGACTCGGTATCGGATGCAGCTCCAGCGCTCTATGGGCTGAATGACGATGCAGATAGATCGTGATAGATGCAATTGTGATATGCGTCAAAACTAAAGTAACGACCACATATCCCCACCACGGCATATCAAATACACCTGAAATCAATGTCAGAAAATCAGAAATCATATAAATTACCATCCTTTTAGGGGCTTACTAAAGCGCAAGCCGATATATAAAAACAAACCACCTGCCTACTTCAATTGCCTGCTTGGCATTACCAACGGCAATTGCATCTTTCTTTACTCTCTATGAAATACTAAATTTTTATTACACTCTCATACAAAATTCTATACTACACTGGATAGAAATGAAATATTAATCTGAATTCATTATCTGCTTTAAATTTACAGTTTTAGCAAAACTAAGCTACACGCCGTTTCTTCACTTTTCATTAAAAACTTCTCTCCATCCACCGGAAAAATTCAACAACCGTCATTTACTCCATTGGGTATCCTCCAGTAAGCGCCATTCACCCGGCGCCAAAGCTTCCACAGTATATGTACCGATGGCGTAGCGGATCAATCGCAATGTAGGAAATAATACCGCCGCTGTCATCCGTCTCACTTGGCGATTCTTACCTTCACTCAGAATCAAAGATATCCAGGTGGTAGCAATATTTTTACGGTATCTGATAGGTGGTACCCGCTGCCAGAGTTGATTGGGTTCATCCATTAGAAAAGCTTGCGCAGGCCGAGTTTTGTAATCTTTTAGAGTGACGCCCTGGCGCAACTGATTTAATGCCATTTCATCCGGTTTTCCTTCAACCTGAGCCCAATAAGTTTTGGGCAATTTAAACTTCGGATCGCTAATTTGCTGCTGCAGCTTACCATCATCCGTTAACAGCACTAAGCCTTCGCTATCCGCATCCAATCGGCCTGCCGGATAAAAACCCGGTAATGGAATGAAATCTTTCAACGACTGATGCCCGCTTTCCGGTGTGAATTGGCAAATCACGCCATAGGGTTTATTAAATAGAATTAATCGAGACATAATGTCCGAATTGAACTGGACAGTTCATAACATTTCTGGATAGATCACCGCATGCAGTACTGGTTCATTTATATTTTCCTTTTCTTCGCAGCGGATCCACCACACCGAACCTTTTTTAACGCGCAATCCGGGAGGAACAGACGGAATCAGGTAATTGGCAATTTCACCCAAAGTCGGTTGATGCCCAACTATCACCACCGTGCCTTCCGCATCAGGCCAGTTAGCCGCGGCAAGTACGGCACGAGCACTGGCACCAGGACCTATCGCTGCATCTGTTAAAAAATCGAGCTGCAATGCCATCGCCGTCTGCTGCGTCCGGCGGGCCGGGCTGACGATTATCCGCGCTTTTTCCGGTAATTTTGGTTTAAGCCAATACGCCACGCGTTTTGCTTGGTCCAATCCTTTACCGGTCAATTGACGTGCCATATCGGGAAACCCCTCTTCCGCCTCGGCATGACGCCACAGAATCAATTCCATTGCTATTTCCTTAAGGTCCTAAAATTAGGACGGTTAAATGTAATGTGTCAGAATTGCACAGCAAAGATTAGCATGTAGACGATTAAGCGGCATTCAATTTCTTATTGATGTAACCGGCATCGCAACTCATCCCATAAAATCGGTATCTTTTACTGATTTACTACTATCAGACTCAAAACCGCTCAAACGAAAGATCTGACTATAATTCCATTGACTATCGCAAGCAGTTCAAGAGCCAATCGGCGGCAAACTGCGCAACCTGTTCCAAAGTGCCCGGTTCTTCAAATAAGTGCGTCGCTCCGGGCACCAGCACGAGCTTTTTCACACATGTCATCAGAGCATAAGCCTGTTCGTTTAACTCGATCACACCATGATCCGCGCTGCCCACGATTAGCAGCGTCGGCGCAGTCACTTGATTTAATGCAATCTCTCCCGCCAAATCAGGGCGGCCACCGCGCGATACCACGGCAGCAATGGCATCCTGCATTTTGGCAGCAGCTTGCAAAGCTGCGGCTGCACCGGTACTGGCGCCGAAATACCCGGCTTTGAGCGCTTTCGTTTCAGGATTCTTCTGCAACCAATCAGTGGCAGCAAGCAAACGTTGCGTCAGCAGATCGATATCGAAACGCTGGGCATAATCCTGATCTTCCGCGCGCGTCAGCAAGTCAAACAGCAATGTACCGATACCGTGCTGTTGCAACACTTCGGCAACATAAGTGTTGCGCGGGCTAAAACGGCTACTGCCGCTGCCATGCGCAAACAGCACAACGCCCGATGCTTCGGGCGGCAACACCAGCTCGCCGCTCAGCTCGACTGACCCAGCCGGAATTTTTACCGTGGTCATGCCACCGCTCCGATTCTGACCGGAATACGCTGCCGGCCGAATTGACCGGTGAATTGTTCAAAACGGCCCGCAATTGCGGCATTGCAGTTTTTACAGCGGCCCTCCGCGGTCAAATGATACTGTTTGATCTCATACCAGTCGCGCACAATCACGGCACTGCCGCAACCGGGACAATAGGTCGTATCACCTTCGATATGGTGCACATTACCGGTATACACATAATGCAGCCCGGCATCCAGCGCGATCTGACGCGCCCGGATCAATGTTTCAGGCGGTGTTGGCGGTATATCGTCCAACTTGTAATCCGGATGGAAAGCGCTGAAGTGCAGCGGCACACCGGGCCCCAGTTCTTTCATGATCCAATGGCTCATGGCAGTGATTTCCTCACTGGAATCGTTCAGCCCTGGAATCAATAGCGTGGTCAACTCAAGCCATACATCGGTTTCGTGCTTCAAGTAGCACAACGTATCCAGCACGGGTTGCAAATGCGATCCGGTTTGTTTGACGTAAAATGCTTCGGTAAATGCCTTCAAGTCCACGTTGGCGGCATCCATTTTGGCGAAAAAATCACGCCGCGGCTGGGCATGAATATAGCCCGCCGTCACCGCAACCGTCTTGATCCCTATGGCATGACAAGCATCCGCCACATCCATCGCATATTCGGCAAAAATCACCGGATCGTTGTATGTGAACGCCACGCTCTTGCAGTGATATTGCTCCGCACAACGCGCAATCGCTTCCGGACTGGCCTGATCCAGCAACTTGTCGAAACTGCGTGATTTGGAAATATCCCAGTTCTGGCAAAATTTGTAGGCGAGGTTGCAACCCGCCGTGCCAAACGACAACACACTGCTACCGGGATAAAATTGGTTGAGTGGCTTTTTCTCAATCGGATCGACACAAAAACCGGACGAGCGCCCGTACGTTGTCAGCACCATCGTATCGCCTGCGCGTCCGCGCACAAAGCAGGCGCCGCGTTGTCCTTCGTGCAATTTGCAATCACGCGGACACAAGTCGCATTGAATGCGCCCATCCTCCAGCCAATGCCAGTATTGGGCCGGAAATTGCTCAGCGCTACTAATGGGCTCATCCATGTGCAACCTCCCGGACATAATCGGTTTCACGCCATTTGCTGACGGTATAGCGCGACAGTTTGATATCGGCTGCCCAGAAATTTTCCGGCAGGCGGGCTTTTGATTTCAGTTTGGCAAGAAACTGTTCCGGTTGCGGCAAACTTTCCCATACCTGGGGCAGGAATGTACTGCGATAAGGCCCGCATTCAAACACAATACCGTCAATATCCGGACGCAATTGCGCGAGCGCATCGGCTTCACTGCGAAAGCTGAGCGCTTGCAGTTCGGAAAGTAATGATACTTCCACACTCACTTTGTCCAATTCGTCCGCCGCCAAGGGCATGAAACGCGGATCGTGCAATGCGGCCGATATGGCATTGTTACTCACATCGTCAATCAACGGATCGCACGCTTGCAAGGAACCAATGCAGCCACGCAGCTCACCGCGCTGCGTCAGTGTGACAAATGTTGCGCCCGGCCGGGAAAGCCAAAACATATGGCCATCCACCGGCGCCGGGATGCAGGCTACGCGCAAAGACTGGCAAATAGCAGTGCGTGCGATTTGCAACAGTATTTTTCCTTGCTCATTTTTTTCAATCGCACCCGTCATATTCCACCCCCTTAATTAAAGGCCATAGCCGCATAACCCACCACTCGATCGCGCGATCCCGCGGTATCTCCGGAGTTTCTTAAATCCAGCAAATGCGGTGTCAGATGATGCTGTTGCGCTGCGATGATCAGCCCGTTGATCGCAATGCTGCCACACGCATGATCGTGTGCAATCGGCTGCCGTAACTGTAATATCGCTTGCACGGTTTCATTGTCTATACGTTGTGCGGCAGCATAAGGCAAATAATGCGACAGATCGGAACTGATCACAATCAAGGTTTCTTCGCCGCCCCACAGCTGCTCCAATATTTCCGCTACGTCTTCTGCCGATGTCCAGCCAATTGCCAGTGGCAACAAAGTAAAATCACCCAGCACACGCTGCAAAAAAGGCAATTGCACTTCGAGGGAATGCTCCAAGGCATGCACTTCCCTGCTGACCGTCACTTGCGGAAAACGCGCAATCGCCGCAGCGAGTTCCTGATCCAGCTTTACGCTACCCAGTGGTGTATCAAAGACATCCACGCCGGGTAAAGCCAGACCATGCACCGCCACACGATGCGCCGGACCTAGCAGCACCACACGCCGGATCGTAGCAGCGGCGGTCCGCAGACTGGCATACGCCGAGGCGGCAACCGCACCCGAGTACAGATACCCAGCATGCGGAACAATCAGTGCTTTGGGTTTAAAATCATTGAATTTAGCTTCCGCCAGCAGATCGTTTACATCCTGCGAAAGCTGCCGTGCATCAGCAGAATAGAACAATCCTGCAACCGCAGGTGAACGACTCGTTGTCATGTTACTTCTTCTCCAGTTGTAGCGTGAACATAAGCGTAAGACACACAATCCGGTAGAAGATTGCAAATGAGCACCGTCAGTGCACAGGCACATTCCCGAATGCCACGACACGGGCTCTGGAGAATGCCGGAGGTTTAATTTGCGGTGAGGTTTCGAGAGAACAAGCGGTTAAGGAAGCAACCCGCCATCCGTAGCGAATGACAGGGCTATATTGATATGAGTTTCGGCTTACCAGCCATCCCGGTAGATATTCAGAAGATTGATTGCATTATTGGTCAATCGGCTGATGCTATGCCGGTCAAAGCGTAAATCTTCCAGATCCACTCTCCGGGTCGACAGCATTTCTTTCAGATCGAAATTAAATTGAATCGGCGATGTGACATGATGGGAATCCAAGTATATTTTTCCGGTTTTATCGGTATTCGAAACCGGATCGTGCACATCGGCAATGACGAAAATCAGATCTTCGAGCTCTTCGGCGCGCAGCGTAATCCGATAGGTATCAAAGAAATGATCGGGAACCGGCGAAGAATTAAATGCAAATGTCTCCAAGCCCAGTGTAGCGCCAACCGCTTGGGCCAATCCACCGCCTAACGAGTGTCCCGCGACGGTAATTTTAGCGCCGGGATTGCGTCTGATCACACTTTGGGCAAATCGGAACGCATCCTTGAATTGATCGCTCACTACGCCAGCTCCAATCGCCGCATCAGCTAAGGCGTCACTAGCGGTATCTTCCAGTTCCTTGAATGAGCAAGGAAAATCGCAAGTTTCCGTACCACGGAACACCAGCGCCAGTTCATTGGTTTCACGGTTTCTAAAGACGCCGCCATCCATTCCGGAGCTTTTTCCATTGGATTCAATCAGATCCCAAGAACCCACCGTCACATTGTCATAATCGTAAATCGCATCGGCCAGTTGCGCATACGGAATCGACCGTGCCAGCAAATCAACCGCTCGCCGCTCATTGGGCAGCAACATGCCATAGGGCTTCCAAGTGGCATTCGGCACATAGTTGGGATTGACATACAGTGCAACCGTGGCCAGCTCAAACACTGACACAGCATCATCCGTATCCACATCGCTATCCGTCACCCAATTCAAACTGACGTTATAGCGCTCCGTGCCGTTCGGCTTGGGGAGATCGACTTTAGGCAGTATCAGCTGGCCATTGATAAACGAAAAAGTCGGGCTGTCCGGCTCGGAAGCATCGTCCAATTCCGTGCCTAACAATATAAACCGGTTCGGATTATCCGCACCCAGCCATTGCAACGAGGCTTTGTACAATTGCTCGCCGGAATCGTCTTTTACAATCACTCTCTGCAAACAGACAAGTCCGTTCGACTCAAAAAAAGTGACCGATGCGGTCAAAGGCGCACAATCATCCGGTAGCGCCCGCGCCATCGATGCAACCAACATCAGAGCGGAAAAACTGATAAATCTAAATGAGAATAAATAACAATCTTTCATAAATTGCTCTCTTGTTTGTTTTAATCGGGCGTCTGCGATTTGACTAGCAGCAGCATGGAACATACCCGTATTGTAACTGAAAAGTGAAATCAACCCGCTGCTTCCAATAGCGATCCCCCAGATTCCCCCTGTACATTCACCCACACATGCGGTAAACCCAGTGTACTCAGCCATTCGGGGCCATCTTCTTCTTTCAGCATGCCGATGGTCGATGCGCTACCGGCAACCACACAGAATTCGCCGATCACGCTGACTGCCGCCATAAAATGAACCGGCCAGCCGGTTTTAGGATTCAACACATGACCGTAGCGAATGCCATTCAGCGTGATGCAACGTTCATAATCCCCGCTGCTGGCCAGTGCGCCGGAATGCAGCAGCAATGTCTGCAAAACACCGCCGGGAATGCGTGGATGGCGGATGGCAACGTGCCAGGGACTGCCGTCGTCGTGCGGGCCAATGATTTTGATGTCGCCGCCCAAGTTGACAAGACCATGCTCGATACCGGCATCCCGGCATAGCGATGCTGCGCGATCGACGGCGTATTCCTTGACCACGCCGCCAAAATCAATTTCCATGCCCGCAATCGTAAATGTCAGAACCGGGCGCTGCCAGCTGATTTTATGCCAGCCAATTTTCTCCAGTAGCAACTGAACGGCTTCCTGTTCCGGTATTTTTCCCGATTTAAAATCCCAGGCGCGACGTAAAATTCCGGAAGTGATATCAAACAAACCATCGCTTTGCTGGTGGCAAGCCGCCGCATAATCGAGCAATCCGGCGGTTTCATCGTCCACTTGGATACAACCGCCTTGAGCCGCGACGCGATTCATTTGGGATAAAAAACTATCCGCCCGGTAGCGGGAGTATTTAGCTTCCAGGCGATATACATCATCCATGACAATCCGGGCGGCACGTTGCGCTTTTTTTGCACTGCCCGCGTACAACTGAATCGAGCAAGGGGAACCCATTGCTTTAAAATCGTAGTGGTAATAATTCAGATGCGCCATGTGATTTCACCCGGGAAGCGGTGCGCGCGTCCGGGATTTTGAAAAGGAATATATCCTAGCTTAAAACTGATAGCTCCAGGTTGCGGACAACATACCCTGGCGATTCAATTGATAACCGTTAAAATCGCTGCGAATCGGCTGCACCCATTCAATTCCGAGTCGATTTCCGGCAAAACGTCCACCCGGGATTTGCGCATTGACGCCAAACCCCATATCCCAGAATTGCCCGCCGTAATTACGCGGAAAATCCATCGGGCCGATGCGTGCATTATATTGATTGAAGTCGCGATGTATCGCATCCTGCCAGGTATAAACACCACGCACGGAGGCCGTCAGCCAGCGAGCCAGGTCCAAGCCACCCCAGCCGGTCGCCTGAAACATGTCACCCAAGCGATAACCGGATTGATTCCGGTCTTCCATGCGCTTAATGCCGCTGATTTGCGTACCCCATGACCAACGGTTGTACTCACCCAGATACGTCAGACTCGGCGTGAAGTCCCAGGTGCCGCTGCCCAACTGCATGCCGAAATGAATCAGTCCGCCATCCGCGTTAAACGAACGGCGTATCTTGATATCCGTTTTTCCGGTTGGCGCACTGAATCCCAGATTCACATGCATACGATGACCTGGAATATCCAGCAGCTTGATCATCGATGAAAAATAGGTATCGCCCACGGCGCCGCTTTCATGACCCGCTGCGCCATGATGACTGTGCGCACCGGAAGCATCTACCCTTGCCCCAGCCAGCTGGCGTAAATTCATATCCATATCCATGAACGTCGGCATCAGCATCACGTTGAGCCACTTGGTCGGCGCATACATCAGATCGACCATATGCATCCGCATATCCATGAATTGCGGCGCAAACTGACATCCTGTATTGCCGCAACCTTGATCGACGATCTCCTGATCGCTGGCTTTATGCGCGCCATGCATCATATTCCCGCCTGTCCATTGATACATGAATCGATAGCCTGCCATGAAATCGCCGGGTTTATCGAGCATATGGCCAAACATAACCGTAGCGGGCGGTATCTTATGATGGTGCAAGGAGGAATGCGTGTGTGCGGTGGAAGATCCGCTTGAAGTTGTGATTGGCATGGATGAATCCGGCTCAATATCAAACTTTATCGCCGCATTCGCCACATAGTAATCAAAATCAGCAAAGCTGTTATTCCCGCCGCCAATTTGCATGGAGCTGGCGCGCGTATAGTATTCAAACCCCGCCTCCAGCGCGACACCTTTACCGAGTATTTTGCTCAGTACCACACCACCGCTTAACGAGCCAAATCCTGCCAGACGATGATCGCTGGAAAAATGCGCAGGCAGTTTCCCAGCGTCGAATAAGGTTAATTTCGGCTGTGCATCCACTGAAAACCCATCAACCGCACTCCCGTTCTGATCGACCAGATTAGATAGATCACTCCCGTAGTACTGAACGGTAGGATTCTTTTTATCGATCCACACTTGCCGGCCGAAACTATCGACTTCCTGATTTCTGTAATTTTGTTGAGAAAATAAATAGGGCCGGTAAAAGCTGGCAGAATCCTGTGAATAGTAGCGAACCCGCGGCGTCAGCGTCCATCCGCCACCCAGCGGCTGCACCCAGCTCGCATCGAAGGTATGCGTATTGACGCCCCAGTCGTCGACCGACAGCCGGTAGCCCAAATGCATCGCGGCATTAAACGGGCTAATATAATGCACGTACTTAGTGCTGAGGGCGACTTGATTGCGAATGTTCGGACGTTGTTCGATCAAAGCACGCACATCACCGACAATCAAGTTATCGTTTAATTTAGTTGGATCAATAAAGATAACTGACGTTGCCTTGTATGGGTTCTCCAGAAATCCGTTACTATGCGTATAACCGATACTGGCATCGATCAATGCATTCTTGCTTAGAACCTGCGTCACACCGGTATTAGCCACCCAATCCTGCCGGTCACCCTTCAGAATCTCAGAGCCGCGGCGGTTGACGATTTGCTGGGCATACGCTGTTTTGGTGATATACGGCGATGAATCAGGATCCAGAATCGCACTGACCTGACTATCCGTATAGCCACCACCAAATTTAACGCTGGTTAGCTTTTGGTTAAAGTCCAGCCGCCCGCCAATACTACCGAAACTCGAATGATAGTCACGCTCCCGGGAAAAACCGCCGCCCACATTAATTGCAGCTTCATTCCATTCATAACTCAAACCGAAGTTGGCTTGACGGCGGGTTTCCGGAGAAGCCGATGACATCACCAATACCGACCGGGTATCGACGACACCGGTTGATTGCTTGGTAATCGGGTCTCTGCCAATCGGATTCAGATCGTGATCTAACTGCACTTTGCTATTCAGCAGCGGTGATGCTCCCACCACAACCCCATTGATCGTATACGGGCGATTACCACCGCTGGTGGCCAGTGGCGTTGTGGATACCGGCGTTGCACCCGACCAGGTATCTTGGGTATAGCCAAACGTAAATTTGGCGCGATCGGTTAACGAAAAAATACCGCTGCCATGTAAGACATCGGCCGAAATTGGCTTATAACTTTGAGGAACACCATAGAGATTACGCTCGCCTTCCTGGTAACGGCTATATTGGAAATTGATCCGATCCGTTCCGGCGGCGTGTCCGGTTGATATCAGTAAACCGGGCAACATCAATGCTGCCGACGTCAGTGCTTGTAGGGTATGACTGCTTGACTTTACAGAATGTGCTTCAGGATAAGTGTATCGCTCCTCGCTGCCCTGGCACCGGGGTCTTTTATTCTGCTGCAAATTTACTTACCTTTAAAACAACCCCGGTCGGAGTCAGTTTAATAACATCCACAGCCGCCGCCACCTGCAGACGATTTGTGACTGGGTGCCGCTTCACGGCTGCTGTAATTATGGGATTGCATTTCGGTTTGCAAGGGATGGGGATCGATGTCCATTTGCGGTTTAGCAAGATTGCCACGCTCCCAAGGAGCGACACTCACACAACCCGTCATTCCAAACAATAGGGTGAATGCAAATGCAATGGCAGCATTCCGAGTCAGTTTCATACTGGCCGGAGTAAACATTCAAAATCCCTGATCAGGGATTCTCCATGACGAGTTGCGCTAGCAAAGCGCGCAATTCTTCTGTTTCACCAGGACGGAATCCTTGATGAACGTGGCGAATATTGCCCTTTTTGTCAATGATATAAGAGGTCGGCATGGCCATTACTTCAAGAACCTTGGCGCATGTTTTAGCCGGATCCGCAACAATGGAAAAGTGAGCCGGATGCTTGGTGAGAAATTCTTCCGCATCCTTAACTTTTTCATCAAGGTTGACACCAATCACATGCAGCCCCTGCTCTTTCATTTCGTGCTCAAGTTGATTCAAGAATGGAAAGGACTTGACACAAGGCGGACACCAGGATGCCCAGAAATCCATGTATACCACTTTCCCTTTCAGTTCCTGTAAGGCCAAAGCCGGCTTGCCATCCAGTGTTTTTAAATCACAAGCCGAGGATATCTGTTCCAGATGATCCGCTAATGCGCTTTTGCTACACAACAGTAGTAACGCGATAATAAAAAACGACTGTTTGATTTTTTTCATAGTTCTATTCACTTATCCAGTTTAACACATCACCACAACAATCAATTTCTGAAGATCATCACTCAAATTGCTGAACGACTATATCCGTCCCGGTATGCGCACCGCTCGCGGTGACGCAATGATACGATACAAGAAACGATCGCGCACCTGCACTCGTTTTATTTACCAGCAATAGATAGACACCGTTTCCGCCATGTACCCTGACTTCAGGGCTAAAGCTTCCATCTCCAGAAACCGGGTCAGTTGTACTAATGGCGCGATTTCCTTTAATAATTTGCAAATTAACCAACAGATTCTCTTGCGGCAACGAAGTATCTTTAACACTTGCCGTCAGATTATCCGCAGTACCGTTTCCATCGTCAAAGCAAGTCACCAGTGCATAGCCGGTAAAAGTTGCGATCGTGCCATTGGGATCCATCGTCGCTCCGGCATCGTGAGCATTACTGACACTTGCGTGGCTAAGCACAACCATACAGAAAAGAGCGGTTACTGTTTTTTGGAAAAATTTATAGCGCATGATCGTACTCCTTGTTTAATAATCTACTCAGTAAAATAATTTTTATAAAAAATATCCTTCTCATCAACGGCAAAAGCAGACACGCCGTTTTTTCTACTCGGTGCGCCCGCCGACACTGCCAGCAATTAAAAAATTATTCAAACAAAACCCCACTCAATGCAAAACTAGAAGGATGAGTGGGTTGTCGTAAAGAATTGTGCTACTTCGGCCAAACCTGAGTACCATCCACTTTGATCGGCATATCACGGTTTATCTGTGCTGCCGAGGGTTTCACCTCAACGGCGACACCAGCGCCACAAGATTCAGGCAATGGATTTTTGACCAAATCTCTTGTTACTGTCCAAGGAGCCGGACCATCATCAGTCGTACTTACACGGTCATACGGAGTTCCAAGATTATTATGCGTCCATAAATCGACAACACCTTCCGTAGAAAATTGATCTACTCCGGTAATCTTACAAACATTTGCGATCGATATATAAAGTTTTACGCTTTTTGCACAGGAAGTTGGTTCAATGGTTGGTGCAGTCAATCTGAATTGAGTTGCGACATTAAGTGTGTGCGGCACACCTACTCCGCCACCAGCCCAGAATCCGACAACATTGCCTAGAGAGTCGGTTTTTTCGTCCATCAGATCAAACGCAGAACGATTAAATATAAGCTGTGCGTTATTACCATAGCTTGGTAAAAAATCTTTTAAAGTACCGCCATGAGGCTGTCCATCAACTAAAACCGTAGAATCAACTCCATCAGGAAAAACTACCGATGTTCCTAACATAGTATTCTCACCACAGGAATGTGCCACCAAATAATTGATAACTCGAGTTCCTTCAACCATCGCTGATGCATCGAGTCTTGTGTGAGCATATATGCTCGTACTCATGCCAATCAGCAATCCAGCCGAGAGTGTAGTTGTGATTAATTTGCCAAATAATTTCATATATCTTCCCTCTAATTTTATAGAATATTGATGTTTCTTAAACCTAGCTCTTTTAAATTTTGCTTTTTGTTTTTAATCACTGCATAGAGCAGGAGTCTTTGATTATCAAGTTTAGGAGAGCAGATAACAATGTGGCAAATTGTCGCACCACATCCAATCCTTTATTTAATAGGAACTCCAGTCCGCTGCGGCAATTTGCCGCATTCCAAAATTCATAACTTGTCACTAGAATACCGTCGCCGCGAATATTGTCGCGGCACTTCTCTCCGTTTACCCATGCGAACCCTCGATTAACAGGTGACACAATGAATCACTCCACTCCCACTCGGATACTCAACCAGGCCTGGCTTTACTGCACCGTTTTTCTGACCGGCGCCGCAGTGATGGTAATAGAGCTGCTAGGAACCCGATTGATCGCACCATTTTATGGCGCCAGTCTCTACGTTTGGACCTCGGTCATTTCGGTTACATTGATTGCGCTGGCGCTGGGTTACTATGTCGGCGGCCGCTGGGCGGATCGGGCAAAAAAGACGGGGTTGGCATTGATTATTGCACTATCGGGAATACTCACACTCGTGATCCCGTGGTTAACTGCGCCGATATTGCTCGCCACCGACGCCATGGGGCTGCGCATGGGTGTTTTTATCAGCACATTGGTATTGTTCTCGCCCAGTTTGATTATGCTCGGCATGATCGGGCCGTTTGCCGTTAAATTGGCTACCGCCAGTTTGGATGGCGTCGGCGCCGGTACCGGTTCTATCTATGCCGTCAGCACCGTGGGCAGCGTCATTGGCACTTTGTTTCTCGGTTTTTATTTATTTCCCCAGGTCGGTTCGCGTGAAATCTTCATCGGTCTGGGTATCGCCTTATTGATACTGGCCGCTGGGGTTGCTTATTTCGAACGGAGACGCATCAGGTTGATGATTGCACTGCCCCCTATCGCCGCATTGATGGTTATCGGCATTATATTATTGCCGCGCGTCGCTGATTCCGCGCACCGCATCGCGGGCGATCATTCCAACCGCATTCAGTTTGAACGCGAAAGTCTGTATGGCTGGGTTCGCGTCATCGACAAACCCGAAGAGAATTTTCGCCTGCTGACCGTGGATGCGTCGACCATTGGCGCGGCGACGATCAGCCATGGTGAAAATGTGCTGACTTACCAAAGAATTGTCGATATTTTACCCGCGCTGACACCTCACATGAAGCGGGCGTTGCTGATCGGCCAGGGCGCCGGGCATATGGCAATGACCTTGAAAAATCATGGCATTGTGACGGACACGCTGGAAATTGACCCGGCTGTCGCCGAAGCGGCCAGTCAATATTTCGGTTTCACCCCGACAGGTCAAACCATTATCGGCGATGCGCGCTATGAGATTCGCAAATTAACCAATACCTACGATCTGATCATCCTGGATGTCTTTACCGGCGGTTCGGAACCGGTCCACTTGCTGACTGTTGAAACCATGACGCAATTGCGTTCCCTGCTCTCAGGGCACGGATTGCTCGCACTGAATTTCGTGGCATTTTTTGAAGATGGTAAGAATAAAGCGCTGGCTTCCGTCGCAAAAACCTTGGCGCAGGTTTTTACGCATCAGCAGGTATTTATTTCCGAACCAGATACGGAATTTAACGATTTTATTTTTCTTGCCGCAAACCGCGAGCTCGAACTCAACAATGAAGCCATGTCAGCTGTACAAAGCGACTGGCTGGTAAAGCGCCGCATCGCTATTGATCCAGGATTGGGTGTGATCTTGACGGATAATCTCAATCCGCTGGAGATGCTGCAAATACGCAAGTCCGAGCAGTACCGCCGACTCATTGTGGAATTACTGGGAATCGATCACTTTATCCGCTGATTTCACAGCGGCTGCGCGTGCTGTTGCAGCATCTCCGCTGCATGCTGGCGCGTTGTTTCAGTGATGTTCACACCACCTAGCATACGGGCGATTTCTTCCACGCGCTGTTGCTGATCCAGAATCGTGATCGTGCTGATAACCGGCTGATGATCTGATTGTCCGGAAGATTTCTCCACTTGCCATTGGTGATCGCCGGTCGCGGCTACCTGCGGCAGATGGGTAATACAAAGCACTTGCCGTTCCCTGCCAAGTTTCTTCAGTAAATGACCAACAATCTCGGCCACTTTCCCGCCGATACCGACGTCGACTTCGTCAAAAATCAGTGTTGGTACCGTTCCAACCTTACTGGTAATAACTTGTATCGCCAAACTGATACGCGACAACTCACCACCCGAAGCTACTTTGGCCAGTGGCCGCAGCGGTAACCCCTTGTGTGCGGCCACCTGAAACTCGATCTGCTCCAGACCGTGCGCAGTGCCCTGTTCCACGGGAATCAACGCAACCGAAAACTCGCCGCCCGCCATCGCTATTGTTTGCATAGCGACACTCACCTGCTGGGATAATGTTTCACTGGCTTTTTGCCGCGCAACGCTCAAGGCCTGTGCTTGTTGCAAATAATCGGCATGCGCAGCGGCTTCAAGCGCTTGCAAATGACCGATATCCGCATCCGAACCCAACAGGCTCAGTTGCTGGGCGATTGTCTCAAGTAGTGAGGGCAATTGTTCCGGCAGCACGCGGAATTTTCTTGCCGCTGTGTGAATTGCCGACAACCGCTGTTCGATCTCCTGTAACGCTTGCGGATCCAGATCCAAACGCTGGCGATAGTGTTTCAATTCATAAACACTCTCCTGCAACTGAATTTGCGCCGCATCCAGCAAATCGGTAATGGCTTTAAGTTCGTTGTCGTACTCGAGCAAATTTTGCAGCTGATTGTTTACGCTATTGATCTGCGCCAGCGCCGCTTGTTCACTTTCCGATAACACATCGACTGCTGTGTCCGTGGCTGCCAACAAAGCCGCTACATGCGACAACCGGCCATGATCGGCTTGCAGTGTTTGCCATTCCGGCAGGGTAAAATTTAACGCGGTTAATTCCTGTAATTGCCATTCCAACTGTTCGCGTTTTTCCTGCGATTCCGCTGTGTGTTGTTCCCGGGCGATTCGTTGTTGATAGCAATCTTGCCAGTGTTGATAAGCCATCCTGACCGCGCGCGTTTGGTCCGTGCAACCGGCGAAGGCATCGAGCAATTCGCGCTGCGCGTCTTTTTGCAGCAGGGATTGGTGCGCATGCTGGCTATGAATGGCAACCAGGTATTCGCCTGCCGTGCGCAGTTGCTGCAATGTCACCGCATGGCCGTTGATATAACTGCGCGAACGGCCACTGTTTTCAATAATGCGGCGCATCAGACAGCTATCTGGGTCGCCCTGCAAATCATTGTCATCCAGCCACTGTTGTAACCCCGGCAAGCGGCTGATATCGAAAGTCACATTGATTTCCGCGCGTTCGCAACCATACCGGATCTGACTGGCGTCACCGCGTTCTCCGAGGGCAAGGGTCACGGCATCGATCAAAATGGATTTACCCGCGCCGGTTTCTCCGGTCAACACCGTGAATCCGGGCATGAAATCTAATTCGATCCGATCCACAATAACAAAATCCTTGATGCTCAGGTGCTTTAGCATGATTGCTCAATGTGATTCAGGGAAATTCACTCCACCCCAGCTTTTCTCTCAGCATGCGGTAATAACTGTGGTTGACTGAATGCAGCAAACGCACCGTTTTGGGAAAACGTCGCACGATGATGTTATCCGTCTGTTCCAGATCGAAACAGGAATGACTGTCGCAATTAATACGCACATTGGCGCTGCTGTGCATCTGGATCTCCACGCTGGAATCCGGGCCGATCACGACGGGACGGTTACTGAGCGTGTGCGGGCAAACCGGCACCAGCGCAATCAAATCCAGGCCGGGATGTAGAATCGGTCCGCCGGATGACAACGCGTAGGCGGTAGAGCCGGTCGGTGTGGTGACGATCAATCCATCCGAACGCAAGGTGTTCACGTATTCGTTATTGACCTTCACCTCAAACTCGATCATGCCGCTGCTCATACCGCGATACAGCACGACATCATTGAATGCCAGGCTGCCGAAGACGCTCACGCCATCGCGGATGATTTCCGCATACAGCAACATGCGGCGTTCGGTGGTGTATTTTCCCGCCAGCATCTCATCCAGCGTTTCAAACATGGTTTCCACCGATAAGTCGGTAAGAAATCCGAGCCGCCCCTGGTTAATACCGATCAACGGAACATCATACGACACCAGCATGCGTGCGATATTAAGCATCGTGCCATCGCCGCCCATGACCACAGCCAGATCGGCTTGCGCGCCAATTTCTTCCAGGGATAATGCCGGATACCGGTCACTGCCAATCTGCGAAGCTGTGAGGTGATCGAGTAAGACCTTATAATGCTTGGCGGTCAGATACTCGGCCAGGTTCAACAGCGGCACCGCGATTTCGGGATTCTTATGTTTACCGATCAGTGCAATGGTAGTGAATTGGGAATTCATAGCTTAAAACAATCGCTTGCTTTGATTGATATTGCCTGTGAGGTTTGCATTGGCTGTAAGTACCGGAATTACCATTATAATAAAACAAGTTAGTGAATAAACAATGCGGCCAGGCTTGCAAAATTTTGTCTCGTACATATATATCCACAAAAGTTGAGCCACCCCGGAAAAATTCCAAACCTATGCTGAAACTCCGGCCCATATTGACAAACCGGCAAGCGGGAAAGTTTAGCATAGATAAGATAAGGCAAAATCACCGCTTATAACCAAATTATAAAACCAGCCGACTCGTGTAGAATGATGCCATGTTAAACGAACGTGCCCAAATCTTATTAAAAACACTGGTAGAACGGTATATCCATGAAGGTCAGCCCGTTGGTTCCCGGGCGCTATCGAAGTTTTCCGGATTAGACTTAAGCCCCGCAACCATCCGCAATGTCATGGCCGATCTTGAAGAAATGGGATTGGTTGCCAGCCCGCATACTTCAGCGGGAAGAGTCCCGACACCGAAAGGCTACCGCCTCTTTGTAGATACCTTGCTGGTCGTCAAAACGCTCGACAAAGTTGAATTGAATCATCTGGAAAACCATCTGCACCCGGACAATCCTTCGCGCTTGATCAATGTCGCATCGCAGTTATTGTCGGATCTGACTCGCTTTGCCGGTGTCGTGGTCACCCCCAAACGAAAAGGCGCGGTATTTCGTTACATCGAGTTCATGGCGCTATCCGAGAAACGCATTCTATTGATTATCGTCACACCGGAAGGCGATGTGCAAAACCGTATTATCTTTACCAATACCCCATACAGTCAGTCGGATCTGATCGAAGCCGGTAATTTTATCAACCAGCATTATGCCGGCTGCACACTGGATGAAATTCGCGGCCGTGTGAATACTGAATTAAAGCAATTGCGTGGCGAAATGATCAGCCTGATGAGCGCCGCCATCGAAGCCGGTGGTGACGCCATCAATGAAAGCAGCGAAGCCGTGGTTCTAGCAGGTGAACGCAATCTGTTGCAGATCGATGATCTATCGGACAATTTGATCAGCTTAAAAAAATTGTTTGAATTATTTGAGCGCAAAACCAAGTTATTGCAATTACTGGAACTCAGCAGACAGGCTCATGGCGTCAAGATCTTCATCGGCGGCGAATCCGATGTGTCATCACTGGAAGAATTCAGTGTCGTGACAGCACCGTATGAAATAGAAGGCGAAATTGTCGGTACAGTCGGCGTCATCGGCCCGCGGCGCATGGCTTATGAGCGCGTTATACCGATTGTCGATATTACCGCAAAACTGCTTTCCAGCAGCTTGTCGCAGCACTAATTTATTCCTCCAAAAACAATAAACTGATAATCATGACTTCACAATCCATTTACCAGCACGGCTCACCGAATCGCACCGGTGTTTTATTAATTAACCTGGGAACACCGGATGCGCCGACAGCGCAGGCACTACGCCCCTATCTCAAGGAATTTCTCAGTAATCCGCGCGTCATTGAAGTGCCCCGCTTAATCTGGTGGCCCATTTTGCATGGCTTTATCCTGCCTTTCAGACCGAAAGCCTCGGCGGAAAAATACGCAAAAGTTTGGTTACCCGAAGGCTCTCCGCTCAAAGTTCATACCGAGCGTCAAACGGAACACTTACGCGAAGTGCTAGCGGCAAAGTTTAAAAACCCGCCCATCGTCGAATATGCGATGAATATCGGCAAACCTTCCGTTGCCGATGTACTGACCCGTATGCAGCAACAAGGCTGCGAGCGCATTCTGGTCATCCCGTTGTTTCCGCAATATGCCGCCAGCAGCACGGCAGCGGCGATGGACAATGTATTTGCAGTGCTTAACAAAATGCGTAATCAACCTGCAATTCGTACTGTCAAGCAGTACCATGATGATCCCGGCTATATCGCAGCACTGGCGCAAAATGTCCGCGACTACTGGGATACGCATGGCCGCCCTGACAAGCTGATGATCAGTTTTCACGGCACCCCGCGCGCCAGCCTGGATAAAGGTGACCCTTATCATTGCGTATGCCAGAAAACCGGGCGATTACTAGCTGAAGCGCTGGAATTGAATGCCAGTCAATATGCCGTGTGCTTTCAATCACGCTTCGGCCGGGCTCAGTGGCTAACACCCTACACTGCCGTCACTCTGGAACAGCTAGGCAAGGAACATACGCGACGCGTCGATGTGATATGCCCCGGGTTTGTCTCCGATTGCCTGGAAACCTTGGAAGAAATCGCTATCGAAGCGAAACACACATTCATACAGGCGGGCGGCAAGGAATTTCACTATATTCCGTGCCTCAATGAACGTAGCGATTGGATTCAAGCGCTAGCCGATATTACCAGCACGCACTTGCAAGGGTGGCTGGACATCGAAGTCACTGAGGAAGCTGCTAAATTATCCAGGAAACTGGCGTTGGAATTGGGTGCTAAAGATTAAGGATTAATTTCCCCTCGAGCGATCTCGAGGGGAAACCGGTTTTAAACCATCAATGGCCGGATTGGCGCATATGTTTCATCGCTTCTTCGCTGTGCTTAGCTGATTCCGCACCATGCCCCATATCAGCATGTTTGATTGCTTCTTCTAAATGTTGAATCGCTTCATCCATATGCTTATGCGATGCCGCATGATCATCTCTCGCCGCTTTTGCGTGCGCCAAGCTTTCTTTTGCATGACTCAGGGACTCTTTCGCATGTCCCATTTCACCATGCGCTTGCGCCTTTCCAGCGTGCTCCATCGCCTCAGAAGTATGTCCTGCGTCAGATGCCAATACAGGAGTACTCATGAAACATGCTAATGCTCCAGTTACAATCATTGTAGATATAATACGCATGATAATTGCTCCTTTATATAAAATACATTGATAACATGAATACTTTTTAATAATCTAAGTGACTGGATAACAGCTTTATTGAAGAAGCATTAATTTTCTCCAGCTGACCAGAACACTAGATTCCAGTATATACCCATTTCTTTATTTATTGTATGCGAGCGGCAAGCGTTGATTGCTCGTCCTCATGAATATTTACAACTTCGATGCCAATTCTGCAAAAAACTACCCATAAAGTAATCTGCCGCAAAATGCGGTATTGAGTATGTGTTTCAAACTATGGATTACATCCCAATGAGAGAGAATAAACATTCCCGCAACCAGATCACTGAAAATCGCAAGCGAAGCCCGAAGAGATTGATTCCACGAATAACGAGAATGTATACTGCATATGGTTTTCAGTCGATAACGGGCCGAATCTATTAAAACAAAGCAAATTTCCAAACAAGACGTAATCTGATGGTTGACCGGAAGGCTTCAAAACGTTAACATGCGCATCTCATCAATTCCCTGATAGCTCAGTCGGTAGAGCGACGGACTGTTAATCCGCAGGTCCCAGGTTCGAGCCCTGGTCGGGGAGCCAATTAACTCAAAGAGTTAGCTGGCTTAAAGCTCTGGTTAGCCTCTTTAGCGTGACAGAAACGTGACAACGGAATTACTTTTCGATCTTTTCCTGTCTCAATTCTTGACGCTGCAAACGCTAGATTCTCAGTCGCAAACTTGGCATAACGATCCACCATATTGCGTGATTTCCAGCCGCCAAGATCTTTTAATTCATCACAGCTCGTTCCAGCCTGCCGATGCCATGAGGCCCAGGTATGCCGCAAATCATGAAACCGAAAATCTTCCAGCCCTGCTTTCTTAATCGCATTCACCCAAGCCGTATTGGTTAAATCCCATAGAATCGGCTGATTGCGATAAGTAAAACACAAAACTGCTCATGCTTACCCATTTGTTCCTGTAAAACGGCTACTGCATCCGCATTTAACGGAACGCCTCTCGGTGTGCCATTTTTAGTGCGATTCAACCATGCCGTGCGTCGATCTAAATCGACTCGATTCCACTCCAATCCGGTTATCTCACGCGCTCGGCAGCCTGTTGCCAGTGCAAACCGGATCAATGCCGCCAGGTGTTCAGGTGCAGCCGCAATCAATCGATCTGCTTCCTCTCTGGTCAACCACCGATCCCGTTCCACTTCGCCAGGCAATAAGCGAATTTTAGGGATGCTATCAATCCATTGCCATTCATCGCGTGCCATTTTCAGCAAATTGCGAATCAAGGCCAGATAACGATTCACCGTTGCCGGTGTATTACCCTTCTTGAGTTGGCCTTGTACCACTGACCAAATCACGTCACCGTTAATTTGATTCAATGTGAGACTTCCCAAATAGGGATCAAGCATCCGGCAAATCCGATTTACATCCCGAAAACTACGCAAACTCGCTTTGATTGTGAGATACCGTACTACGGCTTCTTGCCATGAGCGCTGGGGTTTAATGCCGAAATGATGTTCTCGAAATGCTTCCAGCCTGATCTTGGCTAGCAGTGCTTCGGCATCTTGCCGGTTTTCAGTCCCAGCGCTTTGGCGTATTCGTTTGCCGTTTGGGAGCGTTGTTGCAATCCACCAGAAGCGGGAATCCTGCCTCCGGTAGACACCTTCTTGGGTTTGGGCCATGTTGCCTCCTTCTTAGCCCGCCCGTGCTCGCCTTGCTTATATTCTTCTATCCAAGCATCCAGGTCAACCCTATCGTATAAACAACGACGACCCAGCTTGATAAATGGAATTCCCAACTCTGTAAGCAATGTAACGCCAATACCAAGATATTGCGCCGCTTCTTCTTTAGATAAGCATCGGATTGCAGGCAGGGGCAGGCTAATTTCATCCATTATTATTCACCGTCTGACTGCTTCCGGTAGGCGGCAGCATCTTTTTCCAGTTTTGTTTTATTCTCCGCTTCAATATCGCGATTCAGAATGGTATTGAACCGACGCGCTTTGATGGCGATCTTTTCCCTGATAAAATCATCGCGAGACAAGCCTAGATTGAAGCTCTTTTCTTCGAAATGCTGACAGAAAGCCAACTTATAGGCAGCAAAACCATGATCGAAGTCTGTGATTTGTTCGCGCGCCATAAACGAAACCAGAGAACTCAGCGCACCGCGGAAAATCATTTCATTGCTGGGAATCCGTGCAGAAGTGAAACGCGGCAATAAGGGATTGTTATCGGTTTGCCAATCCACTGATGATAAATAGCCCCATAATGGATGAATTGGCCAGCGTGAACGGGTTTTATCTTCTGGGTTGGGTAGCGTTAACCGTAGCCATTCGGTGGTGGCGTAGCTCCACAGGCCATTGAGGTTATCCATTACCTCGGTAAGCTTGCCTAATCCCTTTTGCGTGAGCACTTCACGTTTTAATTGAAATTCAAGCCGCCATACCGGATCGTATCCATTCCATCCGGCTTTATGCCACAATTCGAGCAGATAAGCTTTCTTGGATTGTTTTATTTCCAGCGTCTTGTTATACAAGCGGCAACTGATAACACCCCCTGCCCCGATCATCCAGCCGGAGAATTCCCGTTCAACTGAATAAGTATTGATAGCGGAAGCGCGCGTAACCCAGGCATGACGATCCCAGCCTTCCATATTTTCCGACGCGACAAAGTCTACAAACAGATCGATCCGGCTAACATTGGCGGATTCTTCGATTGTTCCAAGCCGCTTTAATACAAGTTGCAAGGATTTTTCTGCATCCAATGGAGCCTTATGCGTCAGGTACTGGCTGGAGATCTGCACATAGGCAAATGGAATAGATCGGCTACGGGATAGCTGAATATGAAAGGCATTATCTCTCAGCACATAAGGAAAGAATCCTTTGCCGCTGCTTTTTACTTCAAAGATATGCTCATTGATAGGGTATTGGGCAAAAGCTTGCTCATGCAATTCAGGCGATTGCGCTACCTGTTTCAGTTCTTTTAGTTCTTCATCCACTTCCGGCAATAATTCACCTGGATAGGATAGATAAAGACTATCAACCCCAAATCTTAGAAGCTTGAAATACTCAGAATTGCAGTTATTGGGTACTGTGTTACTGTGTTACTAAGTGGCGTACCCTCTGAGGATGATTCGGACTGATGCAAAGCATCCGCCAAATCTTGTTCCACTTCGCCACCCCGCCACGCGGCCGCGCTCTCGCGCGTTGCCTTGCGTGTTGGCTCAGCGGATTCGGTTTGATTGTATGTTACAGCACACGATAAAACGTCAATTTCTTTATTCATGATAAAAATCTCACATTCATGGCGGCCATGCGAAATGCTTGCCGCAACGGATATGAACTTTATGCATCAAAACAAAGAACCTGAATGCACTCAAAAATGATTTTCAGTGCATTGACTAAAAGCCAATTTTCTGCTTCTTGCGATACTCCAAACGACGTTTGATTAAATAATTCTCATCTTCTATACGATTCTGATAGCGATCTAGCCCCGCTTCATCGCACATATCCAAAATTTCAGGAGCAGTAAAATCATCCAACCATTCAAATAAATCTAGCGTTGCAAAAAGTGAATACAAAGCTGGAAAACGAATTCTTCCTTGAATAGGAGGCCTGGTTAGGTGTCTTGAAATATCATCAAAAAAATTTGGGGTTTCACCTGTTTGTAATCTTGCGTATGTATCTTGGTGTAAGAAACCTCAGGGTTGTTTACAGATAGGTTGATTGAAATAAGCGTTGAGTATTTCATAAGGGGTGGCATTATTCAAACTCTTATGAGGCTTAACGGTATTGTAGAA
>NZ_QPHG01000037.1:0-27368 GCF_040240425.1 Nitrosomonas sp. | reverse complement strand
GATGGTTCATTAACTTGAGATTCTTAGAGTTTCCAGTGGACAAAAATCAATGCGTTTGACAGAACCCAACCTTCCCATAACATGTTCTCATAAAATTATTTTTAACAACACTTTTTTATTCCTTTGCTTACCTTAGCCGCTACTTCTTACAGTTTGGATGAGATTTATGAATCAAATTCAGTATCGGCTGTGGTAGGAAATAATTCTGGATGGGATTACGGCATCTGAGTGCAATAAGATTAGCCGAGATAATATAAGCTACTATCGATAGCACTTAATCAACCCCAAACTATCTTTGTTTCATCCTGTTCGATTTTCTGATTAAATACAGGAAAATAGGCTAAAAAACCGCAGTTTGCGGCTCATGCAAGGAGGAACTGATGAAATTCACGTCGCTGACACAGCGTTTTGCTGTCTGGTTCACATTGGTTTCTTTGCTGCCCATATTGGTGATCGGCAATAGTCTGCTGCATACTTTTGAGAAGGAAATAAAAAAATCGGCTATCCGGAATGTATCCGCGATCGCCGATAAAAAATTTGAACAAATCGACAGTTACCTGCAAGAACGCTTACTCGACGCCAGTTTAATACGTGACGCCAGTACGACGCATGAAGCCATTACTGGATTTTCCCGGATTTTTAAGGAAAACGGTGTGGATTCGGATGAATACCGGCAGCTGGATGCCAATTATCGTGAAAATTTCAAACGTTTTGTCGAGGATGCGAAATATTACGATCTGTTTTTGATTTCTACCGAAGGCACGATCATATATTCGCAAACGCACGAGATCGATTTTGCCACTAACTTATTCACCGGCCCTTATCGCGATACCGGGTTAGGTAAGGTTACCCGCTATGCATTGGATAACTTAAAAAGCAGTATTTCAGATTTTGAACGCTACGGGCCATCCCGAGGTGCGATTGCTGCATTTGTCGCCACACCGATCATTCTGGATGGTGAAACTAAGGGTGTATTGGCGTTGCAGATCTATAGTCAACGCGTGTTCACGGTGTTATCGAACAATGTTGGATTGGGCGATAGCGGCGAAACGGTTGTGGCGCGCCTTGAAGATGATCAGACTGCGCTGGTCATGGCGCCCTTGAAGTATGACCCTGATGCCGCATTGAAGCGCAAGATACCGCTTAATACGCCACCTTCGTCCGAAGCCATGCAAAATGCCCTGAATGACCAAACAGGCGGTGCGTTAACGGTTGATTACCGCGGTAAGGAAGTGGTCGCGGCATGGCGTTATTTGCCGCGTATGAAATGGGGTATCGTGGTGCAGATTGATGTCGAGGAAGCCTTCGCTTCTGTTTCCAAAGTGCATTTTATCGGCTTAGTTATTCTGATTCTGACATTGCTCGCTGCCTTATTGGGGGCGGTACTGTTTCACCGCCGTGTTGTCAATCCTTTGAAACATTTGAATCAGACCGCGCAGGAAATTTCCACCGGCAACTTGCATCAACGCGTTGCGATTGAAGGCTGGGATGAAATGCGGCAATTGGCAAAAACCTTTAATTTAATGGTGGAACAGCTGAATGCCAGTGATCAGGAACGCAACAAAGCAGAAGGAAATCTGGTGCAGCTCAATCTGGAACTGGAGCACCGTGTTGCAGCGCGGACCGGCGATTTGCAACGCGCCAATGTGGCTTTGGCGATCAAAGAGGAAGAAATGCGTTCGGTGGTTGAGCACATGGTGGATTGTGTGGTTACTACCAATGAAATAGGTACGATTCTTTCCGCCAATCCGGTGATGGAAAAATTGTTCGGTTACAGCCACGAGGAAATGATCGGCCAGAATATATCCATCATCGTGCCTGAACCGGATCGCAGCAAGCATATCGGTTATATGGAAAACTATTGCCGTACCGGACATGGTCAGGAGTATGTCGGCCGCGCTTATTTATCCGGTTCACATGGGATTGGTTTGGGCCGGGAAGTGGAGGGCGTGCGCAAGGACGGGGAACGGATTGAACTGTATCTTGCGGTCAGTGAATATTTTGTCGCGGGGAAGCGGCATTTTACCGGTGTCATGCGCGATATCCGTGAACATGTGCGCATCATGAAGGAACTCAGGCAAGCCCGGATTGAAGCGGAGCAAGCCAGTAAAGCCAAATCGGCGTTTCTGGCCGCCATGAGCCATGAAATTCGCACACCGATGAACGGCGTGATCGGTATGATCGACGTGCTCAGACAGACCAGTTTGAGCGGTTATCAAATGGAAATGGCCAACCTGATCCGTGATTCCGCTTATGCCTTGCTGGCCATTATTGAAGACATTCTGGATTTTTCCAAAATTGAAGCGGGTAAGCTGGAAATCGAAAAAATCCCGATGCCGCTAGCCAGCATCATCGAAAATGCATGCGGCATGCTGGCGCATTTGGCGCTGAGTAAGAAAGTGGAATTGACGCTATTCATCGATCCCGCGATTCCGGAAAATGTATTGGGCGATCCATTGCGCTTGCGGCAAGTACTGGTGAATATCATTAATAACGCGATCAAGTTTTCCAGTAAACAGGAAAAACAAGGCAAGGTATCGGTGAGGGTATTATTGACGGAATCCAATCCGGATCAAGTGGTGGTGACTTTCCAGGTAACCGATAACGGCATCGGCATGGATAAGGAAACGCAGGAAAAACTTTTCAAATCTTTTTCCCAAGGCGACCCTTCCACCACGCGGCGCTTTGGCGGAACCGGTCTTGGCTTGGCGATTTCCCATCATCTTGCGGAGCTGATGGACGCGGAAATAACTGTGCAAAGCGAACCGCAACAAGGCTCTACCTTTATCATACAAATGCCCTTTAAACCGCTGCCGGCGGCTGCTGTTGCCGATCATAAGATCGAAGATCTGGAGGGCATGAATTGCTTGATACTGGGTGAAAACGATGGCCTGAGCAATGATCTGGCCGTTTACTTAAAAAGCGCCGGTGCACAGGTTGAGCAAGTAACCGATCTTGACCGGGTCGATCAATTTATTCAGGGGCTTGCGCCGGGCTTGTGGCTCGTTGTTATCGATGCCGGGCAGCATGTGCCGCTCATCAACGAATTACGTGCCGCGTTTAACGCCCGTGCGAAAAAAATAAAAGGCGTCGCGAAAACCGGACCGGAAGCAGCGCAATCTTCCATCGAACCGCGTTTTGTCGTGATCAAGCGTGGCCGCCGCCGGCAAGCACGTATCGAAGATATCGATATCATTACGCTGGATGGCGATGTCATGTACCGTCAATCGCTGCTGCGCGCAATGGCGATTGCCGCCGGCAAGGTGGAAATGAACACGGAAACCGCACCGATCGTCAATTTACTCAAATCCGGACCTGAGCCGGTGTCGCGTGATGAAGCGTTGCGGCAGGGTAAGCTCATCTTGGTGGCGGAGGATAACGACATCAACCAGAAAGTCATCCGCCAACAGCTCAACTTGCTCGGCTACGCTGCGGACATTGCCAACGATGGGCGTGAAGCGCTGAAACGGCTGCAGAACTGCAACTACGCACTGCTGCTGACCGATTTGCATATGCCCGAAATGGACGGCTTTGAATTGACGCAGGAAATTCGGTCCCAGGATTCCACCCGGAAACACATGCCAATTGTCGCACTGACTGCCAATGCGTTGAAAGGCGAAAGGGAACATTGCCTGAATGCCGGTATGGACGATTATCTGAGCAAACCGGTGCAGCTTGAGGATCTACGCCGGATCTTGGAACAGTATCTGCCGGGTGACAAACCGGCAGCAGCGGCGCAGTCCGATATTCCCGCAAACGTGACCGTACGCGAAATGGAAATAGTCACAGTGCCGGTCGACGTACAGGTGCTGGAAAAATTAGTCGGTGACGATCCGGCGATGATCCAAGAAATGCTGCTGGATTTTCGCGCCAGTGCGGAAAAAATCGCAACCGGATTGCACGCTGCATATCAAGCAGGCCAGTTTGCTACGGCCGGTTTATTGGCACATAAACTAAAATCATCCGCGCGATCGGTAGGGGCGCTGGCACTGGGTGAATTATGCGCGGCGATGGAGCAAGCGGGGAAAAAGAACGATGCAGCGGAATTGGCTGTGCTGTTACCGCAGTTTGACGTGCAGCTGATTGCGGTCAAATCATATCTCGACATGTTGTGCACGCAAGACGGGAAAAACGCCTGATACAGCTTGTCTAGGATGCCGGGGAATTATCCAGTAACCCGGTGCTGCGCACCCTGTTTTGCCATTCATCCATCCAGCGTGGCAAGTCATCGGCAAGCAGCGGCTCGGAGATAAAATTACCTTGCGCCATATCGCATCCCGTTTGGCGTAAAAGCGCCCAATCATCGCGATCTTCAACCCCTTCGGCGACGATGTCCATACCGAGCTGTTTGCCCATTGCCAAGCTGGCGTCGTAAATGGCGCGCAGGGTATCGTCGCTCCAGGCGCGATGCACGAATCCTTGGTCGATCTTCAGTTCATTGAATGGGATATCACGCAGTTGCGCCAGAGAGGAATGGCCGGTGCCGAAATCGTCAATGGACAAATGAAACCGTTTGAGCCGCAAGCGGGTGAGAATTTCCAGCGGAATGCGCGCGTCTGGGCCCATGACTTGGCTTTCGGTGATTTCGACGACGATTTTTTGCGGCGGCAGGTTATTTTCGTTGACGAGATTGACCACCATGTCTTGAAAATTCAAAGAAGCGAGATTATCCATGGTGACATTGATGGACACACGCAATGTGAGTCCGCTTTGATGCCATTTTCCTGCCTGAACGATTGCTTGTGTCAGCACCAAACGCGTCAGATCGTCGATCAGATTGTTGTCTTCCGCAATGTGAATAAACCGGTCTGGCATGATCACGCCATCTTGCGGGTGATGCCAGCGCACCAGCGTTTCCACGCCAATCACGTCACCGTTTTCAACCGATACCTTGGGCTGGTAATAATTTACCAGCTCTTGATGGGCAATGGCCGATTTAATATCGTCCGCGCTATAAATTTTACGGCTGGGTGACAGTGGATTTAAGGCATCCACTGTCCATCCCCGCAGAATTTCCGCTAATTTCTCGGGATCAACGGGTTTGTGCACATAACCGAGCATCGGTATCTGGTGCGCATGGACCAGCCTTTCAGCGGTTTTTAACATTCGTTCATCTTCGCCGCTGACTAAAACCAGCTTGCCGTGATATTGGCGATCCACCAGATAGCGGACAAACTCAATGCCGTCCATATCCGGCATATTCAGGTCGAGCAGAATCAAATCCGGGCACGTATCCACATGATCGATTTTCTTGAGTGCATCCGAGCCATTGTCACACGTTGCGATAGCGGTATAACCCAGCTTGACCAGCATCCGCGACAGAAGCTTGAGCATAAAGGTGTCGTCATCAAGGATCAGTATCTTAATGTGAGATGCGCTATCCATATGGTTTTTTCTAATAGAAATGGATTGGAATGCCAAAACCAATGATTCTCGGAATATCAGCGCATGATCATACACTGTGTATCGATAAAGAAGATAGCGATCGTTTTTTTCCGCTATGCCATGGGATGATAGCGATGATTACCGGCTGGGAATCAGTTTGAGGTCATCGGAATGCAACTGGAAAGATTGCAGACCAATGACAGAAAGATGGAATTAATCATCGATCAGCACATGACCGAAAAAAGCGAAAACACCGATCGCGATGCCGGTGACGAATTGCGCATGCACCAAATAGGAAAATTTCTTGAGCTCGACCGGCGAATAGCGCAAGGTCAAGAACAATCCGAAAAAACCCTGCCAGAGTACCAGCGCCAATAAGGCCGGGAAGAAAAGAATATGGCTATAACGTGAAAATCCCATCATTCCGATGTGCAGCAAAATGACGGCAACCGCCGCGATACCGAAATAAATATGCGTGCGGTTCAGCCAGATCAACAAACGGTTCAACTGCGATGATTCAATTGGAGCGATATAGTCCGGGAGCAGGCGCTGCGCTAATTTTCCTTGACCCAGTGCCAGTTTTAACAAGGTTCGGAAATAAATAAATACCAATAGCGCCAACCCAGCTTTGCCGAACCCTTCACCAATTTCGGTGAGGAACGTTTCGCGCTCTTCCGGGATGGGATGAACCGAGTAAGCGTAAATAAAATACGCCAATGAAATCAGCGAAATTACTGCCGTATAAAGCAGAATGTTGCGGATATTTTTCAATGATTGCTGCATATTATTGGTCATTTGTTTACCGGGTAACCCGTCACTTTTAGAATTTCCCACTTAAAGTCATGAACGTCGGCAACATCATCGGGCAAAGCCATCGATAGCGCGCCCTTGGATAGCGGTGGCAGATCAAGATCGATGTCATGCACTTTCGGATCATGCGACATGTTCGCATGCATGTGCATATGATGATGGTCATGCACCGGCGTCATGCTGACCACGAGTTGCGTAATATGGTAATGGTCGTTGCCGTTGTAGATCGTGCCGCTGAAAATCCCCCAACCAAATCCAGCGTCGATTTTCAGTTTTTGAATGGCATCTTCGGGTAACTCAATCATTTTCGCATTCGATGGCGGTTGACCCGCTTGTGCGTTCGATGAAGCGATCAGTAAAGCCAGTAATAATCCGGCGAGCAGCCTGAAGAATTTTTCCTGTTTAACGGTGCGTATAACCATTGGATACCTTCAAATATTATGTGTGTAGTTGTGTTAAAAACTGGAATTATGCCAAAAATGAAACAGCCTCGTGAGACTTTGCTCAGAGGCTGTTATATTAATTTCTAAAAAATTTAATGTCTCGTAGGTTGTTGCAGGAACGCTTTATTAAATCCGATTTAGGAAGCCTTTAGAAATTGATATTAAAGATTGATCATTTTTGGTATTACAAATACCGATGCAGAATTGGATTAAGCAATCACATCGAGAAATGGTAAGAATCCGGCTTGCGTGCCTACCATATGAATTTGCAAATCAGAGCCACCGTATACATCCGCAGTAAACATTCCATTAGCTGAATTGTAAGTCATTTGACTTGATGTAAAGGCTTGATTTCCTGGGAGGAAAAGATCAGCATCAATCGTTGATAAATCAATTTTATCGCCTTGACCCCAATTGAAGTAATAAAGTTGATCAACCGCGCCGCCCGCCGAGCTGTCGCTGACTGAGTCAAAATCAAATATATCCGCGCCTAGACCGCCAACAAATGTATCTTGGCCATTTCCACCATTGAGATAGTCATTACCGTTACCGCCATTTAAATAATCATTTCCGTTTTGACCAAAGATGCTGTCATTTCCATCGTCACCATAGAGTAAATCACCGCCTTCTGCGAAATACCAAAAATCCGGGCTTTGAGAATATCCATAAATCGTGTCATTTCCACCATTGCCATGAACCACATCGCCCCCTCCAAACCCCTGAATAAAATCAGCAAAAGGTGTTCCATTGAGGTTATTATTATTAAAGATTGATCCATTAATATTTGCCATAATATAACTCCTTGTTTATTTGTGATTGAATGTATAAAGCGCATATCACATATGCCAAGGCAGATTAATTTAATAGTGATTATTTGTAAGTGATTAAAGTCACAAGATTCGTGAAATTGAATGTACCGATTGAAGCTTCATGGATAAAGGGCCGATGTGTTGATTGAGTGGAGTGCAGTATTTCTGCTAAAAATTTGAAACCCGGGGTATTCGATGTGACGGGGAAGAAATTTGTCATGGGATCGAGTGGAATCTAAGCTGCTATGAGAAACATGCTCAAATAATCCACTCATTCAGCAACAACCGCGCTTCAGCAATCACTTCCGACGCTACCATTCCCAGCATGCCGTGATGTTGCTGTACCCAGCGATCCGCTGCGGCGCCGTGCAGATAAACCGCCAGCAACAACGCTTGATCCGGATTCAAGCCTTGCGCGATCAACGCACCCATCATTCCGGCTAATACATCGCCGGTTCCGGCGGTACTGAGTGCGGGGTTGCCGCTGGTGTTGAGGTAGCGATTGCCGCCGGGAAGGCAACAGATGCTGCCCGCGCCTTTGAGGACGACGTAACAATTGAAATGTTGCGCAATTTGCAATGCCGCGTTCATACGGTTTTGTTGCACAGCGGCGGTGCCAGTGTTCAGCAAACGTGCGGCTTCGGCGGGATGGGGTGTCAGGATGGTGGAAGCATTGCGTTGACTGAGTGTTTTTGCGAGAAGTGGATGCTGTGCGATCAAGTTGAGCCCATCGGCATCGACGATCAGTGTGCAATCACTGGTGATCGCTTTCTCCAGCCACGGTAATGCTTCCGCCGATTGTCCCAAACCGGGGCCAACGATCAAGCAATTGAGGGGTGTTAGCGTGAACAACTCCGATGGCGCACGCAGCATCAGCTCCGGCTGGGAAAAATCGACCGGTGGCGCATTGTCTGCCAGCAAACCGAGATAAACGCGCCCCGCACCCAGATGCAAGGCAGCGCGGCCTGCCAGCAGTGCCGCGCCGGTCATGCCGGTCGAGCCGCCGAGGATGGCAACGTTACCGAATGTGCCTTTATGGCTATTCGCGCTACGCGCTGGCGGCAGTATCGATTGCGCAAGTTTATGATTCAGCAGCCAAGTGTGCGGCTCAGGCGGTGCGGGCAGCTGAATATCTAAGTTGCGCAACACGATCGTGCCGCAGCATTCCGGACCGGAATGGGTGAGCAGCCCCGGTTTTAAACCAATAAAAGTGATCGTCAGCGTGGCGTGAATAGTGATGCCATAAATACAACCATCGTCGCTACCCAATCCGGACGGAATATCCAGCGCAACGATGGGTGTCGCCATTTGATTCACGGTTTCAATCCATTCGCGGTATTTTCCTTCAATCGGGCGATGTTGCGATTGATCCAAGCCGATGCCGAATAAACCGTCGACTACGGCATCCCAGCTTCGATCGCCATCCGGTATTTCCGCACAAATGTCGCCGCCAATATTGAACCAGGCTTGCAGCGCTTGTTTGGCATCCGGCGGAACACGGTTGCCGTCGCCGCCGAATACCACGGTGACGGCATTGCCCCATTCCTGCAAATAACGCGCCACGACGAATGCATCGCCGCCGTTGTTGCCCGGGCCGGCCAGCACCAGGATTTGATGACCTGGGCCTCTCAATAACTGGTCGCGGATCACTTGCGCCGCCGCCAAGCCTGCTTTTTCCATCAAGCGGGGCGGTTTGGGCAGTCTTGCCGCTTGTTGTTCAATGTCGCGGATTTCAGCAGTTGAAAAAACCGGATCGGCTGTGTCCATAATTTGCATGCGTATGGGATGATCAGCGATAAGTACATCTTCTCGTGTAAAATTGCAATCTTTAAATAACCGCCTTATTTCCTCTGATGCTCCAATTTTGTGGTGGACGTGCGCTTTCCCCGTTTCGTCTGGAAAAATTACGCAAGCAAATTAATATGCTGAATCTGCCGGTATCCGCACTGAATACCGAATACTGGCATTTTTGTTCGCTTATTCGAAACCTGCAAGACGCTGAGCTGAACGCCTTGCGCAAATTGCTCAACCACGATCAGACGCAGGAAAATGCGCGGCATCCCGGTGAATTCTTTTTGGTGTTGCCGCGTCCTGGGACGATTTCGCCGTGGTCGACCAAGGCTAGCGATATTGCGCGGCATTGCGGATTAGCGGCAGTCGAGCGTATCGAACGCGGCATTGCGTATTACATTCAAACCGATCAAGCGCTAGCGGCGCAAGATAAGGCGCGGCTCAAAGCGTTACTGCATGATCGCATGACCGAAACGGTATTTTATTCATTCGACGATGCGGCCAAATTATTCCAGCATTTTGCGCCGAAGCCTCTCAACACCGTCGATGTGCTCGGTGGCGGCATCGATGCACTGCGGCAAGCCAATCAAAGCATGGGGCTGGCGTTGTCGGTGGATGAAATCGAATATCTGGCGCATAACTTCCAGCAAATGGCACGCAACCCGACCGACGTCGAACTGATGATGTTCGCGCAGGCGAATTCCGAGCATTGCCGTCACAAAATCTTCAATGCCGATTGGGTTATCGACGGCAAACCACAGGACAAATCACTGTTTGCGATGATCCGCAACACGCATCAAACCCACCCGCAAGGCACGCTGGTGGCGTATGCCGACAACGCCAGCGTCATCGAAGGCGCGGAAATTAACCGGTTTTATCCGGGCGATGGCCAAGTTTATGGTTACGCGCAGGAAAAAACACATGTGTTGATGAAGGTGGAAACGCACAATCATCCGACCGCGATTTCACCGTTTCCCGGCGCGGCGACCGGTGTCGGCGGGGAAATCCGCGACGAAGGCGCGACCGGACGTGGCGCGAAACCGAAAGCCGGGTTATGCGGTTTTTCGGTATCAAATCTGAACATTCCGGATTTCACGCAACCGTGGGAGATCGATCAAAGCGGGCATCCGTCAAGCTACGGAAAGCCCGGACGCATTGCTTCGGCGCTGCAAATCATGCTGGAAGGGCCGATCGGCGGCGCGGCGTTCAATAATGAATTTGGCCGCCCCAATCTGGCGGGTTATTTCCGTACCTTTGAAGAGCGTGTCGGCGGGGAAATGCGCGGTTACCACAAACCGGTCATGCTGGCGGGCGGTGTCGGACAGATTGCCGATCGCCATGTGCGCAAGGAAAAATTTCCACCAGGCGCGCTGCTGATTCAATTGGGCGGTCCCGGCATGCTGATCGGCTTAGGAGGCGGCGCGGCGTCCAGCATGGATACCGGCGCCAACACCGAAGCGCTGGATTTCGATTCGGTGCAGCGCGGTAATCCGGAAATGCAACGGCGCGCGCAGGAAGTGATCGACCGTTGCTGGCAATTGCAACGCAGCGGCGGTGAAAACCCGATTCTGTTCATTCATGACGTTGGCGCGGGCGGTTTGTCCAATGCTTTTCCGGAATTGGTGCACGACTCTGGTCGCGGCGGGCGTTTCAATTTGCGCGCGGTACCGTCCGAAGAAACCAGCATGTCGCCGATGCAAATCTGGAGCAACGAGGCGCAGGAACGCTACGTGCTGGCGATCAAACCGGAGTCGCTGGCGTTGTTTGAAAGCATCTGTGAGCGCGAACGCTGTCCGTTCGCCGTGGTGGGCGAAGCGACTGGCGATGAACAGCTGGTAGTCGCCGATCCGCAATCCCCCACTTCGCCAGTCGATATGCCGTTGCCGGTTTTGCTCGGCAAGCCGCCGAAAATGACACGCGATGTGACGCATGGAGAACGAATCTTGCCCGCGCTCGATTGGTCGGGTGTGACGCTGACCGAAGCCGCGTACCGGGTTTTGCGCTTGCCCGCGGTCGCTGATAAGAGCTTTCTGATTACCATCGGTGATCGTAGCGTCGGCGGTTTGTCGGCGCGCGATCAAATGGTTGGCCCGTGGCAGATTCCGGTGGCTGATGTCGCGGTGACCAGCATGGGGTATCAAACCGTTTTGGGCGAAGCATTTGCCATCGGCGAACGCACGCCGCTGGCGTTGGTCGATCCGAAAGCCGCTGCGCGTATGGCGGTGGGTGAGTCGATCACTAATATCGCCGCCGCGGCGATCGACGGCATTGCACACATCAAATTATCGGCCAACTGGATGGCGGCAGCCGGTCATCCGGGTGAAGATGCCGGACTGTACGACGCGGTGCACACCGTCGGTATGGAATTGTGCCCGCAATTGGGTATCAGCATCCCGGTCGGCAAAGACTCGATGTCGATGAAAACCGCTTGGGATGAGGCGGGTGTGCGCAAGGAAGTCACGGCGCCGCTGTCGCTGATCATCTCGTCTTTTGCCACGGTGACGGATGTGCGCAAAACTTTGACGCCGCAATTGCGCACCGACTGCGGCGACAGCGAATTGATTCTGATCGACTTGGGGCGAGGGCAGAATCGCCTGGGCGGTTCGGCGCTGGCGCAAGTGTACAAACAAGTCGGCAATCATGCGCCGGATATCGATGGTGAAGCCGGTGCGCAACAATTGCGTCATTTCTTCAACGCGATTCAACAGCTTAACGAAACGGATAAATTGCTTGCGTATCACGACCGCTCCGACGGCGGTCTGTTTGTGACGCTGTGCGAAATGGCGTTTGCCGGGCATACGGGCATAACGGTGAATCTGGATCAATTGTGCTTTGATCCGCAGTACAGCGATCTCGACGGATCGGAATTGCGCCCGGAGCAACTGGGAGGGCGCTTCCTGGAACGCATGCTTGCGGTGCTGTTTAATGAGGAGCTGGGTGCGGTAATACAAATTGCCGCTGCGCAACGTCAGGAAGTCATGCAAGTGCTGGCCGATGCGGGGTTGCGCGATGCCAGTTTTGTCATCGGTCAATTGAACCGGTCGGACGAAATCCGCTTGATGCGCAATAACAAAGCGGTACTGGCGGAAAAACGGGTGGATGTGCAACGCGCTTGGTCGGAAACCACCTATCAAATGCAAAAACTGCGCGACAATCCAGTCTGTGCGCAACAGGAATTCGACCGCATTCTCGATACCACTGATCCCGGCCTTCAGGTCGCGTTGCGGTACGATGCCAGTGACGATATTGCCGCGCCGTTCATTCAAACCGGTGTGCGTCCGCGCATGGCCATCCTGCGTGAGCAAGGCGTTAACGGGCATGTGGAAATGGCGGCGGCATTCGATCGTGCCGGTTTTGCCGCGATCGACGTGCACATGAGCGACATCATCGCGGGGCGTGTTTCCTTGAGAGATTTTAAAGGGTTCGTTGCCTGCGGCGGATTTTCCTATGGTGACGTGCTGGGTGCCGGAGAAGGCTGGGCCAAGTCGATTCTGTTCAATCCGCGCGCGCGCGATGAATTTGAAGCATTTTTCCAGCGTGGCGACACGTTTGCGCTGGGCGTGTGTAATGGCTGCCAAATGATGAGCAACTTGCACGAAATCATTCCTGGCGCGGCTGCCTGGCCGCAGTTTAAACGCAATCTGTCGGAACAATTTGAAGCGCGCTTTGTCATGGTGGAAGTACAACCCAGTTCGTCGTTGTTTTTTGACGGCATGGCGGGCAGCCGGATGCCGGTCACGGTAGCGCACGGTGAAGGCAGAGTTGAGTTTTCATCCGCTCAACCCGAGCATATCGCGGCTTTGGTGACATTGCGTTTTGTCGACAATCACGGGCAAATTACTGAGCGTTATCCGTTCAATCCGAATGGCTCGCTGCACGGGATGACCGGCTTAACCACACTTGACGGGCGTTTCAATGTGTTGATGCCGCATCCGGAGCGGGTGTTCCGCGTGACGCAGCATTCGTGGCACCCGGATGTACGCTCTGGCAAAGCCGAAGACGGTCCGTGGATGCGCTTGTTCCGTAATGCGCGTAAATGGGTAGGGTGAACGATTCCGTTGTGATCAATTGAACCTTTAAAAGAATGAATAAAATGACAAATTTCAAGATAACCCGACGCAACAGCCTCCTGTATCTCACCTTCTTTCTGCTGAGCCTGGCAATGAATCATGCGGCTGCGGTGATTACTCCGGCAAAGAAACCGGTGCCGAATAATTGCGTGCCGCTGGGGGATTGGATCGTTCCCGGTTCCGGTAAAACCTCGCAGCAGGAAGTCATCGCGCGTGCCGCCAAAGCCTCGGTGGTGTTGCTGGGCGAAACGCATGTCAACGCCGATCATCACCGCTGGCAATTACAAACGCTGGTGGCTTTGCATGCGCAGCGTCCGAATATGGTGATCGGTTTTGAGATGTTTCCGCGTCGCGTGCAAGCCGCGCTGGATAAATGGATTGCCGGTGAGTTGAGCGAAAAAGAATTTCTGCGCGCGGCGGAATGGGATCAGGTTTGGAATACCGATGCCAACCTGTATTTGCCCCTGTTTCATTTTGCCCGCATGAATCGCATTCCGATGCTGGCGCTGAACATTGAAACCAGCCTGCGCCGCCAAGTGGCGGAAAAGGGCTTTTACGGCGTTCCGGTGGAAGAACGCGAAGGCTTGACGCGTCCGGCCGAACCCAGTCAAGCGTATGTCGATTTTTTGCTGCCGATTTATAAACAGCATGACCGCAAACATAAAAATGAAACCACGCAAGACGATCCGGATTTCCGCCGCTTTATTGGCGGACAGCAACTGTGGGACCGCGCGATGGCGCAGATTCTGCAACAAGCCGTGACGCAATCCGGTGGCGCGGAAAAACCGCTGGTAGTTGGTGTCATGGGTACGGGGCATGTGCTGCACGGTTTTGGCGTGCCGCATCAATTGCACGACTTGGGCATCAAATCCGTTGCTGGATTACTGCCGTGGGATAGCGATAAGTCCTGCAAGAACTTAGCGGCAGGTGTGGCCGATGCGGTATTCGGTGTATTGCCGCATGTTTCCGAATCTTTCCGGCCGCAGTTCCAGCGTCTCGGTATCCGCTATGAAATGGGCAGGGGCGGCGCGGTGATACTGCAAGTGGAAAAAAACAGCATTGCCGATGCCGCCAAGTTGCAGGATTCCGATGTGATTCTGGAAATGGCCGGTCTGCCGGTTAAAACGCTGGAAGATGTGACCACCATCGTAAAACGCCAAGCGCCGGGAACCTGGCTACCGCTCAAAATTAAACGAGACGAGCAGGAAATGCTGGTCATCGCCAAATTTCCGGCATTGCAGCATTAATTTTTCAAAACAGCTATGACTACTTTCACTTTTATCAGAACTTGTTTTTTTCTGCTACTCACCAGCCTGGTTGCTCAACCCGCGTTTTCAGCGCGTGTGCCGGTCAAGCACAATGACGTCGAATACGATATCACCGTGAAAATCGATCCGGTAAACCGCACGATTGAGGGGAAAAGCCTCATTACCGTGGATAAACCGCGAGAATTGCAGTTGATGCTGGGTGCCGGGTACGAGGTGATTCAGGCAGATTTTAATGACGGGCCGTTAGGTATTGGCCGCGAGCAAGCCAACCAACCGCATATTTGGAACATTCCTTTTCTTTTCAGGCATCAGGTTCAATTCCTGATTCGCTGGAAAGGCGTATTGGCGCCGCTGGATACCTCGCTCGACCACCAGCAGACACTGGGTAGGCCGATCGCTGTCAGCGGTGAAGCCGGTACTTTCCTGCCGGATAGTTCGGATTGGTATCCGCGCGTTGTTGGGCAGATGGTGCGCTATAAAGTCAGCATTGAATTGCCGTCCGGGCAGAAAGGCTTGGTGGCGGGCCGCTTGATCGAAGAACATGAATCGCCGCAAAACTATCAGGCGGTGTTTCAATTCTCCCATCCCGCTGAAGGAATCGATTTGATGGCAGGCCCGTATGCGATCGAAACGCAGACGCATCAAAATATCAATCACAAACCGATTCAATTGCGTACCTACTTTCATCCGAAGATCAGCGGTTTGTCGAAGGATTATCTCGACGCCGTGAAACGCTATCTGGAACTGTATGAATCCTCGATTGGCGAGTATCCCTATACGGAGTTCAGCGTCGTGTCGAGTCCCACGCCGACCGGCTTCGGCATGCCGACGTTGACTTACCTCGGTGTCGATGTGTTGCAATTGCCGTTTATCCGCAGTACTTCGCTCGGTCATGAGGTGCTGCACAACTGGTGGGGCAATGGTGTTTATCCGGATTACAAGAGCGGCAACTGGTCGGAAGGATTGACCACGTTCATGGCCGATTACGCGTACAAAGAACAGGAAAGCGAGGCCGCCGCGCGCGACATGCGCTTGAGCTGGCTGCGTGATTTCGCCGCATTGCAGCCGGGGCAGGATGCGCCGCTGACGGCTTTTACCTCGCGCACGCATGGTGCGTCGAAAATTGTTGGTTACAACAAAGCCGCGATGTTTTTCTTCATGCTGCGCGATCATCTGGGTGAAACGCTTTTCCAGCGCGGCATCCAAGGGTTGTGGCAGGTGCAGCGCTTTAGAGTGACGTCTTGGCTGGATGTGCAAAGAATGTTTGAAATGGTTTCCGGGCAACCGCTCGGGCCTTTTTTTGCGCAATGGCTGAATCGCAGCGGCGCGCCAGCAATCGAGCTGGCCGAGGTGAAAAATGCGGCGGCGGGTTCCGGGTATGAGTTGTCGATCACGTTGAAACAATCCGAACCGGCGTATCAATTGCAAGTTCCGGTGGCTGTCGAAACGCAGCAAGGCAGCGCCATCCACCGGCTCGATGTGCAGCAAGCACAGCAAACGTTCACGCTGAAATTGACGGACAAACCGCTAGCCGTTTCACTCGATCCCGATCTGCGTCTGTTCAGGCACTTGGCGCCCGGAGAAGCACCGCCGATTCTGCGCGAAGTGATGGTCAACGCCGCCACGCAGACGGTGCTGTTGTCCGATCAACCTGAAGTTCGCAAAATTGCCGAGACGCTTGCCAGCAAATTGCAAGATCGCAAGCTTCACACGGTTGCGTCCGGCGATCCGCTCTCCGCCGCACCAACCCTGGTTATCGGCCTGCAAGCCGAAATCGACGCCTGGTTAGCTGCCAAACAGCTACCCGCCCGGCCGGATGAAACCGGTAAAAAAGGCAGCGCGCAAGTCTGGACATTGGCACGCGCTGATGGGGCATCGCTCGCCATCATCTCCGCGCAAGATGCCGCTTCGCTCGAAGCGCTAATCCGCCCGCTGCCGCATTATGGACGGCAAAGTTATTTGGTTTTTGACGGACGGCAGGCGATTGAGAGAGGAGTTTGGCCGATGCAAGTACAGAAAGTGACGGTTGAGTGATGATTGAATGTATGAGGGTGAATGGGGTTAAGTTTTGGGTAACTCGCGATTCGGTATTTGATTCTGGACGCGCTAGTGTGTTAACAAACATTTTAATGACAAACGATGAGATAGAAGTAAATGAAGCTTAAGCTTATTATTGCGTTTATTATTGGTTTAATTCTATTTGGTATTTTTTTGTATTTTGATCAATTGTGGATAGGTATTGTTGCAGTTACGGGCCCAACTCTGGCAGTTATTCTATCTGCCTTAGGTGTAACTGGTGCTGGAATAATGACGTTCTTGTCGTTTAAAGGCAAACTTCCAATAGTTGCGGTTGTTGGTTTTCTGATTACATTTGTCCTTGTCCTTGTCCTTACCCTTGTCCTTACCCTTGTCGTGCCCAAATATCTGTAAAGATTTAATTTTGGTGCAACCCGTGTAAGGCATAAGCTGAAAGCGTTCCGCCGCGTGAAAGTGTGTTTTATCCAGATGAGTCATTTCATCATTGAAATGCTTCACGGCAATCTATCAAAAGGTAAGTGCCAGTTCTATGGTGTGTATACCTAGGCCTCGAATCGTCGGCATGGATAAGGAAAAGACGATTCAAGTATACTCAACAAGCCGTAAAAGCGGCCTTTTGCAAAACATTCCTCTGAGATTGCAGTACACACAAAAACCGCAAAACATCGATCCTTGCAGCCTAGAAAATTGATTCATAAAGCCAACGGAACATCGAAAAGTACTGCCAATTGCATCGAATAATGGTTTTAGTTATTGTTCATAAAAAAGATTCTTGATTATTAACGTGATGTTGTTTCATATTCCATGCATCGTCAATATCTATGCTGCATTACGATTGGAGCCGTTCTTTTGAGGTCTGGCCGGGATTAAACACGACGCGATTCTGGCAGGGAAAGTAAAACGGGATTCTCGATTGATAGGTCGCGGAGCGGTTATATTTTTGGCCTGCGACCTATCCTATTGGCGATGGTTACTTAATGATTATTTCTTGAGAAATAAGCTTTACTGGTGCGGCGAAGCGTAAGGCTGAGTAATAAAAAACCAACCAGCATCATCTCGACAATTTTCGGTTCAGGTATCGTGCTGGTCATTGAGATCATATCGAGCGAGCCACCGAGACTGTCGCTTCTTCCGACCGCACTGAAAGTCAGCAGCGCCTCGCCATCAAAGTTAAATAGCGCCGAATAATTTTGCCAGTTATGGTCGCTTCCTCCACCGACACCAGTCAAAACGGTGACCGGAGCGGAGCCATCCAATGTGAATGACAAATCATTGGTGTCACTATTGGTGCCGGGGCGGGCTGAATACCAGAAGCTGAGTTGATACAATCCGGGCGTGCCAATCAATAGTTGGGAAATCGAACTGTTTGAATTCGTGTCTAATTCGACAAAATTTGAGCCATCAAAAGCTGATCCGGCGACATTGTTGCGCAGCTCGATATCCGGAGCGCCACTCCATCCAATCAAGGTTGAATAAAGATTCCATGATCCGTTGTCTTGCAAATCAGCTTCAAAACTCCCATTAGTGACAAGATCGACGGCTGCCGAAGCGTATATCGGGGCTACAAGTAGAATGCTCACTACAGATTTATAAAAATTTTTCATTACAATCATCCCTCAAAATTGAAAAATAAACAGGAAACAGCCTGCTGTTTACAACGATTCACTGAGGTAAAAGCTTTAGCGCGCCGGATAAGACGGTGCGCTGATGCGGATTGATACCTCTGACTGAGAGGAGTGATATCTGAAACTAAGGGGGATGATCAGCGTGAGTTACTGCATGAAGGAGTACAGCAACCCTCTGATGCGATGATGCTGTTCAACGCGATCCTGCTGCATTAAGCGTAATTTAGGGATTTAAAGTAGCGCCAAAACCGCCAGTTTATTTTTTCGTATCGATGATTCTGTTTCCGGCGGGTCTCAAGTGTGCGAGGATGCACGCAAAAATTTTGGCAAGGGCAATCCGTACCAACTGTTTACATACAAATATTGCCGGATTGGCGTTTTAATCATCAGCAACAGCAAACCAATGGAATACAGACACCAGACGGCCGCCCATTCGTTCATGTCATCAGTGGTCATATAGGCCAGGAGCGGTCCCGATATGAAATGGTACACCACCATTTTCCAGGAACCGTACAACAGAGGCAGTACAAAAGCGGCATAGCCGTAAACATTTCCCATGAACACATTGCCGTTGGCGGGAATGGCCCAAGCGATATGCCAAGCACCCGAAGTCGAGCAAATCTCTTTGCCGCAGAACGGCATGGTGTATTTCGCGCTGGTGAAAAATGTCATGTTGTAGTCTCTGTCGAAACAGTAAGTCATCCAATCGAATGGATAAATACGCATCATAAAGACAACCGCAGCGGCGGCGCATAAGGTGTAAACCGCAGGCGCAATACGGCGGCGCAAACTGTCCGGAATGAAATGCATCGCGACCGCATTGACAAAAAACGGTTGAAAAGCGATATGCATGTAACCCAGAAACGTTGCAATCTGATTGCGCGGATCCGCACACTGATCAATCACCGTGTAGGTATATGCTTGCAGCAATTCCATCAATGAAAAATAAGCAAGCGCGGCACACAACACGCCAGACTCGCCTTTGCGGTAAAAATAGGCGGTACTGGCAAGACCCGTCACCGCAAGCACAGCAGATGCTTCACCACTCCAGCACATAGAACCTCTATAAAAATATGTATATGCGACAGGTTGATTGAAAGGCTAACCGGAAGATTTTAGCGGCGAGTCAACACAGTCTGTTCACTCAATAACCACTGACATGGAAGGAACTGGAAAATAGCAGAGCAGGGTATACAAGGGGCATTGCCATTGATTGTACACATTTGCCTATAAAATAGACAGCGCAATTCTCAGCGCCGCACATGCGAATTACTGTGAAAATATTTTTGAAGATGAGAAGGGGTTGGAGCAGGCTTTAAATTACTCAATCCCCTGCGATCTCAAGTGACCAGGTCACATCGACTTTTAAGTGCTTAACTTACTATCACCCATGAATTATCATGTACGCCGCTATGCTGATTAATAAAATGGCTACATAGCGCTCAAATTTCTTTTGCGGAATGCGTTCAATGACTCGTTTTGCTGTCCAGCTTCCCGCTATCATCGCTATTCCCATTACTACTGCTAAAACCCACATGCTTTGATCAAAGCTTATATATTGCTGATATGTGAGTGTCTTCACTCCATGCATTACCAACGCCGTAGTTCCTTCACTTGCGATATAAGCAACCGGTGGTAAGCCCAGCGAGAGAAAAATGGCCGCACCCAATGGGCCAGCACTGCCTACCAATCCGGATAAATATCCGGTAAATCCACCACCGGCTATAAGCCAAACCGGGGTGGCTTTTGAGTTTAGAATGCCCCAATATTTCAGTGATACAAAAAATAGTATTGCTAGCCCAATGCCGCGCGTAATTAATTCCTTTGGCAATTCAGCGAATGAAACTGCACCTAAAATGCTGAAAGGAATGGCGCTTGACAAAAACAACACAACTGGTTTCCATTGTATTTGTGAGAAACCGAAAGCTACTCTGGATAGATTACCGATTAATTGAACGATGGTTAAAAGTGGAACTGCATGAATTACCCCAACCGTCTGGACTAACAGCGGAAGCAACAAAAGAGCGCCGCCAAACCCCGCAGCGCCTGATATCACTGCTGCAATGAATGCCGCAGCAAATAAAACCAGATACTCCAGCATTAGTGATTAATTCATGGAATTGCCAGTAATTCCAAATTCAATATCTGTTTTAATGAAGAAAATATTAATGTTTTCATCCTTCAAACGCTGAAAAATTAGGTCCGCATTTTCCGCGCTTACTGCCATTTTAATTTCTATGGGTTGTCCGGAAAGCTCAAAAAAATGCGATGAATGCAATTTCTTATCATGCCCATAGCCTTCCGCAGCCGGTACGATGGTTACTCCGGGAATGCCGAGTTTCTGCGCTTCTTTTAATAACCATTCACTGAGCGGTAGAGAATCATGCTTTCTATCATTCTGGGTGAAAAACGACAATTGATAGCCTTTCATTATTTTCCTTAATTCAAGTGGTTTTGAAGAAAGAGACCGTTAGCATGCCCAGCAATGTCATAAATAACGATCCTATCAAATGAATGCCGATTGCACCAAATGCTAAAGCAACCCGACCATGTTGCAACAAATTCATGACCTCCGCAGAGAACGTAGAAAAAGTTGTAAGACCGCCAAGAAAGCCAGTGATAACGAAGAGCCGCCATTCTGGCGCAATAGTAGGATTATTTGCCAGTACTACAATAGCAATACCAATTAAATAACTACCCAGCAGATTAGCTAAGACAGTACCTGGTGGAATATCGGGGAAAATAGTATTTAATGAAATACCTAAAAGCCACCGGAGAATGGCTCCTGCTGAAGCTCCTAAACTGATAGCAAGTAATGAATTCAGCATTTCAGCAACCACTTATAATTTATAAACGAAGATTGTATTTTCCTGCCAATGCACATGGTATTCCATCATCGTAACCAGCGTAAGGCGAAAGCTGAAAGCGTTCCGCCGAATGAACGTGTTTCATCCGCATGATTTATTCTTTCATATGATTCCACCGGATGAACGTCATGGCGGTATTGGATGATAGGTTGGCGCTGGTTTTAATTTGTTGACGGATCGCCTTTCGGGTATCCGTCCTACGAAACTGATTTTTCGCAGCAGATGGAATGAAGCGGCTAACCAAGAAAACTCAGTGTTACCGCTGATTGCTCTTTCTCACTCAATCCCTTGCGAACGCAAATAGTCCTCGTAATTCCCTTTGAAGTCGTTGATGCCGTCCGGTGTCATTTCCAGAATGCGGGTAGCGAGCGAGGAGACGAATTCGCGGTCGTGGGATATGAAAATCAGCGTGCCGGTATATCGTTCCAGCGCGCTGTTCAGCGATTCGATCGATTCCATATCCAGGTGATTGGTCGGTTCGTCCATCAGCAGCACGTTCGGTTTTTGCAGGATCAGCTTGCCGAACAGCATGCGGCCTTGTTCTCCGCCGGAAATGACTTTCGTGGATTTTTTGATGTCATCGCCAGAAAACAATAATCGGCCGAGTGTACCGCGAATCGTTTGATCGTCGTCGCTGCCTCGCCGCCACTGATCCATCCATTCCATCAATGACAAATCTTCCGCGAAATCGGCTGCATGGTCTTGCGGAAAATAGCCGGGATTGGCTTTCTCTGCCCATTTGATCTCGCCGGAATCCACTGCAAGGTCACTGGCCAGGCAACGCAGCAGCGTGGTCTTGCCGATACCGTTCGGGCCGATGATGGCGACTTTCTCACCGGCTTCGATATTTACGCTGAAATTCTCGAACAGTGGTTTGTCCATGCCGGGAAAATGCTTGCCGATGGCCTGGATGGAAACAGCCAGGCGATGCAGTTTTTCCTTATCGTGAAATTCAAAGCGGATAAAGGGATACTGGCGGCTGGACGGTTTGACGTCTTCCAGCTTGATTTTCTCGATCTGCCGCGCGCGGCTGGTGGCTTGCCGGGCTTTCGACGCATTCGCGGAGAAACGGCTGACGAACGACTGCAAATCAGCGATCTGCGCTTTCTTCTTGGCGTTATCTGCCAGCATGCGCTCGCGCACCTGGGTCGAAGCGGTCATGTAATCGTCGTAGTTGCCCGGATAAATACGCAGCTCGCCGTAATCCAGATCGGCCATGTGCGTGCACACGCTGTTCAAGAAATGCCGGTCATGCGAAATGATGATAATGGTGTTTTTGCTGGTGTTGATCACATCCTCCAGCCAGCGGATGGTATTGATGTCGAGGTTATTGGTCGGCTCGTCCAGCAGCAGAATATCCGGATTGGAAAACAACGCCTGCGCCAATAACACGCGCAATTTGTAACCCGGCGCAATGGCGCTCATTAGCCCCTGATGCTGAGTCGTGGAGATGCCAACACCGAGCAGCAACTCCCCGGCGCGCGCTTCCGCCGAATAGCCATCCAGCTCGGCAAACTCCGACTCCAATTCGGCAGCGCGCATGTAATCGTCTTCAGTAGCCTCCGGGTTGGCATAAATCGCGTCGCGTTCCTGCTTGATGCGCCATAAATCCGCGTGCCCCATCATCACCGTATCGATCACCAGACAGTCTTCAAACGCGAATTGATCCTGGCGCAATTTGCCCACCCGCTCGCCGCTATCCACCGAAACATTACCGGAAGTCGGCTCCAGATCGCCGCCGAGAATTTTCATGAATGTCGACTTGCCGCAACCGTTTGCACCGATCAACCCATAGCGGTTACCCCCGCCGAATTTAACGGAAACATTTTCAAACAGCGGCTTGGCGCCGAATTGCATGGTGATATTGGCGGTTGTAATCAAAACGGATACCTACGGATGATAGTTGCAAGAAAGGGGCGCACATTCTAAACGTTTTTCAAGGGGATTGCTGGGGTATGGGTGGGAGTTGATCCACAGAATCGATGGTTCATTGCATGAAATGGCGGTTGGGGGGTATGCTTTGCAATTATTGAGTTAATGGGGGCAGGTATGCAAAAAGCCGAACCACAACACAAACAAAACCAGAATCAGCCCGCACAGCGGCAGGGCGGGGGCGCATCACTCGAATCGCCTCAGGGTGAACAGATTGCACAACTGGAAGCGATGGTGGAGGCCAGCCCGCAGGTGAACAGGTTGGCGCAGCTCGCGGCAGTGGCGAACAACAGCCCGCAAGCTGTTGCACAGCGCAGAATGATGGATATAATCCGCAACAGCCCGCGCATGGCCGCGCAACGAAAGGCGATAAGCGCCATCCATAACAGCTCGCACGCCATCGCCCAACGACAACAGCTCGGCAGCCTTACCGGGAAAACGGCGCAGCGCGATAAGGTTCCGGAGAAACCCAACAACACCGGCCTGCCGGACAACCTGAAGGGCGGCATCGAGTCGCTGTCCGGCATGTCCATGGACAACGTGCGCGTGCACTACAACTCGTCACAGCCCGCACAACTCAATGCGTTGGCCTATTCGCAGGGGCCCGACATTCACGTCGCGCCGGGGCAGGAACAGTATCTGCCGCATGAGGCCTGGCATGTGGTGCAACAGGCACAGGGGCGCGTGCAGTCGACCATGCAGATGAAGAATGGGGTACCGGTTAACGACGATCAAAGGCTGGAGCGTGAGGCGGATGTGATGGGGGAAAAGGCGCTGAAAGGTGCCGAATTCGGCTTGGGGATCACACGGCAGGCGAATGGAGTGACACAAAAGAGGGACATCGGCTTTTTCGGCTCTTTTCCCGTTCAGATGGAAAGTGCCAATTTTGGTGAAACAACTGTTAATTGGGACACTGGCACCTTGGGAGGTGACACCGTTGGTACAAAAATGGAGGCTAAAAAATTAAAGAAAGCCTCCATAGGAAAAGTTACAAATTTACAAGGCTCGCCGCCGGGATCCGGTCAACAAAGTACTCTCATGAGTTATTTGCCCACTAATCCAAAACTCTCTACGGCAAACAAGTACATTAAAGGTCATCTGCTTAACCATAACATCGGTGGGCCGGGAAAAAGTTTCAATATGTTTCCCATAACAGCCTCTGCAAACAAAACCCATCTCACGGCCGTGGAAAAAACCGTAAAAGACTGGGTCAAAGAGGGTCAGGTTGTTGACTATAAAGTTGAAGTAACTGGTATAGATGCTTCTGGCTTGGGCAGCAAGGGCGCGAAGAGCGGACAAGTTACTGCCAATTTCAAGTGTGATGCCTCAAATAATGGGGGTGATTCCATAAATCAAACCATTCCATCGAAACTTGGCGAAAAATCCATAGCTGAAGAAAGTTCCGTTTTTGATGGCCTTGGCAATCAGGGTGTTTTTGCAGCGGCTTACGATTGGGCTGTTGGAATGGAGGATCCCAACGACATGTTATGGGTATTAGCAGATAAGCTTGCCACGAAAACCGGCGTTGATAAGCAGCTGATGGCGGAAGTGCTGATCTCGATAGTCCTCTTTGATGACATTCAGGACATTTCGGAAGAGGCTAGTAAGGCAATGACTAACGAAGTACTTGAGTATCTGAAATCCAGTCGAAATTGGAAGAATGAGCTTGGGATTTGAAGGCACTAACGCAGATCAATGTAAGTAAAAAATATCCGAGGCGTCGATCTTGACATCACTTATTCATCAAAACCCGTGTAAGGCGAAAGCTGAAGGTATTCCGCCAAATCAGCATTTCCCTAAACTCAAAGGAGATAAAACATGACCAAGATTGCAAAGAACACGATCTGTCTCTGGTACGACAACGACGCCGAGGGTGCCGCGCGATTTTATGCCCAAACCTTTCCCGATTCGTCGGTCGGCGCAGTGCACCGCGCACCGGGGGATTATCCGTCGGGCAAAGAAGGCGATGTATTGACTGTCGAGTTTACCGTCATGGGCATCTCGTGCCTCGGACTCAACGGCGGGCCTGCGTTTACGCATAGCGAAGCTTTTTCGTTTCAGGTGGCGACCGAAGATCAAAGTGAAACGGATCGCTATTGGAACGCAATCGTCGGCAACGGCGGTCAGGAGAGCGATTGCGGCTGGTGCAAGGACAAGTGGGGTATCTCCTGGCAGATTACGCCGGTTGCCCTGACGAAAGCATTCACCAGTCCGGATCGCGTAGCTGCCAAACGAGCATTCGACGCGATGATGACGATGAGGAAAATCGACATTGCCACTATCGAAGCGGCATTTCGCGGTTGAGACGCGAGCAGTCTGACAATTCAATTAAGCCGCGCAAGGTGTAGGCTAAAAGCATTCCGCCCGCAACCAAGGTACCAAGTCATGAATTAACACATGTCATCAGAACCAGTACGATAGGTTAGGATGGCATTACGTGTGGGGAACAATTCCCGCTTTCTTGCACGCCGGTCTCGATAAAATCGCAGCCAAATACCGCGCCACCTCATGATAGGGCGAAAAATCGAATTCACCGCCCAGCGCATAGGTCAAAACACCGGCCATATTGATATCCGCGACGGTAAATTTACCGGTCACCAGAAAATCTTTACCGCCGAGATGGTTGTTCAATACCTCAAGCGGTTTCATCAGTTTCTTTTCAGCCGCCTGGACAATGTTTGGATTTCTAACTTTCGCATCGAGAACTTTCCGGTGCAGAATAAGATCCACACAGGCGGTTTCCATTTGAGTGACCGCAAACAGGCTCCATTTGTAGATCTGCGCTTCGTCTTCCAGCCGATCCGCCCACAGCTTCCCCGCGCCGTATTTTCTCGACAGATAAAAATTGATCGCGATGGCCTCGGTCAGCACCAGATCGCCATCGACCAAGGTGGGTACCTGTGCCAGCGGATTCAGCTTTAAATACCCGGGTGCGTACTTCTCTTTCTCGAATGGGTTGATCCGTACATGCTGGAAATCCAGCCCAAGCTCTGCCAGCGTGAACAAGACATATTTCGCGCGTGACCATTCAATGCCATATAAAGTAATCATAATTTTTGAAGCTATCGGTTGTTATCGCATTGTGGATTCATTATTGCATTTTAGCGAGGTTGTTATGGCGGGTGTTGATCTACAGATTGGACGTGTCATTGCACGAATCAGTGGTTGAGGGGTATGCTTTGCAAGCTTGGAATTTAGGAATAGGGATCTAAAACTTTCTTGTGATGAAACTTAAAACTTTGACAATCCAAAGATAATAAGAAGATAGAATGAATTCTGCAGAATTGGATATTGCCCATGACGTAATATATAACGTCCTTTTGGACGTCTGCTGGTGCCGAGTCCATACAAGGTAAGACAATGATTCTTAAAATTCACCCATCTGCTGCAAGTAATTTCAATGACAAGGCTGGTAGCTTAATCAAGCTGATTGAAGAGTTCCCGAAAGAAAAACAAAAGAAAAGCTTATTTCAATCAGATTTGTATATTGCTGCGTCAATAACTGAAAAAGACATTATCGGCGACATAGAAGAGGCTACTTTAGATTATAGAGGGAATACTGTTCAGCGATTCTTTTACTTCAATGACAAAAAATTTGGACTTAGTGAGAAGAATTATAGTGAATTGCGTGAAATTGCTGAACGGATCCAATCTTTATCTGCGGTGCGAAGAGTGCTTAGCTTACTCTTTGTTGAGAGAAAGCTTTTTACATGGATTTCTGAGAAATACAAAGGTTTCAATGTGCCGGATGTATTTATCGAATACCTCTATTCTGAAGCTAATGCCGTTATTAAAACAGTCACGACATGGATTCCAATTGCTAACCTTGAAGTTGAATCTGCATTCACTGTTTCAAACTCAGAGATACGTCCTTTTTCAAAAGCGGTTTTAGATAAGTGGGCAGTCAAAGTAGAGACCTTGGACGGTGTAAACAAAGAAAATGCTCTAATAAAGCAATTTGAAAAGATTAGGAAAGACTATCAAGGCTTGGCCGCTGTTGTAACCACAACAATTTCAGAACCCGAATATGCTACTGATTATGCACTTGAGGAAGCGCAAAAAATAACTGCTGTTCTAGGAATATTTTCTGGAGCAACCTTAATTCCAGACATTAAATGTGTGTCAAAGATAAAAGGCTCAGAAATCATTGCACAATCAACAATTTTTATTGAAGGAGATAAAGGTAGCTTCGAACAGAAAAGCAGCATCATAGGGAAGCGCTGAACAATTAGTGATTTCCAGATTTCCCGGTAATCCTGCCATTTTTTTGAACACGAATTCCCGGCAATTCATTTTTCAGTGGTGTTTTGTAGCCGGATTTCCCCTGTTTG
>NZ_QPHG01000036.1:0-27712 GCF_040240425.1 Nitrosomonas sp. | reverse complement strand
CAAACAGGGGAAATCCGGCTACAAAACACCACTGAAAAATGAATTGCCGGGAATTCGTGTTCAAAAAAATGGCAGGATTACCGGGAAATCTGGAAATCACTAATTGTTCAGCGCTTCCTTAGCTGGAGATGTAATCATTCATAGTCCCAACAGCGGAGATCCATTATTTGTAGTATGGACCGCACCCAGTAACGGCATAGTCGATTTCACCAGTGATGTTTGGTACACCCATTCGATTGTGAGCCGCTCAAATGATGCATCTATATCGTTGAGCGGATCTTTCCTGGGTTCGGCCACAATATCAAACGCTTCTTATGGCGACAGAACCAATCCATGGCATATCAGCGGTGATGATTTGGCCGTTGTTGCCGGAGATACACTTTCATTTACCTTTACAAAAAGCGCCGGACAATCTTTTGGATCTTTAGATGGCATAAACGTCGATATCTCATTTACCAGCGCGGTTCCTGAACCTGAGACTTACGCTATGCTACTAGTCGGTCTAGGATTGCTGGGATTAGCAATACGCAGCAGAAATCAAACCATCTAAAAAACTACCCGATTTTATCGGGTAGTTTTTATTTAACCGCTTATACCCGGCATTACCTACACCAGCAGTAAGCAAGTCCACCGCAGCATTTCATGCTGAATAACTTCTTTCTGCACATTTGCAGCAAGCTTCCAAAGAACTGGCCCAACCTCGCTGGGAAGCAGGGTTTCGTCAGCTTCGTTTCATCAGAAAAAGCGGTATATCGGCTTGATAATACATTGCGCTTGCGACGCAACCTTTATAACAGCCATCACTCTATGAGTTCAGTCCTACACTCTATCAAACTATAAACTTTTAGCATCCGCTTCCGATAAATACTGAGAAACCAAGATCAGGAATTTGATCCAACTTCGTTAAACTCATATTTACAATTACACACTGACGCAATTATTCCTATGCCAAAATTACGCCTAAAAGTCATTAAACCCAGAACAAAAAAACATTCACCTCAAACAGACAGTTTTCTTAACAATGCGAGCCGCTTCGTGCAAGAAAGAATCCACAAGATGCTCGACAACGATGTATTGCCTTTGATCATCGCACCATCTATTTTTCTGATATTTGCAGGTTTAGAGTGGTGGCGCTGGTATCTGGAAATACCAACACCTGTTCCGCTTCTTTTAACTATCATCGCGCTGGGCGTAGGCGTATATTGCTCCTACAAACTATTGGGGCATAAGAAAAATGAGAGCAAACAAAAAGACTTACGCACAAGCATCAATCAGCATCCGGAATTGCACTAAGCACATCAGAGGTTTAGTGAATATATTGATCACAGCAAGCTAGTATTCAGTCGACTGTTAAGTAGAAACAAATTCCGGAATGCCAATTAAAGTGTATTACAACAGCGCTTGCCCTGTTTGCAATGCAGGCATAAAAGATCAACGCCAGCGCATGGAACGGTGTGGTATCAAAGACGTTGACTGGGTGGATGTACACAACAGCCCGGGCACTGTGTCAGAAACGGGCAATCCGCTGGAACAGGTGCGCGAACGATTACACGTAAAAGACGATAGTGGCCGGTTGCATATCGGTATCGATGCATTTATCTATCTTTGGCAGCAGACTCCGAATCAGCGTTGGCTGGCAAACTTGTTGCAATTGCCGGTCATCGGATCGCTGGCACGACTTACCTACAATGGTTTTGCCCGATTGCTTTATCGCTGGAACCGGGCATTAAAACACTGGTAACGCTCTGCACTCACGTCTTCGCAAGCATTTCCCCAGCTTTACACCAGTTTCCAGTTCAAAGGGTTACCCGCATAAAGCGGTATTAACTGCTCTCCTGCAAAATCAAACTGCTCCGGGACAACCCAGCTTTCTTTCTTCAGCGTAATCAAACTTGTATTCCGCGGTAATTGGTAAAAATCCGCGCCATGAAAACTGGCGAACGCTTCCAGTTTATTCAATGCTCCCGCCTGTTCAAAGGCTGTCGCATATAACTCGATGGCGGCATGCGCTGTAAAAATTCCCGCACAACCACAGACATTTTCTTTGTTCATCTGTGAATGTGGAGCACTATCGGTACCGAGAAAAAACTTTGGATTGCCGCTGGTCGCCGCCTCCAGCAAAGCTTGCCGGTGTATTTCACGTTTTAATACTGGTAGGCAATAATGATGTGGACGGATGCCGCCTTGAAACAGCGCATTACGATTCAATAACAGGTGATGCGCCGTGATTGTCGCAGCAATCCGCTGGGATGCTGCCGCCACAAACTGTACCGCATCGCGCGTGGTGACATGCTCAAATACGATACGCAAACCTGGGAAACGATGTGTCAGCAGCGCCAGTATCCGGTCGATAAAAACTTTCTCGCGATCAAACACATCCACATCGGCATCCGTCACCTCGCCATGCACCAGCAGCGGTAGATCATTTTGCTCCATCGCCGCCAGCGTGGCATAGCATTTGGCGATATCGGTGACACCGGCATCCGAATTGGTTGTAGCACCCGCCGGATATAATTTCACACCATGTATCACACCGCTTTCCTTGGCTCGGATGATTTCCGATGGCGGGGTATTGTCCGTCAAGTAAAGTGTCATCAACGGTTCGAAAGCGGATTGCAATGCCGCAGGCAAAACCGCCAGGATTCGTGCGCGATACGCCAGCGCCATTTCGACCGTCACCACCGGCGGCCGCAAGTTCGGCATGATGATGGCGCGCGCGAATTGTTTTGCCGTATGCGCTAACACGGCGCGCAGTTGCTCGCCGTCACGCAAATGCAAATGCCAGTCGTCGGGGCGAGTAAAGGTAATACTGGTCAAGATTTATCCGTGATTGTGTTGAATAACAGCATTATAGTGCAAGCATCCACATCCATACTATCCGGCATCTCCTCCTGTCTTCAGATCTAGTGCCAATTGATACAGCGCATTCTTGTTTTCACCAGTAATTTCCGCTGTCAGCTTAACCGCCTGCTTTAACGGCAATTCAACCAGCAAACACGTCAATGTATGCCGTGCCTGATCGCTGATCTCGGATTTATCCGGAGTTTCCGCGCCGGATAACAGCAAAACAAACTCGCCTTTTTGCTGATTGGTATCCGCCTGTAACCAAGACAGCGCATCAGCTAGTGTTCCGCTATGAATGGTCTCGAATAATTTGGTTAATTCCCGCGCCAAGGTAATTTCGCGTTGCGCTCCGAAAATATCGATCATGTCCGCAATGCATTCCAGAATCCGATGCGGCGCTTCATAGAATATCAATGTATAGGGATGCGATTTTAACGCCGTCAATTCGCGTTTACGCAACCCGCTTTTTGTCGGCAGGAAGCCATAAAACAAAAAATGTGGATTCATGATGCCGGCTGCCGATAAGGCGCAAATTGCCGCATTCGCCCCGGGAACCGGAACAATCCGGTAACCACCTTCGCGCACACGTTGCACGACAATCGCACCGGGATCGGAAATGCCGGGCGTGCCTGCATCAGTTATCAAGGCAACGCTTTTTCCGGATTCTAGCAAAGTGACTATTTTGCCCGCGACCGCCGCCTCGTTATGTTGATGCAACGCGATCAATTGCGCCGTAATGGCATGCGCCGCCAATAAATGCTTGGAATTCTGCACATGCTCGGCGGCGATCACTTCGGCTTTCGCTAATACATCCAGCGCGCGCAAACTGATATCGCTTAAATTTCCTATTGGGGTAGCAACCACATATAATGCACTTTTTTCCAGCATAATCCTCACTATGCCTCGTTTATTGACAATTCTCGCGGTATTACTCCTGGCACTATACGGCAACCTGCCAGCCATGGCCACCGACGCGGAAGAATCCACACAACCGGAAATTGTACCCGGGCCGCTGATCGTTGCCCATATTGCACTGCTGCTTCCGCTTGAATCCGCGGCGTTTGCAGAAGCGGCAAATGTGGTCAAAGAAGGATTTGAAGCTGCCGCACAGCGCGGACAATCGTTGCCGCTGACAATCCGTCTGTACCCGACCAGTGACGATCCGCTCGATATCGTGATGAGCTATTATCACGCCGTGGCTTCCGGCGCAGCGTTTGTGGTCGGACCGTTAACGCGGGACGGGGTTGCCGCCATCGCTTCCAATCAAACGCTAGCAGTACCGACACTGACACTCAACACGGCCGATAACCATCAGACCCTGCCCGCAAAACTATACTTATTCGGTTTGCAAACGGATACCGAAGCCGCGCAAATCGCAAAATTGGCGCTCGCCAGCGGCAAAAGCCATGCCGTTATCATCGGCGATGATAGCGCCCTGTCGAAGCGCCTGCAAAATGCCTTTAAACAGCGGTGGCAGGATGAATATGGTAAAACCCTTGAATCGCTGCGCTATAGCGAGAATCCTTTGATATTGCAACAACTGCGCGAATTGACAACCGGTACAGACCGGCTGGCTTTTCTGGCCCTGGATGCCGCCAAGTCACGCATCCTGCGGACTTATCTCGACCCGGAAGCACCAGTGTATGCAACATCGCAGATTTTTACCGGAACCGATAACCTCCTGCTCAATAGCGATTTAAATGACATTCAGTTTCTCGACATGCCTTGGCTGCTGCAACCTGATCATCCCGCCGTTATGGCTTACCGCCACACCGGCAAAGCCCGGAATACCGAAATGGAACGTCTCTACGCGCTGGGTATCGACGCATTCCGCTTGATGACTAATCTACTGCAACGGCAATCCGCCAAAGAAATTACCTTGGATGGCGTCACCGGCAATATCCGCTTTGCGCCACCCAACCTATTTACTCGCGAGCCCGTAGCGGCGCAATTCGACAGTGGTAAAGTGCGATTGATCACAATACCGTCGAACACGCCGGAAACGCCCCAGAATACCCCCGAAGATGAAGGGCAGTGACGCCGAACAGATAGCGCTAACGTACCTGCAACGGCAAAACTTGGTGCTCGTGGCACAGAACTACCGCTGCCGTTTTGGTGAAATCGATTTGATCATGCGCGACGGCGCAACCCTAGTTTTTGTCGAAGTCCGCATGCGATCCAATGCGGCATTCGGCGGCGCTGCAACCAGCATTACACCGGCCAAACAAGCCAAACTACTTCATACCGCGCGGCATTATCTATCTCAGCTTAATAGCGAACCAGCTTGCCGATTTGATGCACTGCTGCTATCAGGTGCCGATGGACAAGAAATTGAATGGATTAAGGATGCGTTTGGGGAGTAACCATTCAATCTGAATAAATACCCTTCATAAATGAATACTCCGCCCGCCGTCCACTGCAATGATCTGCCCGGTGATATAAGGCGCATCGGCAATCAAAAACTGCACGGTTTTGGCGATATCATCCGGCTCACCGCAGCGTTTGAGCAAAGTGCTGGCAATAATTTGATTCCGTTCGGCCTCGTCGGTCCACTCACCGTCTTCCGGCCACAGAATGGGCCCTGGAGAAACGCCGTTGACACGCACTTCGGGGGCCAGTTCCACCGCCAGCGATTTGGTCAGCGATAACAATCCCCCCTTGGCGGCGTTGTAGATCACGTAATTCTTCAATGGCCGTTCGGTATGAATGTCGACGATATTGACGATGCAGCCGTGCCGCTCCTTTAGATAGGGTGCGGCCGCCTGTGCCAGAAAAAGCGGCGCCTGGAGATTGCTACCGACCAGATCGCGCCAATCGTCCAATGTACATTGCGGCAGCAAGGTCGGAAAGAAGCTTGAGGCGTTGTTTATCAGCACGTCCAATTGCCCAAAACGGCTGGCTGCTTTTTCCACCAAGTCTGGCAATAATTCCGTATCGAGCAAATCCGCTTTTACCAAAACCACGGAATCAGAGCGTTTTTGATTCAATTCGTCGTGTAGTGCTTTGGCTTCATCGAATGAAGAGCGGTAATGCACAACCAGCCGTGCGCCTTGCGCATGCAACCGGCGGCAGATAGCCGCCCCTACCCGTTTTGCACCGCCGGTCACCAAAATCACATTTCCTTGCACGTACGCCTCCTTCAAAGAACTGATACACTATGGCCCATTTTACGAATAAACTTTACAATCTACTCTAACTTTATTTCCTATATCATTGATCATAAACATGCTACCTCCCAGTGAAATTGCTTTAGCACATAGCCGATCGGTACAAGCAATGATCCGGGAAAAGATTCTTGCAGCCCATCATTGGATTTCTTTTGAAGATTATATGAATCTTGCATTGTATGCACCAGGAATGGGGTATTACAGCAGCGGTGCAACCAAACTGGGCAGTGCAGGAGACTTCGTCACTGCGCCGGAAATCTCTCCGCTATTCGGCCGCACACTGGCGCAACAGCTATGGCAAATTTCGCAGCACCTTGCCCAGTTTAATATTCTTGAGTTTGGCGCCGGCTCAGGCAAACTGGCGCGGGATATCTTGCTGGAACTGGAAAAAACCGCTGCGTTGCCAGAGAAATATTTTATTCTTGAAGTCAGTGCCGATCTGCGCGAGCGGCAGCAATCAGGCCTTAAGCAAGAAATACCCCATCTTGCGGATCGAATCGAATGGCTGGAACAGTTACCCGATCAATTCACTGGTATCGTACTCGCCAATGAAGTGCTGGATGCAATGCCGGCTCACATCGTCAGATGGCATGATGATACTGTGCTGGAACGCGGCGTCACTTGGCAGAACGATCAATTCGCATGGCAAGATCGTGCGATTCAAGACAAAGAACTTTTGACAATCGCCCAACAGCTCATTCCCGAAATCAATCCGGACAATCAACCCATCGACTACGTCAGCGAAATCAATCTTGCCGCCGTTCATTTCATGCGCAGCCTGGCAAGCACGCTGCAACAAGGAGTTATATTGCTCATCGACTACGGCTTTGGCCGCAGTGAGTATTATCACCCGCAACGCAACCAGGGTACACTGATGTGCCATTACCGCCACCATGCGCATGACGACCCGTTTTATCTCCCCGGCTTGCAAGATATAACCAGCCATGTCGATTTCAGCGCCATCACGCAGGCCGGGCAAAGTGGCGGACTGGCGCTTCTGGGTTACACAACGCAAGCCTATTTTCTGCTCAACTGCGGTATCACCGGGATTCTTGCTCAGACTTCCGCGGAAGATACCAGCCATTACTTACCTCAATCGGGCCAAGTGCAGAAATTGGTCAGTCCGGCTGAAATGGGTGAGCTATTTAAGGTCATTGCTTTTGGAAAAAACTTTTCTGAGCCGCTGAGCGGATTCAGTGCTGGCGACATGAGCCGTCTATTATAACCATGCGATTCCGGTAAAGAAGAAAGTAAACCTGCCGATTCACCTAGCGGGCAAATTTTCCTTACTGTCATGCAATCATTGTAGTTCTGCCAGTAATCCCTTGTCATATCAAGCGCGCAATAAGAATTGAGCAGTCAGTAATACCGCCAACTAAAATTTTGAGACCGAGTCAATGTTGATTATTAACAAACTGGAATTCAGCCAAAACTTCCGCAGTATCCTGCAGCAAGCCGGGCAAATTCCCCCGCTACCGGAAACCGCGCGTGAACTATTCAAGTTACGCAACAATCCGGAAGCCAATCTGGAGCAACTGACGGGAGTCATTGAGAAAGATCCCAGTCTGGCGGCTTTTATTATGAAATATGCACGCATGTCTATTTTCGGCTATGGCAACCGGATCAATTCGGTTCATCATGCCGTATCACTGGTACTCGGCTTTAACACCGCACTCAATTTAGCTATGGGCATCGTCTCATCCGGTTGCCTCAAACTACCGAATCACGGCACACTGGGCCGTATCCGCATTTGGCATCAAACCTTGGAATGCGCCGCCTTATGCCGCGAACTTTGCCAGATCATGACGGAAAAGCATCTCGTCAATTGCGAACTGATTTATTTGAGCGGGTTATTTCACAATTTTGGATATTTATTGTTCGGACACCTGTATCCCAAAGAATTTGCTTATCTGAATGATTTGGTTACCCGCTATCCGGAACAAGAGGCACGCACATTGCAGCAGCAAGTTTTTGGCATCACCCACGATACGATCGGCATGTATCTGATTAAAGCATGGGATCTGCCAGAAGAAATAGCCGTTGCGGTTGCCGAGCAAAACTTTCCGGATTACTCGGGTAAACATGCATCCTATGTCAAACTACTCGCCATCGCTAACCGCATGCGGCAGGACCAGGCTCAAGCTGACGGCTGCCCGTATATCGATACACTTTCACTGATGGAATGCTTGGGAATCGATGCCATACAGGCTAAAGCAGTGCAAGAAAAAATACGTGGCTGTCAAAACGAGTTTCGTACATTGGCGCAAGATTTAGCGGCATAAAAAAGCATCGTCACTCACCACTGCTGAATGCCGGTAGATAAATGCCCGGCGACAATTTGAACTATAACCCCTGTATTGAGTTAAAATAGGCGCCTATGCCTAATTTTTATAACCCTGAAGACATTATCCGTCCGGAAATTCTCGCGTTATCCGCTTATCATGTGCCTCCGGCAACCGGCATGATCAAGCTGGATGCGATGGAAAATCCCTATCCGCTACCGTCTGCGCTCCGCGATGAAATCGCTCAATTGACGCTGAATGCGCCTGTCAATCGTTATCCCGATGCCAGCGCCGCTACGCTTAAAGCAACGTTACACCAGGCTCTGGGCATTGCCGATGACATGGATATCCTACTGGGTAACGGATCGGATGAAATCATTCAGATCATTGCAATGGCGGTCGCCAAGCCCGGCGCTGTGCTGATGAGCGCTGAACCGGCATTTGTGATGTTCCGGATGATCGCAACATTTGCAAATATTAAGTATACCGGAGTGCCACTACGGAAAGATTTCTCCCTGGATCTGGATGCCATGTTAGCGGCAATTGCTCAACATCGGCCAGCAGTCATTTTCCTGGCTTACCCGAACAACCCGACAGGCAACTTATTTGATCCCACGGCGATTGAAAGCATCCTGCAAGCCACTTCGGGTATTGTCGTCGTCGATGAGGCTTATCATGCTTTTGCGGACGCGAGTTTTATCGATAAACTCAGCCAATATCCGAATTTGCTGCTAATGCGCACGTTATCCAAATCAGGATTGGCCGGTTTGCGGCTTGGGCTTCTGATTGGTCGGTCCGAATGGCTGAAACAGCTGGAAAAGGTGCGTCTGCCTTATAATATTGGCATAATGACGCAATTGATCGCTGAAAAGGTATTGCATCACACTACGGTATTATCGCAGCAAGCCGAAGCCATCAAATCGGAACGCACGAAAATGAACACATTTCTTGGTACAATGCGCGGTGTTGAAGTATATCCGTCCGATGCTAACTTTATTTTGTTTCGTGTCAATGCAGCCAGCCAGATTTTTCAGGCGCTCAAACAACATAATATACTGATCAAAAACCTGGACGGTACTCATCCATTATTAGAGAATTGTTTGCGTGTAACTGTGGGTACCCCCGATGAAAATTCACAATTTTGCGTGGCATTACGTACCATCCTGAGTGAAACAGTTTAGAATCCTTTCAAATTTCCTTGCATTCATCCAAGATTAATCATCTATGCGCCGGGCACAAGTCATACGAAATACGCTGGAAACCCAAATCAGTGTCAATCTGAATTTGGACGGAACCGGTAAATCCACACTCGAAACCGGTGTGCCGTTTCTCGATCATATGCTCGATCAGATCGCGCGTCATGGCATGATCGATCTCGCCATTGCCGCAAAAGGCGACTTGCATATCGATGCCCATCATACCGTTGAAGATATCGGCATCACTTTGGGTCAGGCATTTGCCAAAGCGGTGGGCGATAAAAAAGGATTGCGCCGCTATGGTCATGCTTACGTGCCATTGGATGAAGCACTATCGCGCGTGGTCATCGACTTATCCGGACGCCCGGGTCTGGTCTTCAATGTCGCTTTCACGCGCGCGCGCATCGGTGATTTTGATGTCGATCTGTTTCATGAATTCTTCCAGGGCCTTACGAATCACGCTTTGATGACGCTGCATATCGACAATTTATCCGGCAGAAATGCCCATCACCAGGCCGAAACTGTCTTTAAAGCATTCGGGCGTGCCTTGCGCATGGCGATCGAGCACGATCCCGCGGCAGCCGGGATTATTCCATCCACCAAAGGTACTTTGTAAGTCACTTTGCCTCTATACATCACGGTATGACTGATATCGCAATTGTTGATTATGGAATGGGAAACTTACGTTCCGTCCATAAAGCGCTTGAACATGTGGCACCAACGGTCTCAACAACCGTCACCAGCGACCCTGACATCGTTCGCAAAGCCAATCGGGTCGTGGTGCCTGGACAAGGCGCCATGCGTAACTGTATCGATGAGCTGGAAACCCTCGGATTGCGCGAGGCCGTCATCGAAGCCGCTAAGCACAAACCTTTTCTTGGCATCTGCCTGGGTCTGCAAATGCTGTTCGAAGAAAGCGAGGAAGGAAATGTCAAAGGCTTAAACATTCTGCCCGGGAAAGTCGTGCGTTTTCCCGCTTCGGCCATGACAAACGCGGACGGGCAAAAACTAAAAGTACCGCATATGGGCTGGAATCAAGTTTACCAGGCAATCAAGCATCCTTTATGGGAAGGCATTGCGGCGGATGCACGTTTTTATTTCGTGCACAGCTATTATGTCGCAACACCCGATACGGCATTGATCGCGGCACAAAGCCATTATCCTTTCCCATTTACTTGCGCCGTTGCAAAAGATAACATTTTCGCGGTACAGTTCCATCCGGAAAAGAGTCAACTGGCAGGATTAACCCTGTTAAGTAACTTTGCCAAATGGACACCGCACTTCTAAAACCAAAAGTAGTAAACTGACTCTGTAATCAACTATCAATTCTGATTAAGCTATGCTGATTATTCCTGCAATAGATCTTAAAGATGGACATTGTGTCCGGCTCAAACAAGGGGTTATGGAAGATGCCACGGTATTTTCCGAAAACCCAGGCGAAATGGCAGCGCACTGGTTGAATCAAGGCGCGCGCAGATTGCACCTGGTCGATTTAAACGGTGCATTTGCCGGAAAACCGAGAAATGAAGCTGCAATTCGTGAAATTGTCGACGCCCTGGGTGACCAGATTCCGATTCAATTGGGCGGCGGCATTCGCGATCTCGATACGATTGAGCGTTATCTCGATGACGGTATCACGTACATCATTATCGGTACCGCAGCCATTAAAATTCCCGGATTCCTGCAAGATGCCTGCAATGCATTTCCAGGACAGATCATGGTCGGATTGGATGCCAAGGAAGGTAAAGTGGCGGTGGACGGTTGGTCCAAGATCACCGGACATGACGTCATCGATCTGGCAAAAAAATTTGAAAGTTATGGCGTAGAGGCGGTTATCTACACGGATATCGGCAGAGATGGCATGCTGAACGGCATCAACATCAATGCCACCGTTGAACTGGCCAGACAGCTCACCATACCGGTCATTGCCAGCGGCGGTATCACCAATATCAATGATATCCACAAACTGTGCGAAATCGAATCGGAGGGCATCATGGGCGCCATTACCGGGCGCGCTATTTATGAAGGTTCACTGGATTTCAAGGAAGCGCAGGTATTGGCTGACAAGCTCAGCAAAGATAACGGCATCTCCTGATACTGATCCACTGACAGTCGCTACCGCACACATTATCTCCTTCTCATTTTCACAACCGGCTTTAAAATCTGATGAGCCTCGCTAAACGTATCATTCCATGCCTGGACGTAACCAACGGGCGTGTGGTTAAAGGTGTAAACTTCGTTGAACTGCGCGACGCGGGAGATCCGGTGGAAATCTCGCGCCGCTATGATGAGCAAGGCGCGGACGAACTTACTTTTCTCGACATCACCGCCAGTTCGGATAATCGCGATCTGATTCTGCACATCATTGAAGCTGTAGCAACACAAGTATTCATTCCGTTAACGGTTGGCGGCGGTGTACGCCAAGTGACGGATGTCCGCCGTTTGCTCAATGCCGGTGCCGACAAAGTCAGTATCAATACCTCGGCCGTTCTGAATCCTCAGCTGGTCGCCGACGCATCCGATCATTACGGTTCGCAGTGTATTGTGGTGGCAATCGATGCCAAACAAGTCAATCCACCCGGCACCACGCCGCGCTGGGAAGTTTTCACCCATGGCGGACGCAAAGCAACCGGTATCGATGCCATTGAGTGGGCCATCAAAATGCAGTCGTTTGGTGCCGGTGAAATTTTACTCACCAGCATGGACAGGGATGGCACACGGAATGGTTTTGATCTTGCTTTGACACGCGCGATATCGGATGCGATCGATATCCCGGTCATCGCCAGCGGCGGAGTTGGCAATCTGGATCATCTGGTTGACGGTATCTTGCAAGGACATGCAGATGCTGTATTGGCCGCCAGTATCTTTCACTATGGTGAATTTACCGTGCAGCAGGCCAAGCAGTATATGGCGCAGCATGGCATCGAAGTGCGGTTATAATGCTAGAATCATTGGTAAAAATCATAACTGAACGGAAGTATCGCTGAATGTATGCCCCCTGATACTTGGCTTAGCAAAATTAACTGGTCGGAAGACGGATTGATACCGGTGATCGCCCAAGAAGCGGATAGCGGCAAAATTCTCATGGTTGCCTGGATGAATCGCGACGCACTCAAACTGACCGTAGAAAAACGTGAAGCCGTATACTGGTCACGCTCGCGTAAAAAACTATGGCACAAGGGCGAAGAATCCGGTCACACACAAAAAGTGAAAGAGATTTATTTGGATTGCGACCAAGACGTGCTGCTCCTGATGATCGAACAGACGGGCGGAATTGCTTGTCATACCGGGCGTCACAGCTGTTTCTTCCAGAAATTGGAAGGCACTGAATGGGTTACCGTAGCCCCCGTTATCAAAGATCCGGACGAAATTTACACCCAATGACCGATATCACTATTCTTCGCCGCCTGGCGGAAACCATCGAAGCACGCAAATCAGCCGACGCGAACAGCTCATACGTCGCCAAACTATTGCATGGCGGACAGGACAAGATACTCAAGAAAATCGCGGAAGAGTCTGCCGAAACGTTGATGGCGTCCAAAGATGGCGATACCGATCAGGTGGTTTATGAAACCGCCGATTTATGGTTTCATTGCCTGATATTGCTCGCGCACCACGGACTGACGCCGGATGATGTGTTGCGAGAACTGGAAAGACGCGAAGGCGTTTCCGGCATCGTAGAAAAAGCCTCTCGAAAATTGGATTAGCCATGGATAATTGTATATTCTGCAAAATCGCACGCAAAGAAATCCCATCCAATGCAGTGTACGAAGATGATGATATTCTCGCGTTTCACGATATCAATCCGGCCGCGCCGGTGCATTTCTTGCTAATCCCCAAACTGCACATCGATTCACTCGCTGAGGTGCAAGATAATCATCAGGATTTACTGGGAAAAATGCTATTATTAGCGCCTAAACTGGCGAAAGCGCAAGGCTGCGAAGATGGTTTCCGCACGATTATCAATACCGGACGGGCAGGCGGACAAGAGGTATTTCATATCCATTTCCACATCATCGGCGGCCGGGAACGTCTGCCTGGGATGATTCACCACGGCTAGGCCAGCACTGTTCCATCTCACAGGAGAAAGTCATGGGTACATTTAGCATCTGGCATTGGATTATCGTGCTGGTTATTGTTGTACTGGTATTTGGCACAAAAAAACTGCGCAACCTCGGTAGCGATTTGGGCGGAGCCCTGAAAGGGTTCAAGGAAGGCATGAAAGAATCGGAAACCGATACTGCTTCAGCCCGCGCAAATCCAGCCAATGAAACTGTGATTGAAGTGACGGCAAGCAAGGAATCGGCCGCGAATACCTTCAAGGAAAATAACACGCAACCGTCTGCCAGCACAGCCAATGCGGCGCATAGTGCAGCAGACGCTGAAATCAAGGAAAAAGCGCACACCAGGACTTAGGAAGCTTCTTTCCGCAGGAGAATCCGGTCATGCTCACATCAATCGTTTCACCACTTTGAATTCGGTCTACGCAACAACATGTTTGATATCAGTTTTATGGAGTTGCTGGTTATCTCGATCGTGGCACTGATCGTCATCGGACCCGAGCGTCTGCCCGCCGTGGCGCGCACAGTAGGCCACCTATACGGCCGCTGCCGCAACTTCGTTTATGCCATCAGAACTGATATTCATAACGAAATGCGCATGGAGGAGCTGAAAAAAATGCAATCCTCGGTGCAGGAAACGGTGCAATCGATTGAAGACTCGGTACACGAAGGCGTTGATCGCTTGAAAACAACGATGACCGATACAAAACCCGAAGACAGCCCATCCCCCGGTTCGTTGCCGCCACAGTCCGGTCAAGAGCCGCAAGCAATGGTCTCTGGCAACAATGAAACCGCACAACATGGTTCCAGTCAGGAAAGAAAGTAGCCGTTTAGCGCGGACTACAAGGTGTTTATCGATGCCGATTCAATATAACCAGCGCTACCGCGATCACCATGCTTGAAGGCTCGTTCCTGTCGCATTTAGTGGAATTGCGCGTCCGGATGATCCGCATCCTGGCCGTGCTCATGCTGGGATTCCTGCCCTGCGCCTTTTATGCGCGTGAACTGTATACCTTGCTGGCGCAACCGCTGCTGGAAAAACTGCCGCAAGGCGGGCAAATGATCGCCACCGATGTGGCGACACCCTTCTTTGTACCGATGCAGGTTGCGATGATGATGGCTTTTGTCATTACATTGCCGCACACGCTGTATCAAATCTGGGCTTTCGTCGCACCCGGGCTTTATTCACATGAAAAACGCCTGGCCCTGCCGCTGGTCTTCGGCAGCAGCTTGTTGTTCTTTTGCGGCATGTCGTTCGCTTACTTCGCCGCATTGCCACTGGTGTTTGAATTCATTACCTATTTCGCGCCGGAAGGTGTCGCGGTAATGACCGATATCAGCAAATATCTGAGTTTTGTTTTATCGATGTTTATCGCTTTCGGCGTCACTTTTGAAGTACCGGTGTTTGTCATCATATTGGTCAGAACAGGCATCATCACCATTGATAAGCTGAAGGAAATCCGCCCGTATGTGATTGTCGGCGCATTCATCATCGCCGCCATTTTCACCCCGCCCGACGTGGTTTCGCAGTTTATGCTGGCGGTGCCTTTATGCCTTCTGTACGAACTCGGCATATTCATCGCCGCATTGATGATCAAAAAACAGCAGCAAGTAGATGCAACAGATATAACACCCGCTAAGCAGGATGCTTCAGCACAAAAAGATGTGCCGGAAAAAACCGACTGACCGGATCCGCACGAGGAATCCATCAAACCCGGCGGAAATCGCTATAATGAAACCAACGCCATTCATCCCGATCTAAAAAATTCGTTACAGCAATTGACTGCAAGGAGATTCCCGATGTTGACTAGCCGTTCCGTTTTGAATGCCATAAAAGGGTTGATAGGATCAGCCATCATTTTCAGTGTCTGTGCTCCGGCTATTGCATTCGCACAATCAACCGCTACGGAACAAAACCATCCGCAGTTGCAGTCCCAATATCCGGCCACCCAACCGCCGGAAACTCCACCTGATGTCAACCGGCCGCCCAGAACCATTCATCGCATTGGCACCGCCATTGGCGCACCCCGCAACAGCGTTAGTATCAAAAGCACCGATGCCGGCGTCATACCCCGGCATCCATCAACAGCAGGGTGTATCAACTGCGGCGTTATCAATTCCATCAATAGAATCGGACAAGGCCCTGGCCTGAATGCCATTGCAGGCGGGATCGTCGCCGGAACTGTCGCCCGGGAGGTTATCCGCCAGAATCCGTATCCGCCCGGCACAAACTATCCCGATGCCGTGGATGGCGCTCATGCGGGAAACACACCGCAGCCGCACGATCAATATCAGGTCGGCATCACCATGAACGACGGCAGGCAAGCTATCATCGCACTCCCGGATGCGGCGAATTTCCATCAAGGCGATCGAGTCAGACTGGTTGATGGCATGCTGGTGCCTGACCGCCAATAACGGTACTCATCCGGCATCCATTGGAAAATACTTGTGAATTCCCCATCCCTCAAACACATTGAACTACCGGTTGAAGGCATGACATGCGCAGCCTGTGCCGCGCGTATCGAAAAAAACCTGAATAAGCTGCCGGGTGTGGAAGCCGCCGTCAATTTCGCCAATGAAAAAGCGCATGTGAATTTCGACGCAAATCAAGTGAACACGGAAACGCTGATTAAGACCATCGAGAAAGCCGGTTTTCACATTGCACCGCGTACCGTGCAACTGCAGCTCCACAAAATGACCTGCGCCGCTTGCGCCGGTCATATCGAAAAAGCGCTGAACAAGTTGCCCGGCGTCACGGCGACTGTCAATATCGCAACCGAAACTGCCAAGGTCAATTTCATGCCAGGCGAAGTAACGACCGGTCATTTGATTGAAGCTGTCATCAATGCCGGATATGACGCCACTGAAATCAGCGAATCCGGTCATGCTGAAGAAAAAGCGCGGCGGCGCGCCGCTTACCAGGCCGAATTGCGGTTATTCTGGATTTCAGCAACGTTCACACTACCACTGGTGCTGCAAATGGGCGCCATGTTTACCGGTCACGACATGGACATGCTGCCGCGCTGGCTGCAATGGGTGCTGGCTACGCCGGTGCAATTCTGGATCGGACGCCGTTTCTACACCGGCGCATGGCATTCCCTGCGAGGCGGCGGCGCCAATATGGATGTGCTGGTAGCGTTAGGCACCAGCATGGCGTATTTCTTCAGTGCTGCAGTCACCGCATTTGCATTGGATCAGCATGTTTATTTTGAAGCCAGCGCGGCCATCATTACGCTTGTTCTACTCGGTAAATTGATGGAAGCGCGCGCCAAAGGAAAAACTTCCGCGGCGATCGAAGCTTTGATCAGGCTGCAACCTAAAACAGCCCGTATCGAACGCAATGGTGAGATTCTCGAAGTACCGGCCAGCAGCCTGCAAGTCCACGATATTTTTATCGTGCGTCCGGGTGAAAATTTGCCGGTCGACGGCGTCGTCATTGAAGGCGCATCGAGTGTCAACGAATCCATGCTGACCGGTGAAAGCTTGCCCGTCAGCAAGCAAGCCGGTGCCAAAGTGTTTGCCGCCACGCTGAATCAGCAAGGTTTGCTCAAATGCCGCGCCACCAGTGTGGGTGCGCATACGCAGCTCGCCGCGATTATCCATCTGGTCGAAGAAGCGCAAGGTTCGAAAGCACCCATCCAACGCATGGCGGATACGATTTCGGGAATTTTCGTTCCGGTCGTCGTGATTATCAGCATTCTGACTCTGGGAATCACTTGGTGGCTCACTCACGAATTTGTTACCGCGCTGATCAACGCCGTTGCCGTGCTAGTCATCGCTTGTCCGTGCGCATTGGGACTCGCCACGCCGACTGCCATTATGGTCGGCACCGGACGCGGCGCGCAGTCCGGGGTACTGGTGAAAAATGCAGCGGCTTTGGAACACGCGGAGAAAATCCAAACGCTGATTGTCGACAAAACCGGCACATTGACCGAAGGGCAACCGGAGGTCACCGATATTGTTCCGGCGGGATCATTGAGTGCACAAGAACTGCTGCACATCGCCGCTTCCCTGGAACAAGGATCCGAACACCCGCTGGCGCGGGCGGTTCTGGATCACGCACAGAAACAACAGTTATCGCTGCACGCCATTGAAGATTTTTCGGCCATTGCCGGCAGCGGTATCACCGCTCGCATGAATGGCGTTCAATACCTGCTCGGTTCGCCCAAATTTTTGACACAGCACGATATCGCTGTGGATGAGCAACAAATCACGGCGTTGCAAGCGGAAGGAAAAACCGTTATCGGTGTTGCATCCACGGCTGGCAATGTACCTCAGCTGCTCGGCTACCTGGCCATCGCGGACCGCCTGCGGGATACATCCATCAAAGCAATCAAACAACTGCAATCCATGGGCATTGAAGTGATCATGTTAACCGGTGATAACGCCGTGACTGCGGCAGCGATTGCCAAACGTACCGGCATTACACAATACCATGCCGAAGTTTTGCCACAGGATAAAGCGGCTGAAGTGTTAAAAATGAAAAACAGCGGCCAGTTTACCGCGATGGTCGGTGACGGTATCAACGATGCGCCAGCCTTAGCTGCCGCGGATGTCAGTTTCGCCATCGGCGCCGGTTCGGATGTCGCGATTGAAGCGGCAGATATCACTTTGATACGCAATGATTTGATGAGCGTTGCCGATGCCATTTCCTTATCGCGTGCCACGCTCAAGAAAATCCGCCAGAATTTGTTCTTTGCTTTTGTCTACAATATCCTGGGCATCCCCTTAGCCGCAATGGGCATGCTCAACCCGGTCATCGCCGGTGCCGCCATGGCCATGAGTTCGGTATCGGTCGTCAGTAATTCATTGTTACTAAAACGCTGGCAAGCCAATCATTAAAAATAAAATCATTGTTAGGGAGTCGCCGTAATGCAAACCGCCACCATTAAAATAAAAGGCATGACCTGTATGGGCTGTGTCAATAGCATCAAAAATGTCCTCAGGAATGTGCCGGGAATCGTTCAGCTGGAAGTTACGCTTGATCCCGCGCAAGCCATCATTCAATTCGATCCTGAAAACACCAGTCTGAATCAACTCAAAGAAACTATCATTGATGCCGGATTTGATGTCGTGGATTAAAAATAATCAATCCGCATCCTGCTGTGAATCATTAGAGATCTTTCATAAGTACCAGGATTATAGTAAAATTCCTACTATTGTTGCAGGATATTTCTTCTATTTCATATTCCAAATACTTATTGCTTTATCCCAATAACTATAACAAAACGGGATTTTATGAAAGTAGTTATCGAACCAGTACGGTTTGGTTCAATGCCCCCCGCTATAAACGGAGCGGCAAGTATTGATGGTGCCGCCATTGCACCGGTGCGTTCATCAAGCCTATTGAGCGCAAACAATATGTGCAGCTATATTGAGAATTCTGTACGTATCCAGCAAGTTACGCCGGAACATTCCCGGCATCCCATCCAGTCACGGCGAATACGGCCATGACGCACAAACAAGTAATCAATGACGCAGCACAAAAGATTTTATCTTTAGTCGATCTGATTATTATTGTCACCGACGAAGAAGGCATCATTCTCGAGGCCAATCGCAGTGCTTGCGAATTATTTTGCTATACCGCGGAAGAATTAGCCGGCATGCCGGTACATCTCCTGTTACCACCGCGGTATCGCGAACGGCATGTTGATGCACTGAAACAATTTGTCACCGGCGGCGAAACACACCGCCGCATGGGTCAACGCGATTCAGTCATCGGCTATCGCAAGGATGGCGCGTTGATCGAGCTCGAAGCAGGAATCGCCAAATTTCATAGCGGCGGCCAATGGATATTGGTAGTCAACATGCTCGATATCACGCAGCGTAAGCACCAAGTGCAGGAATTAATCCGGCAATCGACACATGATGCGTTGACCGGTTTACCCAACCGAAAATTGATCCATGAACGGCTAAATAACGCGCTGCAACGCTCCATGCGAAACAAACTGAATGTCGCGTTACTGTTTATTGATCTGGATGGTTTCAAACTGATCAATGATACCTACGGTCACATAACCGGCGATGAGGTATTAAAAATAATCGCTGACCGTCTGTTGGCTCAAATCCGCCCGGATGACACCGTGGGCAGACTATCCGGCGACGAATTCATCGTATTATGCGAACAAATTGAAAAACCGGAGTTGATTGCAAATTTAGCAACGCGCATTAATGATGCTTTGAAGGAGAACATCACCTGTCAGGATCCGAGTCTGTCGATAACGGCAAGTATCGGCATAATTATCGGCCATGGCCAGCAATACTCAGCGGACGAAATGATGCGCTCGGCGGATACGGCTATGTACGAGATGAAACAAAAAGGCCGGGGTGGATGGCAATTCTTTAATGATCAGTTACAAAAAAAAGCACATCAAAAAAATTTAATCGGCCAAGGATTTCGGCGAGCACTCGAACACAACGAACTTTCGGCAGTTTACCAACCGATTATTACACCGGATACCGAGCAAATCGTCGGCGCAGAATTGCTGCTGCGCTGGAATTTGAATGGAAAATCCATATCGCCGGAAATTTTCATCCCGGTTGCGGAAATGAACGGAATGGTTTTTTCCATCGGCGATTGGGTTTTTCGTGAAGGTTGCAAAGCACAGGCGGATTGGCAACGGCGCTGGAAAGATCAGGCACCTTACGTATCGATCAATCTATCAGCCCGGCAGCTCAACCATAAGCAATTACTAAATAGTTTCTCGGCTATCCTGCAAGAAACGGGGGCCAATCCCGCCGGGATTGTGGTTGAGTTAACCGAAGCCGCGCTAATGCCGGATGTTGAATCGAATTCAATAATCTTTCATCAGCTGGCAGATCTCGGTCTACAAATTGCCATCGATGATTTTGGCACCGGATACTCTTCGTTATCGCAATTGATTCAGTTACCCATCAACTTATTAAAAATCAGCAAGTCGTTCGTTGATGATCTAGAAAGCCGACATGAAAAACAAGTGCTGATTCGCACAATCATTGGATTGGGACATTCTTTAGGACTGAAGCTGATTGTGGAGGGGGTTGAAACCGAGGTACAACTGACGGAGCTGAAACAGTATGGCTGCGATTTTATACAGGGTTATTTCTTCTATCTACCCATGCATGAACAAGACTTCATTCGAGAAATGAACCATCAAGCTTCCAAAGGGTAAAAACCTGACAGTATGAGGTTAAGACTGAGGAAATCTATACAATCAACAATTACTTAACTGGCACGGAATATAGCAATCTTGCATAGGCCGTTACAACACACACTCATTTCATCGACTGCAATAAAAAATACCCATCTACCGGATTCTCCGTCAGATGGGCATTTTTTTGGGAATAATTGACTGACTCTGTCCTATTTATCACTTACTGTGATGGGATAAGTTTTTTAGTAAAACTTAAGCCTCAAAAGGACATTAGTGAGTATTTCAGTCTAGAATACGCCGTAAACAATTGCCCCGATAACGAGGAAAACAGCTGTTGAAATGAAGAATAATCTTAAAACTTGCGCATCTGTTTCTCTTCTGTTGATTTCGGCCATAACAATCTCCTTTGATTAAGAATTAAAACCGATCAGTGACCGGTTCCTCTATATACGATTACAAAACTTTATAACCGTTTTACTTTATCTCTGTTCCTTAGATTCACTGTGACAGCAATCCTTTCTTTATAGAACCGAGTAAACTATTCGCAATCATCTTGCACCATTAAGATCACTGCGTGCACAAATTCTAACTCACATTTAACAACAATGAAAGTATTGAAATCGAGTATGCCCTATTTTTACTATAAGAATCCATGCAATCCGGCAAAATATCGCGCACTCTAACTACTGATTCGCCCTGTGTTTTCAGGCTATTTCGATTCATTGAATCAATATTTTCCGGGATAAAAATCATTTTCATAATGCTAAAGGTTTCACGTAGCCGGTTAACTCAAGATAGCCCTTTCCGGCGGGCTGATTGTCTTTAGTCAGCGTTACCGCACCTTCCCAGTAAACCGAACCGGTAGATTGACGCGAATCCAGTTCCTGATCATCCAGCAAAGGCGTAAGCCGCCATTCGATCTCGCCGGTGCGGATATGCATTGCAACCGGATAAACCGCCTCCGTATGCGGCGATTGCCAAGTGCGAATCGGGGTAAATTCTACTTGCTCCGGTTCAAACAATCGCATATTACCGGAAGGATCGCGCAATGCCGCATACGCCCATACCTTACCCCCGCCTTTGCGGCGTATTTGAAAAGCCATCAACGCTGAGCCATCGTCCAGATTAGCGCCCGTCCAATCCCAGCCATCCGCTTCGGGATCCAGATAGGCGGTTGACCACTCATGATCCAGCCAGGCACGGCCACTCACCGTAACCGGTTTGTTATCGCGGAAGACAGTACCGGTCACGCTTAGATGCGGCTCGCTATAGTAATAACTCGCCTGTTCCGGTTTCGGACCCTTACGCGAGAAACCGTTTTGATCTTGCAGCATCGCCATCTGCGCCGGGGTCAGCGTTAAGCGCAAACCGATATCGCTGCCTTGCATCTCCACCTGATAACGCCCATCCTCCTCGCGTACCAGCGTCCAATCGTCCAGTTTCACATCGGTATTGCCTTCTTTGGCATAAGCCAGATTGAAACCTTCCCGCAACGACTTTTCTTCGTGCATCAGCTTACCCGCGGCAGGATCGGATAACGCCAAATGCGCGATGATCAAATACTTCGCTGCAAACTGGCTGGGATTATCCTGATTGTGGCCGGTCGCATAACGGAAAAAGGTAACCTGAAACCCCAATGGCTTCTTATCTTCAGTCTCCAGCCAGCCGGTGATGTACCACCATTCGATGCGAAAATCCTGATGCGCGCCGTAATCCTGCGGAAAAACCAATTTATAACCGGGCGTAACCGGTTTTAACCGATCCGATTCTGCCAGCGCCGCTGTTCCCAGTAAACTAAGAAACAGCAGCCCCACGGCGATCACAACGCTTGCACCACTCCACTTGTTTTGTTTCATTACCAATCCTCCCGCACCGCACGTATCACTTCGCCGGAAATCGCTCGCCGCCCGGCCAGCAATGCCGTCAATGCCGCTGCAACCAGCATGATTACCGCAATCAGCGCGAGCCAATTCCACGGCAGATGCAACTGCATGGTCCAATGGAACGATTGCGGGTTGACGATAAAAACCAGAATCAGGCTGATGCTCCAGCCCAATAGAAAACCCAGCACCATGCCGAGCGCGGTCAATAAACCGCCTTCCGCCGCCAGCATCACCAGAATCTGCCGGCGCATCACGCCGATATGCCGCAGCATGCCGAATTCCTTGACACGCGCCAGTGTCTGCGCGGAAAAACTCGCTGCCACCCCGAGCAAACCAATCACCACCGCGACCAATTCCAGCAAATACGTCACGGCAAAGCTGCGGTCAAAAATTTCCAGGCTTAACGCGCGCATATCGCTCGATCTCGATATCTCCAACGCGGCACCGAACGGCAGTTGGCGCAATCCGGCAGTAGCCGCATCCAGGCTTACCCCCGGTTGCAACCATAGGGCCACGGTATTGACACCCAAATCGCCGGTCAACGCTTGATAATCCGCCAATTGCATCTGAATCGCGCCAAATTGACGGCCATAGTCGCGCCATACCCCGGCAACCAAAAATTCGTTGGATGCCGTGCCGATCGGCAACGTTACTCGCTCCCCTACCCGGTAACCATATAGGTCGACCATCGCTTCCGACACCCAGACCGGCATGACATTTTGCGGCAACGACTCCGAAGCGATCATATCGTCCGTCAACGGCAATGTATTGCGCGCATCCGCTTTATCGACAGGACGAGCGAACAGCGTGATTTCCGGCCGATTGGCATCGAGTGTCAATTGCTGGGTGCGGAAAAAATCCACCCGGTCGAAACCGGGTAGATCGGCGATCGCCTTTTGCGCATCCGTTTGCAAATCGCCGCTGGCTGCGGCACGCACATATAAATCAGCCGGTAACACGCGCCCCAGCCAGTTATCGATCGAGATACGAAAACTCGTCACCATGATCGCCATCGCGACCATCAGGCTGAAACTCGCCAATATGCCACCCAGCGCAATGGCGGCCTGATTCGGCGCATTCGCCAAGCGCGCCAATGCCAGTGTAGACACAGCGCCGCTCCGATGGTGTTGCCATTTGGCCAGCACTGCTGAAAAGAACCCTGCGGTCAAACGCGGCATTAACGCAATGCCGCCAATCAGCAACAATACAATGGCCAGATAACCGAAAATCGGCAGCTCGAAAACCGGTGGCAATTGTGTAAATAATGCCGAGATTGACAAACAGATCAGCGCAAACCACGGCGGGGACAATTTCGCCATCGCCGTATCTTCACTACCGGAGCGCAATGCCAATGCCGGTTTGGCCCGCGCCGCCTCCAATGCCGGAATGATGCTCCCCAGCAGCGTCACGCCCAAGCCCACTGCGAAAAATATCCCAGCATCCCAGGGATCGAAATGAATGCCCGGTTTGACACCCGGAAAGAAATTAGTGCCCAAATCGCCACCCAGCAACCGGATCGCCAGTACCGCAACCGCATAACCCAGCACCAAGCCCAGCAACGAACCGCTCACCCCCAGAATCCCGCCTTCGGTCATGATCTGCCGCAACAGTTGCTGCCGCGTAAAACCCAGCACGCGCAGCAACGCGAATTGCTGCCGCCGCCGGATGACCGACAGCACTTGCGTGGAAAAAACCAGAAAGGTACCGGTAAACAACGCCACCAGCGCCAGCATGTTCAAATTGATACGATAGGCGCGCGACATATTGGCAATGCGCTTTTCCTGATCGACCGCCTCGGTCACCCAATACGCTTCGCCTAACTCCTCCGCCAGTTTGGCTTTAAATGCCGCATGATTGATGCCATCGCTCAGTTTCAGTTCGATGCGCGACAACACGCCAAGCTGCTGGAAGCGCCACTGCGCCGCGCCGATATCCATCACTGCAATGCGCTGCCCCGCTCTTGCGCGCACCAAGCCACCCGCCACACGCAACGTAACGGCTTGCAATCCGGCATTCAATTGCAGCGAGTCGCCTTGTTCAACCTGTAACCATTCCATTGCCGCAGGTGAAAGAAAAATTGCATCGTCCGCCAACCGGTCCAGGGTTTTCCCCTCTTCAACCAATCCGAGTAGATCGGGTGAAATCCGCATCGCCCGGAACATGTCGATGCCGATGATTTTCAGTTTGTGATCGTTTCTGTTTTGCTGCTTACCGGGGATCGCCACATCGAATTCCAGCACCGGATTCGCCACTGCGACACCGTCATGCCGCGCCAGCACGGGGTATAACGCTTCGTCAAAGAACGCCTTGCGCCCGCGCACCTGCAAATCCGATTGCCCGGACAAACTTTTACTGGCCGCAGAAAATTCATTGAATGCCGCGGTATTGATCAAATGAATGGAAAACGCCATGGCCACGCCGGTCGCGATGGCAATCAACGCCACGGTCACTTGCACCAGGTGCGCGCGCCACTCACCAAACAACAGCCAGCGCGATAACGTCGCCGTGTTCATACGCGCGCGCCGGGTTTGGCTGGATGCAAGCCATCCTTGGTCAGATCCAACACCCGGTCCGCTGTCGCCGCGGCGGCATGCGAATGCGTCACGAGAATACCGGTAGCCCCATTGGCTTTGATTTCGGTGCGCATTAATTGGAGAATCTCATGCGCCGTATCGGGATCGAGGTTACCGGTCGGTTCGTCCGCCAGCACCAATTTGGGCCGATGCACCAGCGCCCGTGCAATCGCCACGCGTTGCAGCTCACCACCGGACAACTGGCGGGGAAAATGATGCCCGCGATCATGCAACCCCACATCCGCCAGCATTTGTGTCACGCGCTCCGTTGGCGCACCGTTCAGCAATAGCGGCAAGGCAATATTCTGCGACACGGTCAGGTGCGGCAGCACATGAAACGCCTGAAAAATAAAACCGAATTGCTCGCGCCGCAATCGCGTCGCCGCGTCGTCATCCAGCGATGAAATCGCCACGCCATTAATGCGGATCTCGCCCGAATCCGGCGTATCCAACCCGGCGATCAGATTTAGCAACGTCGATTTACCCACACCCGACTCACCCATGATCGCGACGTACTCGCCCGCTTCCAGCGTATAACTTAAACCGGTCAGCACTTTCCGCCCTTCGGCATACGCCTTATTGACATTCATTAACTCAAGCATTCGCACCACTACCACACAGAATTTTCATCAAACCCTCATCACATAAAAATGGCACAATGCTTCAATCAGCACGCCAATCTGTGCTTAAATGTATCACGTACTAAAAATTATTTTTGATAAATACAGGAGAGAATCTTATGGCACGAGCCAGCGCACGTCATATCTTGGTCAAAACCGAAGAACAATGTAACAGCTTGAAAAGCGAAATCGAGAACGGCGCCAGCTTCGCCGAAATCGCGCAACAACATTCACTCTGCCCGTCCGGCAAACAAGGTGGCGACTTAGGTGAATTCGGCCGCGGTCAAATGGTGAAGGAATTCGACACTGTCGTGTTCAGCGCACCGGTCGGTGAAGTGCAAGGTCCGGTTAAAACACAGTTTGGGTATCACTTAGTGGAAGTAACGAAACGTAGCGATTAAATCGAACTGCACCGTAGATACCGCATGAGCGCTACACTCATTATTGATCCATGACTTCGTGATAACACAACGGATACTTGAACGTAAGCATGCGAAAATGATTACAGATGCTGATAAAAGTTAAGTAAAAGGTATTTTATGCTGACGATAGACCCAAAATTGGAAGCGAAATTAGAAACGCTAGCCAAACAGGAACATAGTTCACCGGATGAAATTGTTACCCGGTTGGTCAATGAATATATCCAGCGAAAGCAGGAATCCGGATTGTTGATTGAAATTATCAACGATCTGCCTGAGGTAACATGCTTCAAATATCAAAATCCACTGGATATGCAAATGCAGTTACGCGATGAGTGGCATTAAGTATTTGCTTGACACGAATATTATTATCGGACTGTATCAACGCAATCCGGTGGTTTTGGATTTATTAAAATCCAAGCAGGTTAAAATCGACGAGTGTGCTTATAGCTCAATAACTCGTATGGAGTTATTGAGCTATCCCGCGATAACGCCTGCGGATATTAAAACCATCGAATCCTTACTGACTCGGATGACCCACTTACCTATCGTAATTGGCATTGAAAACAGAGCGATCGAAATCAGGCGCAATCAACAAATGAAATTACCCGATTCAATTATCTCTGCAACAGCTCAGCACCATCAGCTTGAATTGCTGACACTGGATAAGAGATTAATGGGAAAACAGTAAAAGATTTTTACAATATCATCATAAATAGAAAAATCGACTTTGTTTAATCCTTAAATCCTCCCAATGATAGAAACCTCCTATTACGTCTATGCTTTAAAAGATCCGCGTTCTTCACCAGCCAAGCCTTTTTACATTGGGAAAGGAACTGGTGTAAGAGCCTATGATCACCTGGTAAAACCTGATAACTCTCGGAAAGGTAAATTAATCCAAGAAATTATGGACCAAGGCGCTCAGGTTCTTGTTACGATATTGGTTGATTCAGTCAGTGAAGCGCAATCAATTAAGCTCGAAGCTGAATTGATATCCGCATTTGGCACAATTGATACAGGCGGTTTTCTTACAAATGTAATCATTCCTTCCGGGTTATCCGGAAAAGTGAGAACTTCTATCGTTGTACCTCACGGCGCACAAGAAAAAGCTCAAATCGGACTCTCATTATTAAAAGATGCGATTCTCGAATTTGCTAAAGCGAATCAATCAGGAATCTCAAATTCTGATGCTGCAAGCCTTTTAGGCCTAAAGAGTGACTATGGTGGTGGTTCGAAGGATTATCTCTCATATAGTATTATCGGTTTGCTTATGCGCGAAGGAAAGCTCGCAAGAGAAGGAAACTCACGGAAACATGTCGCTAAAGTACAATAAATCAAACCTGAATTACATGAGATGACATTTAGTCTTCATAAGTTGTGAAAAGAATTTGTCAAATTTGACTAATAAATTTTGGGTCTTAGGAAGTTAAAGCGGGTTTAAACGTAACAATTTAAGAATTTCATGATAGAGATTATCACGGCGATGATTAAAACGAAATTCGGTTTCTTTCAAGTGCAGGTAGAAAGTATGTTC
>NZ_QPHG01000035.1:0-28075 GCF_040240425.1 Nitrosomonas sp. | reverse complement strand
GCTGAATGCCGTGCCGGAGGTGATTTCGACATTGGCGGAATCGGTCAGTGTATAAGTATCGCCGCCTTCGCCGGTAAACGTGAATTTGGATGCGACGATGTCGTTGGCGGCACCGCTGGCTTTCAGCAAGCCACTGCCAGTGACTGCCAATGCGCCGGTGCTGGCGTCATACGTGGCGGAGGTGATCGCGGGTGCTGCGACATTCGAGACGGTGATGCCGTTGCCGGTGGTATCGGCAATACTGGTGTTGCCGATGACCGTGTTCCAGTCGTCCGCCGCGGCTAGATTGTAGGTGGTGGCATCGGTAGCGCTGGTGCCGTTTTTGTTGACGATCTGGTTAACGGCGGCCTTGTCGGTGCTGCTTAAGGTGACAGTGAATGAAGTGCCGGAAGTAATTTCGACGTCGCTGGTATCGGTCAGCGTGTAAGTCGAGCCGCCTTCGCCGGTGAAAGTTAGCAGCGACGCATCGATATCGTTGGTTGCGCCGCTGGCTTTGACCAGGCTCGAGCCGGTAACGGTCAGCGTGCCGGTGCTGGCATCGTATGTGGCGGAAGTGATTGCAGGCGTTTGCACGTTGCTGACGGTAACGCCATTGCCCGTGGTGTCCGCATTACCGCTTTGCGCCGGATTCCAGTCGTCCGCTGCGGCGATATTGTAGGTGGTGACGCCGACCGAAGAAGTGCCGTTCTTGTTCAGCAAGCCTTCGACATTAAGCTGATCGGCGGCATTCAGCGCGACGGTGAATTGCGTGGCAGAATCGAGTTCGACGTTCGATGACGTGAGGGTGTAGGTGGCTCCGCCTTGGCCGGTCAATGTCAGTTTCGAGACATCGATATCGTTGGTCGCACCGGATATGGCGGTCATGTTCGTGCCGGTGACAACCAGCGAATTAGTGCTGGCATCGTAGGTGGCTGAGGTAATGACCGGCGGCGGCACCACGGCGGAAATGTCGATATCGTCGATGGTCAATTCCACCGCGCTGCCAAATACGAAGCGGATTTCGTCAACATTATTAAATGCGGAGTTAAATGTCAGCAATCCGCTATATTCTGTCCCTGCGTTGCTTTGCTGCGTATAACCGATATTTCCAGCCGCATCGCTGGTTGTTAAATTGACTGATTCTGCCGCAACGATCAAAGCGCCATCCCGGTAACCGGCAATGGTCAAGGAACTTGAAGCGCCACTCGGGCCATTATCAATCTTAAATGAATTAAGCTGAAAGTCGGAGCCATCCGAAGATTTGAAATAGAAATTGGTTACATTGGCGCCGCTATAATTGGAAATAATGGATCGTCCGCCGGATTGATTCAGAAGCGCGGTAAGTTCCGCGGCGTTGGCATTTGCGAAATCAACCGCGCTGCTGGCGCCGAATGTCCACCCGCTATAAGTGGCCGAGGTAACGCCATCGTTAGTGACTAGCGAACCGCTGTCGAAATTGGTAGTGGTCATTGCGTAACTCCTTTAAGTGCTTTAGAACGGCAAATCAACCGTTGCGATTGGATTTCATCAACGGGTTTCTGTTTAATTTCGCTGTAAATGCTGGGCAATTTTCCGGTCGAGTTCGGCCAACCATGTTTTTGGCATGATGGCGAGTATTTGTTGCCGGATTGATTGGGCGGCAAGAATCTCTTCCGTATCTTCGGATCTTTGTATTGCGGCGGAGATCCACAGATACGCTTTGGCCAGATGCTCCGCCGGGAGCCGATTGGTTTCCGCATCGGGTTGCGCGGCAAAAAAATGTTTGCCCGCTTGGAAATAGGCCGGAACGTATTTAAGTGCGGCGGCTTGTTCGAAAAGCTGCCGGGTTTGCTCCGCATCAGGGTTTTCGATCACGCCTTGATCCAGCATCATGCCTAAATGATGGAAGGCTTCTGCGGATTGTTTTTGCGCCGCTGCAAGGAACCACTGGTAAGCATCCTGGGGATTGCGCACGGTGGAGTCGCCGTGCAGATAAAACTTGCCCATCCAGACTTGCGCCGGTACCGACCCTTGCAGCGCCACGGGACGGCAAAGCGCCAGCGCCTGGAGCGGGTCTTTGGTGATGCCATTTCCGGTCATCAGTAGATTGCCGAGATGACAGTACGAGTTCAAATGCCCGGCTTGCGCGGCTTTGTGGAACCACTGAGCAGCCGTTGCCGGATCGGCCGGGCGGTGCATGCCTTCCTCGAAGCACAAGCCAGTTATGTGCTGCGCCGCCGGAACGCCGTTTTGCGCCGCTTGCTCGAACCATTCGCAAGCCGCTTTGCGATCGATCGCGCGTCCCCAGCCGTTCTGGTAAAACAACGCCAAAGTAAATTGCGCCAGCGGATGGTTGCCGTTCACGGCAGCGGCGCGATACTGGCCGAAAGCGTTGTCATAATCGCCGGATGCAAGCAGCGCTTGCGCGGTTTTTAAGTCCGGATCGTTATTGAGCGGCGCATTTGCAGGTGCTGTGACGCTTGCGAAGGCATTGGGCAGGAGGGCTGCGATGCAAAGGATTATCCAAAAAGATTTGATCATTTTTTAACGGGTACAGTAGGTTGCCGGATAACATCAACGGATTGGAAAGGTTGATCACGTCCGGCAGAGAACCCATTCGTCCCGGACGTGACCAGCGCGATCCAATCGTACATTCCGGTTGAAATTAAGGACGTGACGGATAAACGCCTTGCCAGGCGATAATGCAGTTCACGACGGTATACGGCTGCATGATCGAGAATGGCTGGGAATTACCGGCCGAACCGATGCTGACGTTGGTGCTGGTGGTGGTGACGATGTTGAGCCCGTTCAGCGTGGTTTCGATCGAAGCCGCGTTCATGCTGACATTCGGCGCGGTGGCGGAGTACGCCGAATTCAATCCTTTGGCGTTGGCCAGCGAATTGCCGCTGGCGTTTTTCTGGTCGGCGTCGCTGTTCACTGCTTTCAATGCCGATGTGGCTGTGGCGCCCGGCGCAACCGCCGAAGTGGAAACCGATGTGGCTGTGGCAGGGTGATTATGGGCTGGCATATTATTGATAGTCAGTGTTACATTTTCCGTACCATTGGTTTGTCCCATGGTGAACATCGAACCGCTCGGATGCTGCCCCTGATGCACAGGAACTCTACCGCGCATATCGGGCAATGCAAAAGTCGTGCTGCCGTTACCGCCATAAGTAGTGCCGATCAGCGAATAAAGCGCGTTGTACTGGTTGATAGGTAGCGTTTGTCCATTACATTGCAACCACCCCTCGGGCGCAAAATTAAAAGCGACGTAATTGATTTCACCGACAAACGGCTCCATACCGGCTCTTGCGCTGCCGGGCGCGGTGGTTATCAGCAGAGTAGCTGCCGTTAATGAAAGTACGCTATGTATTGTCTTATTCTGTTTCATCGGTTCTTCCCTTTCTTTTGAGATTAAACTTCCGGTTCCACAACTGGCTAACCCTATGGATACGACTGTAGGTTTTTCCTGGTATTTCTGATTCAAAGGAATGTTAGCAGGCTGGCAAGCCGGTGATAGTGTGCTAAAAGGATACTTTTCACCCCCTTTTATTGGAGATGGCCGACGGTTACCGGCAACCGGGCAAATTTAATTCCGGGGTGTACTGATGATAAGATGACCGCATGAATTGGAACGATCTGAAAAACTGGGCGGATTATTGGGAGCAACTGCGAACCGCGCTGCTCGAACCCAAAGTCGATCCGGCGTTGCTGGAAGTGTCGTTGCGCGAAGCGCGCGCGAAGATGCCGGTGCCGGTGTTATGGCTGCTGGGTAAAACGCAATCCGGCAAGACGTCGATTATCCGAGCATTGACCGGCAGCCCGGCGGCGCAAATCGGTAACGGTTTTCAGCCGTGCACGCGCAGTTCGCGCTTCTATGATTTTCCTGCCGAGATGCCGGTGGTGCGCTTTCTCGATACGCGCGGTTTGGGTGAAGTGGCGTACGATCCGGGCGACGATATGCATTATTGCGAAGCGCAAGCGCATTTGCTGGTGGCGGTGATGAAAGTGGCGGATGTTCATCAGGCTGCGGTATTCGATGTGTTGCATGCGATCCGGCGGCGTCATCCGGAATGGCCGCTGCTGATCGTGCAAACCGGCTTGCACGAGCTTTACCCCGATGGCTGCGGGCATATTCAGCCGTGGCCGTATGCCGCCGATCCTTTGCCGGAAACGATACCGCTGGATTTGCGCCGCGCTTTGCAGGCACAACACGATGCTTTAAAGCTGCTGCCCGGTTTCGCGCCGGTGCGTTGGGTGGCAGCCGATTTGACGCTGCCGGAAGATGGCTTGGCGCCGCCGGATTACGGTCTGGAAGGCTTGTGGCAGGCGATTGAGTCGCTGACATCGCTGGGTTTGCAGCATCAATTGAGCGGTGACAGGGAAGTGCAGGATTTGTACGCGCGCACCGCGCATCAGCATATTGCCGGTTATGCATTGGTTGCGGCGGGATTGGGCGCTTTGCCGGTGGTGGATCTGGTCGCGGTGTCGGCGGTGCAGGCGAAACTGCTGCATAGTCTGGCGCTATTGTACGGCCAGCATTGGGATAGAAGCACGATCACCGAATTTCTCGGCCTTGCAGGCGCGGGTATTGCATCCGGCTACCTTGCGCGATTGTTGAACCGGGCTGTGACTAAATTCATACCAGTTTGGGGGCAAACCGCGGGTGCGTTATGGGGCGCCAGTTCCAGCGGCGCGACCACGTATGCATTGGGTAAGGCGGCGATCTATTTCTTTGCGCGGCGTAAGGATGGTCTGAATGTGGACGCCGATACCTTACGGCGGATTTATGCGGAAGAGTTGGAGCGCGGCGCTGCGGTACTGAAAGATCGTCTGCGGGGGAAATCAACATGAAAGCGCCGCTGTCCGCCGTTAATCCGCTGCGGTTATTGGTATTCATCCTAATGCTGTTGCCGTTGCTGGCATTGCTGGGATTGGGTTTTTTCTGGCTGTGGCAAAGCGGCAATTTGCAATATTGGTTGATCGCTCTGGTGGTTTGCGGTGGTTTAGGCTATGGCTTGCAGCAATGGCTGGTGCGGCAGGAGCGGCAATTGTTAATGGATTCATCGACCGAGCCTAATCCGGATTGGCCGCCGAGTGCGGATGCCGTCTGGCAGCGGGTCGAAGCGCTGGCGGAGACATGCAATCCGCAGGATTGGCCGATCGAGGAAGGCGCCTGGGTGATGGAGCTGGGGCAGAAAACGCTGGAAACGGTTGCGCATTGTTATTATCCGGATGTCGAAAAACCCTTGCTGGAACTGACCGTGCCGCATACTTTGCTGATTATCGAGCGGGCGAGCCGCGATTTGCGTCAGGATGTGGCGGAAAAAATACCGTTCAGCAACCGCCTGACGATCGGCGATCTGTTCCGCTTGCAGCGCTGGAAGGCTAAAGCGGAACGGCTGTTTACTATTTATCGCGCCGGCAGCCTGCTCATTAATCCGGTCAACGCCCTGCTCAGCGAAGCTTGGCGGCATTTGCGCGAACGCAGTTTCGATCAGGCCAGGGATGAATTGCACCGCTGGTTTTTGCGTGCTTATGTGTGCAAAGTGGGTTATTACGCGATCGATCTGTATAGCGGCCGTTTGCCGTTGGGTGATGAAGAATTTGTGATTGCGCCAACTCCGGAATCCAAAGCCGATCTGGGGCAGGTCGAAGAAACCGCAAAACCTGCGATTGAGCCATTGCGCATTCTTGTTTTAGGGCGGTCCAACTCGGGCAAGTCGAGCCTGATCAATGCATTATTTGGCACGCTGACGGCAGCTACCGATGTGCTGCCGGATACCACGCAGACGCTTAAACCATTTGTGTTGTCGCGCGAGGGGTTAACGCAAGCGCTGATTTTCGATAGCCCGGGATGTGACAGCGCGTTGTTTGATCGTCAGCGAATGCTGGCAGCAGCGGGCAATGCCGATTTGATTTTATGGGTTACCCCGGCCAACCGCCCGGACCGGCAGACGGAACGCGATTGTCTGGATGCATTGCGCGCAATCCAAGTGGCGCGTACCGATCGCCGCGCGTCGCCGTTGCTGGTGGTGGCGAGTTTTGCCGACCGCTTGCGGCCGCTTAATGAGTGGCAGCCGCCGTATGATCTGGCGCATCCAGCGAGCAGCAAGGCAACCAATATTGCTGCGGCGGTGCGAGTTATTGCTGACGATCTGGCGGTAGCGGTTGAGCAAGTGATTCCTGTCTGTCTGCTGCCGGGTAAAGTTTATAATGTCGACGATACCCTTTGGGCCGCGATTCTGAATCATCAGGACAAAGCGTTGCGGGTGCGGCTGATGCGTTGCCTGGACGCCAGAAAACGCGCCGAAGACTGGGTCATGCTGCGGCGGCAGCTGGCGGGCGCGGGCCGGTTCGTGCGGGATTTGCCGGAGATATTGGGAAAACGTACCGGACGGTAACGGGTTGGTTATGGAAGCACATCAATAAGCCAGATTTCGCATATACTGCGATCAATCTCAATGCTCCCGAAATACATCATTTTTAATCCCTAATCAGTTGAATCACTCAGTGAAGCGCACCTTAACCGTAGTTTTCCTATTATTTACTTTGGGGCTGATCGTGCTGGCAGTTGTTCCGGATCGGGCGCGTGCGCAGTACTGGTGGAATGCGAGCCGTGAGCCGGTGGGGCTGGCACCCGATCCCGCGTCAACGCCGGAAGCAGTCGTGCAGGTTTACGGTGCGCGCGCATTCAGCTGGCGCGGCTACTTTGGGATTCATACCTGGATTGCGGTGAAACCTACGGCGGCGCAGTCGTACACTATTTATGAGGTCATTGGATGGATGCAGCGCCGCAAGCTTCCGGTGGTCGTGATTTATGAGAATGTGCCGGACCGGCGTTGGTACGGCAATATGCCGGAGCTTTTGCTGGAGAAACGGGGCGATGGAGTGGATGTGCTGATCGAAAAAATTGACCAGGCGGCACGAAGTTACCCGTACGCAAAGGATTACACGATTTGGCCCGGACCGAATTCCAATACTTTTACCGCCTGGATTTCCCGGGCTGTTCCGGAACTGCAATTGGATTTGCCGCCTACTGCGATTGGTAAGGATTATCTCGGGTACCGGCTGGTTTCGCAAGCGCCGAGCGGTAGCGGCTTCCAAGTTTCCATTTTCGGTTTGCTGGGCGTGCTGGTCAGTGCGGTGGAAGGTATCGAACTCAATTTGCTGGGATTATCGTTTGGTGTCGATCTCGACCCGCCCGCGCTCAAATTGCCGCTGGTCGGGCGCAAAGAACTGAATTCATGGTTTGAGCCTGCGGTTGAAAATTAATTACGCGCTTTAAACCTTGTGTCCACGGTATTTAATTGATAATTATTCTTATTCATACTATAGTAACCCTCAATAATTAATTCCCTTGATGAACCTTTTTGCTTGGAATTTTTCATGTTCAAATCGAATGTAAGTCATTTTTATTTTGCTGTTTTTTTTCTTTTCTCGTCACTGATCGCACCGCTGGTGCATGCTGAGGAAGTGGTTGTGTATTCCGCGCGCATTGAGCAACTCATCAAGCCGATGTTTGATGCATTTACCAAGGAAACCGGCATCAAGGTCAAATACACCACGGATAACGAAGGTGCATTGCTTGCCCGGCTGGAAGCGGAGGGGAAAAACACACCCGCGGATCTGCTGATTACTTCCGATGTGGGTAATCTTTGGGCAGCGGCACGGGCAAGTTTGCTGAAGCCGGTGCAATCGAACGTGCTGGAAGCCAATATTCCGGCGCATTTGCGCGATCCTGAACAGGAATGGTTCGGTTTGTCGATCCGGGCACGCACGCTAATCTATAACACCAAGAAAGTGAAGCCTTCAGAGCTTTCAACCTATGAAGATCTGGCTGATCCGAAGTGGAACAAGCGGCTGTGTTTGCGTACATCGAAGAAAGTGTATAACCAATCCCTGGTGGCGATGATGATTGCTGAACATGGCGAAGCCGAGACCGAGAAAATTGTTAAAGGCTGGGTGGCCAATCTGGCGACTGATCCGCTATCCGATGACACTCGGGCTTTGGAGTTTGTCGCTGCCGGTAAATGCGATGTAACGGTGGTCAATACTTATTACTATGGACGGCTGATGAAGAAAGACCCGAATTTGCCTTTGGCGATTTTCTGGCCGAATCAGAATGATGGCGGCGTGCATGTCAATATTTCCGGCGCCGGTGTCACGCGCCATGGCCGGAACACGCAAGCTGCGATTAAATTGCTGGAATTCCTGTCATCCGACAAAGCGCAAAATCTGTTTGCCGATGTGAATATGGAATATCCGGTCAATCTGAAGATTGCAGCAGATCCGTTTGTCGCGGCGTGGGGCAGTTTTAAGCAAAACCCGATGAACCTGGTTAAAGCCGGCGAGTTGCAGACCACCGCAGTAAAACTCATGGATCGTGCAGGTTATCAATAAAAAGGTACGGTCGCTACAAAAATCAATGAGGCGTAGAAGCGCTAGAAAACAATAGCCTTTTACGCCAGTTCTTTTGTTCTGTTTCTTCACCAATATGTCATGGCCATTTGGCGCTCAGTCCCTTTTATAGCAGCTGCATTGGTGCTGGCGCCTGTGGGCGTGATCGTATCCGCTTTCTTCGCACCGGCCAGCGATGTTTGGCAGCATCTGCTTGAAACGACGCTTCCTCAGCTGCTGATTAACACGTTCTGGCTTGCCTTGGGTGTCGTCAGCGGTACCGCGCTATTGGGCATCAGTCTGGCGTGGCTCACTGCGGTTTATGACTTCACCGGGCGGCGGTTTTTTTCCTGGGCGTTGCTGTTACCGATGGCGATGCCTGCGTATGTCATCGCATTTGTCGCTTTGGGGCTGTTTGATTTTACCGGCCCGGTGCAAACTATATTGCGTTCCTGGCTGGATTCGGATTTGTCCTGGTTTCCGGATATCCGCGGTAGGGCGGGTGTGATTGTGGTCATGACGCTGGCTTTTTATCCTTATGTTTATTTACTGGCGCGCAATGCTTTTTTGAGCCAAGGTAAACGCTCGCTAGAAGTGGCGCAATCGCTGGGTTTCAACCGCAAGCAAGGATTTTTCAAGGTGGTATTGCCGATGGCTCGTCCTTGGATAGCCGGAGGCGTGATGCTGGTGCTGATGGAGACACTGGCAGATTTCGGTACCGTCGCGGTGTTTAATTACAATACCTTCACGACCGCGATTTACAAGGCGTGGTTCAGCATGTTTTCTCTGCCCGCGGCTTCGCAGCTTGCTTCTTTATTGATTCTGATCATTTTTGTTGTGATTGTGCTGGAGCAGCAGTTCCGGTTACGTATGCGCTATGCGGAGAGTAAAAAAACCGAGCGTGCGCAGCGTATCCGGTTGATGGGATGGCATAACTGGCTGGTGGCCGGTTTCGTCCTGAGCGTCTTATTTCTGGCATTTCTGCTGCCGGTACTGCAATTGTGCCAGTGGGCGATGCGATCGTTTACGCAAGATTATGACGTAGCCCGCTATCTGGAATTTCTCTGGCATTCGCTATCGTTGTCCGGTTTGGCTGCTTTGTTGATTTGTCTGGTTGTCATCGCCATGGTTTATGCGGCGCGGCGTTATCCCAGTCCGGTCACGCGCTATGCAGTGCGTATCGCTACGATTGGTTATGCATTGCCCGGCACAGTACTGGCGATTGGCGTGTATGTGCCGCTGGTATGGCTGGATGGGCGGCTCAGCGAGTGGATGATGCATTGGTTGCAAATCGAGACAGGGCAATTGATCCAGGGTACCCTGATGATTATGTTGATCGCCTATTTGATCCGTTTTATGGCGGTCAGTCATTATCCGATTGATGGCGCGATGCAACGGATTACGCCTAATATCGACGAGGCGGCGATGAGTTTCGGGTTGCATGGCTGGGCGATGATCCGGAAAGTACATATTCCGATATTGAAACCGGGAATTTTTACGGCGGCGACTTTAGTGTTTGTCGATGTCATGAAAGAGATGCCGATTACGCTGATGACGCGGCCATTTGGCTGGGATACACTGGCGGTGCGAATTTATGAAATGACTTCCGAAGGGCAATGGGAGCAGGCCGCGTTGCCGGCGGTTACGCTGGTGCTGGCCGGGCTGATTCCGATTTTCTTGTTTATGCGACAAACTGAGAAGTAAACCGATGAGTACTGGGTTGCTGCAACTGAATCACGTTTTGCAAGCGTATGGCGAGCAGGTCGTTATCCGTAACTTATCTTTGCAATTACAGAAGGGGCAGATCGGCTGTTTGCTCGGTCCGAGCGGCTGCGGGAAAACCACTGCCCTGCGTTGTATCGCCGGTTTTGAGCGGGTTGTAACTGGAGAAATTATGCTCAATGGCGTCTGTGTGAGCAGTGCGAATTCCTTCGTGCCGCCGGAACAACGACGGATTGGCATGGTGTTCCAGGATTATGCGTTGTTTCCGCATCTTGATGTGACCGCCAATATCGGTTTCGGTCTGCACCGGTTAACGCGAGTGGAACGTGAGCGGCGGGTTGAAGAATTGCTGCATGTCGTGCATCTGGCCAGCGTTGCGAAGAAATATCCGCACGAACTATCGGGCGGGCAGCAGCAGCGCGTTGCGCTGGCGCGTGCGCTGGCGCCGAGACCGGATCTGTTGTTGCTGGATGAGCCGTTTTCCAATCTGGATGTGAGCTTGCGCGAACGGTTGAGCATGGAAGTGCGTGAGATCATCAAGCAGCAAGGAACCACCGCGATTCTGGTGACACATGACCAAGCGGAGGCGTTTGCGATTGCCGATGAGATCGGTGTGATGAATCACGGTGAGATTCAACAGTGGGATACGGCTTTTAATCTGTATCATCGTCCGGCCAACCGTTTTGTGGCCAACTTTATTGGTCAGGGAGTATTTCTCCCCGGTAAAGTGATCAATGCGCAACAGGTTGAAATTGAATTGGGCGTATTGCAAGGGGTAGTTCCAGAGCATTGTGATGCCGGTTGCAGCGTGGATGTATTGCTGCGTCCAGATGATATTGTGCACGATGATAGCAGCCCGATGCAGGCGGCGGTGGTTCATAAGGCATTTCGCGGCGCGGAGATTTTGTATACGTTGCGTCTGGCGAGCGGAGCCAAAGTGCTTGCGCTTGTCCCCAGCCATCATGATCATGCGATTGGCGGGAAAATAGGGATCAGACTCGAGGCCGACCATATTGTGGCATTTCAACAATCGGAAGGATGATTGTCCGATTCCGGTTCTTGCAGATGTGAGACAATATTCCGCAGTTTCTTCCGAGCGCTATTTTTAAAAGCTACTTCCCTTTTAACAGTTTTTTCTATAGCATAACAATTTAGTTTTATACCACTCTTTTACAGCGTTATTCCAACCAATCCCGTAAACCAATCTTTGAGATAATTAGGTTTACTCTTCTTAATACTGAATAATTGAATGAGGATTATATGAGTCAGCATATTCATTACGTTACTGATGCTAATTTTGATGCGGAAGTTTTACAATCGACAACCCCTGTACTGGTGGATTACTGGGCAGAGTGGTGCGGCCCTTGTAAAATGATAGCGCCGATACTCGACGAGATTGCAAGCGAATATGGCGAACGCCTTAAGGTGGCTAAATTGAATATTGATGAAAATCAGCTCACACCGCCGAAATACGGTATTCGTGGAATCCCGACCCTGATGTTGTTTAAGAACGGCACTATCGAGGCTACCAAAGTCGGAGCTTTATCAAAATCACAATTAACCGCCTTTATTGACAGTCATATTTAAACCCGCTAGTCTACTGAACATAATAGATTTGTGGACTAGGTGATTGGTAAAGCCCACACCACCTTATATTTAATAATCCCATCCGTAACAACTTTCCTTCCAGCATCATTATCTTTCACCTGAGTATTATTTTTTCACGAGCTTTTTCATGCGCTTATCCGATTTAAAAAACCTACACGTCACTGAACTAGTAAAAATGGCCGTCGAGAACGAAATTGATGGGGCCAACCGAATGCGGAAACAGGATCTGATTTTCGCATTGCTTAAAAATCAGGCGCGCAAGGGCGAAAATATATACGGTCATGGAACGCTGGAAGTATTACAGGATGGTTTTGGATTTTTACGTTCTCCGGATACCTCTTATCTGGCTGGGCCTGATGATATCTATATTTCACCCAGCCAAATCCGGCGCTTTAATCTACATACCGGGGATTCGATTGACGGTGAGATTCGCCCGCCGAAAGAAGGGGAGCGTTATTTTGCGCTGGTAAAAGTTGATAAGGTCAATAATGAACCGCCGGAAAATTCCAAACAGAAAATCCTGTTTGAAAATTTGACGCCGTTATTTCCAGATGAGCGGCTCGTGCTCGAACGCGATATCAAAGCCGAAGAAAATATCACCAGCCGTATCATTGACTTGATTGCCCCGATTGGAAAGGGACAGCGCGGTTTATTAGTGGCCAGCCCAAAGTCGGGTAAAACCGTGATGCTGCAACACATCGCGCACGCCATTGCGGCTAATTATCCGGATGTGATTTTGATGGTGTTGCTGATTGATGAACGTCCGGAAGAAGTGACGGAAATGATCCGCTCGGTGAGAGGAGAAGTCATCTCGTCCACTTTCGATGAAGCCGCCACGCGGCATGTGCAAGTCGCCGAAATGGTCATTGAGAAAGCGAAACGCTTAGTCGAGCACAAGAAAGATGTCGTGATACTGCTCGATTCGATTACGAGGCTGGCACGTGCTTATAATGCTGTGGTACCGGCTTCCGGTAAAGTACTGACCGGCGGTGTGGATGCCAGTGCGTTACAGCGACCCAAACGTTTCTTCGGCGCAGCGCGTAATATCGAAGAAGGCGGATCGTTGACGATCATCGCGACAGCGCTGATTGATACCGGATCACGCATGGACGATGTGATTTATGAAGAATTCAAAGGTACCGGCAATATGGAAATTCATCTTGACCGGAAAATGGCGGAGAAACGGATATATCCAGCAATTAATGTGAACCGGTCAGGAACTCGCCGGGAAGAATTGCTGATTTCTCCCGATGTGCTGCAAAAAATCTGGGTACTGCGTAAGTTACTCCATCCGATGGACGATATGGATGCGATGGCATTTCTACTGGATAAAATCAAGGCGACTAAGAATAATTCCGACTTTTTTGATTCCATGCGACGGGTTTAGGATTTAATTTTCATAGTTGCGCCAATACGTACATTAAAGGATAATACACAGCTTTTTAAGCTTCCCATTGGGGATGGAATAATTAAGGATATAGGCAATGAAAGCAGACATTCATCCAGACTATCAGGAAATTACCGTCACTTGCAGTTGCGGTAATGTTTTTACAACACGTTCTACCATGAACAAACCATTGAGTATTGAAGTATGTTCACTTTGTCATCCGTTCTATACGGGTAAACAGAAAATTGTGGATACTGCCGGAAGGGTTGAGAAATTCCGTCAGAAATATAGTAAGCAAGCGCGCAACTAATTATCAGAAAGCGGCTAATATCAGGTCCTTACCAAGCCTTATGATGGTGAGTCCAGGTAATAGAATTTATTCAGGATTCTGCTCTTGATTCTGAGTTAAATAATCTCATTCAGTAATGAACGGCGAGCCAGATAGTCTCGCTGTCTGGGTCTGTCCACGAGACTTTGTGCTTTTTATGAGCGGGGATATTAATAAAATCTCCCTCATTAAGATGTACTAGTGTTTCATCTTCAAAAGACAGTACTGCCTTGCCCCTTAATACAATAACCCACTCATTTTTCTCCTGATCATACCAACCGGATTCTGGCGACTTTTGCCCTTTCGAGATGATTTTTTCGATCACCACTTTGTCGTTTCCGGCTAGAGATTCAAACAATTCCTGATCCAAGTTTTGGGGGATTCCGGTAAAAATATTTTGTGATTTCATTTGAAAAAATAAACAAGGTTGTGCGAATTTCTTAGCTTATTTGTTGTAATAAGGACCGTTGAATAACCATTTGTATGGTAAATACAATAGTGAATTTTCTGCTTGAAAATGGTTTTTGTGTATTAATTATGCTGTGGCGCAAGGTCGACTTGGGGGTGGTGCGTTACAAATCTTCAAATCCATTTCCATTCTGTATTCATAAAGCTAAAAATTTTCATAAAGCTATGCTATAAAACACCAATCAAAATTTTCCTGTTAACTTCATAGAATCAGAGGCTTCTTTTGATGATCAGAAAAATGAGTTCAAATCCGAAGAAGTTGATTGCAATAAAACAAAGAACGCGCATAAACCCATCTATTCCATCCTATCAGCCAGTCAATCCTGAAAGGACATTATTCCCAGTGGTGGGTATTGGTGCTTCAGCAACCGAACTCAAGTCGCTACGGCAGTTTTTTACCCAAATACCAGCGGATAGCGGCGCGGCTTTTGTCATTATTCAACAATCAGATACGATGCAGGAAAATCTATCTCCTCGGCAACTGCAAGATGTTACCAGTATGAAGATAGTGTGCGTTGAAAATCTGACGGAAGTACAACCTGACTGTATCTATATAGTTGCGCAATCAAACAAGAATGTATTTATTTCCAACGGCTTTTTGTGCTTATTTGATGCCGAGCCGGAGCAGCATGCATCAAATTCCTTAATCGATTTTTTCTTCCACAGCTTGGCGGAAGAATATAGGGAATCCGCGGTTGGTATTATTTTTTTCGGTCCAGGCGCAAATGGTACCCAGGGTTTACGCGCTATACGGAAAAAAGGAGGGTTGGGGCTTACGCAGGATTCTATGTCCAGTGAACCGGGTGGTGTGCCGGATTACTCGATTGAAGCAAGCACAGTGGATACGCTCGTAGCACTCGACGTTTTGCCGGACATTGTTACCAGTTATTTGAAATCCAAATTGCAAGGATTCCATCTTACCGGTGCCATGAGTGAAGTTGTGCAACTCTTGTCTAGGCGGATGGGTAATGATTTCTCTCAGTATAAGAGAAGCACGCTATATCGTCGCGTTGACCGGCGGATGCAACAGAATCAAATCAGTAAGGTTGAAGATTATGCGCATTTTTTAAGTGAGAATCCTGTTGAACTGGATTTGCTATTTAAAGAGCTATTAATCAATGTGACGCGTTTTTTCCGCGATCCGGTCATGTGGCAGTATGTTAAAGCGGAGATTATTCCACCCATTTTGGCAGCCCACCCTGAAGGAAAAACAGTGCGAATCTGGGTGCCTGCTTGCTCGACAGGAGAAGAGGCCTATGGATTCGCTATTCTTTTCCGGGAAGCTTTGGAGCAAAGAGGAGTGCAAGACCGGTACTTGGTGAAAATATTTGCGACTGATCTGGATCAGGATGCCATCACGAAGGCCCGGCAGGGTTTTTATCCCATAGCGATCAGCCAATATATTTCATTGGAACGCTTAAACCGGTTCTTTATCAAGCACGAAAATGGCTATCGGGTTTGTAATGAAATACGCCAGATGGTCATATTCGCGCCACAAAATCTTATTGCCGATGTGCCATTTTCCAAGCTGGATATTTTGTCGTGCCGGAATTTACTGATTTATCTGGATCGTGAATTACAGAAAAGATTATTCCCGCTGTTTTATTATGCGTTGAATCCTGGCGGTATTTTGCTACTGGGAACTGCGGAATCGATCGATTATTTTCCAGAGATGTTTGCCCCTCTGGAGCGCAGTTTGGCGGTGTATAAACGTCTTGATAATGGATTGCCGCAAGAAAGGCGCAATTTGCTTCAGGACTTCTCTCTTCAAGCGATGACCAAGAAAAATCCAATGATCAGTCTGGAAGAAGTCCTACGGCTTTCACACATCGAGCAGGCAGCCGATTTATCCGAGAAAGGTGATGATACTGTATTGGCGATGATGACCGAATTGCAACTCATGCGTGAGGAAATGCAAGCTACTCATGAGGAAATGCAAACTTCGCAAGAAGAACTCAGATCCAGCAACGAAGAGCTGCAATCCACCAATGAAGAATTGCTGTCGACGAATAAAGAATTGCAAGCGGCCAATGCAGCATTGGTTGCGTCCAAGTCTAAATTAAAATTACTTTACAAGGAGTTGCAAGCTACCAATGCGGAGCTGACAACTTACCTTGAAGCCATCGGACAGCTTGCATTGGTTTCCGTGAGCGACCGTTCCGGCCGGATTATTGAAGCCAATGACCGTTTTTGTGAGATTAGCGGGTATGGTCGCTCCGAACTTATCGGGCAGGATCATCGCATTCTTAATTCAGGCGTGCATTCGAGCGATTTTTTTATAGATATGTGGGAAACCATCACCAATGGCAAAATTTGGCATAAAGAGATTTGTAACCGGAGAAAAAGTGGCAGCTTGTACTGGGTCGATTCCACGATCGTTCCGTTCAAAGACAGCAACGGCCGGATAATTCGTTATATATCCGTCCGCGTCGATATTACCGCGCGCAAACAGAAAGCATTGATTTTGCACGAACGGCTTAAGGAAAGAACGTGTTTGTATGCGATCCGGCGGGAGATGGAGCAAGACCTCTCTGTCGGGGAGCTTTGTGAACGGATATTCGATCATCTGATTCCTGCCATGCAGTTTCCCGATCATGCGGCCTGCATGATCAGTATTTATGAGCAACGCTATACTTCAAATCACTATAACGAAGATCTGACGCATGGGATTTTCGCAAGAATCAAAGTGGATGGACATTTTTGCGGTCAATTGCAGGTTTTTTACCGGGAAGAAAAGTCATTCATGCTGCCGGACGAGCAAAACCTGATTAATTATATCGCGGACGATTTCAGGTTATGGCTGGAGCGCAGACAATTGGAGCAGCACATCAGTTTTATGGCAAATCATGACGTGCTGACAGGGTTGCCGAATCGATTGTTGTTGCAGGATCGCTTGTCGCAGGCACTGGCGCATAATCAGCGCCATCACGATTTTTCAGCGGTGTTGTTTATAGATCTGGATCACTTCAAAGTCGTGAATGACACGCTGGGTCATGGTGTTGGCGATTTGCTGCTAAAAGAAGTGGCTGCAAGGCTTTTATCCAGCATACGCAGTGAGGATACCGCATCCCGTCAAGGCGGGGATGAGTTTATCGTGATATTGACGGAAATCACCGATCTGGAGGATGTTGAATCGATCGCGGAGAAAATATTGCACTTGCTGGCGCTTCCGTATCACATTAATGAACGGATACTCCATATTGACAGCAGTATCGGAATTGCGCTATATCCTAAGGATGGTAAGGATGTTGATGCATTGTTAAAGCATAGCGATCTGGCGATGTATCATGCTAAAGCTACGGGGCGAAGCAACTATCAGTTTTACTCGGCAGAGATGGATCGCTTAATTCAAGAAAAGCATGAGCTGGGTAACGATTTGCATAGAGTCATAAGAAATAACGAGTTGATATTGTACTATCAACCGATTATTGATATGGACAACAATCATCTGGTTAGTCTGGAAGTGTTGTTGCGCTGGCAGCATCCTGAGAAGGGATTGATTCCGCCTGTTCAGTTCATTAAGCTGGCCGAAGAAACCGGCCTGATTTTACCGATTGGGGATTGGGTTATTAGATCGGTGTGTGAACAGCTAAAAGCGTGGCAAGATCAAGGGTTGAGTGTGCCCAGAATTGCTATCAATCTTTCCGTCAAACAATTTCAGAAAAAGCTGTTTGTGCAAGATGTGGCGAGTATTTTAACGCAAGCAAAAGTTTCTGCGAGTTGCTTGACTTTGGAGATTACAGAAAGCATGCTGGCTGAAAATATCGTTGAGGTGAATGAAACGCTGCAACAATTAAGTGCAATGGGATTCAAGATATCGATTGATGACTTTGGAACCGGTTATTCTAACTTGAGCTATTTGAAGCACTATACGATTGATGCGCTTAAAATTGATCGTTCTTTTGTGCGTGACATCGCTATCGATGAGAATGATGCGGCAATAGTTACAGCAATTATTGCAATGGCTGGTAGCCTGAATATTCAGGTGATTGCAGAAGGTGTTGAATCAAAGGAACAAATTGACTTTCTTAAACAGCGTGGATGCAGTCAATATCAAGGATTTTATTTTAGTAAACCACTTTCTGCGTTAGAAATTATTCGGGAATTACAGCGATTCAGCGGCTCGTGTGTCAATTAATACCTGTATCAGTAATCTGTGTTTGTTAAGGATGGAAAATCCTGGTAAAAATGAATGCAGATTTATCCTTGCATCACAGGATAAACGTTAGTATGGGGGCTGGATCTGGTTAGACAAACTGCTCGGTATTAATAAGAAACTGAATGTAATTTGGGAGCGGGGCGGTAACATGATCATTATGGCCGATTGGAATGTGACTGGTACTGTAAACAGTGATGCCGGATAAAGTACCAATTCAAAGCATTGTTATGCTGATGGTTTGGTAGGCTTAGGTTATTTCCGCTTTCGTTTGTCACATGATGACAATATAAGTGCGCGAAAATTGTTTTGCTATCTTCTTGGAGCTTTACCAAATAGCGGCTAACAAGATTTGATCGTGTTTTTGTTAACTTTGGTAGCAGAAATAAAGAGATATTCAACATTCAAGGAATGTCATTAACTAATGATCTTATGATAAAGATGATTCTAAAGGAACAAGTCAATCAGGTTCTTTGTCATACATTTTCTAGATAAATTAGTTGGTTATGCGTAATGTTCCGAAATCAATGACGGTTTTCATGTATTGAGTCGGAATATGTTTTTTATATTGTTGATTATCAATGTATATTGGTGTACTTTGTAAAGAATTACTTTAAGTATTAAAGTTTATAATTTAATTGTCGTATCCAGCTTCATAGATGCTCAGTAGAACGTATTGTTCTCATTCTGTGTTTAGGCATTGTGTAAGGGTGTGTGTTGAATTTTTTTGAGTTTGTTTCATTATATTTGTAATCATTAAGGGAAATATTATGGTATTGGCAAATACTCGGACGGCACTAACAGGACTTATGATTAGTTTCGCTTTAGTTCTCGCAGCTTGTGACAGCAATGAACCAAAAGAAAAAAAAGCCGGGCAGGCTCTGGTTAGTGTCAATGGTAAAGAAGTTACCATGCTTCAGCTAAATGAAGAAATCAAGCGTGCCAATGTCCGTCCGGAACAGTATGAAGCCGCAAGTAAGCAGCTTCTGGAATCTCTGATTGTTCGTCAGTTAATTCTTGACGAAGCGGTTCACAACAAGCTGGATCGTACTCCTGATGTAATGCAAGCACGCGATCGTGCAAATGCGCAAGTAATAGCGCAAGCTTATATGCAAGGTATTGTGAGTAAAATTGCTAAACCGACTCAGGCTGAGATTGATGAATATTTCCAGAAACATCCTGAGTTTTTCTCGCAGCGTAAGCAATTTGATTTGATAACAGTTCGTGTTGCTACGAAGGATCTCAGTAGTGAATTAAAGAAAACTATCGATGCAGCAAAGTCTGTAGATCAGGTCGTGACTTGGCTTGACAAAAATAAAGTTCCATATGTCAGAAGCTTGGCATCACGTAGTAGCACCGATCTGCCGCCTCAGATGGCTAAAATGCTTCAGGAAAAAAGTAAGGACACTATTTTTATCGTTAACGAGCAAGAGAATAGTTTGCTGATTTCGGTTAATGCAATAAAGGATAGTCCTATCACACTTGCAGCTGCTGCACCTCAAATTGAACGATTTTTGTTGAACCAGAAATATAAGGAAGCAACTGATGCGGAAGTCACACGTTTACGTGCAGCTGCAAAAATAGAATATTTGAATGCTAAAGCACCAGAGTCCAGTGCTGCTGATAATGCAACAAATAATTTAAATCTGACGGAGCCGGCTTCTAACAGTTCTATCGAACGTGGTATTATGGGGTTAAGATAAGTTAATGTTTATATTGGGTAGTTTGTCTTTCTTGATATAGTGTTCAGTGCAGTATGAATTAAGGGTTATGGGCAAATGATAAGTGTTATGAAGACAGTGAAGATTTTAGCGATAGTTATTACTTTGTTATGGATTGGTTGTATTGGGAATGTAGTGGCTGCAGAGGCAGGGGAAAGCGCATTAGGACCTGGTGATGCGCTAAGAGTGTTTGTTTACGGCCATCCGGATATGACTACCGAAACGAAAGTGAGTGAGACTGGAAAAATAACATTTCCCCTTCTGGGAGAAATCGTAGTCGATGGACTAACTCCATCAGCTGCAGAAAGAAAGATAGCAAATCTCCTGGAAAGTCGGGATATTTTGCGTAAACCACAAGTTATGATCGTTACTGCTTCGTTACAGAGTCAGATGGTATCTGTGCTTGGTAATGTTCGTAATCAGGGGCGCTACCCTATCGAAGGTAAACGCAGTTTAACCGAGATTCTTGCGATGGCAGGAGGTGTTGTTCCTGAGGGGGGGGAGCTTGTTGTTCTGATTCGCGCCGACGGAAATAAATTTATTAAGGAAGTGATAGATATACAAGATATGGTTCGTGCTGGTGATCTATCGAAGGATTTAATTATACAGAGTAATGATTTTATTTATGTTGAACGAGCTCCTAGATTTTATATCTATGGTGAAGTACAACGTGCCGGGGCATATAGGCTTGAACGTAATATGACGGTGATACAAGCTCTGTCAGTTGGTGGTGGATTGACGCAGCGTGGGACTGAACGAGGATTAAAAATTCAACGCCGTGACACAGAAGGTAATTTGCAGATATTTGCTCCGAAATCCAGTGATTTGGTACAGCCTGACGATGTGATCTATATTAAGGAAAGTCTGTTCTGACTTTGACTTTTGATTTTTTATTACCGAATTTATTTAAAACAATTATCGTAACTATTAGGTTTAGACTGGGGCTTACACATGGATTTTTCTCGTTTTTTTCTAATCATATTGGCTCGGCGAAAACTTATTTTAGCAACATTAATTATTACAATATTAACAACTTTGATAGTGAGCCTTCTTTTGCCAAAGAGCTATCTGTCAACTGCTACGCTTGTTCTTACTTATAAAGGAGCTGATCCCGTAACCGGTGCCTTTCTACCTGCGCAATTAAATCCAAGCTTTATGGCAACTCAATTGGACGTAATTAGAAGTACTAGAACTGCATTAATGGTGATTGATCAACTCGGACTTCATCATAATGAAGCAGTAATGAAGCTGTTTGAAGAAAGTAATAGTAATTTAGGATTACGGGAGTGGTTAGCAGCCTTCCTTCTTAAGAATCTTGATATTGAGACTTCTCGTGATAGCAGTGTGATTGGTATTAGCTATAAAGGAGCAGATCCTATGTTTGCGACAGTCATGGCAAATGCGTTTGCGAATGCATATCAGGAAATAAGCATTCGTCTTACTGTGGAACCTTCACAGAAGGCTGCTGCCTACTTTACCGATCAGCTTAATGTGTTGCGTGAAAAGTTTGAAATAGCACAGAAAAAACTAACGGATTATCAAAATGAAGTTGGGATTGTTGATGCGGATACTCGTCTGGATATTGAAACAAGGCGCTTAAACGATCTCTCTACTCAATTGATAATTGCCCAAGCGGAGTTGATGGGAACCGATCCAGAAGTTATTAATAGAAGTGGCGAGACTAGTGCTGTTGCTAAAAATTCAATGATCAGTAATCTCAAACTAAGTTTAGCGCAAGCTGAATCAAAATTCTCAGATGTATCGCAGAAGTTGGGACCTAACCATCCAAGTTATGTGGGGGCAAAAGCAGAAGTAGAGAAATTGCGAGCAGAGCTTAATAAATATATAAGAAACACCATGCATACCGCTATTGGTCAAGAAGCAGAGATACGTGCGGCACTTGAAGAACAGAAAACAAAAGTACTGTCACTGAACCGTGCAAGGAATGAGTTACATATCCTTTTTAAAGAGGCAGAGGGTGCTCAACAGGCATATGACAACGCAATGTTGCGATTAAATCAAACAACTCTTGAAGGGCAAGCTAATTTATCAAGTGTTTCTATACTTGATCCTGCGAAGATTCCTGAGAAACCGCATAGTCCAAAACTATTTTTGAATATGATCTTGTCAGTCATATTGGGAGCTCTTTTAGGACTCGGGGCTGGTTTAATTGCAGAAATGGTTGATCGGCGTGTGCGCTCACCAGAGGATTTGGTGGATGTATTTAAAGTACCAGTACTAGGTGTTATACAAAAAGAGACATCAAAACGAAAGCGCCTGCAATTGAACTGGCCACGTTTGATCCGATGATTCTGTCTAGATTCAGAATATGGAGGAGAATAAAATGAGTTTTGAAAGTTCCTCAGAAACGAGGGAATTTAGCGATTCAGGTTCTATCAGCATGAGTGCGTCTCATATGCGGAAGTTTAGCATTGGCCATATTCTTCTGGATATGGGGAAAATTACACCGGTTGAAGCGGAGCGTGTATTGCGCTTGCAGAAAGAAAGTGGTTTACGTTTTGGTGATGCTGCACTTAAATTAGGCTTAATTACTGAAGCTGACATACAGCTGGTTTTGGCGCAGCAATTTGATTATCCATATTTATTGCCCGGACAAGGGAATCATCCGCCAGAATTGGTTGTTGCTTATCAACCATTTGGTGCTCAAGTAGAAGTTTTTCGTGCGGTACGTAGTCAGTTAATGTTACGTTGGTTTACTTCAGGTCATAAAGCACTTGCAGTAGTGAGTTATAACCTGAGTGATGGTGTGAGTCTTTTTGCGGCAAATCTCGCTGTAGTGTTTTCACAGCTTGGTGAGCGTACACTACTAATTGACGCAAACTTGCGCTGTCCTCAGCAACATGAAATTTTTAATTTAAGAAATAGACAAGGTCTATCTGATGTGCTGGCTGGACGTGCAAATGTTTCTGAAGTGATTGCAAAGATAGATTCATTTATCGATCTTTCCGTATTACCGGCAGGAACACTTCCGCCAAACCCTTTAGAGCTTCTTAACCGAAACATATTTGACGAGCTGAACGATCAACTTGCTAATCAGTTTGATGTGATTCTCTATGATACTTTGGCTTTTTCAAATGGTTCCGATGCACTTGCTATTGCTGCTCGTACGGATGGAGTGCTGGTGGTTGCGCACAAAAATAATACCCGTTTAAGTGATATCAGCATGATTAATGAACAGCTTAAGTGCAGTGGAGCCGAAGTGGTTGGTTCTGTATTAATTGACTTCTAGAATAAAAAACTATGCTCTCATTTACTCATCAACATCGTGATTTAAAGTCAGCTATATTAGAGTGGTGGCCTATTTTTCTCGGATTGTTGATTTTATATGTGCCTACTTTTTATGATCTTGCCAATGGAATTTGGTCTAAAGAAGAGCAAGCTCATGGGCCGATTATATTAATGCTTTCACTTTGGTTAATGTATCGTAAATGGATGGAGATGATCAATAAGAGTGAGGGGAAATCAACTGCTTACTTGGGATGGATAGTTTTCTCTGTGGCTCTGTTTCTTTATATTATTGGGCGTTCACAACAAGTATTGGTGTTTGAAATGGGCTCTTTCATATGGATACTAGCGGCTGTTATCCTCATAAAACGAGGTTACATTGCTCTGAAAGTGATGTGGTTCCCATTGTTTTTCTTACTCTTTATGATTCCATTGCCTGGTCAAGCGGTCAGCTTGCTTACTATGCCTATGAAGATGGCAGTTTCATTTGTAGCGGAACATATTTTATTCTGGGCAAATTATCCTATAGCAAGAAATGGTGTTATCTTGCAAATTGGGCAGTATCAACTCCTTGTGGCAGATGCCTGTGCCGGACTTCAAACATTGTTGACATTGGAAGCACTAGGGTTATTTTATTTGAACCTTGTGCATCATACCTCGGTATTACGCAATGTGACATTAGCCATTTTAATTGTACCTATTTCTTTTACTGCAAACGTTATTCGCGTTATCGTACTTACATTGATTACCTATCACTATGGAGATGCGGCAGGACAAGGATTTCTTCATGGTTTTGCTGGTATGGTTTTGTTTATCAGTGCATTGATACTCATTCTGGGGGTTGATGCGGCATTGCAATATTTCATAAGAGGGCAGTCGGTTAATGCTTCGCATTCTGCTATGAGTAGTAGCTGATTATTTTCGTACTGTACAAAGAATACGAAAATTATTTAATAAAAATATTTAAAAGCTAGAAGAATAAAGGTGATGGAATGAGAAAATCGATAATTGTCAGTATTTTTTTGGGTATATTGATGGTGTCATCGGGAGCCTTAACTAAGGCACTAACTCCAACCAAAAAAATTGCGGATCAGCAAGAAAGAATAGATCTTGAGATCATGATTCCAGCCGAGTTTGGAGATTGGCGTGTTGACAAATCGATTATTCCGTTGCAAGTAGATGCTGAAACACAAGCCATGTTAGACAAAATATACAATCAAACTTTGTCGAGGACTTACGTAAACTCTATAGGCGAACGTATTATGCTTTCTGTAGCCTATGGCGGTGATCAGAGTGACAATCTAGCGGTACATAAACCTGAAGTATGCTATTACGCTCAAGGCTTCGAGATAATGAAAACTTATGCTGATGAGCTGCTTACACAATATGGAAAATTACCGATTAAGCGTTTATTGGCTGTCAAAGGTTATCGTAATGAACCGATTACCTACTGGGTAACGGTTGGTAACAAGGCTGTGCTACCTGGTATTGATGAGAAATTGCAACAATTAAAATATGGTTTGACTGGAAATGTACCTGATGGAATGTTGGTGCGTGTATCCTCTATATCTTCTGATAAAGATAAAGCTTATCAACTTCAAACAATTTTTATTCAAGATTTATTATCTTCTGTTAATACAGGTGAACGTATTAGATTAATAGGTGTTTCTGGTATATGAGCATAATTTTTCAATGAAAGGCTATTAAATATAACAATTTAAGATCTCATGATAAAGATTATACGGCGACAATTAGAACGAAAAACTTAGTCAATGTTTTTTGCAAAATTCCAAAAATGCTCAATACTATTATCATGCTGCTCGCCACAGATAAACTCGTTATCTCCATGGGGAACCTGAGATTGCTTATTAAAGTCACTATTGATCGATCCATTAATATGGATCATAGTGTCCTACCACATGCTCATGGATAAAGGCTTGCAGTGCTGCTTTAAAACAATTAGGAACAACCTTCTGCATATGCTTTTACTCTTGTGCTCCAGGACAACAAAAACGATTGTTTTGCCGTAAGTTCCCTGATTTTCTTGTTCGCTCTAACTAGCTGTATGCCATCATACAACTAATTGGTCATTGCAGAAGAATCTTGCTGCGACGATTCAGGCTTACAGCAATGTACTGCGCTGTTGATTTAGGGTATAAATGCCATTAATGGATCCAATCATTTTTAGCTGTTAAGTAGCTGTGAAATATAGAAAAAAGCACCGAATAAATTACTGGAATTTTTTCTAATTCAAGAATGAAAATAGTAGCTATTTTTAATATTCATATCAATAAGTTAATATGCTTCAAAAAGCACTTAACTTTCTAAAACCTTTTTTCTTATAAAGAAAAATATGTCAAATGAGCTTGGTGATCAGAAGGTATTTTATTTTATTGTGTTAGTCAGTGTACTAATGGCGATATTGTATGGCTTCTTTGCGGTGACAGCAAATCCCATTATTATTGGTTTGGCAGCGGCTCTTATTGTAGGTTTAGTGTTGTTGGTTAAACCTTCTTTGATCGTTTGGCTAATTCTATTGCTGAGTTTATTAGTAACAGGACTACTTCCTTTATATTTTGATTTTTTAGCTACAAAAGCAGCTTGGGGCGTGTCATTGCTTGGTTTTCTTTTAATGTTTATAGCATTGTCGAGAGTTGCTCTGTCGCAGAACGCTCAGAAATTTACTCCTGCCTTCATATGGATTGCTCTAGCTTTTATGATCTATACATTAATTAATTCGCTCATACAATGGAATTCATTTAGCGACGTGGTTGGTGGTTTTAAGCGTTACTTCCAAGTATGGGGATTAATTTTTGCTCTATGCTGGCTTGTTTTCGATGAACATAATATGAGTCATTTGCGGGTTTTTATTGTAATTATCGCCTTGATTCAATTGCCTTTCGCACTTTATGAGCGTATTGTTTATGTCCCTATTCGGGAAGCTCAGCAATATTTATATCCCGGTATGATTCCTTTAGATGTCGTTGGTGGGACATTTGGTGCGAGTCTTACTGGTGGGGGTGCAAGTGGAGAGATGGCAACCTTCCTAATAATGATGTTGGCATTCTTACTGGCGCGACGAATGGAAGGGCTAGTGACAACCAATAAATTAATTCTACTTGTTCTGATTATAACAGCCCCACTGTTTGTAGGGGAAACTAAGGTTGTAGTTATAATGCTCCCACTGATGTTTCTGGTTCTTTATCGTCGAGAGATGATCAAGCGATTACATTACTGGTTGATGGGAATGATAGTTGTTGTCTCGTTTACAATGGCTGCGGGATACACTTACTTAAGTCAATCAGATAAAGCTATAGAGGAGGTAATTGATACTACTTTCAACTACAACCTTTATGAACATGGACATGGTGGATATCACCTTAACCGTACCAAAGTGTTAACTTTCTGGGTTGATCAGCAGGGATTCCATGACCCGATTTCTTTTGTGTTTGGTAACGGGCTAGGCAGTTCGCACGGGGGGGGGTATATTGCCAAGCATTACCCTAATCACGGTATCGGATTAACGGCAGCTTCAACTCTACTTTGGGATACGGGTGTTTTTGGTTTTTGTTTATTTATTGCTATCTTTGTATTGGCTTGGCGTTGTGCTGATCAGTTATGGAGGGAGTCTGCTGAACCAACGATACGTGCTGATGCAGCAGCTATTCAGGCAGCCTTGGCACTATTTGTTTTTTACATCTTTTATCGTATAGGTGTACTGGAGATTTTGAGTTTTCAGGTAATATTTGCTTTATTACTGGGCTATCTAGGTTGGTTGCATCGCAGGCATGTTCTCATGAAATCTAATAAATAAGGTAGTCTACAGGCTATGTCGGGGGACTGATAAGGTTTGACCGATGAAAACGATCACCTTGATTCTTTTGGTTTGACCAAAAGCTAGGAGGATTGAATAAGAGATTACCAGAGACTGACGCATACGACATGGAGTTGTAAGTATTTGGGTAACTGTTAGTAACAAAGCGGTTTTGCCTGGAATTGAAAAAAAACTTCAACAGTTAAAATATGGATTAACTGGAAGTGTACCAGATGACATGTTGGTTCGTGTATCTACTATTGATACTGATAAAGAAAAAGCCTATCGACTGCAAGCTAACTTTATTCAGGATTTGCTGTCAGCAATTGATACTAAAGATCGTATCAGATTAACAGGGGTTTTTAATGAGATATGAGTTCTAATTGCTGCTTTCCTGTGAATTTGAGCTGGTTAAAGTGATCTTAATCACAATTCACCTCCATAAGCATAGTACTCTAAGGTCTGTTGATGTTTTCAGATGAGTATTTAAATAGATAGGAACAAGCTCGTGCTATTGGAATTTCCATGTCGCCGGCAAGGCGAGTTTGCGATGCATCCGATTGATGCTCAGTGATGATTTCTGGTTGAAGCTAAAGCAGATTCTGCTAGACGAAGCGGTTGTAAGAGTTATTATGCTGATATCGAAAGAGATAGAAGAACGATACGACATTGAGTTTGAGCAGATAGGTTGCGCAAAGATCACGTACATATACTTTGTACGGCCCATCCTAAAATTGTACCGGGTCAGATTGTTAGGGTATTCAAAAACATAACAGCACGGGAATTGTTTAAGAAGAAACTGGATTTGAAACGAGAGTTGTGGGGTGGTGAGTTTTGGACAGATGGTTATTATGTAGCAACTGTTGGAGAAAGAGCGGATTTGAGTGTAGTTTAGCGTTATGTAAAGAATCAAGGTAAACCAAAAGAAGAGCTGCGACAACTTGAGCTTTTCTAATACCCCGTGGTCTTGCCACAGGGGCGTTTATTGCATGGTCATTAAACAGAGCTGACTATTGATATCATGACGGTATAATTAAACATGTTAGCTTTTACTTTATTTTCGTTTGCTGCATTTCTTTTTGCAATTTTCTTGGTTTTCGCAATCGCTGTTGTTGCGGCGGGTGCAGTGCGATGGACGGGTTGGGTAATCTCCCAAAAATTAACCGAGTAAAGCAGTAGAATTTTCTATCGTAGACGAAGAGGAATTTTACTGATGAAGAAGCAGCGATTTACGGAAAGCCAGATTATGCAGATACTGAAGCAGGCT
>NZ_QPHG01000034.1:0-28656 GCF_040240425.1 Nitrosomonas sp. | reverse complement strand
GCTCGACCTTGGCCAGACGTTTAAGACCGTACTGCAATGTCTTGAACCGTTGGTTGGTACTGTTACGCGGGACAAATTCCTGTAACCTGGCTCGTTTCAGTACGTCATAAATCGTTGGACGGCTGACGTGGAAGTGTTCTGCCAAATGCGTTACCTTCCACAACCGGGTTTGATAAAGCCGCCAGATTTCCTGACGATCCAATAATGTTAAGCGAGTGCGTTTGTGTATGTTCATCTACAGTATTCTCCTGAATACTGTAAACAACGCTAGGAATTCTTACAACTAAACTAAAAGCTGCGGCACTGATTTCATAAGATCGCAGCGAGATTCGATACCCTGTCACATGCTTTCAAAAAAACATTTTTTCTGAATCGCACGCGCGAATATTTAAACATGTGCCGGTACTTTGTCTTTAAAGTTGTAGAGAATTAAGGGGTGTACCCGCTGCCATCAAAATAATAGCCACTAATTCAGCCAAAGTGTTAACCGACCGGTTAACTTTCTTAAGTTTAGCTGTTTAGTCAACGTTTTCTTACTGTTGAGTTAATATATGCAATGAAAAAAGTTTACGACTTTAATTTTTCGCTACGCTAGAATTTTTGCGGGATTTGAATCACCCGCATTAGTCAAAGCACCAGAAGTACCTATCTTGCTTATACAATCTTCTGCTATTCATTTCATATCTTTTTCCTTGACATTCCAAATAATCCACAGATTTAAAAAGTTATAAATATCCCGCCAGAGTCTTCACATCAGGCTGAAAAATATCCCATAAGTGAATGATAATTTAAGTATAATTAATATGTAAGATAATTAAGCATTCTAAGAAAACTCCTTAGAAATTTATGAGTTAGTGGCTCATGCAAGATGATTATCCACAAAGTTATCCACAGATTTTGTGGATAATAAGAAAAACCTTATGTTAAATAAAGTGATAGATTGATGCTGACCAATTAAACACTCCCGCCCATCCCCTCGATAAACGTATCAATAAACGATTTGATCTTATCCCCTACCCGCTCGATGATCGGCTTGCGTTCCAGTATTTTGGGCTTGAAGTTCAGCGAATCGACAATTTCCTGTTCGCGTGGCAGCCGGTTGGCGAAGGCGTAATGGTTCAGCAGTTTTTCCAGTTCTTGCGGATTGATGTTTTCCGCTTTGCATAATTCGCTGAAAGCTTCTTTTTTGCTATCCGTCCAATAGCTCTCAAACGCCTGAATCACATTGTCGCTGGGTTTGAGTTTTGGCAGGTTTTCTTCAATGAAAGCTTCAATCAGTGCACGTTTGCTGCGCAGTTGCACTTCACCAGCCACCAGATCGATGATTTCTCTCTGACGTTTTTTCGCTTCTTCAGGGTTGAGTTTATTCAGACTCACCAGCAAATTTAGAATGTAGGCGACATTGATTTCATCGCGATGGATCAGGCTTAATTCAAAATCCACGTCTTCCAGGATGGATACTTTCTCGGTGTCGTTGCGTTTTTTTACCTTGTCATGAATATCCAGGTATTTGCTTTTATAGTCTTCAAATTGCTGCGCCTCCAAGGCCAAATCCGTTGCTTCAAAATCGGCAAAAGTGGTCAGGATGTTCTTGATGCGCAGCAATTCGCGGAATTTGGTCACAAAAGCCAGTTCCGCGTTTTCATCCGGCAAGGTATCCACGCTGGCAACCGTGGGCTCAATCGCCAGCAATGCTTCCGTGGCCTGGTTGAACTGCTGCACATAAGTCTCATACGGTTCCAGCAGCACCGTTTCCTTGGCGTTCTTGTTGGAAAATAGCGCAATCGCTTCATCGGTTGCCGCTTTCAGATTTCTGAAACAAACGATATCGCCATGCGATTTCTTCTCGTTCAGGATGCGATTGGTGCGCGAGAAGGCTTGCACCAGGCCGTGATATTTGAGGTTCTTATCCACGTACAAGGTATTCAAGCGCGGACTGTCAAAGCCGGTCAGAAACATGTTTACCACCAGCAAAATATCGATTTCACCGTTGCGCACGCGCTTGGCGATATCCTGGTAATAGTTGTAGAACGATTGGTTGTCGTTGGTTGAATATTTGGTGCCAAACAGCGCATTGTAATCACCGATAAACTCATCCAGCTTGTCGCGGCTGCTTTGGTTGATTTTTGCGCCGCTGGGCACATCGGGCGATTCTTCCGGGATCAGGCCATTGGCGAGCGGGTTTTCCTCATTCGCGGCATAGCTGAATATCGTGGCGATCTTCAGCGGGCGGGCGGTTTGCGCCTGTTTTTGCTTGAACAATTCGTAATAATGGATCAACGCATTGATGCTGCTCACGCAAAACATCGCGGTGAAGCTGGGCTTTTTGGTTTTTTGCGCGTGATGCGCAAGAATGTAATCGGCGATCTTTTCCAACCGCTGCGGACTGTCCAGCAATTCCTTGCGGTCGATATCCTCCACCTCGATATCCACCTGATTGGCGCTATCCTTGTATTGATACCGGCCAACATATTCCACTGAGAAGCGCAGAACGTTTTCATCGCGGATGGCATCCACGATCACATACTTGTTCAGGCATTCGCCGAACAAATCCCGGGTGGTTTTGAGTAACCCGAAGCCATTATTAGCGTTATCCGCAAAGATCGGCGTACCGGTAAAGCCGAACATCTGCGCATTGCGGAAAAAGTTTTTGATGTTCTGATGCACCAGGCCAAACTGGCTGCCGTGGCATTCGTCGAAAATGAACACGATTTTTTTGTCTTGCAGGTGCTTGATCCGGTCAAGATAATGTTCCTTGACGATGGCGTTATTGAGTTTTTGGATCGTGGTGACAATCAATTTCGTACTGTCATCGTTCAACTGTGTCACCAAGTTGTGCGTGTTGGTGGTGGCGTCCACGCTGTCCTTGGCAAACGCATTAAATTCGCGCGTGGTCTGGTAATCCAGGTCTTTGCGGTCGACCACGAACAGCACCTTGTGCACTTTGGGCAGCCGCATGATGATCTGGCTCGCCTTGAACGAAGTCAGCGTTTTGCCCGATCCGGTGGTGTGCCAGATATACGCATTGTCGTTGCTGTTCTTCACCCGATCCACCAGCGCTTCGGTGGCGTAAAACTGATAGGGGCGCAAAACCTTCAGCACGCCTTCCTCGGTGATCACGGTGTAATGCGTGATCATCTTGGCGATATGGCAGGGCTTCAGGAAAGCATCGGTAAACTCGCACAAATCGGATAAGCGGTTATTGTCCTTGTCCGTCCAGTAGAACGTTTGCTGAAACGATTGATTCTTATTGTTGGCGAAATACTTGGTATTGACGCCGTTGCTGATGATGAAGAGCTGCACATACTGAAACAATCCCGCACCGGCATCGAACGATTCATGCTGATAGCGGTTCACCTGGTTGAATGCCACTTTCAGTTCCGCGCCACGCCGTTTGAGTTCGATCTGCACCAGCGGCAAACCGTTGATCAGGATGGTCACGTCGTAGCGGTTCTTGCGCTTGCCCGCCATGCTGACTTGATTGGTCACCTGAAACTCGTTTATGCACCAATCGTCGCAATTCAGGAAACTGATATAAACGGTTTCCGCCGCTTTGCCGTTGGCGGCTTCGCGTTTCAGCGCGAATTTGTCGCGCAGTATCCGCGCGCGTTCCACGATGCTGCCGGTGTTCAAGTGGTTCAGAATGCGCTCGAATTCCGCTTGCGTGAGCTGGATATCGCCGTTATGGATTTCCAGTTGGCACTTGAGGTTGGCGAGCATGGCCGCTTCATCATCGATGCGCACGCGCGCATATTCCATGCGCTCAAGCTGCTCGATCAAACCTTGTTCCAGGGCAAATTCGGATTGGGTCGCCATTAAAGCTGGATGATTTGATTCAAACGTTCACAAACCTGCACAAACAAACTATCGCCAAGCTTGCCCAGTGGATGCGGTCTTGCACTGCGTACCCGCCAATCAAACGATTTGGGCTGATGGCATAGCACATAGCTGGTCTGCTCAATCTTGCGCTTAGGAATCTTGCCCACGGCCACGGCAAAAGGATTATCGGCGTTGTATGCCGCCGTGGTCATTGGCAAACCGATCACCAGCGAAGTTTTGTCGTTGAATATCTTGGGAGACAGCACCAGAAAAGGGTGAATATCGCGCATTTCCTGCCCGGCCTGCGGATTGCAGTCAATCCAGATAATATCCTGACGATCGGGTACCCACAAAACGGTACCGCTGATTTCAGTCATTAACGGCTACCATTTTTCCGCACCCAGGCGCTGATTGGCCGCCATTGCTTCGCCGCCATGCCGGGCCGGGTCGAATTGCTCCAAGCGCTGCTCCAGGGTCAGTGGTTCATCCCGCACCGGCGTGATGATGATCTGGCCATTGGAGGCGGTGAGCTTCACTCGTTGATCCACGTGCACATGCGCTTCCCGTGCAATCGCAGCGGGCAAGCGCACCCCAAGATTATTGCCCCATTGTTTAATGTCCAGAATAACGTCTTTCATGATTATGCTCCATCCACCAAATGTTTAAACTAAAGTATAAACACAACCGCAGCAGGAAGCAATCGTCAAACGAACATCTGCTGCAACAAGCCTTTTTTGTAGCGCTTCACGGCTTCAAGCTGGGCTTGGGCTTGGGTGATTTTGTCGTCGATGGCGGTGAGGAAATTGGCGATTTTGGTTTGTTCTTCATAAATTGGGAATTTAATTGAGAATGAAGATAATTGTGGGGCTGTTAACTGAGGTACTCCCGTGCTCTCAACAAAGAAATCTAACTTATTAATCGCTGATGCACCAAAATATATATTAAATTTAGTTTTCGGAATTAAAATTAGTAATCTGACAATTGGATAAAAAGGCTCAAATCTCGGTATCGCAATTCCTAGATTTCCTCTTCCAGTTACCGTTATTGCATCTGAATTAACTTTAAATTGATTAGAGTACCCATAAAGCCCAAAATTTTTATCGGAATTTGCGAATATCGGATACTTATAAATTTCATCTTTTTTTTGTGATACATTTTCTTGCGATATATCACCACCAGCTTTGATATTGAATAAATCACCTAAGGTTGCTTCTTCCCACTCCGGAAACTCCCGTCCATCATCATCCTTAAACCTCAACTTCTGGCTGAAAATCTGCTGCATCACGCCTTTTTTGTATTGCGCTAATAAGTCACACTTTTGCGTGAGCTGGGTGATTTTTTCATCGATTGCCGTGAGGAAGTTGGCGATTTTGGTCTGTTCTTCGAGAGATGGCGTAACGAGTACCAGTGGCCTTAAAACTTGAAGATTAATGTTCTTCTGTGCATTTTGCGTTGCTTTTGAATCTAATTCTTCTTTCTTGGTATCAAGTGTGTATTTTAGCCAAACAGGGATAGCTTGCTCTCGAAATGGCTGTATTGCGACGATGCTGTCAGTGCATGCAATCTCAAAATTAGTTATTGCCGTATTGCCTATGTTTGCTGCAATCGTTATTAGAATAGTATTTTTAGGAAACAATTTACTAACTTTTAACCCTTCTTCATTCAGCGTTTGGTTAAATTTCTTCAGAAATAAATCAGAAGAAACTACATCACCGGTTTGAGCAAATGGGATATTCCCGCCAAAATATCTAGGGTCATTTCTTGGTCGAACTGAAAACTTCCCTCTTTCAATACTCGCTATTTCTTCTAATGTTTTCTCTTTCCACTCTGGAAACTCCCGCCCATCATCATCCCTAAACCGCAGCTTCGGCACTTTCATGCTTACTTCCCAGATTCCGCAAACGGTGGTGCAATCCCCAATTCCCGGCAAAATGCCACAATCGTGGCATCGGTTTGCTGGCCTTGTGCTTCCAACGCTTTGAGCTGCCCGGCAATCGCATTCAGGTCGATTTCCGCTTCCGCTTCGAACGTGTCGACATAGCGCGGAATGTTCAGGTTATAGTCATTGGCCTTGATGGTTTCCAGGCTGACCACCGCGCTGTATTTGTCTTCATTCGTGCGCGCCAGATACGCTTCGACGATTTTATGGATATGCGCCGGGCGCAGGATGTTTTGCGTTTTGACTTTCTCGAATTCCTGGCTGGCGTCGATGAACAGGATATTGTCCGGATTGCGGCGGCATTTTTTGAAGACTAATACCGTGGTGGGAATAGCCGCACCATAGAACATATTGGCAGGCAAGCCGATCACGGCATCCAGGCAGTTCATTTGCTCGATCAGATATTGGCGGATATGGCCTTCCGCCGCGCCCCGGAACAGCACGCCATGCGGCAACACCACGGCCATCGTGCCGTCTTCCGCAAGCTGGTAAACCATGTGCTGCACAAAGGCCATATCGGCTTTGCTGGCGGGTGCCAATTTGCCGTACACGCTGAAGCGATCATCGCTCATAAACAGCGGGTTGGCGCTCCAATGTGCGGAAAACGGCGGATTGGCGACAATCGCATCGAAGCGCAGATCGCGGTGCTGCGGGTGTTCCAGCGTGTCTTCCTGGCGGATATCGAAATCGGCGTAATGCACGTCATGCAGGATCATGTTCATGCGCGCGAGGTTGTACGTGGTGCGGTTCAATTCCTGACCGTAAATCTTATCGACGTGATCGGCTTCGCGTTTGACGCGCAACAGCAATGAACCGCTGCCGCAGGTTGGATCGTACAGTTTTTTGATGTTCTTGTTTTGCGCGGTCACCAGTTTGGCGAGTAAGGTGGAAACCGGCTGCGGGGTATAAAACTCACCGGCTTTTTTGCCCGCGCCACTGGCGAACTCGCCGATCAGGTATTCATACGCATCGCCCAGCACGTCCGCCGTGCCATCGGCTAGGCTGAAATCGATTTTGTCCAAGTGCACCAGCACCTTGGTCACCAGCGCATTCTTTGCTTTTTCGGTGGCCCCCAGTTTGGAAGAGGTCAAATCCAGGTCTTCAAACAGATTGCTGAAATCGTCCGCGCTATCGGTGCCCAGCGTGCTTTGCTCAATGTTTTTCAGGATGCGCGTCAGATCGGGCAGAATGAAATTGTACTGCTCGCCATCCGCATCGCTATCCGCTTGGCTATTGCCTTTCATCGCAATGGCGTGAAACAGCTCGGAAGGCTTCAGAAAATAACCCAGCTCGGACACGGCGGCATCGTGCACCGCTTGCACGATTTCCGCGCCGTCCTCGGTGTGCTCGTCCAGTTCCGCAAACTTCAACCCATCTTGTTCCAGAATCGAATCGGCAAAACGCACCACTTTCTCGGACAGGTATTTGTAAAAAATGAACCCCAGAATGTAATCGCGGAATTCATCGGCGTTCATCTTGCCGCGCAGGGTATTGGCGATGTTCCAAAGCTGTTGCTGAAGCTGGCGGCGCTGTTCTTCGGTCATTATGTGATTTGTCGCGGTGGATTCGATCAGCCTGCCATTATACGTTTATACCGGCATCGCGAAACTGCTGCATCATGACCCTGGCGAGTTGCTGGAAATCCGCTTCGGGATTGTGTTGCGGAATCGCCAATTGTTTCAGTATTTCACCTTGGCGGCGCTCCGCCACCTGGCCATAACTTAAAAACGTGGTCATCACACCTTCATGGCCAAGATTCTGGCTCCATGCCTTGAAATCTTCCGGTGTTTTGCAAATCTTTTCACCAAGACAAGCCAAGGTGTTGCGGAAACTGTGCGGGTTGAAGTACGGTAATCCGGCTTTCTCGAATGCTTCCCGGAAAATCTCACGAACCGGTGCGGTGGTGCACCAATGCTTGCGCTTTAACCCGGTAACGCCAAACTGCTTATGCGTATTAACACTGACTTCCGTCATCGGAAACAGCGGATCGTCATTGCCCCACAGTTTTTGCTCTTTCAGGTAATTCACCCAATCCGCAACGATCTGGCGGATATCGTCACCCACTGGGAAAAAATACGTGATGAAAGTCTTGCTGAATTTGGTGCTGACATCGCGCGCATCTTGAAACACGCTGTTTTCCAGCAAATTGACATGCTTGAGCTTGAAGGAAACCAGTGCGCCATCCCGGGCACCGGTCAGCAAAGTAAAAGCGATAAGCGCCTTGTTGCGGCGCTCGATCTCCGTTTGATCCGGCATCGACTGTATGGCGTGCTTAATTTGCTCGATGGTAGGCGCGGCCTTTTCCCGCCGGGCGGTGGCGATGCGCGTATCTTTGGCGGACATGTTGAAATATTCCGCGTCCGAATACTGAATGCGCGATTTATAACCCGGTTCCCTGGCTAACCACTCAAAAAACTTTTTCAAATTGGCGCATGTGGAATGCAGCGTGGCTTTGCTGAGTTTCTTACCGGTTCGTTTGTTGGTTTGTTCGGTCAGGTGCTTTTTAAAGGCAACCGCTTGCTGATGATGAAACAGCTTGAAATCGCGGTGCTTGTTGTACTCTTCAAATCGTGCAATGGCCTTCGCTACACCGTCAATCGTTTGTTCGCTTTGGCGCATGGCTTTCATTTCTTTGTTAGAAATCACAATTTACGGTGGGATTGAAACACGTTGTTAAACTGTGCCAATCGCCAATCAGCTAGCGTATCCGCATAGTTATACCGAATTCAGGTGGTAAAAGAAGAAGTAGAGACTAACAGAACAGATTCAAAATCACGAATTTCGCGCTATGTTCTTACGTGATTGCCAGATGTGCAATGCCCGAATTGAGATCCTGCGATTTAGCTTCAGCGCCTTCCAGCTTAATTTGCAGGCGCAGTTCATTCATTGAATCCGCGTTGCGCAGCGCGTCTTCATAACTGATTTTTCCCGCTTCATACAGCTCGAATAGCGCCATATCGAAAGTTTGCATGCCAAGTTCACGGGATTTTTTCATGATGTCTTTGATCTCATGCACATTACCTTTGAAAATCAAATCCGCGATCAGGGGCGAATTAAGCAGCACCTCAATCGCGGCAACCCGCCCTTTACCGTCTTTGGCCGGTATCAACCGTTGCGCAACGAGGGATCGCAAATTCAGCGATAAATCCATCAGTAACTGTGCCCGGCGTTCTTCCGGGAAGAAATTAATAATGCGGTCCAACGCCTGGTTGGCGCTGTTGGCGTGCAGCGTGCCCATGCACAGATGACCAGTTTCGGCGAAGGCAATCGCATGCTCCATGGTTTCACGGTCACGGATCTCGCCGATGAGAATGGCATCCGGCGCTTGCCGCAAGGTGTTTTTCAGCGCCGCTTCCCACGATTCGGTATCGACACCGACTTCGCGCTGCGTAATAACGCAGTTGATATGTTCGTGCACATATTCGACTGGGTCTTCAATGGTGATGATGTGGCCGTAGCTATTTTTATTGCGATGCCCGATCAATGCGGCCATGGATGTGGATTTTCCAGAACCGGTGCCGCCGACAAAAATGACCAGGCCGCGTTTGCTCATCACCACTTCTTTCAGCACTTGCGGCAACCCCAAATCGTCAAATTCGGGGATTTTGGTGGTGATGGTACGCAGCACCAAACCAACCCTTTGCTGCTGCACAAAAGCATTAACCCGGAACCGCCCGATCCCTGCGGGACTGATTGCAAAGTTGCATTCCTTGGTGGCATCGAACTCAGCCGCCTGTTTGTCGTTCATGATCGCGCGCGCAAGCATTTCGGTATGTTGCATGCTCAAGGATTGTTGCGACACCGGTGTCATTTTTCCGTCAATTTTCATAGCCGGTGGAAAACCGGCGGTAATAAACAAATCGGAGGCTTTCTTGCTGAGCATTAAGCGCAGTAGATCCGACATAAATTTTGATGCTTGTTCCTTATCCATAATGCACTCCCGGAATTCAACTCAACTGGATTGGCCGATCAACCTCTGAAATTATCTTTATTCATCGCTTGCGTTCTGGCTTCGGCCATTGAAATCACGCCGCGCTTCACCAGATCGGTCAAATTCTGATCCAACGTTTGCATACCGGCATTCTGGCCGGTCTGAATCGCCGAATACATTTGCGCAATTTTTCCTTCCCGTATCAGATTACGGATTGCCGGCGTGCCAATCATGATCTCATGCGCCGCCACGCGGCTTTTGCCATCCTTGGTCCGCAACAATGCTTGAGAAATTACCGCACGTAACGACTCGGACAGCATTGCACGAATCATTTCCTTTTCTTCGGCAGGGAAAACATCGATGATACGATCAATCGTTTTAGCGGCGGAACTGGTATGCAAGGTGCCGAAAACCAAGTGACCGGTCTCGGCCGCCGTCATCGCCAAGCGGATAGTTTCCAGGTCACGTAATTCACCGACCAAAATAATGTCCGGGTCTTCCCGCAAGGCTGAGCGCAAGGCATTCGAGAAACTCAGGGTATCCCTTCCCACTTCACGCTGATTAATCAGACACTTCTTGCTCTCATGCACAAACTCGATGGGATCTTCAAGAGTGAGGATATGTCCATAATCATTTTCGTTGATGTCGTTGACCATCGCCGCCAATGTGGTCGACTTGCCTGAGCCGGTGGGACCTGTCACTAAAACCACCCCGCGCGGTTGCTTGGCAATTTCAGCAAATATTTTGGGCGCTTTAAGATCTTCCAGGCTTAATACTTTTGACGGAATCGTCCGCATCACTGCGGCGGCGCCGCGTTGCGTATTAAAGGCATTGACACGAAAACGGGCAAGATTCGGCACCGCAAAAGAGAAATCACATTCCAGATGCTCTTCATAAAATTTTCGCTGACCGTCGTTCATAATGTCGTACACCATCGCGTGTACTTCCTTATGCCCCATCTCCGGCAGATTGATGCGGCGGATCTCGCCATGCACCCGGATCAGAGGTGGCATTCCGGCCGATAAGTGTAAGTCCGAAGCGCTATTTTTAACGACAAATGCAAGCAGCTCTACGATATTCATAGTGACACCCTCTTGTGACAATGCAAAATGTAACGTGAAACATTTGGATAAGAATTGATGATCGTGAGGATCAGGATCAGGATCAGAATCTGAATCAACTCGCTTGTTAACGGATAGGGTCAATAAAAAATTGAATGCGGCTGGTTTAGCTTCTTCAGGTCAACAGTTACGAGCACTACATCGGTTTCTATGCCGTCTGATTGACGGCATCACTGATCCGGTGAGCCCAGGCTGTGGCCTCGAGTTCCAGCCGGATAAATTCTTCCATGCTGAGAAATCCTAGTTCCGGCAACATTGACAAAACCATTTCCGACTCACCTTTTTCATACGCTTCGATCAATGCGAGTTGATATCCAAGCGATCCACGGCGTGTCAGCAAAGCCTCACTCATGTCTTTTTGTATACTGAGGGTACTCACGAGCTCGGACATTTCGATTCCCAGCAATGTATCCAACAATGACAAAACCCCGACCATAAACGCGCGATCCTGGTGGTTCTTATCATGCGGGCGATCCGCGATGGCAATCGACTCCAATAGTTTGCCCCGCACGGTTGCTGTTTGCATCAAGGCATCGGAAGTACCGCCATCCCTTTGCTTGGCAGCGTAGAGCAGAATCTGCACCCAGCGTTGCAGTTGCTTACGGCCCAGAATCATAATGGCCCGTTTGATCGAGTTAATCGTGCTCGGCAAACCATTCGCAGCCGAATTCACCATGCGCAGCAGGTTATAGCTCAGACCGGGCTGATATTTGAGTTCATTTTCAATCTCACCCACTTCACTTTCTCTAACCACCAGTAACAAAAGCTTCAGCAAAGATAGTTTGGATGGATCGATCCGTTTTCCCGAAATAATCTCCGGTTTTGCAAAATAGAATCCTTGCAGCATTTGAAAATTCAGCGCAATGCAGTTTCTGGCAATCTCCTGGCTTTCAACTTTCTCGGCTAACAGCAGCACCGGCCAGCGCCTTAATCTCTTCACCAGGCTCAGCAAATCCTGTTGGCTGAGTGCCGTAATATTGATTTTCACCACATTAATGAGCGGCATGATGCGATCAAATCGCGCATCCAGGTGGGTTACATTGGAAAGTGCCAGCTGATAGCCCTTTTGCTTCAGAAAGGAACAGCGTTGAATGATTTCATCATTAATGTCGACGCTTCGTAAAATTTCCAGCACGACATGCTTTTTCGGCAGCATGCAAATGGTATCGTTAAGCAACAACTTGTCATCCACCTTAATAAAACCGCGCCGCTTACCAATGACATTCTCTATACCTAACTGCCCATAGGTATCGATAATGACATTTGCAGAAGCTGCGGAGTTATCGGTTATCGTAACGACATTGTGTTGATCGGAGCGAAATAAAAGCTCATATGCCACCAAATTTTGTTTGTTATCAAGGATCGGCAATCTGCCTAGATAAACTTCCATCCCATCTGCTCCTGTAACTTTGCGCTGTCCTGCTGATTTTTGTTTATCGTCCCGGATAGGATCAACTTGAGCTTTTGTTTTCCAGGAATAACACGATGAAATAATTGAATTAAGACGACAATTTACAATTCCATGATCGTTAGCGGATGGCGTTAAATACTTCGATGACTTGCAATTTCGCCACCGTCATTACCGACTCGACGATTTCAGCCGATAAGCCCAGAAAACTCCAGGCTTGAAGTGCGCGATCGGAGATGGTTTCTTCGTGCTCAACCGGTTGGTTGGTGCAAGGTTGAATATAACTGGCAATATTGACTGCCGCACACAAAGTACTGGCGTCATACTGGAATTCCTTTTCTTGCATTGGATTGAATTGATACTCAACCATCTTGCAGATATTGACCGGTAATTTCCATTGTTTCAGCAGTTCAGCGCCTAGTTGCGCATGGGTAAAACCGAAGATTTTACGTTCCGCCTGGATTACCGCATCTTCGCCTTGATTCATGCAGCTCAATACTTTGGCCGATTCCTTCGGATATTGGCTGAAAAGAATTAATCGCCCCACGCCGTGCAACAATCCGGCGATAAAAAAACGTTCCCGGCTGTCGACACTGGAAGCCAACAAGCGCGCGGTAACTCCGCAAGTGATACTGTGATTCCAGAAGGTATCCATGTCCACCAAATCGGGTGGAATATCCTTGAATGTGGAGGTCACGGATGTAGCAAGAACCAGATTGCGCAGTTCTTTATGACCAATAATGGCAATCGCTTTTAAAACGGTTTCCACTTTTCCGGAAAAACCAAAATAGCTGCTATTGGCAAATTTCAATATCTTTGCCGTTAATGCGGGATCGCTTGAAATAACACGCTCCAGCTCAGTATTGGTGGCTTCTCCGGAATCGATCAGGTCATTGACGCGAACCACAACATCAGGCAAGGAAAAAATTGAGCGAACGTTAGTCACTATCGTGCGTGGATCATCCATTCAGGTCTCTGTTAAGAAGAAATAAAAGGGTCTTAGGAAGTAAATACTCGCTAAGATTAAACTAAAACAGAATGGGTTACGCTGACGATTAAACGGGGAAAACTATCGGATTTCGTCGAGAAGGATCATTGAGATGGGAAGCGTATTGCGAAATACTTTATTTCTTAGCGGAAATAAGCGCCTGATATTTTGCTTGCAGCTGTTCTTTACTTTCAATCACATCGGGATTGAGTGAAATGCAATCAACCGGACATACTTCCACGCATTGCGGCTCGTTATAATGCCCGACACACTCTGTGCACAACGCCGGATTGATACGGTAAATTTCTTCGCCCTGGGAAATGGCACCATTCGGGCACTCGGGTTCACAAACATCGCAGTTGATACATTCATCGGTAATGATTAACGCCATTTAATTCTCGCAAAACTATTGATTAACAATCTTTTCATGCAGCTTTTGTGCCACCAGGGGATGTACAAATGCATCTGCATTTCCGCCCAGCGAAGCGATCTCACGTACCATGGTGGCGGAAATAAACATATATTGTTCGGAGGGCGTCATGAACAAAGTCTCGACATCGGGATACAAACCTCGATTCATTCCCGCCATCTGGAATTCGTATTCAAAGTCGGACGCCGCGCGCAAACCGCGCAAAATGATGCGCGCATTCTGCTGTTGCAGAAAATTCATCAACAAGCCGGAAAAGGGCATAATCGTGACGTTTGCACAGCCGGACAAGACTTCCTGCGCCATTTCCACGCGCTCCTCCAGTGTGAAAAATGGCTTCTTGCTGCTACTTACGGCTACCGCCACCACCACCTGATCAAATAAGCGCGCGGCTCGCCGGACCAGATCCTCATGTCCGCGGGTTATCGGATCAAAGGTGCCGGGATAAATCGCTTTATCCATGCTGCGCCAGCTCCAACAGCCGGTAATGCACACTGCCGGCTCTTGTGTCACGCTTTACCTGCCATTGCGCATCCGCACTCCAATCGCCTTTGGCCTCCGCATAAACCAACCCGCCGGTTTCAAGATGACATGGCAATAAAGGCAGCAATTCCGGTAACAACCCCAGACGATAAGGAGGATCGAGAAAAATAACATCAAATTTGCGCATATCCGACTTCAAAAAATTCATCGCATTCATCATCACCAGCTCAACCTGTGTTGCTTGCAATTTTTCCTTATTTTCCCGCAGCATGCGATAGACTCCCGCATCGGCATCCACCATCACCACCGATGCCGCGCCGCGGGACGCCGCCTCAAAACCTAACGCTCCACTTCCGGCAAACAAATCGAGACAACGCATACCGCTCAAATCCTGTCCCAGCCAATTAAACAGCGTTTCACGGATTCGATCGGCGGTGGGTCTTAAATCGGGATGCTCGGGAAAAGCCAGTAAACGGCTGCGCCACTGACCGCCGATGATACGAACTTTTCCTCGGGTTACGGCCATCGGCACAAACTTTATTCGATCGCACCCACGATCACAGTCACCATACCGTCAGGCTGAATCCGGCGTTGAAATGCCTGCCGGATTTGCTCGGTGGTAACTGCCTCAACGGCTTCCAAGTAGTCCGTCAAATAGGTCAACGGTAAACGATAAAAACCGATCACGGACAGAAAACCCAATATTTTGCTATTACTGTCGATACGAAGCGGGAAACCGCCGATAATATTTTGCTTCGCTGCCGTCAATTCATCTTCGGTCGGACCTTGGGCGACAAAATCTTTCAGCACTTTATGCGTCAAAGCCAATGCTTCTTCCGATTGTTCTTTCTTGGTTTGCAAACCGATCTGAAACGGTCCTTGCTCCTGATAGGGAGAAAAGAAACTATACACACTGTAAGCCAAACCGCGCTTCTGGCGAATTTCTTCCATCAGGCGCGAAACAAATCCGCCGCCGCCCAGAATATGGTTGCCGACCAGCAGGGGAAAATAATCCGGATCACTGCGCCGCAATCCCGGATAGGCCAATTGGATATGGCTTTGCGTTGCGGGATGGGGAATTCTTTTTATCCCCGCTGCCGGAATTGACACCGGTGCAATCCCGGTCTTCGCGCCATCGGCAGGTAAATTGCCGGTGAGTGATTCCGCAAGCGCTGCCGCCTCAAGCCGGGTGATGTCGCCCATGATGGCGATCACGGCATTCTTGGCGACATAATAGGAACGGTAAAAAGTCAGCAGATCCGCGCGCTGCAACCGGTTTAGTGGCTCAATCTCACCCATCTCATTGAATCCGTAAGGATGATCGCCATACAGCATTTTCATCAATTCACGATCACCGATGTAATCCGGTTTCGTGCTGGACTCTTTAATACTGGCAATGATTCTGGCTTTTTCCCGCAGCACAACTTCTTGCGGAAATTCCGGATGCTGAATAATCCGCGCCAATATATCAAGTGCCTGCTTGCGTTCCCGCTCACTACTCAAGGTGCGCAACGCAATACCGGCACGATCGCGGTCGAAATGATTTTTCAGTTGCGCACCGACATCGGCCAACGCTGTCGCAATCTGGTTTTCCGTTAAACCACCCGCACCAAGACTCAGCATATGCTGCACCAGGCTAGCGCGGCCGGATTGATTAGCACTATCCATACCGCTACCGGCGGCAAATTCAACACTGATATCCAGTATGGGCAAGTCATGATTCTCGACAAAATACACCCGAGCGCCGGAAGCTGTTTGCCAGTATTGGATCGGCAATGTGGCCCAGGCCCATTGCGCGTAAAGACTGAACAGCACAATAAAAATGAATCGTTTTATTTGCACCCCAATACCTCCCGCAGTGCGTTCACTAAAAGTAAATAAGGAAAATTCATATCCAGATTAACCGCTATTGCGCAGACCGGCGGTTACACCATTGATGGTCAGGTGGATGGAGCGTTTAACTTCCTCGCTATCCTCTCCTGAACGGTAACGGCGCAACAACTCCACCTGCAAGTGATTGAGCGGATCAATATACGGCGTTCTATTGCGGATACTACGCGCTAACGTCGGATTATCCTGCAGCAACTCGGTATGACCGGTCAAGGCAAACAGCCATTTTTGACTTCTTGACCATTCTTCTTTGATACGCCCGAAAATCTGCTCGCGCAATGCCACATCTTCGACTAATTCCGCATAACGGGAGGCAATACCCATGTCCGTCTTAGCCAGCACCATATCCATATTTGACAATAATGTTTGCATGAACGGCCATTCACGGTACATCTCCTGCAATAACGCTAACCCTTGACCACCCTGATCTTCACGATTGACAAAAGCTTCCACCGCATGCCCAAACCCATACCATCCCGGCAGCATCATCCGGCTTAAACTCCAGCTGAACACCCAGGGAATCGCGCGTAAATCTTCAATCGCATCGGAATTCTTGCGCGACGGCGGCCTGCTGCCAATGTGCAGCCCCGACATTTCCCGGATCGGTGTGGATTCCAGAAAGAACTTTTTAAATCCCTCGGTTTCGTACACCAAATCACGGTATGCCGCAAAAGAAGCAGACGCCAGTTTTTCCATCGCCCGGTAATAGCGATCCGCATTCGCGCCAAGCGAATCATGACCCAGCAGTGTCGCCTCCATTGTCGCAGCCACCAGCGTCTCGAGATTCCGCCGTCCGATTTCGGGTTCGGCGTATTTGCTACTGATCACCTCGCCTTGCTCGGTAACGCGTATTTGACCATTCACACTGCCCGGCGGTTGCGCCAAAATACTTTGATAGCTGGGCCCGCCACCCCGGCCTACCGTGCCGCCGCGGCCATGAAACAGGCGCAGCTCCACATTGTGTTTGGCAAAAACTTTGGTCAGTTCAATTTCGGCTTTATAAATCTCCCAGTTCGACGTGATAAAACCGCCGTCTTTGTTACTATCCGAGTAGCCGAGCATGACTTCTTGCACATTGCCGCGCGAAACCAAAAGTTTACGATAGTATGGCGTGGAGAATAATTGATCCATAATTTCGCCACAGACCCGTAAATCCGAGATCGTTTCGAACAATGGAATAATATTCAGGTGCAATTGCGGATTTTCACCGCTTTGCAACAGACCGACTTGCTGCAGCAGATATGCGACTTCCAGAACATTGATAATGCTAGTTGTCATGGAAATAATGTAATTCGGCAGCGCGGCCCGTCCAAACCGGCGGTGAATATCAGCAGCACAGTGCAAAATGTGCAATTCGGATTGCGCCAATTCGGAAAAGCCGTCATAAGTGGCGAGTATCGGCCGGGATTGACCGATTTCGCTCAGCAGCCACTCGGTGCGTTGCTTTTGATCGAGCTGCGCATAACCGCTTTTGCCAGTGTAATGCTGAAATAATTCGCTGACCACTTGCTCGTGAATCTTGCTGTGTTGCCGCATATCCAGCGGAGTTAAATGAAATCCGAAGACATCCGCAGCACGGCGCAAATTACGTAATGCTCCGCGAGCAATCCAAGCGGATTTGTGCTGTTTTAATGAAGCAATGATGGTATCGAGATCTCGCAAGAACTCTGCGCAGTCGGCATAAGGTTCTCTCTTTTCCGCTGTGCTGAGCTGCAAAACTTGGTGCCCGAATTGTCTGGCGGTTGCGACCAAACGTGCGCCGATACTAAGAAAAATCCGTCGATAGGGCTCATCGGATCGATTGGGAATATCGGGTGCGGTAGCCACCAATTCCTTGATATCATCGCTGACATTAACCAGTTGCTCAGTCAAACTCATCGAACGGCCAATTTTTTGTGCCGCATCAATGTAATAATCCAGTGCGACTGATGATTGACGCTCAACCGCGCGCAACATGACATCATGTGTGACAAAAGGATTGCCGTCGCGATCGCCGCCAATCCAGCTGCCAATGCGCAAAAATGAGGAAACCGCAGGAATTTCGCTTTGATTTAAGCGGCGCTCGAGAAAATCCTCAATTTTTGCATAGATATAAGGAATTTCGGTCAAGAACGTATAACTGTAAAAAGTCAAACCGTTTTCGATCTCATCGTTAACCGATAACCGGCTTGGCCGCAACATGCGGGTTTGCCACAGAATTTCAATGGTTGCCCGTAAATTTTCTTCATTATGACGCAATTCGTTGGGTGTCAACTCCGTCCGCGCCCGCTCTCTTAACAATCGCTCAATGGTAAGCTGACAGTCCAATATACTCCGCCGCTGCACTTCTGTCGGATGCGCTGTTAAAACCGGCGAAACAACCGCTTTCTTAAAGAAATCGAAAAGAATAGCCGGAGCATTGTTGCTACTGGTTAGCACACGTTCAAGCGCCAGTGTCAAACTGCCTTCCTGCAGCGGAGACTCTGCGCGCAAATGCGCACGCCGCCGCCGGTTGTGATGCACATCCTCGGCAATATTGGAAAGCAATGAAAAATAACTGAAGGCGCGAACAACGGGCAATGAGTTCTCATCGCTCAAACGATCAAGTATCGCATCCAGCTCCTCGCGCGCCTTGGGATCCTGGTCTCGATGAAAACGAATCGCAGTCTGGCGTATATTCTCGACCAGCTCAAAAGCGCTATCACCGTCTTGCTCCCGCAACGTATCACCCAGCATACGTCCGAGAAAACGAATGTCCTCGCGCAATGGTAAGTCTTTATCATTGACCAATTTATTATTGGCACTATTATTCTCTGAATCAGCAGCGCTCATCGCATTAACATACCCACGATCAAAAATGAACCCGGCGCGTGCTTGCAATAAGCAAAGTCCGTACCGGCCATGCTAAAATAATCATCATACAAAACTTTTTGTAATTTTTTCATTTTATACTATTAATGCCCAACTCACTTTTATCTCCACAGAAAATCATCATTGCATCGCGAGAAAGTTTACTCGCCATGTGGCAAGCCAAATTCATCCAAAAATGTCTCGGCGAATTATACCCGCAAACTGAAGTCAGCATACTTGGGATGACGACACGCGGTGATCAAATACTGGATCAATCCTTAGCAAAAATTGGCGGAAAAGGCTTGTTCATTAAAGAACTCGAACAGGCTTTGGAAGACGGCCGGGCCGACATTGCGGTGCATTCGATGAAAGATATGCCAATGAATGTGCCGGAAGGATTTAAACTGGCGGCCATAACGGAGCGGGAAGATCCGCGCGATGCGTTTGTTTCCATTCATTATAGCGGCCTGGATGCATTGCCTGAAGGCAGTGTCGTCGGCACCTCGAGTTTGCGGCGCGAAAGCCAACTACGCGCACAATTCCCGCATCTCGAAGTTCATCCCTTGCGCGGTAATGTGCAAACCCGGCTGCGTAAACTCGATGAAGGACAATATGCCGCGATCATTCTGGCTGCCGCCGGTTTAAAACGGCTGGGATTATCCGATCGCATTACCGCATTGCTGAGTCCCGAGCAAAGCCTGCCTGCTGTAGGTCAAGGTGCGTTGGGTATCGAATGCCGGGCGGATCGCACCGATTTAGTTGCGCTGATGCAACCGTTGCATCACCAGGAAACCGCTTATTGCGTCGAAGCCGAGCGGGCCTTGAGCCGTGTATTAGGTGGCAGTTGCCAAGTGCCGCTGGGCGCATTTGCTGAAATCAACAACGGCACACTTCAGCTGCGCGGATTCGTGGCTCAGCCTGATGGCAAACGCATTGTCAGCGATGCACTGAATGGCAAACCAGAAACCGGCATTGCGATGGGACAACAATTAGCGCAAAAGCTGATCAACAAAGGCGCCGGTGAAATTCTGGCAACCCTGGTCCCTGCAGAGGGCTGGAAATAACATTGCCTGCAAGCACACAACTTACCGGTCTTAATATACTGGTCACTCGCCCTGAGCATCAATCCGCTGTTCTCGCGGAAGGTATCCGCGCTCTGGGCGGCAATCCGATTTTACTTCCCGTACTGGAAATCGCCGATGTCACGGATCTGAGTCCTTTAACTGACCTGATCAAGCGCTTGGATGAATTCGACTGGGCAATTTTTGTCAGCCCCAATGCCGTGAACAAAAGCATGCCGTTGATAACCGAGCAGCATGCGTTACTGCCGTCACATCTGAAATTTGCCGCAGTCGGGAAAGGCAGCGCGGACACTTTGAAGCAATACGGCGTCAACGATGTGCTCATTCCAACCGAGCATTCCGATAGCGAAGCGCTACTTAAACTCGATGATATGCAGCATATGGCCGGGCAACGAGTTGTCATCTTTCGCGGCAATGGCGGCCGGCAATTATTAGGCGACACACTCGCTCAACGCGGCGCTTATCTCGAATACGCCGAATGTTATCAACGCAGAAAACCCGATCTTGATACCACACCTCTACTCGACGATTGGTCACAAGGCAAAATCCATGCCGTGATCATCACCAGCAGCGAAGGACTTCATAATTTATTTGACATAATAGGCATGCTTGGCCAACAATTGCTGAAATTAACTCCGGTTTTTACAGTTCATGAACGAATTGCTCAAACGGCCAGAGAGTTAGGACTGGAAAAAATCATAAAAGCGCCCTCTACAGGCGACGAAGGCTTACTGAAAGGCTTACAAACATACTTTCAGGTAACCGGAAAATAGCACAACCGGACGGATGTTCATGTAATTTGCAATCGACGGTTCAATATTAACAATGATCATCTCTACTGCAATGAGGAGAATATATGAAACTGATACTCTGGCTATTGGCACTATTCGCTGCCGCTGTAGCTGTCACGCTAGCTGCTAAAAACACCACAGGGCGCGCTCTAATCGAGGCTCCGCCTTATCAATTGGAATTGCCGCTGGATCAATTCATCCTCGCGGCAGCAGTGGCTTTTTTTGTTTTTTATATTTTAGTCCGGTTTATTCTGGGGATTTTTGGTTTCAGTCAACGGCATCGTCATAAAAAAACGGATGAAATGCTCTTATCCGGATTAAAAGCTTATTTTGAAGGCGACTACGTTAAATCACAAAAAAATACCGCGATTGCGCTCAAGCTAGCTGATTCATCGACTGCCAAAGCAGTTAGCGCTGTTATTGCAGCTCGCTCGGCTCAAATACTTAATGAAGTGGCTGCACGTGATCAATATTTGGACACTGCGCTGTCTCAAGCGCCGGATGAGAAATCATTGTGCCTTGCCGCCAGAACCGAATTTATGTTGCAAAAAGGGGATTATCAAGAAGCCCTTAGAATATTACAGTCGCTGTATTCAGAAGGCGGATTACAATCCATTGCCGTTCTGCAGTTGGAGCTGGAGGCGCAGCAGCAAGCCGGTAATTGGGATGCGGTTCTTGAGTTGGCGGACATATTGGCAAAACGCCAATCAGTGAACAAGACGCTGGTAAGAAAATTAAAACACGATGCGCAAATAGAAAATATCAAAAGCAAAGCCACCGATTTGCAGTCATTGAATCAATATTGGCAATGCATATCGCCGCTGGATAAAATGGATAGCAAGCTTTCTGTCGCCGCCGTGCGCGCCTATATCTCGCTAGGTAACTGTAATATGGCCAATAAAATTATTGAATCGAATGTCCCGATGACATGGGATAACGAATTAATAGAGCTGTATTCGGAATGTTTGGATTATCACGTCAGCAGGCAAATCGAATGTGCTGAAGTATGGCTCAGATCACACCCCAATAATGCGATTTTACTGCTAACACTGGGTAAACTCTGTACGTATTGCGAGCTTTGGGGCAAAGCGCAAAATTATCTGGAAGCAAGCTTATCCGTTGAACCCGGACATAAAGCGCATTTCGCGTTAGCGCAACTAAATGAAAAACTTGGAAAACATGAGTTAGCAATGGATCATTACAACAAAGGGCTGCAATTAACGCTCAAACAACTCAGTTAAAACGCTAGGGTTCTCGTGCAATCTGGGGATTGCTGGTTGAAGGCGTGAACACATCGGAAAAGAAAGCATCTTTTGGCAAGCTGCGATAACTGGTAAAGTCATGGTAAGCGGCTTTAACCATGGCAGGGACGCCGCAAGCATACACTTGATGCTTTTCCAAATTATGATGATCCTGCATGACAGCTTCATGTACCAGACCTGTTCTCCCCTGCCAATTGTCTGATGGCAGCGGATCCGATAGCACTGGGATAAAAGTAAAATTATCGTGCTGCTGTTGCCAACTCTCTGCCAAATTCATCAAATATAGATCAGCTTTCGTTCGCGCTCCCCAGTACAGCATCATTTTCCTTTTCTCATTCCGATTACTGTCCTGATAAAAAATATGCTCGAGAATACTTTTTATCGGTGCAAATCCCGTGCCGCTTGCCAGGAACATAATGGCGGTATCGGGCGGTGTATCCCGCAAGAAGAATGAGCCCAATGGCCCCGTGAAACGAAGCATATCCTTCACTTTCATGTCCGTAAAAACATGCTCTGTAAATGCGCCGCCTGGATAATTTCGCACATGCAATTGCAGCAATTCGTCGTCATGCGGTGCGTTCGCTAAGGAAAAACTGCGCCGTTTACCATCTTTAAGCAAAATATCGATATACTGACCGGCCAAAAACTGTAATCGCTGATTGGTTGGAAGTTTTAGAGAAATAATCATCACATCCGGAGCAACAAGATCGAGCCTATCCACCCGGCAGGGCAAGGTTTTAATTTCAATATCTTTGATTGCACCGATTTCGTGACACTCGATTACCAAATCACTTAATGGGGAAGCACAACAAAACAATGCATTGCCAGCACGCTTATCTTCTTCAGTCAAGGTTTCTTCACTGTAGTTACCATAAGCGACTGTTCCTTGGATGATTCTTCCTTTGCAGATGCCACAAGAACCATTACGGCAACCATAGGGCAACGAGAATCCTTCACGCAGAGCCGCTTCAAGAATGGTTTCTCCAGGCTCAACCTGGAAAACATGCCCGCTGGGCTGAATAATGATTTGATGCGACATTGAGTAGCAAACAAATAGAAAATATAATAATTAGAAACAAATAACTTATATGAAAAAAACAGTATTAATTATTGGTTGTGGTGATGTAGCGCTTAGAACAGTGCCACTATTACAAGCACATTACCGGATTCTCGGCCTGTACCGTAACTTGGATAACTCCAGCCATTTACGATCACATGGAATTATTCCAGTTTACGGAAATCTGGATTCTCCGAAGAGTCTTGAGAAACTCGCTGGAATTGCACAGTTGATATTGCATCTGGCCCCTCCACCCAACCAAGGATTACGCGATCGTCGAACCGCGCATTTACTGTCCGCATTAACCAAACGAACTAAAAATCGTGCGCTGATTCTACCACAACGATTTATCTATATCAGTACCAGTGGCGTTTATGGTAATTGTCATGGCGCATTGATCGATGAAAATCACCCCGTTAATCCTGAAAATGACCGGGCAATACGACGTATTGATGCTGAAAGGCAAATACGTAACTGGGGCAAACGAAATCATGTCCCTGTCTCCATTTTACGTGTTCCTGGAATTTATGCGGCGGATAGATTTCCACTAAAACGCCTGCGCGAAGGCCATCCAGCAATTCTGGATAGCGAAGATAGTTATACCAATCACATCCATGCTGATGATCTTGCACGCATCATTTATGCAGCTTTACATCACGCCAAATCCGGCAGGATTTATCATACCTGTGATGACTCCCAGCTCAAAATGGGAGAATATTTTGATCTGGTCGCAGATCATTTTGATTTACCGCATCCTCCTCGTATCAGCCGAAGCCAAGCTTACGAGCAAATATCACCCGGCATGCTGTCTTTCATGAAAGAATCCAGGCAGCTTAAGAATCTCAGAATGAAGAAGGAATTGCGCATCCGATTGTTATACCCAACCGTTCATGAAGGCGTTAAAGCCGCTCGAGCTAACAGTTCATAAAGTTTTGCGGTTGACCCTACGCTAGTGCAGTTTCTCAAATTAAAACTAAGAATATACAAAACTCTGCCGTTAATTCCGCACAATCTCAAAACAATCATTTGGGTTTTGTTGTCCACAACCGCAGCAGAATTTTAGTCTCTACAGCATTTCTAACGTATTGATATTCATGAGAGCCTCTGTTCTTAGGAGTTAACTATGGCAACTGTCACAGCGCACGCAGAAAAGAAAGTAAAAGAAATCAATTATTCATGGGAAGGAAAGGATAAAGCTGGCAAACAGCTGAAGGGTGAGATGCGTGCTGCCGGAACAGTTGTTGTGACTTCCACATTGCGCCGCCAAGGGATTAAAGTCACAAAAATCAAGAAAACCCAATCCGGCGGTAAAATAACAGACAAAGATGTCACGTTATTTACACGCCAACTGGCCACCATGATGAAATCTGGTGTGCCGCTATTACAAGCTTTTGATATCGTGGGAAGAGGTCACAGCAACCGCGCTTTAAGCAAATTACTTTTGGACATCAAAGCTGATGTGGAAACCGGCAGTAATTTGACGGATGCCTTCCGGAAATATCCGCTTTATTTTGACGCGCTCTACTGCAATCTTGTTGGCGCAGGTGAAGCGGCTGGTATTTTGGATGGTATTTTGGATCGCCTTGCTACTTATAAAGAAAAAATTCAGGCTATCAAGGGAAAAATCAAATCCGCGCTCTTTTACCCGATTTCAATCATTGTGGTCGCATTTATCATTACCGCGGTAATTATGATATTTGTAGTTCCAGCCTTTAAAGACTTATTTGAAGGATTCGGCGCTGAACTGCCTGCCCCAACGCTTCTGGTAATGACCATCTCAGATTTCTTTGTTGCTTATTGGTGGGCAATTCTAGGTGTTCTAGGTGGTGCAATCTATGGCTTCTTGTATGCCTGGAAACGCTCAGTTCCCATGCAGCGGGTCATGGATCGTCTTGCACTCAAATTACCGATTTTCGGTGAGGTCATTCGCAAAGCTACAATCGCACGCTGGTCTCGAACACTATCAACCATGTTTGCTGCCGGCGTCCCATTGGTAGAGTCATTAGATTCTGTAGCAGGTGCTGCCGGAAATTTCATTTATTACGAAGCCACCAAGACCATCCAGCTTGAAGTCAGTACCGGTAACAGCTTGACGTCTTCGATGGCCAGCACCAACGTTTTTCCTAACATGGTCATACAAATGGTCGCCATTGGTGAGGAAGCCGGATCGCTTGACTCGATGCTCAGTAAAATTGCCGATTTCTATGAAGCGGAGGTGGACGATGCGGTAGCCGCGCTTTCCAGTCTGATGGAGCCCATCATTATGGTCGTATTGGGCACACTCATCGGCGGTATGGTTGTTGCGATGTACTTACCTATCTTCAAAATGGGTATGGTTGTTAGTTAAACATAACTTCCTCAAGAACATGTCATTCTTATCTATATTGCAAGACTCACCTGTTTTCTTCGTATCCTGCACAACAATACTCGGTCTAATGATCGGCAGCTTCCTGAACGTTGTGATTTACCGGTTGCCTGAAATGATGAAAAGGAATTGGCTGCAACAATGCGCGGAACTTCAAGGTGAGGCGGTCCAAACATTACCCGGATTTAACTTTCTTACGCCGCGTTCAACGTGCATACACTGTGGACACAAAATAACCGCATGGGAAAATATTCCGGTTATTAGCTACCTTTTTCTACGAGGACGCTGCTCTCAATGCCATGCGCGCATTTCTCCGCGCTATCCGATGGTAGAAGCGGTAACCGCCATTATCAGCGGTTTTGTTGCTTGGCACTTCGGTTACGGCTTTGTTGCGCTTGCAGCACTTATCTTCGTATGGTCGCTCATCGCCTTGGCTGCTATTGATCTGGATACGCAATTATTACCGGACGATATAACATTGCCATTACTATGGATCGGCCTACTGGTTAATATCAATCATGGCTTTACCGATATTCAATCAGCGGTAATTGGCGCCATCGCCGGCTATCTTTCCTTGTGGTCCATTTACTGGTGCTTTAAACTGATAACTGGCAAAGAAGGCATGGGGTACGGCGATTTCAAACTGTTAGCTGCAATTGGTGCATGGTTAGGTTGGAGCAAACTTCCATTGGTGATACTTTCCTCATCTCTGGTCGGCGCGCTGGTTGGCATGGGATTGATTCTTGCCGCCAAGCTGAATAAGAATATCCCTATTCCATTTGGCCCCTATCTGGTTGGTGGAGCGTTTATTGCTTTATTCTGGGGAGAACAGCTCATTCATACCTACATTGGCTTACTTTAATCAATGACTTTTATAGTTGGACTTACTGGCGGAATCGGTTGTGGAAAATCAAGTGTCAGTCAACTCTTCGCTGAATTGGGTATTGATATCATTGATACCGATGTAATTGCCAGGAAATTAACCCAGCCAGATGGTCAAGCCATCGGTTTGATAAGAGATTCATTCGGAGATGATTTCCTCACAGCGAATGGTTCTCTGGATAGAGAAAAAATGCGCAATCAGGTATTCTCGGACAGTCATGCGCGACGTAAACTGGAAAAAATTCTTCATCCGCTGATACTACAAGAAGTAATCGAGCAAATTAAACAGGCCCGATCACCTTATATCGTACTTGTAGTTCCATTATTATTTGAAACGGATGATTACGACGACATCATTCACCGCAGTTTAGTAGTTGACTGCGAGGAATCACTGCAAATTTCACGCACCATGGCACGTAGTCAATTATCGGAGCAGCAAGTAAAAGCGATCATGGCGCAGCAGATTTCGCGACAAACTCGCCTACAAAAAACCGATGATATAATTACCAATAATCGGGATATTAATTTCCTGAAGACACAAGTCACTCAGCTACATAACAAGTATCTGATTATTTGTAAAAATAAATCAGATACTATAAGCTTGCACTAAAGAAATTTTTTGGGAAAATTTATTTTTTTGTGAAATAATCTTAGTTGCAGCAAAGCTTCAATACCTCTAATTTCTCTTGTGGATGTATAACTATTGTGATTTGTTACGAACACCCGCTCAATGAGCGCATCCGTACCCTTCTTCGACTTGAGGATCTATTTAATAAGATTGATTTCTTCTCTACGAAAGATACTGCTACCGAGCACCATGCGTCACTCATCGCTTTATTTGAAGTGCTTGAGATTACCAGCCGGGCTGATATCAAATCAGATTTGTTGCAAGAGCTTGAGCGGCAGAAACAGATACTCGAAATGCTGCGGAAAAACCCAGAGGTCTCAGAAACCGCATTGGATAATGTGCTCAATGACATAAAAATCACTTTCCGGGAAATGCTGGATTTCCCAGGCAAAGTCGGTGAACATCTGCGTGAAAATGAATGGCTAATGGCAATCAAGCAACGCATTGGTATACCTGGCGGTTGCTGTGTATTCGACTTACCATCCTATCATTACTGGTTGAATTTGGATCCCGCCCATCGTCACAAAGACTTCGATGAGTGGTTAACACCGTTCCAACCCATTCGAAACGCATTTGGAATTGTGCTTTACCTGTTGAGGAAAAGCGGAAGAACCTTGCAAGTAGTTGCGAATCAAGGAATTTTCCAGCAAACGGGATCGGAATATACCGCACACATGCTAAGACTTAATTTAAGCGATCAATTGCCCTGCGTACCAGAGATCAGTGCGAACAAATATGCACTGAATATCCGTTTCATCCCGATGCACACAAACCAAAAAAACAAAGTCTATGAAGGTGATGTCAAATTTGAGCTCACCTTCTGCAATCTATAACGCCATTTCAAGTTATTCCAGCAGACAATTGCTCTTTTCTGTCAATGCATAACATTGTATCCCGCCAGCGCAAGTTGGACAAAATAGCTTGATTTTATAAGGAAGAGCTTTGGCTCGTCGTAACCCTAAAAAAGGAACGATAATGACAGAGCAGAACAATCAAAACCGCAGTGGCGAGAAAACCGTACGCGATATACTCCGTGCCAACCGCCGCAATCATTCAGCAGAAGAAAAGATCCGTATCGTGCTGGAAGGTCTTCGAGGCGAAGACAGTATTGCAGAGTGGAGTTGCCCCCTTTGAACGGACACATTAAGTTCTGTTTAAAGGGGGCAACTCCAGTGTCAGATACCCTCGATGATGCATTACGCTTTACAGGACTTGACCAGACCAAAATCAAACATAACCCGCTGTTATTAAGTGACAATGGCCCGAGTTATATTTCAAGTGAATTAGCCCAGTATCTTGAAAGTCAGAATATGATCCACACACGCGGCAAACTCTATCATCCTCAGACTCAGGGCAAAATTGAGCGCTGGCATCGTTCCCTAAAAAACCAGATCCTGCTGGAAAATGACTATTTCCCCGGTGAGTTGAAAGAACATATTCGGCAGTTTGTCGATTATTACAATCACCAACGCTACCATGAGTCATTGAATAATCTAACACCGGCTGATGTCTTTTATAATCGGGGACAATCTATTCTGAATGAACGTGAAAAAATAAAATGGCGATCCTTGGCTTTGCGACGCCCAATGTTTTATGCTAAACAATCAACAAACTCAAATCTAATGAGCTAAAATGTAAGAAACCTCAGGGTTGTTTACAGAGAGGTTGATTGAAATAAGCGTCGAGTATTTCATAAGGGGTGGCATTATTCAAACTCTTATGAGGCTTAACGGTATTGTAGAAGTTAATGAAAC
>NZ_QPHG01000033.1:0-30077 GCF_040240425.1 Nitrosomonas sp. | reverse complement strand
ATCAGGGTCATGTGTACGCGCCACAGGCCCATCCATACTTTGTCAAATTCCGGTTCCATCGAGTCCATACCGTGTGAGTATGCAAACGTTCTTTGGTACCAGATCCAGAATATCGCAACCAGCAGCATGGTTAACATGCCCAGTTTGTAGTATTTTGAGTCATACCACAGCGACATATCATAGTCAGCACTTGATGCACTGCTACTCGTGCCATAAGTTGTTGCCATCATATCCTCCATTGATTAAGTTAATTTACACTGCGTAACACGGCTATCGAAGTAGCAATCACGAACTGCTTGTCATTGCTTTCGTAGCCTTTTTTACGCAATTAAGAATAACTGATCATCAGGCTTTTACAATGAGTGGATCCACTCATTTTCAATGATCGCTGTGTGGTTTCTTCAGCACGGCAAAAGGGGGTTTTTAAAACAAGACAGCGAAACTTATCCGCTGCGATAGAACAAAAATTGCTGTGTTTAGAAGATCAATGGGAGGGTGCAGCAGGCAGATTATCGGGGAAATGAATAGCTGATTTTTGCGCTCTTAATCGCAACGCAAAATTGATCAGGCTATTCGGGCCGCTCAAATCGAGTTTTCGGGAAATGTTGACGCGATGATTTTCAACTGTTTTTTTGCTCACAAACAGTTTCTCGGCAATCTGCGGTGTCGTGAAGCCCTCGGCGATCTTGTTGAGTACCTTACGTTCCGCTTTGGTAAGACTCGTTATTTTTTCCAGCGATGCTTCGATCAACGCGTCCTTTTCCGGCTGAGTCTGCCGTATTTGCTCCAATTTCTCCATGCGGGCTTTGATGCTATTTAACAATTCTTCCTTCGTGAACGGCTTGGTGAGGTAATCATCCGCACCCATATTCATACCCGCACGGGTATCCGAGCGCGTTGACTTTGCGGTAAGAAAAATAAAGGCGTGAGTTGCTGATTGCTGGGCTTGCTTGATCTGTGCCAGTACTTCAAAACCGTCGATCCCCGGCAGCATGATGTCGCAGATAATAATGTCCGGGTTCGATTCCATGGCCATTTTTACACCTGCTTCACCCGATGGCGCGCTGATTACCTGGAATCCGTAATGCGCAATAATGGCGGTAATGTTTTCGCGCAATGCATTTTCATCTTCAACCACGAGAATTAGTGGATTATCCATCGTATGTTTATACCGGTAATTGAATGGTGATGGTGCAACCACTGCCAGCCCTGCTCTCGAGACTGATATCTCCGCCGTGCAATGTGATCAGTTTCTTCGCAATCATCAAACCGAGCCCGCTACCTGGATATACCTTGGCGTTGGACGCGCGGAAAAACGACTGAAACAGAAACGCTTGATCCTTTTCTGGAATACCGATGCCATAATCTTTCACAGTAATTAAATAGACACCATCTTGCAGTTTTACGGTCATTTCCGGGGCTTGTTTCCCTTCGGAATACTTGAATGCATTCGACACGATGTTGCGTAAAACATTTCGCAGCACAATTTCATCTATATTGACGATACAGTCGGGTGCGTCAAAATGGTAATCCAGTTTCCTTTGCTGCTCGTTGGGTTCAACATTCGATTGCACAAACGCATCCATGAACTGCCGGAAGGGAAGATGCTTCTTGGTCAGTTCAATCTTACCCTCGTCGATCCGCCCAATATCCAGAATGTTTTCCATCAGCTCGGTCATACGGGTTGTTTCTTCCGCCATAATGGCTTTGTGCTTCTGAAAAAACTCGATAAAGGAAGCATTCAGTCCGGCCGATTCCATTCTCAAATCCAGCAGATCGATGCTGGAACGGATGGTCGCGAGCGGCGTGCGGAATTGGTGCGACGCCAAACTGACAAACTGGGTTTTAAACCGGTTGAGCTCACGCTCTTTTTCCATAGCTTTTTGCAGCCGGTGCTCGGCTGTCTTGATCACCGTGATGTCATTTTCTACCGCAACGTAATTGATTAGTTTTCCCGCGTCGTCGTATACCGCGGCAATATTGAGATAAAGCCATATTTTTTCACCGCTCTTAGTGTAATTCAGAATTTCACCGGAAAAAGTTCCGCCGCCGCGGAGTGAACGGGCAATCTCGCGGATAGTCTCGGCAGACGTTTCCTCACCCTGGAGAAAAGCAGCCGGATCAAGTCCTATGACCTCTTCAGACCGGTATCCCAGAATTTCCTCAAAACTGTTATTGATCCAGATAATCTTCTTTTCGGGATCGGTAATCATCACAATACCGTTGGTTTTCTCGGCCACATAGGCCATCCGTTGCAAATCCAGCTCACTATTTTTCCGCACGGTAATATTTTGCACAATACCGTACAGGCCGGTGATCTCGCCATACGCATCCAGTATCGGGTGAATCGTGGTGGTATGCCATTTGACCCGGCCATCCTGCATAACAATCATAAAATCATCGCTACGCTCTTTTTTCGTGGCTGTGACATGCGCAATCAGGGCTTGCATTTTTTCTTTTTCAGAACCCTGGTAGAGCTGTGTGCTTTGCAATAGCTCAGCGCATTCAAAATCCTTATCTAATTCATAAAAATCATAGAGATAATCTGACCAGACGGTAAAATCCGTGGAAAAGACATAAGACCACTCACCGATCTCTGCGGTTTTACACAGGAGAGACAGCCGCTTTTGCTGCGACTCGAGCGAATCAAAAGCTGCCAGATTGAAATTGGGTCTATAGTTCATGCGAAACCACGCTGATAAGCCAGTTAATTAACATTAAGAAAAAAGAAAAACGCTACCGAACGTATTGTAGCGAAATAAAAATATCACTTTGGAAGCATTTTGGGAATAGTAATGAGCATGTTGTCCGTCTGAAAAATCAGCCGCCCATAATAAAACAGCGCTAACAAAGTAGCGCTGCGGAAGCCAATAAACCTATCAATTCAGGCTGTGGTATTGACATTCTGTCCCAGATGCTGCGGCAGATTTGCCGAGGTTTGATTTGCGTCGGGAATCGCTTCAATCAAAGCAAGCGCACCCGCAGCATTTGAATCTATCGCTTTCTTTAGTACCGCTATTCCGACTGCCTGGTTTGCGCTGAATTCAGCCATTGATGTTGCCAAGCCTGCAATACCGTTAACATCCATCATATTCTCCTCTTCCTGTTTAGTACCATTAGCGGCACACCCAACAGATATTTTAGGAGTACGCGGCATATTGCCGGCGATCAGTCTTTTTTCAGCAAGGGTGATAAAGCGTTCTTAAGATGGTTTTTCCAATCCAAGCCGACTTGCAGTGGAATTTTCACTTGCAGATCAGCATTTTCGGTATTTTTCCCTTCCAAATACAAAATATATTGCCCGAGCTCGCCCAATTTAAATGCGGTCGTAATAACTCCCGATGGATGCTGTTGCGCAGGTGTCGACATCACTTCATGCTCTTGCTGATGTTCTTTTTCATCGGTTTCAAGTTTTACCAGGCGCAGCGCCAAGGAAAAATCGCGCGCCGATTCGGGATACAGCAGGTCAATCGAAATATTGAGCGATGCCGGTTCCGGTATTTTCCCGCACTGCACAGGCACATGCGGCGAGCGGAGATCGTCCGGTGACTCATAACCTTCAGGAAGATAGTAACCTGAATAACCGATAATGAGCGCTTCCGATTCTATCGTGCAGGCGCCGCCGCGAAAACCTTTTGGATACGTATCGGAAAAATCCCCCTGCGAACTGGTACGGTACATCAAACCAAATATAATAAAAGCGGAGATCACCGCAATCAAAAGTGCAAACTGAAACTTGCGAACGGAGAATTTTGATGGGGTCAGCATGGCTTTATGGACTCGGTGTAAAAAGGAGGAAATTATATCAGTCAATCCCGATCGGCATACAGCAACTCCGTGCGATACACCTAGCCTGCCTGTTTCTCCGATTACCGAACGCTTCCGCGTCATACTGCTTTTTTATACGGCCATGCCAAGTAGAACGGCCTAGTCAGCGGCGATAATCTGATTCTTGCCATTCTTCTTGGCGCGATATAAGGCGCCGTCGGCGCGCTTAAAAAGATCTTCCTGGGATTCTCCCGGATGATACTGCGCCACGCCGCCGCTGAAGGTAATTAATAAGCGGTTATTGTCATGCAGGAAGAATTTCTTGGTCATATAGCGGCGTATTCTGGATATGGTTTGAATCGCCTCTTTGAGCGCGGTATTGGGCAACAGGATCGCAAATTCCTCACCGCCATAGCGCGACACGACATCTTCCAGCCGCACCGTTTCCTTGACCGCTTCCACCAAATGACACAAAGCATTATCGCCCACGTGATGGCCATGCGTATCATTCAACAACTTGAAGTTATCGATATCCAGTAAGGCAAAACATAACGGCGACTGGGTACGCGCCGCGTACGATGCCTCGCGCTGATAAGCATTATCAAATCCACGCCGGTTCAGTATGCCGGTCAAATGATCTTCATGGACCTTTTCGCCCATTTCCTGCAATTGCGTTTCCAGCAGACTGATTTGATTTTGCGCGGCATCGGCTTCCGTCCTGGCGGCAACTAAGTCCTTGCGGTAATTGACTATGTTCTTCTGTACTTTATTGGTCTCTTGCATGATTTCCGCAAGTAACTGATTGATCTCCTCGATATCATCAACCTGATTGATTTTCTCTGAGTAATACTCCAGTTTCTCCTGATATTCTCCGGTGGCATCCGATAGCTCTTCCAGATTGGAAATCAGCGAAGTGACCATCTGCCGCATCGTCACCCTGGCTTTACCCAGGCTTTGCTTTATTATTTCCTGCCTTTGAATGATTTCTTTCAGATACTGCTCGGCTTGCGCGATGATCTGCACATCAAGCGGCATGGATACCGTGTCTTTCAGTTTGGCAAGCTGCTTTTTAATCCACTGGTCTTCCGACAACAATTCAGCGGTACTGTCCATCAGCAGATTCAATAACCTCAACAAACCTTGTTGCAAGCTGGCTTCACACTGATTGGATAATTCCAGTTTGACGCAAAACTGCTGGAAATGAACTATAAATTGATCCATTTCCGGTTTATCCTGAATTTTCCGCACTTGCGATGCCAACGATCGCGCTTCTTCCGCCAGCGTTTCGCCATTGACTTGCTTGGCGACGATGTTCTCCAGCATCTGCGCCAGTAAATCCAGAAGCTGGCCGGTATAACCGCTTATCTCGCTGTCTTGCTTGATAGCACCAGAATCCGGCTGGGATGCTTGCGCCTTGGCTTGAATAGCTAGAGTCGTACTATTAATCGTTATGTTTTCAGTGGTGGCAAACTTTACCAGGGCGGTCTTGTACTTTAGCCAGTTCTTTTCGCTGACGGCTTGCTCCAGACTATTGGCGCAATTCAGTAACGTGGGCGTATGACGAGGAAATTCTTTCGCCAGCTCAGTCAGCAATTTCGCGGTAATGGCTGAAATTTGATTCTCAGGGTTTCCGGCAATCTGATCATACAGTTTGTGATAATTATCCGGTGTCGGGGAAATTTTAAGGATTGCAAGTTGTTTTAATGTTTCACGTGCAATCACGGAAGGATTCAGATTGGTGTCTTTTGTATCTTGATTCATAGATATTTCGCGCGGCTGCTAACCCCTATCCCTCATCGTATGATTTTTCATCGCGGTACAAATCGTTTCTTGACTCTAATCACCCTATTGCTGGCTTACTCACCACCTGGACGGGTTGAATTATAATCTTTAATAACCAATAACGTCATTCTATATGTTTTTTATAACAATCAGTGTGCCAACCTTGTTTTGCAAGATCATCTGAGGATGTTACGAGAAGATGAGAGACCACCCCAGTTTATCTGAATAACAATACTTATCATTTGAATCATTGTATTGCAGCCCAGTATAATCGACGCAGCCTGTATCAGCGTCACGATTAGAGTGAAAAAACAAGCGTTAATCTACCGATGCAGTAAATACAGAAACCGTCAAACCTTAAATCGTACCTGTATTGTATTGATATAGGGCAACGCGGAAACAGCCTGTTTGAGTTCCTGCACCAGATATTTAGCCTCGTCAGTGCTACGCAGGATTTCAATCGGCAAATCCAGTTCCACATCGATCGCGCCGGACAAATAGTGCAATGTCATCGCATCAACCGATGCAACCGGCAACTGCGGCCAACGCTGTTTGAGCTCGGCGATGACTTCTTCGCGTGAAGGTAAATCGTTGCAGGGCGAACCGGTTTCGTCATTTTCCGGATCGATATGCACCGTCACGTCGGTCACTTCTTCCACGTGTTGCAGCAGACGCCGCCGGACACTGTCGCCGATTTGATGGCCTTCCGATACACTCAAACGGGGATCGACCTGAATATGCACGTCGACGAAAGCGCTCCCGGCGCTTTTCCGGGTCCGCAGCGTATGAATCGAGCGCACGCCATGCACCGCATGAATGTGCTGCCGGATCGCGCTGACTTTTTCCGGATCCAGTGCAACATCAATCAATTCCAGCGTGCTTGAACGCACCAAACCAAAACCGATCTTGGCGATCATAGCGGCCACTGCCACGGCAGCCACTGCATCCAAATACGGGTAACCGAGCATCACGCCGCTAATGCCGATCAATACCACAATCGAGGAGAAAGCATCAGAACGGCTATGCCACGCGCTGGCCATCAGCAGATCCGAACGCAATCGCTGCGCAGCAGACATCGTATAGCGATAAATCCACTCTTTCGAAATCACCGATAACAGCGCAATCAGCAGCGCCAGTAGGGTGAAATCCATAGCTGCTACCGGATCATTGAGCCGTTTGATCGCTTCGTACGAGATACTGATCGCAACACCGGTCAGCACGATGCCGAGACTGACCGTTGCCAGCGTTTCAATCCGTCCGTAACCGTAGGGATGCACCTCATCGGCGCTTTTGTGCGAGTGCTTGGCGGCGTACAACACAATGAATCCGGTCAGTAAATCGGATAACGAATGGATACCATCGGCAATCAATGCTTGTGAATTAGCAAACCACCCGATGACGATTTTTGCAACGCCCAAGACAAAATCCACTGCCGATCCGATGAGCGTAACTTTACGCACCTCCCGGTAACGTTGCTGCCGGTTGGCCGGATCGGAGGATGAATGCACGGACTATCTATCCGCCCGGGATGGCAGCCGCCGGTGTTCGGTCCTGGGGTGTTGCGTCGATTGGCAAGCGCGGCGGAAAACCAGCAATGTTTTCTGCGCATGACCGAGAGCAGTATCGGATGAATAGCCGTTTATCTGCGCCGATTCACTGCTACCCGATGGCAAGCCGGTGAGTAACTCAAGCCCTTGCATGACATGTTCCATCGTATAAATTGCAAATAAACCCTTCTCAACCGCTGCAATCACTTTCTGATCCAGCATCAAATGTTGCCGGTTTAGATACGGAATCAATACACCCTGCTCACCGGTTAAGCCCGTTTTCTCACACAACTTGAAATAACCTTCGATCTTGTCATTGATGCCCCCCACCGGCAGCACCTCACCGTATTGATTCAACGCACCGGTCACGGCAATGCTTTGTTTCAGCGGCAATTCCGCCAGCGCCGACAGCAGTGCATAAAATTCCGCGCACGAAGCCGAATCTCCTTCGATACCGGTATATTCCTGCTCAAAAACAATCGATGCGCTCAGTGCCAACGGCGCCAGATGGGTAAACAAACCTGTCAGGTAATTCTGCAATATCAGCATGCCCTTATCGTGAATCGGCCCGGACATATCCACTTCGCGGGCGATATTCAGCACACCATCCTCACCGGCAAAAGTACGCGCGGTAAGACGCACCGCCGTACCAAAACTGTGATCGCCCAAATCAATCTGCGTCAGCGCGTTGAGCTGACCGGCGGCTTCGCCTTGCAATGCAATGGCGATTTCACCCTCGATAATGGCTTCCTGTAAGCGCAAGTCCGGATAATTGTGGCGCAAGTTGCGCGCTTGCAGCGCGTCGGAAATATCCGCCACTTCCACGCAACGGCCATGACGGGCATGGCATAGCGCCGCGCTCTCCAGCAGCAGCATCTCGGTGCGGGCAAAAATTGCACTTTGGCGTTTCTGATCTTCCACTTCCCGGTGCGATTCTTCCAATAAGCGCGCGACCGCAGCCGCGGAAAAATGCGGTAATTTTGCCGCATCGCAGGCATGTGCGACGAACACAGCCGATGCATGATAAGTTTCCATACTCGCGATAAAGCTCCCGGCAAAATCCACTTTTACGCGGAAGCGGCGCATGAATTCAGGATCGATTTCCTGCAAATCATAGTATTCTTCCCGTGATCCGACCAGAATGATTTTAACGTTCACGTCGACTGCTTCGGGCTCAAGGGATACGGGTGCATTGGAAGCCCATGCCGAGCCGGGCTCTTCAATTTGCAAGCGCTTGCTGCGCAAAAAACGCCGCAATTTTACCCACAATGAACCGTCCGTCAGTAAATCATCCAGATGCAGCATCAAAAAACCGCCATGCGCTTTTAGCAAGCTACCGGCGCGGATACGCATGAAATCAGTTTTCAGTTTGCCGTTCTCAAACTGATAATCGATACTGCCAAACAAGGCATACGCTGACGGATTGTCCTCAATAATAACCGGCGCTCCCGGTAAATCAGCGTTATCCACGACCAGATTGATCTGATAGCGGGAGAAAATCCGTTCTAGTTCCGTTTGCCGTTTCTCTTCGTCGATATCACCCGTCTCAAACAACGCCAAATTGTCGAGAATATCCGCTTCCACCTGTTCAAGAAAAGTGCTGAGCCGCTCCTCATGTACAGGTTTTTGCAACTCCGCTAAAATTTTCTGCAACGCAAGATTCAGCAAAGGCTGCACGATACGGCGTTGCAATGCCGCCAATGCCGCGTCTTTTTCTTTCTCGACCCGTTGGAATACCTCAAAATAAACCGCAATCGCCTCACGCAATGCCTGTTCCGCTTGTTCTATTTCAACCCGGCGTGCTTTGGGCAGTTTCAACAAATTTTCCGCGGTCAGAATTTCCCCTTTTTCATCCAGCAAGGTAAACAAAATCTGTTCGTCTTCCCGATGAATGGTGACATGAAGGGATTCTGCAAACTTGTCGAGTTTTTTGTACGCTTGGCTTGTTTCGGTTCTGAATTTTTTCTCCAGCCGGTCGCTTTTGATCTTGAAATCCTGTCCGCTCAAACATTGCGTGATTTCGGATGGCAGCGATTTCGCCAGTTGCAGCATGGCCTGACGCAACAAACGCCCCTGCCCGGCAGGCAAATGCAAAGCCAGCGGTTTCTCGGGTGTAATGAAATTATAGAGATAACATAGATCCGGGGACGCCGTTCTATCAGCCGCGGAGGCCATCATCGCTTGTTGTAATAAAGAAGAACGCCCTGACCCCGCTTCTCCCAACACAAACAAATGATAATCCGGCTGCATCATGCCGAGACCAAAACGCACAGCCGCTTCTGCCCGCTCCTGACCAATCCAGGATAACGGCTGTTGCAACAATTCCGAAGTATCGGAAAATCCCAATGAAGCCGGGTCGATGGTAATGCGTAAATGAGAAGAATCTAATGGTTTGATTAGCATGTTTGGATAGTGACGGTTGCAGCGGCGAGATTGCGCCGATCCGCTATTGTACTCATTTAGAAACCATTGCGTAACGAAGCCGCCCATTCCGGCTAACGGATTTGCAATACCGACTCAATACCGGATTTAGAAAGTGAAGAAAGTTGAAGATTCTTCTGAAGCATGCAGTTTAATTCAGAACCCACAGGTTCAGAAAGTAAAAAACCATGGAGAAATCTTGCTTCTCCATGGTTTTCGATCTTGATCCAGTGATGGATATTGCTTACATCACTCTGCGACGGCGTGCTGAAAAACCAATCAAACCGAGACCTGCCAGCAACATGGCATAAGTTTCAGGTTCCGGAACGGCCATAATGTATTCGTAACCGAAGCTCACTGATTGATGATTCGCGACAGTGCCCAAATCATAAGCCAAATTGATGGAATGATCGGCAAAACCGTAGCTGCCGATTCCTTGGGCCGCGGCCAGCATCACAGCAGGATCAACCGGACTGCAGCAGTTAACAGGATCGATATAAGGCGCTATCGCAAATGCTGAAGCACTGGTGGTGTTATGCAGCGTTAATGCCCATCCATCCAAACTTTTTGCGGTTACGGAAGAAAGATTTCCTAATCCGTCAATTGTATTAGTCGTACCGAATCCAACTCCGCCGGGAATACCTTGATCCGGGTCAATACCAACACCCCACTGCACATGATTGGCCGTAGCACCGGTATTATTGGTCAGTTGCACTTTAACGGCGACATGACCGCTCGTTGGTATACTTACCGTTTCAACCACGCTCCAGCCACCGCCGCCGCCCGCTATATTGGTAACGACCGCAATACTGCTACCGATGGCAAAAGCCGAAGAACTCAATGGATTACTTCCGGTCACTTCATCAGCAATCGCAACCGAAGCGCCATTGGCATTCAACCACCAATTGGATGCAAAAGTGCCATGATTAACATATTCTCTGCCCAAAAAGCTCAAACCGAGCGCACCGGATGGAGAAAAATAACCGGCATCGTCAATCCTAGCCGAGGTAGTGCCAAAACCGCTAATCGTAACGGGTGCAGCTTGTGCTGCAGTAACAAACGTACCGCACAAAGCAATTGCAACTACTTGTGCAAGGTAATTCTTTTTCAATTGAAATTTCATAACTTAATCCGTAAATTTAAGGCTGCTATAAAAAAACTGGCTATTAATATTCCTGCTCAAAGCCAACTTTAATCACACACGCTTCTATGCCACTCTAAAAATGATACAAACCCAAAACCGATACATAACCGCATTAACAATGTGCTTCATTATAGTTTTGTAAATCCTTAAGTACATAGAGCATTTCTCCTCTTTTATTAGTACATATGTACTAATAAAATCTAGTCGGGTAACCTCCTTCGTTCACAGCTGTGACCGGCGATCAAATTTCCGTGTCTTACCGCTCGTGATGCACGATGGATCAGTTCCCTATAGAAAATAAACTAGCCGAATTTCCCGGTAATATAATCTTCCGTGGCTCGCTGTCTGGGTGTCGTAAAAATCGTATCGGTAGCGCCAAATTCGATCAGCTCACCCAAATACATGTAAGCGGTATAGTCGGAAACGCGCGCCGCCTGCTGCATGTTATGCGTCACAATCGCAATGGTGTAATCCTCCTTCAATTGGAAGATCAAATCTTCGATCCGCGCCGTAGAAATCGGATCCAGCGCAGAAGTCGGTTCGTCAAGCAGCACCACATCGGGCTTCACCGCGATCGTACGGGCGATACATAGGCGTTGCTGCTGGCCGCCGGAAAGACTGGTGCCACTTTGATTCAATTTATCTTTGACTTCTTCCCATAACGCGGCTTTTTGTAACGCCCATTCAACCCGCTCGGCCAAATCGTAACGATTGAGCGATTCATACAGCTTCACACCAAATGCCACATTATCGAAAATCGACATCGGAAACGGTGTCGGTTTTTGAAATACCATGCCCATTTTGGCGCGCAACATATTCAAATCCTGCTTCTTATCGAGAATATTCACACCGTCCACTACAATCTCTCCCTGGGCGATCTGACTCGGATACAGTTGATACATGCGGTTTAGGGTGCGCAGTAAAGTCGATTTCCCGCAGCCGGAAGGACCGATAAACGCGGTGATTTTATTTTTCCGGATCTGCATGCTGATCGATTTCAGCGCATGAAATGTATCGTAATAAAAATTCAAATCGTTGATGGAGATTTTGCAAATATCGGGTTGTGAAGGGCTGATGGTCATTTGAGTTTTTAATTTTAAAAATCGCGCTTACGCATGAAAATGCGCGCCGCAACATTCAACCCGAGCACACTCAGCGTAATCAATAACGCGCCTGCCCAGGCCAATTCCTGCCAGTACTCGTAAGGACTCATGGCGAACTGAAAAATAACAACGGGTAAATTGGCCATGGGGCGATTCATGTCCGCGCTCCAGAATTGATTATTGAGCGCGGTAAACAACAACGGCGCGGTTTCCCCGCTGATTCGTGCAACTGCCAATAATATTCCGGTCATGATCCCGACCTTGGAAGCGCGCCAGGTAACCAGCGTAACCACTTTCCATTGCGGCGCGCCCAACGCGATTGCTGCTTCGCGCAAGCTGTTTGGAATGAGCCGCAGCATATCCTCGGTGGTGCGCACGACCACCGGAATAACAATCAACGAGAGCGCCAATGCGCCTGCCCATCCGGAAAAATGCCCCACCTTGGCGACATACACCGTATAAACAAAAAGGCCGATGACGATCGAAGGCGCGGACAACAAAATATCGTTAACAAACCGGGTAACTGGAGCAAGCCAGCCGCGTTGGCCGAATTCGGCCAAATAAGTACCCGCCATGATGCCGACCGGCGTGCCGATCAGCGTAGCGAGCGTAACCATGACCAAACTACCGGCAATCGCATTCAACAAGCCGCCGGTATCACCGGGCGACGGTGTCATCTGCGTAAAAGTAGTGAAGCTGATACCATCCAACCCCTTGTCGAACAGCGTCAGCAAAATCCAAAACAGCCAAAATAAGCCGAACGCCATCGCCAGCACGGAGAAAGTCAGGTTGATCGCGTTAATGATGCGGCGCCGGGTATAAATGGGGATCATCATGTGACGCTAGGAAATGCTGCCTTCGCGTTTCTTCAGTTGTAATAAAAGAATTTTGGAGCAAGCCAATACTACGAAGGTGATCAAGAACAAAATCAAACCCAGCTCGATCAGTGCGGCGGTGTACAAATCACCGTCCGCTTCCGTAAACTCGTTGGCCAATGCCGAAGCAATGCTATTCCCCGGCATGAAAAGAGACGCGTGCAACTGGTGCGCGTTGCCGATCACAAAAGTAACCGCCATCGTTTCGCCTAAGGCGCGGCCGAGACCGAGCATAATGCCGCCGACCACACCGGTCTTGGTATAAGGCAGAACCACATACCAAATCACTTCCCACGTGGTGGCGCCCAGCGCGTAGGCCGATTCTTTCAGCATGACGGGCACGACTTCAAACACATCGCGGATCACCGAAGCAATAAAAGGAATCACCATGATCGCCAAGATAATACCGGCCGTCAGCATGCCAATTCCCATCACGGCGCCTTCAAACAAAAAACCGATTCCGGCAATTTCTCCGAGTGTGCTCTGCATTCCCGGTTGTACATGTTTCGCAAAAAACGGTGCAAATACGAACAAGCCCCACATGCCATAAATAATGCTGGGAATACCCGCCAGCAGCTCGATTGCTGCTCCCAGCGGACGGCGCAGCCAAGGCGGAGACAGTTCGGTTAGAAACAGTGCAATACCGAAACTGACCGGAATACCGATCGAGAGCGCAATCAGTGAGGTAACCAGCGTGCCGATGATGGGCACCAGCGCGCCGAATTTTTCCGTGACCGGATTCCATTGCGTACTGAACAGGAAATCAAAACCAAATGCTTGTATCGCCGGCCAGCTGCCGATCAGCAAAGAAAGCAACAAGGCTGCCAGCAATACAAAAACCAGCGCGGTAAAAAACCAGGTCGCTTTGCGAAATACCCAATCGAGCAGCCGTTGCTGATTCAATTTTGCTGCTGTATGGGTTGTGGGCATCGTTTTTGCCAAGCCTGATTGCAGGCGCGTAAGGCTTATTTTTGTGATAACCGCTAGCAGAAAGTGATTACGCATGGTGTTGAGAAACACTCTGTCTCTGATCTTGAGTTTCTCGCGGACTATCGAGCCGAGTAAATGGTCTGGACATCTTTGCCTTTAATCCGGGTTTTCCAGGAATCTTCAATCAGTTTCACAATATTATCCGGCATCGGAATGTAATCGAGCGCCAAGGCCATTTCATCGCCGTGCACGTAAGCCCATTCAAAGAACTTCAATACTTCCAGCGCTTGCTCCGGATTTTCCTGGGATTGATGCATCAGAACAAAAGTGGCGCCGGTAATGGGCCAGCTATCTTGTCCGGGTTTATCGGTAAGAATCTCGTAAAATCCCGTGGCGCTGTTCCACTGCGTGTTGACGGCGGCAGCCCTGAAGCTGTCTTCCACCGGTATGACATAAGCGCCGTCGCGATTCTGCAGTTGCACGTAACTCATTTTATTTTGTTTCGCGTAGGCCGCTTCGACATAGCCGATCGAATTCTTGATTTGCTTCACGAAATTAGCCACACCTTCATTACCTTTGCCGCCCGTACCGATAGGCCAAGCCACGGAAGCATCGGCGCCGATTTTTTCTTTCCACTCCGGATTAACTTTACTCAAATAATCGGTAAACAAAAACGTGGTGCCGGAACCATCCGCGCGATGCACCACCGCGATGTTGCTACCCGGCAAATTGACGCCGCTATTTAAACCGGCAATCGCGGGATCATTCCATCGTTTGATTTTGCCCAGAAAAATATCCGCTAGCACCGCGCCGGTTAATTTGATCTGCCCGGCCTGCATGCCTTCCACGTTAATAACCGGCACCACGCCGCCAATCACGGTGGGGAACTGCGTCAAACCGTTTTTCTCCAGTTCTTCGACTGTCAATGGCTTATCCGAAGCGCCAAAATCAACGGTCTTGGCTTTGATTTGCTTGATGCCGCCGCCGGAACCAATGGATTGGTAATTTAACCGGATCCCGGTTACTTTTTTATAGGCATCGGCCCATTTGGCGTAAACCGGATAGGGAAAAGTCGCGCCTGCGCCGGTGATATCGGCAGCACCTGCGTGTGTGGTAAAAAGTAATGCCGCAAAAGCCAGCATCAGGCCAAATTGTAATTTCATCTTATATTCTCCCAATCAATCAATAGCGCGTGTCTCGGATGAAAATCTTAACCGGACTGCATGACAGGATGATGACAGTTCTATTGCGCATAAAAGAAACCTCCCGGACAACTTGCCGATGGCAGTGTCAAGGAGGTGTGCTACGAGAAGAAGTGAAAACAGCAGAAAAACATAAACCCAATTCAGAACGCCCCCGATCTCCCGGATCGTTGTGACACTTCAACAGTAGAAGTGCTTGGGTTAAGCGGTTTTGTCTACACTATTAGAGGAGAGTGTAGACAACATTTCCAAAGGGTATCTGTTAAAACGGGAATGTCCATTCTTTGGTCCAATCATGGCTCGCATCCTTGAACGCGCCGGCATAATCGACCACATCAAAGAAAGCATCACTCACTGCGGCTCCGCCTAATGTCAGTGGCGAGCCGGTTTTGGGTAAATAACCATCCAGCAGAGGATCTTCCGCTTTATTTTCGGATTGGGACAAGAACCAATCGGAAACAGAGAAGGTAGCACCGTCACCATCCGCGAAATTCTGGGCACATTGCGCAAAAGAGTTTTGCATCGTTAATTCACCCGTTAAACTACCTGGAGAACCAGCATTTGCATAAGTCGAAGCACTATCGATCCGCACACAAACCGGTGATCCGGTAATAACCGAATTCCAGATATTTCCTGCCGTTCCCCGGCGCAGTAAGATGCCTTGGGTAGCACCGGTATCATTGCGGCCGATAATGGTGAAGTTGGATAAAATGGGATGCGCGCGCGGCAGGCTGTCGTGATTTTTCTCATTATTGTCCGCTTCGATTCCACGATCACCAACACCGGCGGATTGTTTCACCAGAACAAATTGCGCCCGGCCTTTGAAACCACTGGTCCAATCGAATGCATCATCACGATTTTCGGTCAGCACCAAATGCTTCATCTGCACCGTACCACCGAACATTTCCACACCATCGTCCAAACCAGCATGCACTTGCACATAATTAATCAACGTGCCCGAACCGACACCCATCAGCGTCAAGCCATTGAGTTCTTCATCCGGACGCACGGCAAAACCGGCAAAAAGGATCTGCGTGTACTTGACCACGCCGCTGCTTTCCGTTGGATTGTTACCGCCAAAAAACTCCGACGTAATCGCTTCGAATGGCGCTTCACAAAGTGTGACACCCACATTACAACCGTTGATCGGCGCGTTACCGGCGATCAGCAAACCACCCCACTCACCAGGCGATTGTTGTAATGGACCGGACATTACAATCGGATTATCCGGCGTTCCCTCGGCCATGATCTTGGAACCGCGGCGGATAAACAGATAATCCGCGCCCGCTTCACCAAAAATCTTGGCACCGGGGTTGATGGTCAGGGTCGCACTTTGCGAGTTATCGCCACCGACATAGACACCGCCGGATAGAATCCAGTTGATATTTTTTGTCAGTGTCACATTGGTTTTAATTTCACCGCTTAAAATACAGGAACCGGCACTAGGACCAGCCACTGCGAAACTTGGACAGCCTTGAAATGCGTTGTTAACCAGCTGATCCACCGTAAAACGTAGCGGATTGGATCCGGGCACCAATTTTAATTTGGCGTAAAAATCATCCGCACCGACGGTAACCGAAGCAACATGCACCGCGCTGGTATCGGAATCAAACACGTTACGTTGTCCGGTTGTCGCTGCGATTGGACTGGCTGCGATCAATTGCAGCTCGCTACCGCTCAGTTGTAATTGCGCGCTATAGAATGAAGACGTGCTGCCGCTCAAGACTTCCACGACAGGTAGATTGACAATACCGCTTGCCGGATCGAAGGTTGCGGTTGCTGCGTGTCCGTTTAGTGCGACACTACCCAGCAACGCAACTGACGCCGTAATTAATTTTTTTATACGACTTGATTTGAACCTCATTTACTTACCTCAATGTTTTATTTAGGGTAAGCAAATCTACCAAGCCAGCATGACAGGGGTATTACGTTAACATGACAATACAGATTACCGTCAAACGAGTCCTCAGCCTCAAATCACTCCAGAAACGTCCGAATCATTATCCGAACGATTAAAACCGGGTCCAATGATCGGCGACGATTCGTCCGTTTTCGATAATGAAGCGATAGTTGTAGTCATCGATTCTGTAAGTCCACACTTCCCGCTTGATGTACATAATTCCGCCAAAAGCTCGGGTCTGCACTAGCCCCAAGTCCGTTCGGATATGCGGCTCCCCTATATTGATTAGCAATTTATCCGAGAAATCGCCTTTGGAAATGATATTGCCGTTGGGTGTGCGAAAACCGCTAAGCAACACAACCAATGCCATTGCAACCAACACCAGGAAGAATTTTTTCATGCTGGAATCCTCGTCAAAAGTAGTCTGTCTTTACAAGCTGTTTCTTGCTGCCAGATATCACTTTAGCTGGGGCAAAATTAATACAGACTGAACAAATACGAGGATTGCGCTACAGCAGAATAACCGTAGCTCTTGAGAATAAAACCGCTGTCTAATACGCCAAACGCACGCTCAAATTAAAAAAGCGTCCGCGGCGGAATGCCCGGGTAACTTCATCGCCTTGAGTAATCCGGATTTCGGAATCGAGTAAATTTTGCATGGAAACTTGCATCGACAACCCTCTGTATAAATTCTGGCTAAACACAAAATCCAGTTGATGCACGGGTTGCTCGTATTTATCCGGCGCGCCCAGTACTCCGGCGGCCATAATACGTTTGCTGGAAACGTTGTATAACAGCGTGGCCTGCGTTTTCCACTGCGGATTGTCATAGCCGATCTGGAAATTGACGATCTGGGCGGAATGGCCTTGCAGTTGGCGGTCATTGGTCGTTTGCGCTTTCAGATTATCGGCATTCAATTGCACATTCGATGCCGACCAAGTGTAGTTACCGCCGGCATAAAAGTTCTGCAACACCGGATGGACAAAATCCAGTTTCTTGAGCAGCTCTAGCTCAAACCCATAGATATTCGCTTTGTCGGTATTCTGATAAGTATTGAGACCAGCGGTACCCGGCACCGCAACCAGCTCAATCGGCTTGGTTAAATCTTTCCAGAAAAATCCGGCAAAAATGTTTTCCGTCGGCGATAAGTAATATTCCCAGCGCAAATCCCAATTGGTAATGGATGTTTGCTTCAAATTGGGATTACCGACAGTTTCCTGATTGGTATTGATATCTGTAAAAGGCGCTGCCGACAATTCCCGGAAGTCCGGTCTTGATAAGGTTTGACTGAAACCGGCGCGAAGCTGCTGTTTATCGGTCAAGAACAACGTGCCGACTACGGACGGCAGCATATCGACTCGCTTGAGCTGGGCGGTTGTAGGCGTGTTGTTCAGCGTAAAAGTATTGACTCTCTGATCATTGTCTTCCCAGCGCAACCCGCCGGTAATATTGATCCGGTCGTACATCAACCAATCCATTTTCCCGTAATAAGAAAACAAATCCTGGGAAGCCGTGTATCTATCGCTGGGGCGCGTCACGTCACGCAACTGAAATCCGTTCGTGCCGATATACTGCGGCCGCAATATGCTTTCCAGCGACGATTGCGATAAAACTGCCGAACTGAAGCCATCGCGGCCGACCGGAAAGTAGTTAAAGCGCTGGATAGCTGAATCCCTAGTCTTGCTCTGCGTAATAAAACCGCTTCCTAAAGTAATCTTGTGATTGAACGACGGTTGCACCGGCAGTTTCCCATCCACCCTCCAGCTCTGATCCTTATCGACCAAGTCCGCGTACATGACCTGATTGTTATCCGCGCGCTGCGCAAAGAAATAATTGCCTTGACTATCGGAATCAAAACGGTAATCGCGCGTTTTGGGTTCTTCCCGGTTGGCGGTTGCATTGGTATACAACCAATTAATCGACAAATCTTTCAACCGGTCGAATCGATGTTCACCACCCACTTGGGTCATCAACAATTGATTGGAAAAGAACTTCAGCCGCGTTCTGCGGATATCGTTGGTCTCTGCATCGGTGAATCCTTGAGAAATTCTGGCTTCATCGAACGCCTGGCGGAGAAACATCGTTTTGGCAAAAACCTTATGATCCTCTTTGTAGTGTAGTTCCGTGCCCACATAACCGGTCAGCTGCACTTCACTCAATGAGCGCTGCATACGAAAATCCTGAACTTTTCTCAAGCTGCCGTCGCCGGTATCGGCAGCGACAAATTCGCGGTTGATTTCATTTTGTTTTCTGAATTCCCGTTTCCACCCGGCCGCCGCGATATATCCCAGACGGAAATCACCGAATGTGAAACTATCCCCCATCGATGCTTGCATGCCAGTATCCGGTGCACGCTTTTTCCGGTCGACATCCCACACGCCCGATAAATCTTCGCCAAACTTCTCAATCTGTTTGGGTGTAAATCCGCTGGGATTAAAAACTGACGCCGGTTTTATAGGTACACCATCCTTTGTCGCATCGGCCAGCGAATCCGGCAAAGCACGCGCGCCATCGTCGTAACTGGTAAAGTCCGCTCCGCCTCCCTTATAAGTCAAGCCATCCTGGAACGTCGTATTGTCATTCATACCGGTTTGCAGGTTTAGATTGAAGAAAAACGCATCGGGAATGCCGCGTGTGCGCATTTCTATGGTACCGCCCGCAAACTCCGCCGGACGATCGGGCGAGTAGGTTTTCTGTACCATGACACTTTCAAGAATATTGGTCGGAAACAGATCCAGCGGCACAACGCGCCGAGTCGCATCCGGGCTGGGAACTGCGGCGCCGTTGACCAGCGTTGAGGAAAAACGCTCACCCAATCCACGGATAAAAATGAACTGACCGCCGACCAGCGTTAACCCGGAAGCTCTTCGCAGCGCGCTGGCAGCATCGCCATCGCCCGCCCGGCTGAATTGTTCGGCACCCAAGACCGTGGCCACAGAAGTTGCCGTTCTTTGCTCCTCGATCACCGAAGCCACCGTACCCGCCAAGTGAGGTTCGAGCACCACATATTCGGCCAATTCGACACCCGCCGGTGTCAATTTAAAACTTAAAGGCGTGTTCTGATCCTGCTCAATTTGCACGTCGTCCAATGTTTGGCTGCTATAGGCGTTGTGCAATAAGGAGACACTGTAACTACCGGCTGGGATCGTTGTGGTGATTTGACCTTGCTCGTCGGTTCTGAATTTTTCTTTCAAACCGCTCAAAAACACTTGCACATCCTTGACCGGTTTTTGCGTTTCCGCCGATAGCACTTGGACCGAGATCGTGCCTTCGCCTTGATCGCGCTTTTCTTCACCTGCCACTGAACCAGCCAGAGTGCCCGCCACCGAGCTTTCGATATTCAGTAGCGGTTTCTTCTTACCCGAGTAAAAAGTGACAAGAATCTGGGCGTTCTCCGCCGGACGCAACGGCAAATCGAAAGTAAATTCCTGATCTTTGGTATTAACAGTGAACTGATAAATCCCGGGCGGCAATTTCCCGGCCAGGCTACCGCTCGCATTGGTTTTCAATGGCGCATCGCTACTCGGCCGCCAAGTGTACATGGCCGGAGTCGCTTCAAAAATCAGGATCGCGCTGGATTTGTCGAACGACTCGCTACTGATCGACAATTCGGCATCGGCGATAGGCAATCCATTTTGAAACAGATGAATTGAGAACTCGGCCTTTTCCTCAGCTCCCCAAACAGCTGCGTTGATTAGAGCCATCGCGAGTAACCCGCAAATCCGGATAAATTTTTTTATTTTTGTATTCATTTGGCGTATCAAGCCCCCTCTCCATTTGCAAACCGGTTGCGCGTGGAGATCAATTCTCAGTTAATCAAAAAGGAAAGCGTTCTAGGCGGACATCAAGGCGGTATAAACAAGAACACAACAAGGAATGATTCCGGCGTTGCCAGCGATCGCATTACGTGCATTGCCATGGCTCGGTTTTACAAATTTCCATCAAGCGGCGCAGTTCGGTGCCTTTTCTGAACAGCTCGGCATTCTTCAGGTGATCCAGATGCTTATTGGCTTCGGCAAAGCGGCGGCTGGAAAATAACGCATAAGCCAGCGCGTAGCGGACATCCTGATCCTCCAGCAAACCGGTGCGGTACAAACTCGATTCCATATTGGCCGCACGCTCGAACTGCTTTAATGCCAGCAGAATGGATAATCTTTGCTTGAATTTAACTTTCTGATCGCTGATGCTTTCATTCAAGGTCAAGGCTTTATGAAACCGCCCCGCGCGCCGGTAAACTTCCGCCGCTTCCGCTTGCAGCTGCGGATTGAGCAACGCCGCTTGTTCCAGAATAAACGCCGCGGAGTTTAGTTTTCCTTGATCGAGATACGTATGCGCCAGCAATTTTGCGGTCATTTCATCCTGCGGAAACTGCAAACGCGCAATCTCCAGAATATTGATCGCTTCCTGGTATTCCCGGCTTAGACGTAACGCATTACCAAATGCGATATAGTCGGCGGCGCTGGCATTGGATCGCTTCAGGTAATCTCTACCCAGCTTGACGGCTTCCTGATAAAGCCCCAGCTCAACAAAATAAAAAACCTTGCGCTTGAGAAAACGTAAGTCGGCCGGAAATGCCCGCTGTCCATCATTCAATGCATGGATAGCCGCTTCGGTTTCTTTCAGATGCCAATAGGACTCCGCTTTTATGCTGATCAGCGCCGCATCCTTATTGACCAGATTTCCGGCTTTGCCGATCACATCGATGGTTCTTTTGTAATCCTTGATACCGAAATAGACTTGTGCCAGATAGATAAAAATCGATGAATCTTGCTGACCGTTTTTGACGGCTTGCTGCAAACTGTCCTTGGCCGCTTCGAGATCATTCAATCCCAGATAGGCTAACCCTTGCAGTGTATAAAACCGGGCCAGATCGTTTTTTTTGTTGCCGAGATCGACACTCTGCAATGCCAGCAACGCACGATCATGATGACCGTCCTTGAGCATCACGGCCGCCAGCTCAATAAAATCGGCAGACTGCACCTTATTCTTATTCTCCGCCGCCTGGACGGAGTGCACGTAACAGCCCAGCACGATTGCCGCGTAAACCAGAAAATGCAGCGGCCAGTTCGATCGATTGTTCATCGCAAACATCAAGACAAATCGAAGCGGATTTTTTGCTTGGCCCACACGCGCACCGTTTCGCCTTTGTACTTGGCCGGTTCGAATTGCCACGCGCGTATGCCTTGCAAGGCAGCCGAATCAAACATGCCCGACGGGTTGGATTCCAACACCTGCACCTGATTGACGGAACCATCCGTTTCCACCAGAACCGACAGAACGACATAGCCTTTTATGCCGTTCTTTTTCGCGGCTGGCGGATATTTGAAAGATCCGCGCGCAACCGGTTTCGGCGGCACATCCACCAGATCAGCCGTCATGACGGCATTGCCGGTTTTACCAAGCAAACTATCGTCCAGTTCTCTCTGCCCATTATCCAAACCCAGTAACCCAAGATCGATACCGGATAGCGCAGTATCCAATCCTTTGAAAGGTGCAGGCGCCTGCGGACGAGTCACTTGCTTTTTCGGTTTCACCTTCTTGATTTCTTTTTTGGGCTCTTGTTTGATTTCCTTGGTCATGGCGATTTCCGTCACTTCCTGGGGTTGTGATCGCTCAATCTTGCCCATGTAATGATTCATCACCAGAATCAAACCGAAAACCAGTATCAATCCAAACAGCATCGATACCATCCCGGCGATATGTTGTTTCACTTCTGTTTTGTCCATTTTCTTTTACCCCGCTTCTTTTTTAGTTGCAACGCCCACGCTCTCGGCACCCGCCAAGCGTGCTTGATCGACCACTTCAACCAGTTTCCCCGCCGGTACACCTTCATCCGTGACGACCAGTACCACCTTGCTGGAGGCAGTGCTGAGCAAATCACGCAGCTTGCTTTGTATCAGCCACGCCCGCACGGGTTCACCGTCCATATAGGTATCACCGTTACGGTCTATAAACAGCCGGATCGCTTTACTCGATGCCGATACGGCGCTACTGGCCTTCGGCCGCTCTAGCTCGAGTTTCATATCCTTGACGAAGGTCGTCGTCACCATGAAAAAAATCAGTAATATGAACACGATATCGATCAATGGCGCCATATCGATGGTGGCTTCCGCTTCGACGGGTTCGTTATTTCTCAGCATGTGATATTTCTCTCGTATGATGAACAAGTGCTTGATGACATAGAAGATCTTTAACCTGGGAAAGATCCTGCTCGATCTGTTGTTGCTTCCGGTTGAGAATGCTATGCGCCAGCAATCCCGGAATCGCCACGGTCAACCCCATTTGCGTGGTAAACAATGCTTGCGAAATACCACCGGCAATGCCGCCGGATTGTGAAAACAATGTCATGGTTGCCAGCGAATCGAATGTCTCGATCATGCCGATCACGGTTCCCAATAAACCCAGCAATGGGGAGATCAGAATCACCACACGTATCAGCACAGAGAATTTTCTAATTTCTCTTTCGTATCCATAAAAAGCCGCATCCAGATGGCGCCTGAGATTCCTGACACCTTTTTTCTTTAACCACAGGCCTTGCTTGATCGCCTGCGCGACAATATTTCCGGCCGGTTTATCATCGTGTTCCTGATAGTATTTGAGCATGTCACGCACCCCCATCGATTTGGGCTCTTTCATGACCCAGAAGCGATATCCCAACCCGTACCACAGCAATAAAATGCACAGCACCAGCGGCGGCATGACGATCCCACCCGCGGCAAACAGTGTCTTGATTAATAAAATCTGCTCGGAGAAACTCATGTCACGCGTGGTGCAATGCCAAGGCACTCTCGCCGCCAGCAGGCACACTCCCTTCTTCCAGATCAAGTCCTCCACCCAGAAAAATGTTAATGATCCTGAGTGCCGAATACTCCATGTCGCGTTTGATATTTCTGGCCCAAGCCGATAACAAGGAACCCAGCAGCAAGGTTGGAATGGCGACAATCAAACCCAGCTCCGTTGTCACCAGTGCAATTGCAATACCTTCGGATAATAATTTGGGGTCACCGGTACCGAATTCGGTAATCATGTCAAAGGTCTCGATCATGCCGGTTACCGTTCCCAGTAAACCGAGCAAAGGTGCGATTGAGGCAATCACCAGAATAGCTGGCCCAAAACGGTCCAGTGGTCCGGATTCCTGCAGAATCGCTTCGTACACAATACCTTCCATATGATCGCGATCATCTTTCAAATGCCGCAAGGTATAGTGCAAGACACGCCCAATGGACGATGAGTCGTCTTCGCAGCTTTTTTTCGCAACTTCCAAATCGCCCGAAGTCAGTTGCTGGATAATCTGCCCGCTAAGCTGCTCCGTGTTAGCGCTGTTGGCGCGCAGTAAATAAACCCGAATCAGGATCAGCAAGACCGCCACACAACCAAGTATCACGATGACCCAGCCAATCGGCCCACCCGAATCGATAATGCCAACAATGGTTTTTTCCGGCATCTCATCGATGGCGGTTGTGCGTGACTCGAATAGATACAACTGCAGTAAATCGGGCTGCTGATTTTTGCTCAAAGCCGTGACAGATTCGGTACCAGCACCTTTCCACACCTTGAAATCACCACCACCCGCAGGCACCAGGCTACCACTGCCTTCGGCGCTGATGCCATAAGCCGCGATATTGCCTAAATGAACGAGATTTCCTTGTACTTGTTTGCCATTCTCCAGGAAGAAACTCCCCGGCTTTGTTTGCACCGCACCCAACGACTGCAGCAGGGATAACGCTTGGTTAAACACATAACCTACTTTAGTCTGGTCATTACCTTTTATTTCCTTGATGGCTGATGGCATTTCGATGCCATGATTCCTCAAGGTTGCTTCCGCTTGCAAATAAGTGGTTTCCAGCGTATCACTGCGTTCACTAACCACGGCTTCTTTGCGCTCAACTTCGGATAACTGTGTCGTCAACTGATCGATTTTTGCCGAACGCTCCACCGAGTTGCGCTCCAGCGCGCTGATTTTGCCGCTGAGGGCTTGCTCCTCCCGGATTGCACTGGCTTGATAGTTTTTTAGCCGTTCGGTTAATTCGCGTTTCTGCGCTTCCAAGAAAGCAAATTCGCGCTTATACGCGGTTTCCAGATTGACCGCTTCCTGCTTAGGTGCGCTAGTTTTCTTGGACGAAGCCGCTTCCGGCTTTTCTTCCGGGGCAGCGGCCGATATGTTTTCGGATGCCGCCGCTTTATCTTCTTTGGCGTGGGCTGAAGCGGCAGCTACCAGCATAAGTAGTGCAATCAATAAAATTTTCTTCATTTCTTCAATGGATTCGGTAATTCAAAATAGCCTTGGCGGATCTGTTTCTTCAACGAATCAAATAAATTCTTGATCCGCTCCATGTCCGCCGTGTTATCCACAAGTTCATATTTCCAGCTGCCATCTTCTGCGCGCCGCGCCATTCCGCTCTGATTGTCACGGGTTTGAAAAAACAAAAATACCGTGCCCAGCTTGGCGATATCCACCAGCACTTTCTCTCCGTTTAAAGGGATGGTTTGCTGATAAATCCCATTCTCCTTGCTCAGGCGGATTTCATCTTCGATGAGAGACCAGGCTTGGTTGACCGCCTTATTCGGGTCGATCAGACGGTTGGTAATATTATTTTCCAGATCGTCAATGGCTTTGATGCGGTCTTCCATCTTGAATGGAAAACCGGTTTGAATATGGCGCTTATAATCAGCAAGCGCCGCTAGCAGAACTGGCTTCAGTGTCTCACCCGATTGCTCCGCTTTCTTTGCACCCTCGGATAACTTATCGATCGAGTGCTGTAGTTTCTCGATACTCAGCTTCTGCCTTCTTTCTTCAACGCTTAAATCCGCCAATTGCGAATTGAGTGCGGACATTTTGCTGGTGTGTTTTTCCTTCTCCAGGTCCAGTTGCGTTTGCAGCGTCTCGACTTCGCCGCGCATCTTAGCCAGTGATCTGGCCAGATTCTCCAAACTGCTCGCCGTTGCTGCCGGTGCGGAAAGCAACAGCACCAATCCGCCCAGCCCTATTATTCTTTTATCTAAATGAATACGCATAAATTCCTCATCTACAATGCCCGTGCATACTACAAGTTGAATATTTCACTTTCATGACAGTTCGATGTCATTTAACCAAGCGCTCCCGCCGTCACCGGCGAGAAACCGGGAAGCACACGGATGTCATGAAACTTTTACATTGCATCCCTAAGATGGCGATCCATGCGATTCAATGTAAAGGAGAAATCAGATGATCAATCAATCGATTGCCAAAGAGAAAAGCGTATTTTTATTGACCGATAGCGATTGGCATACCCGCACGATTCAGTTCATCGTGGGTATTTTGATGCTGGCGCTGTATGTGTGGATTGCTGCGGGCGTGCTGAATTTATTGTTCAATTTGCCGGAGATTCTGAAGAGCGGCTGGGCGCAAATCGCCGAGCACATCATCGTCGACATCGTCCTGATCCTGGCGATCCTCGAACTGATCCGTATTTTGCAGTCCTACCTATCGGTCGGACGCGTCAAGGTCACGTTTATTCTGGATGTGGCGCTGGTGGTGTTGATCGGCGAACTGATCGGTCTGTGGTACAAAGAATATACCTTCGTTGAAGTCGGCCTGCACATTGCTGTCATCACCGTACTGATTTTGCTGCGGATTGTATCGATCCGGTTTTCGCCGAATGTAATTGATTAGTTGGGATAGAAGCCGGTTAAGTTCGACAATGGAATGTAGCGAACTCCTGCGCAACCGGATTTGGATGGTATTTCTGGGATAGCTGATTACACTATTACTAACCCGCCCTGCTATGCTTTCATTTCCTTGAATAGCTAACGTAAAACTAAAGGGCGTGCTATCACAGACAGTTAACGAAGTTACTGAAGCCGAAAAAACAATAAACCTTCAAAACCGTCACGAAAAGACGCATCCCATTTGAGTGTAATGTTAGACATTCTTCCGTGACTCCACGTAACCATTGATAAACTCTCCACCGCCAGATATGGTTGAAATCTGAAACTGGATACTGAAAGTTGCACTATATTTAGTCTCTCCAATATCTAAAAACTCAAATTTTGCAATCAACGGTGGAATTTCCGGGAATGACTCTCTATCCTTCTCTCTAATAGAAAAATAGAGAAGCGAAGAAACAATCTGAGTGTATGCATGCGGAAGTTTGAGCATCACCGGCTCGTGATGTACCGCAGCTGGTAAAACGTAGTCCAGTGTCTCATGCTTTTGATTACACCACATGGACGTACTCTTCCCTAGATTTTCAGAATCGAGAATGAGTAGATCCTTTTCAAATTTGAAGTAGGCGGCGGAAAGGGTCTTCTGAGCGAGGTCGTTCACCTGCTTAGTTACACTTTCAAAGGGGAATGACCAAAGTACAGATATAGCTTTGGCAGTTCCAAGACCAATGTTACTTAAGGGTAATGAAAACGTTCTTGACAGAGAATCGGATTTTCCATCATCGCCCATAGGGGCCCAAAAAGTCGGTATCGTACTGGAAGCTATTGGGTCTTTCTTACATACAACAGAAACGCGAGATAGAGCCAATTCAGGCCTATACGACGCTTGCCTCTGTTTTGCAATTTGGCGAACAGTCAAGAAAGTTGCTATAGCGGAGAAGCAAGCTCCAAGACTTGCAAACAACGCGATGATTTGATCGTTTGTCATTATGAAATGTTTGAGTGGAATTTTATGTGTCTAATCTGATACATCCGACATTCTGACCAATAATCATACACGTAATGTCGCATAATCATGGTTGATATAAACTATCACACTGTATTCTAATAGAAATTAAGAAATAATCAGAGCACATCATCAAAACAAATACACCGTTATCTTCCTGAAAAAACTACCTGAATCATGCATCAATTCGTCATTCGTAATAAATGGGCATTCGCATGGCGCACAGTATTAAACATATCAAATAGATAGCGAGTATCCTGACACTGCACAACGCAACCCGATAGCCACGCAACAGGTTAACCAGACACTGAATAATATTACCTTCATCGTATTGTCATAAATATGTAACGCTTTCTTTATATGATTGCAGCATTCTTAACTGTAGATGGAGTGGTTGATGGCTGTCACCATACTCGTCGTTGAAGACGAACATGCAATCCAGGAGCTGATCGCGCTGAATTTGAAGAAAGCGGGACATATCGTTTTGTGCGCGGACGATGCCGAGCAAGCCAGGAAAATGGTCAATAACGTTTTGCCGGATTTGATTTTGCTCGATTGGATGTTGCCGGATACGAGCGGGGTAGAATTTGCGCGTAAATTGAGACGGGAAGAACGCACCAAGGCGATTCCGATCATCATGCTCACCGCGCGCGTGCAGGAAAGCGACAAAATTGCCGGACTGGAAGCCGGTGCGGATGATTACGTCACTAAGCCGTTCTCACCGCGGGAATTACTCGCTCGCATCAAAGCCGTGCTGCGCCGCCGCTTGCCCGAAATGTCCGATGACGTCATCGAATCCGGCGGATTGAAACTGGACCCGGCGACACACCGAGTGCATGTGCAGACCGGTGATGAACCGTCAAAACCGGTGGAGATTGCGCTCGGCCCGACGGAATTCCGTTTGCTGCATTTTCTGATGGCTTATAAGGAACGTGTACACACTCGCGCGCAATTGCTCGACCGTGTCTGGGGTGATCATGTTTTTATCGAGGATCGCACCGTCGATGTGCATATCCGCAGACTGCGCAAGATTCTTGAAGCGGTGGGAAAAGAAAATCTGGTGCAAACCGTGCGCGGCACCGGCTATCGGTTTTCTGTCGAACATCAAGAAGAACATGCCGAATAAATCGAATCGCGCATTTACCCCGCATCCTCAACGCCGTACAACTTAAGACCTCCACAAAAAAAGAAACCCGCAGAAGCGGGTTTCTTGCCGATCAATCAGAGCACAGCTTTAAAAAGCCAGCCAGCCATTCAAGTAAAACGCGTCGTTGTTCACCGCATTGCGGCCCAGGCCGTCATAATTGTGCACGCTGCCGTTAAACTTGAAATTGTGGACGTATTGCGCCGCTAAGCGCAGATTGACGAACGTGCTCATCACGGAAGTATTCGTTTTACCGAAAGGCGTATAACTGATTTCGGCGATAAACGCTTGGCTCAGCGGATTACCGGTGCGGCTGCCGCTGATGGGGTCACCAAAACTGTAGATGACCGTATCGGCCGTTCCGGTAGTTTGGTTGTAAAACAGATTCAAACCGTACGTTTGCTGGAACGTATATCCGGTTCTGATCCGCACAGTATCGAGATTGCTTTTGAGCTTATCCGCGAATCCCAGTGCGGAACTGGCGTTCATGTTGCGGTTCTCACGCAGATACGTTGCGGTGAATTCATAAATGTGCACGGGGTTTGCGAGATATTGGTACGTCAGGTCAAAACCGAAGTCATCGTACCGGTCGGTGCCCGCGCCCGTGATGCGTTGCGGATTGACATCACCGTGCAGCCCGTAAGCGCCCACCGCGCCATAATGACCGCTCCAATCTTTTTGCAGCGCAATCCGCCAATAAGGCGCGCCGCCGCTCAGTCTGGCCTGCTCCGCATCAAATACGCTGATTCCTTTCTGGGCATTTTTCGGCAAACTGGTATAACCGCCCGCTTCGACATATAGCATATCGTTGAGCATCATATATGCGGTCGCGCCGATCACCTGCGACCCGAGCGATTCAATCAAATTGGCGGCAGATTGGGTTGGCGCCAATGGCGACGAACTCCACGGAAACCCCCAGGTCGGCGTGGTATTCCACAGATCGGTCACGGTCGGGTTGTTATTGGCCGTCAAACCGAACACCACTTTCTGACCCGCAACATCGGCGTGATCGGCAAAACGGATATCGGTGTTATCGAGTACGCCGATGTTTTCCACACCATCATAAGTCCCTTCAATAAACGCGCCGACCTTGGATGTCAGGCGGCCTGCCAGGAAAATAGCCGCTTCATCAATCGTGCCATTATCATTCTTGCTGAAACGCGGCGCCGCGCCACCTGCTTGCGTTTCCTGCGTATGCGTATAGGAACCCCGGATCATGCCGCTCAATGGAATGATATTATTATTTTTACCATCCGTTTGCGTATAACCGTTGAGCTTGAAATTCCTGCCGACGGAAGTCAGGTTAGGTCCGAATGACTGGACGTGGCAAGCGCTGCACGCGAAACCGGTCTGCCGCGCGAAACTGGGTAGCGCATTGGCGCTGGAACTCAACAGGAAAAATAGCAAGAAGAAAACAAACAGCGATACTGTGCTCTTAGTTACGATCATCATTCCGCCCTATTTATATATAAAAAATGAAATTAAAAATGGGTCTTAGGAAGTTAAGCACTTACTAAAGTGTGCTAACTTTCTGAGATGAATGCCAAAAACAGATACTATTTTCGTTCTCGAATCAGAGAAGCAAAATTCAGGCAACTTATTCGATGTTT
>NZ_QPHG01000032.1:0-31518 GCF_040240425.1 Nitrosomonas sp. | reverse complement strand
GCTTTGGCACGAACACTGCCAGCGTCACGGACTTTGGCATGGATACAATCGAGATAGATCACAGGATACACCGCATCGAGAGGCCGGGATTGCCACTGCTTTACTTCATCCATTATGCCATCAGTGACCGTGGAAATGAGCGTAGGCGATACTTCTGTGCCATACATTTCAGTGAGGTGCTGCTGGATTTCACGCACTGTCATGCCACGGGCATATAGCGAGAGGATCTTGTCATCAAATCCCGCCCAACGGGTCTGATGCTTGGAAATGATCAGAGGCTCGAAGCTGCCTTCACGGTCACGGGGGATCTCGATGGGCAACTCACCGAACTCACCTTTCAGGGTCTTGCGGCTTTTACCATTTCTGGTATTGCCAGTGGCATTGATTACCGTTTCGTGCTTATCGTGACCAAGATGCTCGGCCATTTCTGCTTGCAAGGCACGTTCAACCAACGCTTTGGTGAGTTGCTTGAGAAGGCCATGCTCACCGATTAAATCTTCCGGCTTTTTGTAATCAGCCAGCAGGCTATCAATTAGGCCGGTCGGCAGGGGTTTGGGTGTGGTCATTTTTACTCCAAAAATATATAAGCAGTTTCCTGCCAAATGACCATTTACACAAAATTATTTACACCCCCCGGCGGATGCTAAGCGTGGATATTTACCTTGAAAAGTTTTTCGCCATTCACTTGGAGTTACATTAAATCTATGTTTGAAATGTTGACGCAGGGAAACAGTAGAATGAAATCCTACTTGCTCTGCAATAGTATCTATTGCTAAAGAGGTAGATTCTAATAATTCCTGACTTCGCTGAAGGCGCTCTATTAATAGCCAATCTCCAACTGTCATTCCAGTTGCTTTGTAAAATTGTCGGGTGAAGGTACGTCGGCTCATCATGCAATATTGAGCAAGTTCATCCAACCCATGTATTTTATTTAAATTATTTCTTAAATAATCTAGAAGCTTGTTGATTCTGGCATCCTGTGTTGAAACAGGCACAGGACGTTCAATAAATTGTGCCTGACCACCTTCTCTATATGGAGGAATCACCATACGTCTAGCCAATTTATTAGCAATTGCACTGCCGTAACGCTGGCGAACTAGATATAAACAACAGTCGAGACCGGCTGCTGTCCCTGCCGAAGTAATCAAACGATCATCATCAACATATAGCGCATTACAGTCGAGTTCTACATCAGGAAAACGATTTATGAAATCCTGCTCAAACTCCCAATGCGTAGCCGCCTTATGGTTTTTCAGTAAACCTGCATACGCAAGCACATAAGTGCCCAAACACAGCCCTACAACTTGATTACCTCGAGCATGTGCCTCAACCATTGCATCCAGCATTACCTGGTTTGGCTTTTCAGCAGGATCTCGCCAAGAAGGAACAATAATAATGTCTGCTTTCGCCAATTCCTCCACACTAAGTGACGATTGAACACTCAGCCCCTCATTTGAACGTATCTGGCCCGATTCCTCTGCATAGATCTTCAGTTCAAATAATTTTTGATCGTGCAGGAGATCACCAAAAATAATACATGGTACCGATAAGTGAAAAGGGCTGAAATGATTAAAAGCAACAACCGCAACTAATGGGACTGTCATATTAAAACCTCGCAGGGTAAACTTTTTTACCGTTCAAATAGTATTTATGATGAAAGCTTGTAAATAATCAGACAATATATGAAGAAAATAATGCATCAGTAAGGTAGATGCATTATTTTGACCTCAGAACGTATATGATTCACCATCATGGGGTACTAATACTCGTTGCGTCATTTCCTTTGCTCTGAGAAATTCACCCAGCTCTTTTCTGGTTAAAGTGGCATGATTCACTGCTTCCATGTGGCTTGCAATAATAGTTGCTTCAGGAGCGGCTTTGTAGACCTCATAAATATCTTCCTTGCCCATAATAATAGATTCATTACCAATAACTTGTGCATCACAACTATTTAATACAACCACATCAGGATGATATTTGCTCAAGGTATTCTCGACTTCTTCACACCAGACCGTATCTCCAGCGATATAAAATGTTTTTTCGTCGGGATGTTTGAGAATGATACCGCTCACTTCTCCCAGCAATTCTTTCATATCCTCTACTACCTTCGGCCTTCCATGTTGTCCCAATGTTTTAATCAGCGTAATACCCTCATAATCATTGACTTCATTTAGTATCTGAACATTGTTAAATCCGGCAGATTTTACGGCTTTTGCATCTTTTTCATGTTGGGTAAAAATCAACATGTCTTTAGGAATTGCCTTTTTAGCCGCATCATCCCAATGATCTGGATGATCATGCGTTAAGATAACCGCATCCACATCAATTATTTCATTGATTGGCATAGGTAATTCTGACGTTGGGTTGCGAATATGTTCATTGATCGTCCCGCCAAACCCCGGCAAGGCTCCTTTTTCCGCTAACCAAGGATCAATTAATATTTTCTTACCACCATAATTAATTTTAAGTGTGGCATTTCTGATTTGAGTAAATTGCATTTTGTGGTGCTCCTCTAATGGTTTGTGTAGAAGACATTATGAGGAGGCTAATAAAAAATTATTAGTGGCCCTAGGGTCATTTATCAGAGCATTTGGGCCAAATAATATAAAACCGCTATTGGTTGCTTTAATCTTCAGATTTTATATACATCTAGGAGGGGAGAGGGTTAGCAGCCTGACAAGCTTCTATTTTGTTGCTAGTGATTCCAGAATAACCTATTAATCTGTTCAATATCTCATGTTTTTAATTTATCTGAAATTTATTAAAGTTATCTCCTACTCATGCAAGAGTGCATGAATGCTCTTCCCGCTAAGGCACATTTATCATTTTGTTCTAACTGATTAGAAGTGTCATATGTCACGCAGCCAATTAAGCTACAAATAATCATTGATATAATAACGAGAATTTTCATTTTTTCATCTTGTGATTCCCTGTGGTTTTGCCACGGGGATCTAATTAGGTTTTAGAATGTTGGGATGCGAGATGTCGTAGAAAAGGCGAGCCACTATGCGTGGTAGATACATTATCACATTGCATTTCCTGTGAAATACAGACGAGGGCTGTTAGACGAAGCGGTTGTAAGAATCATTATGATGACTACGAAAGAGATAGAAGAGCGCTACGACATTGAGTTTGAGCAGATAGGTTGCGCAAAGACCATGTCATATACTTTGTACAGCGCATCCGAAGATTGCACCGGGTCAGATTGTAAGGGTGTTCAAGAGCATTACAGCGCGAGAATTGTTTAAGAAGAGGCCGGAAGACCTGTGGAATGGAGAGTTTTGGACGGATGGCTATTATCGCAACTGTAGGGGGAAGAGCGGATTGGAATGTAGTTGAGCGGTATGTAAAGAACCAAGGTATGCCAAAAGAAGAACTGCGTCAGCTTGCGCTTTTCTAATACCCCGTGGTCTTGCCAGGGAGGTTGTTTATTTCTGAAAATCTGAAACAAGTTGATTATTTGCACTAACAAGCACCCAATCACGCCATGCGAAAAGGTAGAAGTGTCATACGCTCAGAAAAATAATAAGCTCTGCTGAAATGATTTTATGTTTGAACCTTATTTAAGACGATGGAATCTCCTTCCCGATGGCGACCCCATTGTCACGCGCGGCAGCTATTTATTGCCAGTGCGTATGGATGGGCACATAAATGGCAATCCTGCCATGCTGAAAATTGTCATGGATACCGAAGAAAAATTTGGCGGTTTAGTCATGCAATGGTGGAATGGCGATGGCGCAGCGCGAGTGTATGCTTACGAAGGTGATGCACTACTGATGGAACGGGCTCAAGGAGCTAATTCTCTCATGCAGATGGCATGCAATGGTCAAGATGATGAGGCTAGCCGCATTGCTTGCAATGTAATCGCCAAACTACACCAACCCCGATCTATGCCGCCGCCAGAGCTTATCCCATTAAATATTTGGTTTGAGGCGTTAGAGTCGGCTGCACAGCGCGAAGGGGGCGTGCTTCTTGAAAGTTTAGCTGCCGCCCGCGAGTTGTTGGCCTCACCGCACGACATTGTAGTGCTGCATGGTGACATACATCATGAAAACGTATTAGATTTTGGTTCGCGCGGTTGGCTTGCCATCGACCCGAAGCGCATAATCGGTGAGCGCGGCTATGATTATGCGAATCTTCTGTGCAATCCGGAATTACCATCGGTCACTGATCCCATCAGATTTATTCGCCAATCTTACGTGATTGCGCAAGCTGCTAATTTGGAACGACGGCGCTTATTGCAGTGGACATTGGCATATGCTGGCTTATCGGCTTCATGGTTTTTGGAAGATGATGATCGCCAAAACGCAGATTCGGATTTTTCCATTGCTGAACTAGCACTGCAAGCCCTGTCAACGGAAGCGAATAATCATGACGATCTCCATTGACGAACTGCGCATTGAACCCGTTACATACGATAACGCGACCGATGCCAAGGCAATCGATGGAACATTTATCATTAACGCCCGCTTGTTACTTTCGACTTCATCCGATGGCTTCCGTTACGAGATAATCTCCATAAGGTTGCTGTGTTTGGCATATTGAAACGCGGTGATAAGGTCTATACGAAGGTTGTTGGAGATACCAAGACAGAAACGTTGAGCCGCCCATTACTAGAAAAATAGCACCTGACAGCATAGTTTATACAGACTGTTACCGCAGTTATAATGCTCTCGACGTGAATCATTTTTACCATGAACGGATCAATCATTCCACGCTATTTGCTCAAGGTAAGAATCACATCAACGGCATTGAAAACTTTTGGAATCAGGCAAAATGCGTCTTAAGAAAATACAATGGTATTCCTAAAGGATCATTTCCTCTGTTTCTCAAAGAATGTGAATTTAGATTTAATTATGGAACACCTAAACAGCAACTATAAATACACAAACTTTGGACCCAGATTTAACCTGATCTACTACAGCCCCTATTATTTTAAATATGCGATGAGCTGGTATTTAGTGCTACTGTTCTTGCAATTGGTGTAGAACCGATTAAAACAAGATTCTTATAGAATTTTATTAAAATATTGCGTGGCTCTGGATTGTTGTATCGTTAAAGCAAGAAGCTATATGGGGCACGGATACTTGATCTTGTGCGGCATAACCTGCTCTAGTAATAGAAAGTGTGTTGTGCAACTGTAGTGCTTTTGTTTTCAGTGCGATTGCTAAATAAAAGCTCAACATCTATAAACTGGTGCGATTATGGTCAAGTGAATAGTGAACGCATGCATTTATTGTGGTACAAACCATCTTTGTCGTTGGATGCAGATGCGCTCGACTTGATGTATTCATAATCAGAGCGATCTTTTCTGAACACTAGTCGTGCATGGGTTGTGTTAAAAAAACTGGATACTTTATATAGTTACTGTTCAATGCATAGAAAATTGGTGAAATAGCGTGGCATCAGAACCTCTCAAAATTAGATCCCTTTCTGGCAGTTTATTGAGATACCCGGGTGGAAAAGGCCGACATGCTAAAATACTCGTGTCTATTTTTAAGCTGAACAAACTGCAACCGAAAACATTTATTGAACCATTCTGTGGTGGAGCTTCAATTTCTCTAAACCTACTGGAAGCTGATGCAGTTGAAACAATTAGTCTAAATGACTTAGATCCAATGATCGCATCTCTATGGAAAGCTGTTTTTTCTACCTCCGATAGCAAATGGCTTTGCGAGCAAGTAATGACCGCTCCTTTGACACTTGAATACTGGGATTATCAAAAATCAAAAACTCCTCAAACACTTAGAGAACAGGCATTCCAATGCCTCTATCTCAACAGAACCTCTTTTTCTGGTTTATTACATAAGCATGCAGGTCCTATTGGAGGAAGAAAACAGGATCGCTGGACAATTGGATGTAGATTCAATCGAGAAAAATTGGCTGCACGGATAGAAAAATTGTCTAGTTATGCAGATAGGGTAAATTTTATTGAAAATAAACCTTGGAGGAATTTTATCTGTCAAAGCATTACTTCCTCATGTTTTCTTTATTTTGACCCCCCCTACTACAACAAGGCGGATAGACTTTATAGATATGTATTTGATGAAAATGAACACGCTGCATTATATGAATATTTACATAATTTTTGCGATATTCCTTGGGTTTTATCGTATGATGATTCAAAAATTATTCGTGATATGTATCTGTCTGGAAAACAAGTTAACGGCTGCATAATTGATAGTACATACTCAACCCATCCAATTGGTGGGAATTCATTTATTGGAAGAGAGCTACTATTAACTAACCTGAAAACTTTGCCAAAGTTTGATACGAACTATTATCACAGTGGAATTTCAATAAGAGATTTTGATGCTAAGTCATCAAAATTTATGAATCAAACAAATAATTTCATTCCAGTGTAAATTATTAAGCTTAACTGACCATTTTTTATTAGTGAGTTCAAAAATGAAAAGTACAACAACTGATTTATGCAGGTTGTGCTCAATCGTAAAAAGCAGACATATAAACGGAATTGTCGATAAACCAATTCATGAAACGCCCAATTACATGGTAATTCCTTCAATTGGGGCTTTTATAGATGGATGGGTAATGATTGTTCCAAGAAAACATATATATGACATGTCAGAACTGTACGAAGATGATGAATTTGTAAGATTAGCACTAAAAATTTATAAATATATTGAAGAAAAATTTGGTCGGCCAGTAATGTTTGAGCATGGTGCATCATATAGCGGCTCTCCAACAGGATGCGGCGTTGATCATGCTCATTTTCATTTCGTCCCATTTGTTGAATCTCTATTAGAAGATTTAAAAGAGACTAGGTTACCGTGGCAAAAATGTATCGCAAGTGAAATTACCAATAAATCATGTGGCCGAGACTACCTTTTTTATAGTGAAACACCACCAACTCTTAGCAAAATTAATGGGTATTTGCACATAGTTGATAGACCAGTTTCTCAATTCTTTAGAAAAATATTGGCAAGGAAAACAGGAAATGAGCTTATTAGCGACTACAAGAATTTTCCCCTCCTTGAAAAAACCCAACGAACAGCACTAGAGCTGCAAGGCCTAAGCTAGTTTCTGGAATAAATCCGATGAGTAACAATAGCCATGAAGCACATGATCCCAATGCGAGCACGGCTGAGCCCACTGATGGAAGGCAACAATATGAATGGCAAAGCAAATATCCTAAAGATGCGATGCAAATTATAAGGTTCGAGTCTATCTATCTATTTATTCTGCTTCTTATGTCACTTCTCGGAATACTTTTAACGTGGAATAGATATCTCGAAAACTTTCTTTTTAATCCAGAAATATTAGATCCAAAAATTTTTCGTATTTACAGCTACTATTGTTTTGCGGGACTATTAGGGGGAACAACCTTTTCGATAAAGTACATGTACCGGGTAGTTGCGCGTGGATATTGGCACCTGGACAGACAAATTTGGAGATTGTTATCACCTTTTATGTCTATAAGCATATCTTTTGCTGTCGGTACATTAATTAGCGCAAGTTATATTGGGTCAGATACCATTAAATTTAGTCATTCAGCAGCATCGGCTATAGGCATTGGATTCTTAGTTGGTTATTTTGCTGACCAAGCAATCGGAAAAATGTATGAAATTGCAATGGTTCTTTTTGGTCCTACAAGCTTACATCATAAAAAATAAAGTACATAAAAGTGATGTCAAAAAATATTATTAATGGATTAACTCCTATCAATAATATTCTATTGGTACATAAAGATGAAATTATTGAATTATTACCCGATCAAGTTTCAACTGAATTAGTAGGTGAAAAAGCTTTCGGTCTTGCTTGTATTCCATCTTTATGGACACTCCCATTTTTTGTAGTCTCTGGAGAGCTTGTAGCATCTGCAAGCAAGATGGATCACTCACAACTTCATTTGCTAATTGCAGAATGGTTTCTCGAACTAACTTTTGCACTTAAAAAGACTGGATTAGATAATGAAACGCATCTAACTTTGAGATCTTCCGGGATAAACGAATCTATCCAGAATCGAGGAAAATTCCATACAAAAATAGCAAGATCCAATAAACTAGCTGATGACCTAATAAGTTGGCTAGTACAGATCATCTCAGATGAAACGCTAAGAAACGAACAAATAAATCTTATTATTCAGAAATACTCGTTGGTTTCTGCCAAAGGTCATCTATCAAATGAACGAAGATGCTCCAAAGAATCAAGAGATTGGTTAGGTGAAATAGAAAATGAAAAAGAGCCATTTCAAATTAATTTGCGCAATTGGCGAAGTAAAGAAAATAATTTTGAGTCTGCGCTAAAACCCCTAGATTGTAATATCAAAATATCTCTACAAAATGTTTTAAAGAAAGCAGCATCATGGGGAACTGCACATCAATGTCGATTGCATTTTGAATGGGTATGGGATGGCAAAATCATATATTTGGTTCAGGCTGATGTTGAAAGTTTATTAGGAAATTTTGATCCTGTAAAACACTGTAAAAAAAATAATCAATCACATTTTTCCTTCGTGCCCAAAATACTTTCTAAAATATCGAAAGAACATGGTAGGAAGTATCATAAGATTAACAATGTTTTTACTTATATGGAACTTGATCTTCCGATAACCAGTTTATATGTTCTAGATAATCAGGGAGTAATAAAAGAAATTTCTAATGGAAATTTCCAAGAAGAGTTATTACACGATATTGGTGAATTGGTAAGATCCTCATTGGTTATAAGAACCGATATTGTTAGTGATGAACTATCAAATAAACAGCTTCTTCCTCGCACACATGAAGTCAGAAATATTGAAGATGCAAAAGAATGGTTAATAAGTAAATCTAAAATTCTTTTGAGTCAAGTTTCAGGGCCTATAGAATTAGCTTTCATTTTTCATAACTTTATTCCTGCTGAAGCATCAGCTTTTGCTTTCTCTGCACCAGGGGAAAGGAAAGTCCAAATTGAAGCTTTATGGGGTATTCCCGAAGGATTGTATTACAACTCACATGATAATTATATTGTTGACACACTATATTCAGATATCGATAAGGCTAGTACATCAATCGACAATTACGTTCTCACAGAGAAGAAGAACTTTAAACGTAATTGTGTTGCCCCAAATGAAAATGGTACATGGATAAATCAAGCAATTTCCAAACCGTATGATTGGAAAAGCAGCATTAGATATAAAAAATGGATCCGAAAAATAGCTTGTGATTCTAGACTGATATCGACTCAAGAAGATAAGCCACTAAGCATCATGTGGTTTGTTGGTGTCCCAAAGGAATTTTCTACAGCTTCGGTTTTACCTTGGTATCATGAAGAATATGACTTAAAAAAAATACAAAGAAGTCATGGTCATAGAAATAAAACGCATTTTGATAAAATATTTGAAATTAAAAATTTTGAAGATATTGCAAAACTAGAAGCACTTGTAGATTCGAATGACAAGAGTATTAGAAGAGTGCTTGTAAAACCTCAAGATGAAATATTGTTACGTGATAGAAATGCATTACAAAAAATTGGTGGGCTAGTTAAAAAAATTGATGCTGTTATTTTTCTAGAAGGGGCTACTCTTTCTCATGCTTATTATCAACTTCTTCAAACGGGCGCAAATGTAGAAGCAGGTACTACATTTAAAGGTGATAATGAGCAGCAGGTATTTAATAAGTTAGTTAGAGACAAGATCCCTCAAAAAATTGAATCGGGTGGAGAACTTGTAAAAGCTGAACGTTTAATAGGTGATGACCTATTAAGAGCTTTATGTGAAAAACTGGTAGAAGAATCTCTTGAAGTTTTAGATGCGAAAGATCATGACTCAATAATCGAAGAATTATCAGATGTCCAAGAAGTTATAGATGGGATATTAAATAGTTTAAAAGCAGACATGTCCGAAGTCACAAAAGCAAAGGAAAGAAAACTAAATAAAGTTGGTGGATTTAAGGATGGTGTTGTTCTCGTAAAAACCACAAATCCATTGCCTTCTACAAAATACAATTTAGATTCTTCTCAAAATTCACTGCCTCTAAACGAATTTCAGAGTGTCTCTAATTATGCACCTTATCGTCGTTCCGAAACTAGAATAAATAAATGGACTGATAAAAGAGAACATGCGGCAACTAAGGAAATTTTATTAAAAGTTACAGCACCAATTGTACTTGACTCATGGAAGAGCGAAACACCGCAATTTTTTATTGGAGATAAAACCATAAGTGCGGAAATCACCACAATTAGAAAAAAAGGGGATCTAGAAATATCACTTTCAGTTTTTGCACAGCAAACACAACTAAAGCTTTTCTAATTGAATTCAATACCGCCACAAATAGTCATCCAGTCCGCTACCTATTGCGTCCTTTGCCCCTTAACTTGGTTAATCCGCCATCTTCCTTCACAAAGGATCTGGGCTTTCTAAGAATGGCGCTTATTTCACCGGGCATTGACGCAAATAATCCTTCTTCCCGCAATGAACGATAATCAGAGCCCTCTACGGTTAGCACATCTTTTAAGATGCCAGCTTCACAGGCTTTGGATAATACCGGGTGTCTGTAATCATTGGTGTTCGTGATGGCAAATACCGTATTGACGCCAGAATTGCGTGCAAAATTTTGTAGTCGTGCCAGAAGCAGATTTTGAGGACGCTCCAATACAGACAGGGGTAACTCACTTAACGACAATACAAAACCTGTTGCACTAAGCCCTATGAAGTTAAAAAACTGATCTCGCTTTTTTAAAGCATGACCTATCTTTGCCAGATCCTCCGGTGAGGCTATTTTCTCCAAAAGCAGCTCATGACTTTTATAATGATTATTCTGATAACCTCCTGCCTGATCACCCATCCAAGCCACAAAATCGACATGACCGTCTTTATCAATGACACTGTATTGACTGGTATTGATTACCACATGGCCTTTGAAACTCGGAACAGTTGATGCCAGTATCTCTGTGAGTCTGACATCCTGACTCGATGGCGTAGCACTACCCGATGGATGATTATGCAATAACCAGTAACCATCTGCTTTAACATGTCGTCTAGTCTTTCCTACTAAAACACCCAGATCATGTTTGGCATGCCCAATCTTTTCCAAATAGACTGCACCCGGCAATCTGGAACTCACAGCCGTATGATGAATGATGCGATTCATACGGGTATAGAAGATTCTCAGTGTCTCATAACGCGGATCGCGTAATATTTGCGTCATTATTGCCAGATCATGGCCTGACTTGATGCGCTGATTCAGGAAAGTGGTTCCTCCTTTTTCTTTGAAGTCTTTTGGGAAATCACAACCCAATAAGGTGCCACCTGCCCATCGAGCATGAGCTTCAAGCAGTTCTGTATAGGCACCTCTTCCTGCTTTCTTTTGCTTGTCTGTAGTACCGGGACGAGTCTCAATTTTTTCATAAAGATCACCTTCATCAGAATCGAATGGGTTTCCTGGAATCTTCAGCATATTATCGCGCATCTTATGGTCTCCTTAAAAGATTACCTGGTCAATGCACGTTTTTGCTTGATTTCCTGCTGCTTAGGTTCAATAGGGACTTGTAACTTCAATAAGCTGTCCTGCTTAGCCTGCTGAGATATTTTTTCAACAACCGATCCAACTTGTCGTTTGACTGCCTCAATACCCAACGCGCTTTTATTGGCGAGATCATTAAAATCATTTAATTTCCTTGAGTTCCGTTCACCCGGCGCAAAAATCGGAAATACCACAGCCCCATTTACCAATGTCGCTGCTTCCAACGCTTTTTCCTTGCCGGGATTTTTGCCAAGGGTGGATTCCAGATGATAATCATCGTCGCCTGCGATAACGATTGGCTTGTGCGGGTATTTATGATGTAAATCCTGCGCAACTTTGGGCAAGTTACCTGAATCAAATGCAGCTATGACAGGATAATTCAGCCCCTGAGATAATGTATCTGCGGTGGCATAACCTTCAGCAATTACAATGGCAGGTAATTTGTTAATTGCTGCATCCAATCCCTGACCTGCATTACCCGCCACATGAAAGTTATTCTCTTTCTTGCTACCCGCTGCAAAAAGCTTTGCACCACTGGGTTGTATCGTTTGCGCACTCCAGATCTGACCATGAATATCTTGTACAGCCAGCAATAAATCACCGGCAGTCAGTACAATACTGTCTGGATTTTCCTCACGTAGTAGCCTGACTTCCTGCCAGTTCTGACCAATTTTGATGATTGAATCGGTTGGCAAATCATGCACATTCTGCGGCACGATTCTTAAATCGCCTGGCCGGGCATGCTTCTCTTTCAGATAAGGATGTTCGGAATCGGCAGCAGGTGCGATAGTCAGCAATTGCTGAATTGCATCAGCAACTTTAATTTGCTGTGCATGTTGTTCGGCTTTTCTGTTCTGCTGCTTGATAGCAGCTTGGGCGATCAGCTCGGCTTTCTGCTCATCCGTTAACGAATACCCCTTAGCCTTCCAGCGAATTTCAATACCGGTTCGATTGTTCTTGAAATATCCGGCAGGATGACCATCCAGATGCGCCACATAAAAACCTGATTTCTCACCCGACTTATCACCCTCAACTTTAATTCTGTGTTTGCTGCCATCCATCACCGGATGATTGCCATCAACTCGGCAACCTTGAGCGCGCAGCAATTCAGCAAATTCCACGTGAGGATCGATAGCCGGTTCCTGCTGTCTGGAAACATTCTCCGGCAGCCAGCGTTGCAATGTCTGAATATCTGCTTCTGGCCCTACATACCAGGCACGGGCTTTTTTGTCCCAACGAGCCCCAGCGGCTTTTGCTAAATCCTTATCACGATAAGGAACAATCAAATATTGACGAGCATTGCCATCGTTTTGTTCGGTCTTGGCTCCTGATATCGATACTCCAGTGCTAATTGGATCATTTCGAATGCGATTTTCATGGATGTTGACAAGCTTAGCGGCCTTTTCATGTTCATTCTTTTCGGCAGCAACATCAATGAGTGCGAGCAGATTGGTTAAATCTTGCGCTTCCTGTTTGGACTCACAGTCTCTAACCCATTGAAAGGTCTGATCATCACGCTGCATAGTCACGCCCCAAAATTGTGGCTCCATGTTTATTGAATCAGCGGATACTATAGACTCAATACCATTTTCATCGGTTTGAATCACGTTGCCCTGAATCTGCAATTGTCCATTCCAGTCAGCCGGAATTCCAAAGCCCAGTTTTTCTTCTGACACTTCTTCAAACTCCAGATTATCAATGCCGCCGCCCCTCGAAAACTTGAGTGCATCAGCAACCAAAATGATGGCATCCTGATCTTTTTTTGCCATGGCTTGTGTCAGATCATTAAACCGTTGGATATTGCTGGTAACGATAGTTGCCAGATCAGGCGAGAGATTCTGCAAATAAGTGGCGGTGTTTTGCTTGATTTGATCCATTTTGATTGCCTCCTCTACATCAACTTTCTTTGCAATTTCCTGTTGTTGTGACAATGCCAGTACATAATCCTGGATTTTTTCAGCATCAGTGGCAGCACGAAATATTTCTGTCGGATCTTCCTGTAGCGCTTTGATCCATGAACTCACATAAGCCACATGCTGCCCGGGATCATGACCGATACCCAATTCACCGCTAAGCAGCATGCTGGCAATTTCAGCGCGCAATTCTTCTTTGGCATAGTCTTCGCTTCCAAATGGATGCGATAGATCACGACTTAAGCGCAATTCATGACCTGTCCAGTGGCCCAGTTCATGCAGTGCGGTTGCGTAGTAACGATCGGGGGTCGGAAACTGGTGCTTATGGGGCAAGTGGATACTATCGGTTGATGGTCGGTAAAATGCGCGATCAGCCTCGCCATGATGGATTACGGCATTGGATGCTTGTAATATGTGCTCAGCACGCTCCAGTGGATCCCAGTCAGGGGCTTTAATACTGAGTTCTGGCAGATTATCCATCTGCTGCGCATTAAATACGGCGGCATAAAACACCCTGGGACGCTCCAATCTCACCTGTTCTTTAATAGCATTACCTTCACTATTTAGTACAGGATTATTGTTGTCATCGATTTTGATGCGTTCATCGGTGAATTTCCAGTATTGCACGAGCGTGCTTTTTTCACCTTTGCGCACTTGTGCGCCAAGACTTATCGCTTGCTTGTACGTCAACCAACGCGGATCCGTATACGCACGGCTCATCAGGTTCAAGCTATTAATGCCACGGTAACGTTTACCGGATGTGGGATTCATGGGTAATATGGTAAGCAGATCACCGGGTTTCCACGGCTTTTGCCAGGGCGCAACACCTTTTTTGAGTTGCTCAATCAGATTCTCGGCGACTTGTTCATGAAAAGCCTTCTTAGCCTCTTTCATCTTGAACCTCCGCTGTATGATCAATTGTGCTATCCAGCGCATCTTCCTCACTCAAAGCATCTTCTTTGAATGCGCCCAGCCTTTCCGCCTCCAAGGGATCAAATTCAGCCTGGAAGCCCGGTATCTCAGCATCGAGTAGCTTTTCCTGAATGATTTCTGTTATGTCAGGATTATTGGTTTCAGCATCAATCGGTGGTCTATGCATGGTTTTGCCTCCTTTTAATTAATGACTCCAGGTAAAAACCGGACGTACAACCTGTTGAATCTGATCACGCACAATCAATCCGAAATAGCGCGCATCAAAGGATTGTGGGTTTAAATCGGATAGCAGCAGGTACTCAGAATCTTCCAGCACAGCTTCCAGCCGGTATTGCGGCAATGGATGACCATCAGCATCGGTTGTTAACTGGGCGCTGTTGGGTAAATGTTTGCCATTCACAAAAATGCCAGCCTGATCGATGGAAACCGTATCTCCGGATTGTGCAAAGACACGTTTCAGCATCAAGCCATAACCGCTAGGGCAATCCCCTTGATTGATGTAGGATCTATCCCTGGCCATATCAAAAACCGCATTCTGTGGTGGGCAGAAGGCGACATAAGCACCGCTTGCAATCGGTTCATCAACCACTTTGTAAAAACCCACTGGCAAGCTTGGTGTGGTATTGATATAAATACCGCTAATACGCAAACCAATACTCAGCACAAATAGGCTAACGCTCACTGCCAGAACAGAAATACCCAGGATTTTGATGGGTTTTTTCATGAAAATGACTCAATAGAGTTCGAGGTATCTTACAGTCCGGTTAATTTATCGCTAAAGCTCGGGGGATTCACTTGTGCCCGTGCCGTAAAGGTTTCATCCTGAAAGTACAAAGGCTGTGTGCCATAGATTGCGGGGAAACCGGCCACATAAATAATCATGTCGCCTGGTTTGGTGATCTTGCCGTCAGCATCTTTCATCGGGCCGGGTAGCCGCATACACTCATCCGGCGTTAATAACGCGCGTTGCGTCTCCTGCAGGGTACGGGTGACATGCCCATGCATCATTGATGACCTGCGGCCACTGGTGGTAATCTGTTCTTTGATGACCGTGGTTTGCCCAGTCAGTTTGGATAAGTGTTCCGCTGTTTCAATCCGGTTGGGTGCAAATGCGGTCTGAATGTGACAGTTGGAAGTGATCGCCTCATCGTGCCCGTAGCCGGTCTCGCGACTTTTGAGTTGATTTAAGTCCTGACAGATCAAATAGGCTTTCATGCCGTAGCCTGCGATAAATGCGAGGGATTCCTGGAAGATTTCAAGCTTGCCTAAGCTTGGGAATTCATCGAGCATTAATAGCAGTTTGTGTTTGTAATGCACAGCTGGTTGACCGTCTTTAAACGTGATTCTATCGGCCAGCTTTCTGATGATCATATTGATCAGAATGCGCATTAAAGGACGCAAGCGCGATTTGTCATTGGGGTGTGACACAATGTATAAGCTGACGGGATGCTCATGGTGCATGAGGTCGCGGATTGTGAAATCCGATGTGCTGATATTGTTGGCCACGATCGGATCGCGGTACAAAGACAAATACGATTTGGCTGTCGACAACACGGAACCCGCTTCTTCTTCAGGGCGATCCAGCATGTCGCGCGCACTGGCTGCAATAACCGAGTGACTTTTGCCGTCCAGATAATCTTGCATGGCCATTTCCATCCACAATTCCCTGATATCGCGATCAGGATCAGAGAGCATTGCATCGACAGTCGAGAATGTGGCAGGGATTCCTTCTCGCTCTGATTTATACAAAGCATGCAAAATGACACCTACCAGCAATGCCTGGCTGGTCTTCTGCCAGTGGGTTTGTAATCCTTTACCATCCGGATCAACAATTAAGGTAGTCAGGTTTTGAACGTCGGCCACTTCCATCCCGCTGCCAATCTGGATTTCATCCAGCGGATTCCAGTGCGCACTACTGGTTGATGCCGGATCAAAACGTAGTACCTTGTTCTTGGCATAATGCTTTCTCCAACCGGCGGTCAATGCCCATAACTCACCTTTGAGGTCAGTAATGACTGCACTCTGAGTCCAGGAAAGCAGAGTCGGTATGACGAGACTGACACCCTTGCCAGAGCGGGTTGGGGCATAACACAATACATGTTCCGGGCCACTGTGTTTCAGATAGTGGGTTTTGCCGGAATTATCCCGCCAGCCGCCGACATAAACGGCGTCGCTCTGGTTATTTTTGCTATTCTTGCTGATTGACAGTAGTCCTGCGGCCTTAATATCTTTTTTATCTGCCCATCTGGCTGAACCATGCAATCCCTGATTGGTCCGGGATGAATTGGCCAGCACCATTTTAATGACCAGCACCAATATCAAACCGATACTGGAGAATAACATCCCGAAACCTGCCGCCAGATCGAAGATGCCCGAATACTCGCCATACCATTTATTTGCCCATAGCAGAATTGCCCAGGGTTCATAGATGCAAAAAAAGTGCGCGCCTAATTGTTCTTGATAATTGAATTTATAGGCAAAATACTGGGTGGCGACTTGGAATCCGCCAACAAGACACACAACGGACAATAGCCGAACGATAAATGTATCTTTTGTAATATTTCTGCTGTCTTTAGAATCAAAATTGGCTTTATTCATCAAAGACTCCTTCGAGTGGTTTAGGTAACGGATCGTTTTTGACCTGCCGATTGCGCTTTATTGACCCTGTGCTGTTTCATTAATCGCTGACGGTATTGTTCCAGTGCCTTATCATCAAAAGTCACGTGCATTTGGTTTTGTACTGCGACCTGTGCTATCTCAAGACGAAACGATTCAGTTCCATTGATCGCCAGGTGGCAGCCGTACTTCTTCATGGCCACTTGCAAAATATCTCTCAAGGCTTTCTGCGATGTATCCGGCAGAACGATGAGCCGTTTGCCGTCATCGCGGATGGTGGTTGATCCTGCTTTATAAGTGACTGTACCGATTTTGGTAATCGATTCATCAAAACTATCCTTGAAGTCCCGGTCGGTGCTGAAACAATCATGGCTTTGCTTGGCCGATATTTGGTTGCCTTTAAATTGACCGGTTCTTCTGGATCGCAAAACACCTAATGCTTCAGCATTACCATTTTTGGCCTCAAATGCTAGCCAATCCAACCACCCCATTCTGGAATGACGGGTTTTAGAGTGCTGGTAGGCTTTCTGGTAATCATTTTTAATGACTGCTATCGTTGTTTTGAACTGCTGATGTGCGGTTGCGTATAGCGCTTTCTTTGCCAATCTCCCGGCTTTGATGTTTTTAATGAGGTTGCGCTTGAGTTTTGCTTCCTGTTTGGCGCGTTTTATTAATCGATCTCTGTTTTGGCGCAACATAACCCACTGGCTTGAACGATGTCTGACGCTATTCGCTTGCTCTTGCTGGTATCTTGAATAGAGCTTTGAAGTATCCATTTGATTTTGTAGCGGTCTTGGCTGGTATTGTTTGGTGTCTGGACTTGAAGATTGAACAGAATGCTCACCAGATACAAAAGCGCCCAGTCTTTGGGTCAAATTGCCTTTGGAGAGAGAACGGTCAACCGAACTGGCTTTAACAGCCACACCATTGTTGGCAACCAATACAAACCCGTTGCCACGTTCCTTGATTTCAAGGCCATGTCTAGCTAGAACCTGATGCAAATCCTGCCAGTTGTCCGACTGCTTCAATTCATTCAAGCACTCACGCCTGATCCAGCCCAATAAACTCTCCACGCCTGTTCTGGTTTCAATTTCCTGCGCTACTCTTGACGCTTTATCGCTTTGGGTTTCATGATTAATCTGTGTTAAACCATATTCCTGTTCGATTTGCTCACAAAGCTTGGCTACTTTCTTGTAATCATAGTAAGGGTTATGGATTGTGAGGTTTTTGGGGTGAATCTTGTTGATCGCAATATGCACGTGCAGGTTATTGGTGTCATCGTGAACTACGCTGATGCGTTGATGGCCACCAAAACCCAGAGCCTCGCAAAATCGCTCTTCAATGGCATTCAGGTCAGAAAAGGATAAACGTTCCCCTTCAGGGAAGCTCAGTACCAAATGACAGGTTTTGTCTGATTTGGCACGCTTATTCATTTCCTGCGTGTTCTGAATTTCAAGTAAGGCAGCCGTTAGATCGTCTGAATAACAGTTCGAAACCTTGATCTGACTGACACGCTCACTCTTGTCTTGAGGATCAGTTAAGTACCGTATCAGCGCAGAGAAGTTACTTTTGCGCACTGATTTGATGGGTATGATTTTAGCGATCATCGTATTTAAGCTGCTTAAGTAATAAATGACTATTCCGAAAGTTATTTTTTAAGCTTCATAATGACGCCCAGCATCGTGCTCTGGGTACTCCGGATACTGTCCAAGGTTAAATGCAATTGTGACTTGCCAATCAATTTTGTACGCTTGTCGTTGGTGAGCCAAAGTTTGATCAACCCACCCAATCTGCCAAGATCCGCGTTGATTCTTAACAAAGCATCCACTTTCCGGTTATCTATAACACTGGGGACTTGATAACCTAGGCCCAGATTGCGCAGGTACTCGGCAACGGTTAATCCGGCATCCGTTGCTTTGCTCTTTATCTCAGCTTCCTCGATTGGCAAAACAGGCACCCTGAGCTTCTTATCTCTTCTTTCTTTCCCGATTGTCTTTGGGTTCTTTTGGTCAATCATTTCAGTTTTCCTCGAAGAGCAAGATCAACGTTGAGCACGGAGTGCGAATAAGTTGGGGTGGAGATGGCCATCTCCACATATCTTGCCCGGTTCTGTGAGTTTCAAGAAATATACTAACACTATAATCGATGTTTGCAAATAGATTATTTTCGTTATATCATAATTTCAAGCAATACAAAAACACTTGAAAGAAGCTTTAATCAACTAAATAACAGTCACTTGGAAACAGAAAGAAAGGATAAGCAATTAAAGGAAATTGAAAGCAGCAAAAAGAAACAGAAAGGAAAGCAAAAGTAATTCAAGAACTGTTTGTACGCCAAGATAAATATTTTTGTGGAAATTGTGTGATGACTAAATCCTTATCAGATCGAATCGCACTTTATGCGGATAAAAATAAAAGTACCGGTAAGCAATTTTTACCGGCGTTCATCGCGTTGAAACCCGATATCGAGCAGGCATTAAAGGATGGCTGGACGATTCGCCAGATCTGGAACATTTTGCATCAGGAAGAAAAAATCAAATGTTCTTATCAATGGTTCAGGACTTTGGTCAATCGACATATTGGCGAAAACAAAAAGCAGCATCCGCGCATTGATCAAGGAAAGTCAGCTGGGAATGGTCATGAAGGATTTCGTTTTAATTCTGCAACTGAAAAAGAGGAGTTGGTCTGATGGCTAAAATACATATGATTCTGCAAGGGAAGGGCGGAGTAGGCAAATCGTTCATATCATCCACGCTAGCACAACATAAGTTTGCCAAAGGCGGAAATCCATTATGCATTGATACAGATCCGGTGAATGCCACTTTTTATGGATTTAAAAAACTCAATGTTAAGCAGATTAATGTGATGAACAATGATGAGATTGATCCGAGAAAGTTTGATGATTTAATTGAACTCATCGCCAAAGCTGAAAATGACGTCATTATTGACAATGGTGCCAGCACCTTTGTACCGATGTCGCATTACCTCATCAGCAATCAGATACCAGCCTTGCTCCTGGATATGGGGCATGAGTTGGTTGTGCATACCGTGATTACGGGAAGTCAGGCTTTGCTGGACACACTCAATGGTTTTGTACACCTGATTAAACAGTTTCCGAAAGAAGCATTATTTGTCGTCTGGTTAAATCCCTATTGGGGAGAAATCAGCATGAATGGCAAACAGTTTGAAGAAATGAAAGCTTATGTGGATAACAAAGCTCGAGTATCGGCGATTATTAGAATTCCACACTATAAGCCCGAGACTTTTGGTAAAGATTTGAGCGAAATTCTGCAATCGAAATTTACCTTTGATGAAGCGCTTAAAAATAGCACATTACCGGTGATGGTGCGTCAACGGTTAACAATTATCCGCAGACAGCTCTTCACCAATATTGAGAATGTGGCGGCAGTTCTAACATGAGTGCCGACAAATTAGATGCGCTCATTGAAAGAATAGCATCAGAGCACGGCATTGTACTGTCACAGGATGATCCGGTGTTGATGATGCATACGCTCAACGAAGTATTGCTGGAACAAAATGAAAAAGCCCATGCTGAGCTGCTAAGCAATTACCAGGCGATATTGGAAGAGAACTTTAATCGGTGGTGTGAATATTCGACCAAGAAATCCAATTCTCTTCTGAATTCATCCTTGAATAACGCGCATATAACTAGAGATCAATTCCTTGAAAGTTGTATTCAGATGATTGATGAGAGGATTAAAAGCGAGGTGGATCAGGAGATTTATGAGCTGGTCAAAGTATCCAGGCAAGCTGCCATCTTCAATTTACTAGCTTCTTTCATGATCCTGGTTTCAGTTGTAATTGCCTTTCTTCAGTTGTTATAGCAAATCTTTTTTATCAATAAAGTGGGATGGCGCATGAGGACATTAAATTTAAGTGAAGCTGCCCAATTCTTGAAGTTGCACCCTGAAGAAGTGCGCCGTCGCGCTAAAGCGGGAATTATTCCGGGGGCAAAATTAGGTAAACGGTGGGCATTTATTGAAGATGATCTTGCTGACCACATTCGCTCGTTATATGCTTGCACTCGGCAAGCGTTGCAAGTGGGACATGAGGAGAAACAATTATGTCACTCTGTAAACGTGGTAAGACGTGGTGGATTAGTTTCACCACACCAAGCGGCGAGCGAGTTAGATGCTCTGCTGCAACTGAAGATAAAACCCAGGCGCAAGAATTCCACGACAAGTTGAAAGCGGAGTCCTGGCGCGTTGCAAGACTGGGGGATAAGCCAAGGCGAACTTGGGATGAGGCGGCTTATAAATGGCTGATGGAGACGCAACATAAAAAGTCACATCATGAAGATGTGGCTAAAATAAACTGGATCCAACAGTTCTTCAGAGGCAAGTATCTGGATGAGTTGACTCGTGATGTAATCGCAAACATTGGTGAGCTAAAGCTTCAGCAATCAAGTCCAGCAACAGCTAATCGCTTATTGGCGCTAATTCGTGCGATCTTGCGGCGATCTGCTTTAGATTGGGAATGGATTGATAAGCCCCCTGTTATCAAGCTGTATCGTGAAGCAAAGCGCCGAGTACGTTATTTAAGTGCAGAGCAAGCAAATTTGCTTATCCAGGAATTGCCGGAACATTTGGCGGATATTGTAAGGTTTTCATTAGCTACAGGGTTGAGACGGTCGAATGTCACGAAACTGGAATGGTCGCAAGTGGATATGCAACGAAATGTTGCATGGATTCACGGTGATCAGGCTAAAGCTGGAAAGCCGATTCATGTAACGCTCAATGCGACGGCTATAGCAGTATTAACCAAACAGATCGGCAAGAATCCCAAGTCAGTATTTAGTTACAAGGGCAGACCAATCATCCAAGTTAATACAAAAGCTTGGTATAAAGCGTTAAAACGTGCCGGTATTGAAGATTTTCGCTGGCATGATTTGCGCCATACTTGGGCAAGTTGGTTAACTCAGAATGGTGTGCCATTAAATGTCATTCAGGAGATGGGCGCATGGGAATCTGCTGAGATGGTAAGACGTTATGCGCATCTAGCTCCAGAGCAATTTGCTCAACATGCCAGAATCGTGGATAACGTACTTAATGGCACAAATTTGACACAATCGAAGTAAAAGCGGTTCGGTTATGTTTCTAAGTCTTTGTTTTATGGTGCTGTTGAGAGGAGTCGAACCTCCGACCTACTGATTACGAATCAGTTGCTCTACCAACTGAGCTACAACAGCGCTGCTTAAATCAAGCGGCGTATTATAGATGGTTGGGGAATTACGGGCAAATGATAAAGAGTTGAATTCAATTGTTTGTGTTTTTTCTTCGCTGAATATTGTTTGTCGCACAATCCTGTTCCATATTTTTTGACTGACTTTCGTCTAAGTTCGGCGAATTTCGCCAAAAATCTGTACATTTCTGCGATAAGAGTCCATAATTATTAGATGGATCTTAAGAATGTAAAAGTGCAAAATATTTTGATCGTGCATGGCCCGAATTTGAATTTGCTGGGGCTTCGCGAGCCGGAGATTTATGGCGCTACTACATTGCAAGATATTAACAGAAACTTAAGCCAATTAGCCGAAAATCAAGGCATTCATCTGGATTTTTTTCAAAGTAACGCTGAGTTCGCGTTGATTGACCGGATTCAGCAAACCCTGCATGACGGGACGGATTTTATAATCATCAATCCAGCTGCGTATACGCATACCAGTGTGGCATTGCGCGATGCGCTGGCCGCTGTGAAACGGCCTTTTATCGAAGTGCATTTATCGAATGTTTATGCTCGTGAATCTTTCCGGCAGCGATCCTATTTCTCAGATCTGGCGGTTGGTGTCATCAGCGGTTTGGGTGCCAAGGGCTATGAACTTGCGCTGGAATACGCAATGACATCTCATTAACTGGTCACATTGATGAATCAGGTGAAATTTTTTTGCCGCAGTTTTGCACATTTTTGCACGCAGTATTTTGTTTTTTAGATATAACACTACCTTTAAACGAGGCGTGGTCTCGGGAGATTGAAAATGGATTTAAGAAAGCTTAAGAAGCTCATCGAACTGGTTGAAGAATCAAGTATTGCGGAACTGGAAATTACCGAAGGCGAAGAAAAGGTTCGTATCAGTAAGTCTGGCTCCGGCGTGCAAAATTATGCGTTCATGCCGCCTGCCATGCAGCCGGTGATGGCGCCGGTTCAACAGCAACTGTCCGCATCCGCGCCGGATGGAGATAAAAACGGCGATGCGAAAGCCGGTGAAAGCAATGGTTCCGATAAAAGCGCGATACCCGATGGCCATGTCGTTAAGTCTCCGATGGTCGGCACCTTCTACCGTGCGCCATCGCCCGGTGCGAACGCATTTGTGGAAGTCGGGCAAAGAGTCAAGGAAGGTGATACTTTGTGCATCATTGAGGCCATGAAACTGCTGAATGAAATTGAGGCCGATAAAGGCGGGGTTGTTAAAGCAATCCTGCTGGAAAATGGTCAACCAGTCGAATACGGCGAGCCTTTATTCGTTATCCAATGATCGTCTGAATAAAGGCCAGATCACTATGTTTGAGAAAATTCTTATTGCCAATCGCGGCGAAATCGCTTTGCGGATACAGCGCGCCTGCCGTGCGTTGGGTATCAAGACGGTGGCGGTACATTCCGTAGCGGATGCCGAAGCGAAATACGTCAAGCTGGCCGACGAATCGGTTTGTATCGGTCCGGCTGCGGCAACGCACAGTTATTTAAACGTGCCGGCGATTATCAGCGCGGCTGAAGTAACCGACGCCGAAGCGATTCATCCCGGCTATGGATTTTTATCCGAAAATGCGGATTTTGCCGAGCGTGTGGAAAAAAGCGGGTTTGTGTTTATCGGTCCGCGCCCGGAAACCATCCGTCTGATGGGTGACAAAGTCAGTGCAAAGAACGCCATGAAAAAAGCTGGCGTGCCTTGTGTTCCTGGATCGGATGGCGCATTGCCGGAAGATATCGATGAGATCAAAAGGATCGTGCGCGAAATCGGCTACCCGGTCATCATTAAAGCCGCCGGTGGCGGTGGCGGGCGCGGTATGCGGGTGGTGCATACCGAAGCTGCGTTATCCAATGCGATTATCGTGACGCGTAATGAGGCGCAGACAGCCTTTGGTAATCCGGTGGTTTACGCGGAGAAATTTCTGGAGAATCCACGGCATATCGAGTTTCAATTGCTGGTTGACGAATATGGTAATGCCGTGCATTTGGGGGAACGGGATTGTTCCATGCAGCGCCGCCATCAAAAGATTCTCGAAGAAGCGCCGGCGCCAGGCATACCGGAAAAATTACGCGACAAAATCGGCGAGCGTTGTGCGGAAGCCTGTCGCCGGATCAAATACCGCGGTGTTGGCACATTTGAATTTCTCTATGAAAACAATGAATTTTATTTCATTGAAATGAATACGCGGTTGCAAGTGGAGCACCCGGTGACCGAGGCGGTGACCGGCATCGATCTGGTGCAAGCGCAAATCAACGTCGCAGCCGGTATTGTGCTACCGGTGAAGCAGAAAGATGTCGTCATGAAAGGGCACGCGATCGAATGCCGTATCAATGCTGAAGATGCCTATAAGTTAACGCCATCGGCCGGGCGTATCACGCAATATCACGCGCCGGGCGGACCGGGTGTGCGCGTGGATTCGCATATTTATCAAAATTACATGGTGCCACCGTATTACGATTCTATGATCGGTAAGATCATCACATATGGAGATACGCGCGAACAGGCCATTGCCCGCATGCGCATCGCCTTGTCTGAAATGGTGATTACCGGTATTAAAACGAATATCCCGCTGCACCGGGATTTGCTCAATGACGCCTCCTTCTTGCGCGGCGGCGCTTCGATTCACTATTTAGAGCAAAAGCTCGCACTGCATAACAAATCGAATTGACAGGCCGGCGTATCGAATCCGATCCATCCATTAACAATCCTCATTACGCGTCATGTCCTGGGTGACACTGATTATCGAAACGGATGCGGCGCATGCCGAGGTGCTGAGCGATGCGCTGCTGGAACAAGGCGCATTGTCGGTGGATATTCATGATGCCGCCGCCGATACGCAAGACGAGCAAATGCTGTTCGGCGAGCCGGGAGAGCCCAGCGGGGAAATCTGGCAAAACGCGGAAGTTTCCGCGCTGTTCGATCAGGATGCGGATATTGTGGCAATCCTGCGCAATGTTACGCAGATAATACAGCCGGATCAGCCGCTCGGTTACCGTATCGAGCGCGTCGAAGAACAGGATTGGGTGCGCTTGACCCAGTCGCAATTCGATCCGATTCAAATCTCAGCGCGCTTATGGATCGTGCCAACCTGGCACCAATCACCCGATCCGGCGGCCATTAATCTGATACTCGATCCCGGACTGGCATTTGGCACCGGCAGCCATCCCACCACGCAACTATGTCTGGGCTGGTTGGATCAGAATCTGCAGCCGGGCGACAAAATTATGGACTATGGCTGCGGTTCCGGAATACTCGCTATTGCCGCATTAAAACTCGGTGCGCGGTTTGTCACCGGTATTGATATCGATCCCCAAGCAATCAAAGCCAGTCAGGAAAATGCGCTGCGCAATCAGTGCGATCCGGCAAAATTTCATTTTGCAACAGCACATCAAGCCACGGAACGGAGCGCGCAACCGGAAGAGCAAACGGATGTGGTCGTCGCTAACATTCTGGCCAATCCGTTGATCATATTAGCGTCGCTGCTAATGCAAATTGCCCGGAAACATGGCCATATCGTGCTATCCGGGATCCTCAAGGAGCAAGCCGAAGAAGTCAAAGCGGTCTATCAGCAGTGGTTCGATATGCGCATTGCCCGCGAGCAGGAAGGCTGGGTGTTGTTGACCGGAACCAAAAGGTGAAGTAATTTGCCACCGGTTGAAAGCAGGTAAGTCAGTCATAACCCTGCCGATACCTGATCCAGTTACCTATTAACCGGTGATATCAATGCGAATAAATACAGCAAGTAGCCCATGGCGTTGGTGACACTCTGTCCTGGTTGTGGCACGACGTTCCGCGTGAATGCCGCGCAACTGCAGGCACACGGCGGCGATGTGCGCTGCGGCCAGTGTCAGCGAGTATTCAATGGATTTGCCACCTTGATCACCGTACACGAATCGGCGATTGAATCTCCGCCGCCGCAATCGCAGAACGATCTACAAGATGGACAAGCAGGATCGCCGGTGGAAAGCAGCGCGCTGACGCCGCATGTGAATAATGTCACGGATCAACCGATTCTCTCGGATTGGGATCAAGAAACGGCGGAATCCCCGGTGGATCTCTTTGATGAAGAGCCGGTCAAAAAAACATCCGGTTGGTGGGGGGCGGCGAATGTATTGTTGTTATTGCTGCTGCTCGGACAGATCGCGTATACCTATCGCACTGAATTGACCATTATCGCACCGGAAACCAGACCGTACTGGGAGCGCTATTGCGCGTTTGTTGGCTGTCAGGTGCCTTATGCGCAAGATATCCAGCAGTTCGGTATCGAATCGTCCGATTTGCAGAAAAATCCCGCGCGCCAACCGGAAGTGACCACCATGCGCGCGATCATCAGTAATCACGCACCTTTCCCGCAAGCTTTCCCGGCATTGCAATTGTTGTTGCTGGACGCGCAGGAACAAGTCATTGCCAGCCGCATTTTTAGCGCGCAGGATTACTTGCTGGAAGACGATAAAACCATGCCATTCATCGCACCTCGGCATGAAATGGATATCCGCCTGGATTTCGACAGCAGCCAGCTGAATGCCTTGGGTTATCGCCTATTGCTGTTGTATCCTTGAAATATCAATAGTCGTTTAATTCAGTAGATAAAATCATGAAAGTCAAAGACCTGTTTGAAAAATGGGGTCTTGTCGGCCTAAAAATCAAAACGCCAATTCTGGATATGGATTGGAGACCATCCGATCCCGACAAAGCCGCAGCTTGGGATCTCTATGTGGAACTGCTTACCCGTATCACGACACAACCGCTGCCGGACGAAGACGGTGTGGAACAAACCGCACTGGATAGCATACATGCCCTGTTCGGCATCACGCGCAAAACACTCAAGGATCATGGCCGGGATTGCATTCAATTCGCCAGAATCACGGTTGTCGTCCTGAACCAGATCGTGCGCCCTTTTACCGCCAAATGGCACCGCAAAAGCCAGCAAAGCGCTTTCGCTTCGCCTGAGGAATGCCAGCAATTCCGCCGGGAATTGCAAGCTTTGCAAGTACAATTAAGAAATTACACCCGGTTGCTGGCTAAACTGGCCGATGTGGAAGATTTGACCGGGATTGAAGCGGAAGATTTGTAAGGGAATAAAACGCGGCGGCAGCGGATAGTCAAAACAGGATTAGCCGCCGAAGTCTGCCCCTATTGCGCTGCAACAGCATCGTCATTGCTCGAATAACCAATGAAAATATCGCTCATTCTCTGTTAACCAGATAACAGTTCATTGTGTATTATAAAGCTACTGTAGGCGTGTTCTGCGTGTTTAGCCGCTTTCAAAACCGATAGCCTGCGCGATAGAGCGGAACAGCTCAGGTATAATGACTTTTCATCTTTTCACAACATAAACAATCCATGACTAGAGAATCCCGCACTGCCTTATTGGAAAGCCTGTTTGCGCAACGCATCCTGATTTTGGATGGCGCGATGGGTACGATGATTCAGACGTTCAAACTAACCGAAGCGGATTTTCGCGGACAGCGTTTTGCTGATTTTCCGCATGATCTGAGGGGCAATAACGATTTGTTGACGCTGACACGGCCCGATATCATTCACTCGATCCATTCGGGTTACCTGGAAGCAGGCGCGGATATCATTGAAACCAATACGTTTAATTCCAATGCGGCTTCGATGGCGGACTATCATTTACAGGATTTGGTGTATGAATTGAATTGCGCTGCGGCTAAGTTGGCGCGTGAGGCCGCGCAAAGCTTTGAAGCAAAAACACCGGATAAGCCGCGTTTTGTCGCCGGTGTCATCGGTCCGACCACCAAAACCGCGTCGATTTCTCCCGATGTCAACGATCCGGGTTTTCGCGGCATTACCTATGATCAATTGGTCGCGGATTACACCGAATCGATTCGCGGTCTGGTCGATGGCGGCGTGGATATTCTCCTGGTCGAGACCATTTTCGATTCGCTCAATGCCAAGGCGGCATTGTTTGCCATCGATCAATTCTTTGAAGATCATGGTATCCGGCTGCCCATCATGATTTCGGTGACGATTACCGATGCATCCGGACGTACACTGTCGGGACAAACACCGGAAGCGTTTTGGAACTCAATCAGCCACACCCGGCCGTTGTCGGTCGGGATCAATTGCGCACTGGGCGCAGAATTGATGCGCCCGTATATCGAAGAATTATCCGGGGTGGCGAATGTGTACACCAGCGTGCATCCTAACGCTGGGCTGCCGAATCCGCTTTCCGAAACCGGTTACGACGAATCACCGGAGTACACCGCAAACCAGATCAAAGGTTTTGCCGAAGCGGGATTCGTCAATGTCGTCGGCGGCTGCTGCGGCACCACACCGGCGCATATCAAGGCAATTGCGCAAGCGGTTAGCGCTATCGCGCCACGCAAAGTGCCCGATATTCCTAAAAAGCTGCGTTTATCCGGCCTGGAGCCTTTGAACATCGGCGACGATTCCTTGTTCGTCAACGTCGGCGAACGTACCAATGTGACCGGCTCGCGCGCGTTTGCGCGCTTGATTCTCAGCGATAACTACGCAGAAGCGCTGAATGTGGCGCGCAGTCAGGTGGAGAACGGCGCGCAGATTATCGATATCAACATGGATGAAGCGATGTTGGATTCGCAAAAAGCCATGGTGACTTTCCTCAATCTGATCGCCGCCGAACCGGATATCTGCAAGGTGCCGATTATGCTCGACTCCAGCAAATGGACGGTGATCGAAGCCGGTCTGAAATGTGTGCAGGGCAAATCGGTCATCAACTCGATTAGCATGAAGGAAGGTGAGGAAGAATTCATTAAACACGCCAAACTGGCGCGCCGTTATGGCGCGGCGGTGATTGTCATGGCCTTTGACGAACAGGGGCAGGCCGATACGTTGCAACGCAAGGTGGATATCTGCACGCGCAGTTATCGTCTGTTGGTGGATCAAGTCGGTTTCCCGCCGGAAGACATTATCTTTGATCCGAATATCTTCGCGATAGCGACCGGTATCGAAGAGCATAACAACTACGGCCTCGATTTTATTAATGCAACCCGCGCCATCAAGCAAACACTGCCGTACGCCAAGATCAGCGGCGGGGTATCGAATGTTTCATTCTCGTTCCGCGGCAACGAACCGATCCGCGAAGCGATTCATACCGCCTTTCTGTATCACGCGATCAAGGCCGGGATGACGATGGGGATCGTCAACGCCGGACAGCTCGGCGTTTACTCGGATATTCCCGCAGAGCTTCTGGAAAAGGTCGAAGACGTGATTCTGAACCGGCGCCCGGATGCAACCGAACGCTTGGTTGAATTCGCGGAAAACTTCAAAGGACAGAAAAAAGAACAGGTGGAAGATCTGGCTTGGCGCGATGAGCCGCTGCAACAGCGGCTGACGCACGCGCTGGTCAGAGGCATTTCCACGTATATTGTCGAAGATACCGAAGCGGCGCGGGTGGAAATCGAAAAACAGGGTGGGCGTCCGATTCAGGTGATCGAAGGCCCGTTGATGGAAGGCATGGGCGTCGTCGGTGATTTGTTCGGTGCCGGTAAAATGTTTTTGCCGCAGGTGGTCAAGTCGGCGCGTGTGATGAAGCAGGCGGTGGCGCATTTGCTGCCGTTTATCGAAGCCGAAAAGAAATTATCGGGCGACAACAAGCCGAAAGGTAAGATCGTCATCGCCACTGTCAAGGGCGACGTGCACGACATCGGCAAGAACATCGTCACCGTGGTACTGCAATGTAATAACTACGAAGTGATCAACATGGGCGTGATGGTGCCGAGCGCGCAAATTCTCGACATGGCCAAGCGCGAGAAAGCCGATATCATCGGTCTGTCCGGTTTGATTACGCCTTCGCTGGAGGAAATGGCGCATGTGGCCAAGGAAATGCAACGCGAAGGATTTACTATTCCGTTGCTGATCGGCGGCGCGACCACTTCGCGGGTGCACACCGCAGTCAAAATTGCCCCGCACTACAACGGTACGACCGTATGGGTGCCCGACGCCAGCCGCGCGGTGGGCGTGTGCAGCAATCTGCTATCGCAGGATTTGCAAGCAGGTTATATCCAGGAAATCAAGGACGAATACGAGAAAGTGCGCGCGCAGCACAAGAACAAAAAAGGCCCGGCGAAACTGCTGGCGCTTGCCGAAGCGCGCGCCAATGCGTACAAAACCGACTGGAGTAATTACCAGCCGTACCAACCCGAACTGATTGGTGTGCGCACCTTGAACAATTATCCGCTGGATAAAATCGTACCGTATATCGACTGGACACCGTTCTTTCAGGCTTGGGAATTGGCCGGGCGGTATCCGGATATTCTGACCGATGAAGTGGTCGGAGAAACGGCCAGCCAGTTGTTCCGGGACGCGCAAACGATGCTGAAGAAAATCGTCGAACAAAAATGGCTCAGCGCCAACGCGGTGATTGGTTTGTTCCCGGCCAATTCCGTTGGCGACGATATCGAAGTCTATACCGATCAGTCGCGCAGCAAAATCGCCATGACTTACCACTGCCTGCGGCAGCAGGATCAAAAACCGTCCGGAAAACCGAATCGCTGCCTGTCTGACTTTATCGCACCGAAAGAAACCGGCATCAAGGATACCATCGGTCTATTTGCCGTCGGCGCTGGGTTCGGCATTGACGAGCGCATCAAAACGTTTGAAGCGGCGCATGACGATTACAGCGCGATTGTGCTCAAAGCGCTGGCGGATCGGCTGGCGGAAGCTTTTGCCGAGCACATGCACGCACGTGTGCGCCGCGAATTCTGGGGTTATGCCAAGGACGAAACACTGACCAACGAACAACTCATCAACGAAGAATACCGTGGTATCCGTCCCGCGCCGGGTTATCCCGCCTGTCCGGATCACACCGAAAAAGGCCCGTTGTTCGCCACGTTGAATGCCACCGAGAACACCGGCATCATCATCACCGAATCTTTTGCGATGGTACCGACCGCGGCGGTATCCGGGTTCTATTTTGCGCATCCGGAATCCACTTTCTTTGCCGTCGGAAAAATCGGCAAAGATCAAGTGGAGGATTACGCCAAACGCAAAGGCTGGGCATTGGAGGAAGCGGAACGATGGCTCGCACCGGTGTTGGCGTACGAGCGGTAATTTGGTGAGAAACTCATGCGAGCAGGTTTGCTCGCATGTGCCGTCTGAAGAATGTGTTGGCGCTGTTTTTTCCGGTTATTTTGTGCGATGAGGTCCAGAAAACCAGTAAATTTTGCTTCAATTAATTACCTGAAAGTATTAGTATCGCAACTGGTGAAACTGATAACAGTTAATTTTACACCAGAAAAATGCAAGGTAAATTATTGATAATAATAAAGGGTCTTAGGAAGTTAAAGCGGGTTTAAACGTAACAATTTAAGAATTTCATGATAGAGATTATCACGGCGATGATTAAAACGAAATTCGGTTTCTTTCAAGTGCAGGTAGAAAGTATG
>NZ_QPHG01000031.1:0-31687 GCF_040240425.1 Nitrosomonas sp. | reverse complement strand
TTTGATAAAGCTGCCAGATTTCCTGACGATCCAATAATGTTAAGCGAGTGCGTTTGTGTATGTTCATCTGCAGTATTCTCCTGAATACTGTAAACAACGCTAGGAATTCTTACAACTTAGGATATATGGTTCGTTATCTCTAACCAGCACAGAACAATCAAAGTTAAATTGCTCGATGAATAGGTGCAATTAAACAACATCATAATTTCTATCCATACACATGAATGTTAATAGAACTTGAGTCGATCAACTATGCGAAAAATTACAGCTCATCGTTTAATAAACCCTGCGCGATCGGTTTATCGGTATATCCGGAAACGGCTTTAGAAAGAAGAATATATTTATTGTAGATTTTGGGGTTGCAAATGCTGTGGATAACTGTGTGAGTAATTCATGTATTTGGAAATTTAACTCATCGATTTCTAAAGATTTCGGTTGACTTGCTCATTTGTTTTACACATTGATTATGGGCCAATTATCATCAAGTTATTACTGCTTTTCATGCTGCGCGCCCATTTGATCAAATGAAGTCCATCATTGACTGGGTTTGTGGATTGTTTAAATGATCAAATAAAAATTACGGTGAATTGAATCGATAGAGAATTTTCTGAATTGTTTGGGATGGAATTTTTCTTTCAATACGTCGATATAAAGCGGATTTTTTGCTTTATTCGAGCTATCTGTGTAAGAAAATATGAGTATAATGGTAAGAAGACACACTAGGTGATGTTTTTAAGATATTGATTATATTGCAATTAGTTTGTAATATCCGATGCGTTATAAATGACATAATTGATTTAAGATTATTTTAAGTTAGCGATGCTTATATTTTTCTCCTTAGAGAAGACTGATTTATTGGATCCGTATCAGGATCTTTTTGAAATTTACCATTTCAGTGATTTTTCGGATTGGGAGAAAAATAAAATCATTCCTTCCGCGTTTGTTATTGCGGGAAATGATAAACAATATACTGCGTCGATTCTTGCCAAGATACGCAGAGATGACGAAGTTTTTGCATCGCTGTGTTTTGCAGCAGATCCGGTTGCAGCATCTGATAACTTGTTGCTCGATGGACAATTGCCGCAGCCTTCGGTTTTGCTGGAAGCGGTTAATCAAGTTGAAAGCTTGCTGAAGTCGCTGAGGGGCAATGAGACCTATATCACACACCAAGGGCGGTTAATAAAATATTTTTGGTTACGCCCTGATTTCATCCTTCAGCCGCACCATGAGTGGCAAAATCCGCGTTTTTATCGCTATCCTTTGCTGGAGGCGTTGAGTCAGGACAGATCCGACTCTTTCGAGTGGCTGCGCAATCTCGCCAATAACAAAATAATTGAACCTTTGACGATACTCGACCGGCAGCGCGAATGTGCTTATTGCCGCTCGGCGCACTTGAGTTTTATTGATATATGCCCGAATTGCCAGTCGATCGATATCAAGCTGCAAGCTTCCTTGCATTGTTTTACCTGCGGTTGTGTCGATGTGCAAGATAAATTCATGCATAGCGGTACGCTGGTTTGTCCCAAATGCCATACGCATTTGCGGCATATTGGCAGCGACTATGACCGGCCTATCGAGAATTATCGCTGTCAGTCTTGCAGCCACTCGTTTATAGAAGGCGATGTGCAAGTCCGCTGCGCGATGTGTGAAAAAGAGATGCAGCCGGGAGAGCTCATCTTGAATGAAGTACACAGCTGGCGCTTAAGCGATAAAGGAAGAACCGTTGCTTTCCGGGGCGAGGTATTCGACTTGTCCTCGGGGTTTGATCAGCTCGATTTTATTTCCCGCGAGTTATTCCTGCATGATCTTGATTGGCAGATGGTTACATCCCGGCGTTATCCCAATGTGCATTTCAGTTTGTTCGGAATCTACTTCGCCAATCTGCCGGATCTAGTCGAACTTTTCAACCATGCGCGCCTGCTGCAAATGCTTGAAGCCTTTGCGCAACGATTAAGAAGCTTGCTCCGGACCCCGGATCTTTCCACGCGGACTTCGGAGAATATGCTGTGGTTGCTTTTGCCTAATACCGATGAACAAGGATTACAGGGTTTTCAAAAACGCATCGAAAGCAGTATGAATGTACTGCTGGAAGAAAGTGAGCATAGGCTGGATTTCCGTTTTATCGGTATTTCCTCGCAGAATATACCCGATAAGGAAAGTGCCCCGCTCCTGCTAGCGCGTCTCGCGGGCGAGTTGCTATAGTTCATGGAAAGTCTGAATCAAGCCTGGGGCTTTTTTCTTATCGCAACCTCGCGCTATCAGGATGTGGAGTACGTCTTCATGCTGATTCCATTCGTACTATTTTTTGAATTACCGCTGTATTTTGTCAATTGGATGAGCGTTTTCCGCTATCTGTTTAAGAAGTCGGTGGAAGCACCGGTGTCGCTCCCTTACTATCCGCGCGTAACTTGTGCGATTACCTGCTACGCCGAAGGAAAAGCGGTGCAGAGTACGGTGATTTCTTTACTGGAACAGATTTATCCGGGGCATATTGAAATCATCGCGATGGTCGATGGCGTGCAGAAAAATTTAGCCACGTATCAGGCATTGAAAGAACTCGTGCCGGTGGTTGCCAATTATCCCAAGCGCTCATTGGTCATCATTCCGAAAATTCAACGCGGTGGTAGGGTCTCATCATTGAACGCCGGACTGAGCCGGGCGCAAGGTGAGATTTTTCTCGCTTTGGATGGCGATACATCGTTTGATAATCAAATGGTCAGTTCCGCTGCCGCTCATTTTCGCAACCCTGATATTGTCGCGGTAACGGGGCCGATGCGTGTGCGTAACGCCAGAAAAGCGATCATTACCCGGCTGCAGAGTCTGGAATATATGTTGACCATGCAGATAGGGAAACTAGGATTTGCGAAACTGAATGTCATTAATAACGTCCCTGGCGCGTTTGGTATTTTTAGAAAGTCCTTCATCCAAAAAATAGGCGGATGGAATACCGGGACCGCCGAGGATCTTGATTTGACACTGCGCATCAAGCAATACCATCAACGTTATCCACACCTGAGGATTGAGTTTGAACCCGGTGCGGTTTCGCATACCGATGTGCCGGAAAGTTTCAAGGATTTTTTAAAGCAGCGCCTACGCTGGGATGGCGATCTTTGGTATATCTACTCGAATAAACACAAGTACGGTATTTCCGCATCGAGGATGGGATGGAGCAATTTCATATTTCTGCTCTGGTACGGTATTTTGTTTCAGATCGTCATGCCTTTTTCTATCGTGATTTATACGATCTACATGGCGGTAAAGCTGCCTATGCTGACTTTTTTTCTAAGCATGGTGCTGGTCTATTTGTTCTATTTAGGTTTGATTACCCTGCAGTACATTTTTTATCTTGTGCTCGTCTCAGACAGAAAATGGGAGGACTGCGAAGCTGCTTTGATCCTGCCTATTTATCCGTTGTTCCAGTTTGTTTCGCGCGTCTGGAGCGCTTTTGCCATTTTAAACCAGATACTGAACAAAGGTCACTTGGATTCCGCAATGGCGCCTTTGTGGGTGCTTAAAAAGGGAAAACAGTAAAAGTGCGCGTTTTCCCGCTACTGATGTTGCTTCTGCTTCTGATGCCGACAGCCAATGCAGGTGCTGAGGTTAAAACGCTGACCGAGTTTTATACGCATCTGGAGCAAGCCGCGACGGTCCTGAAAGCGAAGGCGGATTTGGAGGCGCAACGCTCGAACTTAAATGTGCAGGAAGCGCAGAAAGGCTGGGAGATATTTGGCGGAATATCGGCTGGTTATCAAAAAAGCCCTTTTGCCAGAGAGCCTTTCGGACATTTCTTCGATCCGATGGGCCGCATTGGGGTGCGTTATCCCTTGTTAGGCAGCGCGGAGAGACAGCAACGGGCGATCAATGATGCTGCCACGCAAGTAAAAATTGAGGATGTCCGTCTGGATTGGAGCAAGCGGCTGGCGCGGCTCTTTCTGGAAGAAAACTACGCGGCGTATTGGAGCGCAAAGAAAATGCTGGCTTTGACCGAAGCCTACTTGCGTTTGCGCGATGATGGCGTGATTTCCATACTGCATAAACGGCGCGAAGCGGGCTTGTTATTCATGTCGGATTATCTGGAGTTTCTTTCTGCATTTGATCGCGCCGAACGATCGCAAATCGAATTCAGCAATAACCGCGATCAAGCATTGATCAGACTGGGCTATTTAACGAATTCGGAAATACGGCCGTTCGAGCCCGTAAAACCGGTGTTGTATGCGATCGACAGCAATGCGCCGATCGATATCGAGCAGCTGGATCTGAAAATACTGCAAGCACGGATAGAAAATATTCAAAAGACTAAAGAGACCGAGAACTGGCGTGGCATTGATTCGGATGTCAACGCCACTGCTTTTGGCGGTCCGGCCATTCCGCATCCTTCACCTGAATCCATGCAGATGGGCTATGGCGGCGCAGTCGGTTTTAATTTCCGCATGCCGATCGAGATTATGAGTGTGCGGAAGAATGAGGAATCGCGCTTGAACAGTCTGTTGATCAGTCTGCGGGCGGACTACACGCATCGCGATCAAGAACTGCAACACGAATTCCGCGCTTTGCTCAGCAGTTATCAACAGCTTGCGCAGCAAATCAAGTTTCAGCATACGCGCCTTGAAGCGGCGCGTGAGTTGATCCGTGAAAGACATTTGCGCCTGAAGATTTTGGATGGCGATGTGATCGAGAAATATTTTCAAGCGGTTAATACGTATTACCGGGTGGCTATCGAGAACGTCGAAACAGAATCGGAACAATGGAAGCTGCATATCCGGTTGCGGCAATTCCTTACGCTGCTGGAGGGAAAAGGCCGGGATATTCACCCGGAAATCAACTTAAGCCAATTGACTGATCCGCTGCAACAAGCGGCGTCGTTTCTTGTCAGTGGAGACAAAACCAAGGCTGCGCCTAAACGCACCAGTTTCTCTGCTGCTGGTAATGCGGAAGTTTCGTCTGGGCGCGTTGCCGTGTATGTCTGGAACTTTGACAAATTAAGCACACAATCCGGTTTATGGGAAAAAAATCAAACCATCGAGATCGATCGCTTTCTGATTTCCTTGGATCAGCAGCAGATTTCAAAATTTGCCGCAAATCCCGCGCCGCTTAAAAAGTTTCTAACCGAAGCGCACCGGCGAGGAAAAAAAGTTGAATTACTGTTAGGCGATCCTGATTGGATTCTGCCGGAGCAGCGCGAGAAGCTACTTATGATCGTCAAGAAACTGAGCAACATCAATTTCGATGGCCTGCATTTGGATATCGAGCCGGATCAACTGGAGTCGGACTTGCCCGGCAAGGCGCGCCTGGAAGAGTTGATCGAAACGGTGCGTCAAGTGTCGGCTGTTTCTCCGTGGCCGGTAGGCGCCAGTATTCACCCGCGCTATCTGACGAAAGCCACATCATTTGATATTTGCGTGCTCTGCGAACTCAAGGCAAAAGGGATCAAAGAGATTACCGTTATGTATTACGCGATGAATCTCACGAATATCGTGACTGCGCTCAAGCCGGTCATGAATCAATATCCGGATCTGTTATTCAGTCTGGCGCAAAGCCTGGAGTCAGAATTGGGTCCGGAGAATAGTTATGTGCATAAGCCGCAATCCATTTTTATTCATGCGATGCAACAATTGCAGAGTCAACTCCGGGCCCCTAATTTTACCGGGCTAGTTATTCAATCATGGCAAGATTTGGTAAGCTATCTTCATGAAAATACGTTTTAATCAACCAGAAAATAAGGCTCCGGATATCGACCGGGGATTACGGGTTCAATATAGCGCCGCCAAACGAGCCGGCAGGCCGTGGCGCTGGTATTTGATCATGGCCATTTCCAGCCTCCCGGTGGTATATCTGCTGGGGACGATTGTTTGGGACACGATCAGTATCGAAGCCAATGGCCGCATCCGGGTGCCTAGTTTCACTGTGCGTACCGCTGTGGATGGCTATGTTGAGAAGCTTTTTGTCGAGCCGCTGCAGACAGTTTCCGAAGGTGCACCGTTAGCTGAACTGGTGAATGCCGCATTGCTGGATAGTCGTGACCGGCTGCAGGTGGAGCTGGATGGGCTGAGGCAGGAAAAGCACAAGATGTTGCTGCAAGCCGATGATTCCAGAACAAGCTCGGCTCAGTTGTTGAAATTCGCGCACGAACAGAAGCATTTCGCATCCCAACGCTTAAGTCAGTATGAGTCCCTGTACAAACAGGGCGCCGCAACACAGGCTGAAATTGCGCTGGCGCGAAGTCAGTTAAACTCGGCGCTGGAAAATCTGGTGGCGCTGGAGAAAGCGCAACGCCAGGAGCGTGACCGGATGTATAGTCAGGAACAAGGCCAATCCCCGGAAATGCGCATGCTTTCAAACCGGATCAATCAGCTGCAACTCGAATTTGATAAGACTCAGGATCAAGTCCTGCAGTTAAGCCTGTTTGCGCCATCGGGCAGCGGCATGGTGACAGAGATGTTTACGCAACCCGGAGAGTTTTTGGGGCGTGGCCAAGCTTTGCTTGAGATCATATTTCCCGAGAAAGTGCATATCGATGCATTCATTCCGCCAAAATACCAGGACTATGCCGTAGTGGGGCAAATGGTCACGGTCAAATTCCCTAACGGGGAAAAAGCCGAAGCAAAAATAATTTCCGTCCCCGGTGTGATGCAGAAGTCTACGACGGCTGAAATTAACCCGCTGGAAACGGTCCGTTTTGCAATTTTGGCGCAATTGGAATTTGTTGGAAATGTGAAAAGCCGGTTAATCAATGGCATGCCGGTAACGATTTATTTACATTGACAAACCGGTTGGCCAAAATGCGCTACATTCCGGAAATAGGCAGCCAGCCGGTTTCATGATCTGCCAGGAATTTACTCCGCCTCTTGAGGTATCATCTTCTTTACCCTGAGCAATTTTGATTTATCCACATTTTTTGTGGATAACATTGTGTATAAGATTTATTTTCGACCATTAACTTAATGGACACTAAAGAGAATTCTCTCTCTGCCTAATAACTTAACACTTTAATTATGTATTATGTATCATCCGGTTATAAACACTTTCTTTTTCTATATATCAGCCGCTATGTTTTGTATGGCGTGTTAACATTGGCCGCTGTGTGCTTTGGATAAGCGGATAATTGATACAACCGGCATTCGCAAGTTTGCTTTCCTCTCTTAAGCTGTTCAATCGGGTGTTCTGAAATTTTTACAATGTTATGCTGAATATTCAGTCTGTGACTTATCTGCAAGGCGGCGTTCCGCTGCTGGAAAATTGCCATTTGCAGATTTTTGCCAATCAGCGTGTTGGTTTGGTCGGTAAAAACGGGTGCGGGAAATCCACTTTGTTCCGCTTGATCCGGGCAGTGATCAAGCCGGATAACGGCGAAGTCAGTTTGCAATCGAGCAAAACCGTTGCGTTCGTTGAACAGGAGATCGTTAACTCGGCGCAGTCTGCCATTGAATTTGTACTGGATGGTGACGTGGAATTGCACCGACTGGACAAGATTCTGGCTCAGGCTGAGCACGATGCCGCCTGGTTTGAAGCGCAGCAGCGCTATGAAGCCATTGACGGTTATACCGCGCGCGCGCGGGCGGCGCAGCTATTGAGCGGACTGGGTTTTGCCAATGCCGCGCTGGAGCAGCCGGTTGATCATTTCTCGGGCGGCTGGCGGATGCGCTTGAATCTGGCGCGCGCCTTGATGCACTGTGCAGATTTGTTGTTGCTCGATGAACCGACCAATCACCTGGATCTGGAAGCGATTCTCTGGTTGGAGCAATATCTGGCGCGCTATCCGGGCAGTTTGATCGTGGTATCGCATGATCGTGAGTTTTTGAATGCGTGCGTCAATCGCATTGCGCATATCAATGACCGGAAAATTGACAGTTATAGCGGCAATTATGATGATTTCGAGCGCGCGCGCGCCGAGCGCCTATTGCAACATAGCCAGGCTTTGCAGCAACAACAAAGACAAATTGCGCACATGGAGGATTTTGTGCGGCGCTTCCGCGCCAAGGCTACCAAAGCCAAACAAGCGCAAAGCCGCATCAAGGCGCTGGAACGTTTGACGCGTCTGGCGCCGCTGTCTGTGGAAGATGGTCACTACGAGCTGCAAATTGAAGCGCCGGAGCGCAGTCCTGATGTATTGCTGCGGGTACAAGACATGAGCTTTGGTTACGGCGATCATTTACTGTTTCAGCATGTTCATCTGATCTTGCAGGCAGGCGCACGGATTGCATTGCTGGGACCGAACGGGGCGGGAAAGTCGACCTTGATCAAATTGCTAACCGGAGAAATTCAACCGGTAACCGGTTCATTGGAGTGGGCGCAAAATATCCGTATCGGTTACTTTGCGCAACACCAGCTGGAGAATCTCGACGGTAAGGCAACGCCTTTACAGCATATGCAGAAACTGGCTCCAGCGCAGACCGAATTGGATTTGCGGAAATTTCTGGGGCGGTTTGGGCTTGGCGGAGATGCTGAGGATCGCCCGGTCGCCAGTTTCTCCGGAGGCGAAAAGAGCCGTCTGGCGCTGGCTTTGTTGGCCTGGCAAAAACCGCATTTGCTGTTATTGGATGAACCGACCAATCATCTGGATCTGGATATGCGCGATGCGCTCACGTTGGCGCTGGAAGCCTATAGCGGCGCCGTGGTGCTGGTTTCGCACGATCGCAGTCTAGTGCGTGCGGTGGCGGATGAATTGTGGCTGGTGGCCGATGGTAAAGCACAGCTGCTGGATGGCGATCTGGAGGATTACAAAAGCTGGATAGAAGCGCGCCGTTCTAGTGAAGCCGCGGAATCAAAGCCAGCTTCGCAAAAAATGCAGCTCAAAACCGCAGCGAAACCGAACAAGAAGGCATTGCTGTCGAAACAAGCAAAACTCGAAGCAACTTTGGCGGCCGCGCAAAGGGAATTGGCCGAAGCGAACCGCCGTTTAGCGGATCCTGCGACGTATACGAACTGTCCGCGCGAGGAAATTGACCGGCTCAGCACCCTTCATGCGGCACTCGAGGAAAGAGTAGCTGAACTCGAAGAAAATTGGCTGGAACTGGAAATGGCGATGGAGGAATAAATAAATGCGATTGAGGAAGGACGGATAGGGTCAATCAATCTTAAACCTGCATGTTCATGATTTCTTGATAGGCAGTCACCAGCTTGTTGCGGACTTGAACCATGGATTGGAAGGATACATTGGCTTTTTGTAACGAGATCATCACTTCATGCAAATCGACATTCGATTGGTCGCTGACAAATTGTTCGCTGAGTTTATCTGCACTTTTTTGCGCGTGGTTAACTTGCTCAACGGCTGTTTTTAGTTTCTCGCTGAAATCAACACCCGCAACCTCATCTGCGCCCGATAGTTTTTTTACACCGGAAGCCAGTGCCGATGTCGCCTGCAGCTGCTGCAAAATGTTATCAATTCCGGCCTTGTCCATGATTCACTCCAACATAAAGTTTCTTAAGTATTGCGTAAAAAATCATAAAATTCAAATGATCTTAGTTAGCTACTATCGGTAAAAGCTGGGTTTTAATTAGCCGGACATCCGGTATTGCTGCAATTTATACCGTAGTGTCCGTTCGGAAATCCCCAGCTTCTTTACGGCCAGTTTGCGGGAACCATTAACGGCTGCCAAAGTTTCCAGAATATGTTTACGCTCAAGCGTTTTCATATCTTCAGAAGATGATTCCTGATCAATAGATTCTACGGCTTGGACTGGATCCGCTTGCGGCAAATGGAGATGCTCGGTGTCAATGATGTTATCCGCTGCCAGAATCATGGCGCGTTGCATGACATTTTCCAATTCTCTGACATTGCCCGGCCAGGTATAGTGCGTTAGTGTGTTGATTGCGGTTTGCGTCATTGTGCAGGGCGGTTGCGCCGAACTTGTCGCTGCTTCCGCAAGCACGCGCTGTGCCAGAGGCTCGATATCCAATGGCCGTTGACGCAGCGACGGGATTTCGATGGGAAATACATTGAGGCGGTAATACAAATCCTCACGGAACCGGCCGCTTTTGACCATCGCCATCATGTCGCGATTGGAAGTCGCCAGAACACGGATGTCCAATTTGATTGTTTTATGCCCGCCGACGCGCTCCACTTCTCTTTCCTGCAGGACGCGCAGCAATTTGGCTTGCAGTTCCAGCGGCATTTCGGAAATTTCATCCAGCAGCAATGTGCCGCCTTGCGCTTGTTCAAACTTTCCGGGCTGAGCCTGTGCCGCGCCGGTAAAAGCACCTTTTTCATAACCGAATAGAGTCGCTTCCAGCAGATTTTCCGGAATCGCCGCGCAATTGATCGCGACAAAGGGTTTTGCCGCGCGCAGTGAATGTTGATGAATAAAACGCGCGATGACTTCCTTGCCACAACCGCTTTCACCCGTCAGCATGACAGTTGCGGGTGATTGCGCCACCCGCTTGGCCAAGGATAGCAATGCCCGTGTCCGTGGATCCTTGGCGACGACGTTGTCATCCTGTTCTGGTTCGGATAAAGCGTGGCGCTTGATATGCGCCAGTAAATTGTCCGGGTCGAACGGTTTCAGCAAATAATCGCATGCGCCTGTCTGCATCGCGGCGACCGCTTTTTCCACATCGCCATAAGCTGTCATCAGCAATACCGGTAGTTCCGGGTTAAATGCCTTGATTTTTTTTAATAATGCGAACCCGTCAACAGGTTTCATTTGCACATCGCTGACGACCATCCCTACCTGGGATTCTTGCAGAGTAGCCATGGCAGTATTGCCGTTCGAAGCGGGCAATGCCGAATAACCGGCCAATTTCATCGTGGTGCAGATCGCTTCCAGCAAATCCTGATCGTCTTCCACCACCAGAATGGGTAGTGCTTTCATGATTTATCTCCTCTATTTCTTGGCAGTCGTATCATAAATTCAGTTCCCTCGCCCGGCGCTGAATGGATCGTCACGTTACCGCCCATGGATTCAATGACACCGCGGACGATGGCTAAACCCAGCCCCGTGCCTTCCGCACGTGTGGTGAAGAAAGGCTCGAATAATCTTTCTTGGAGCGCCGCTTTAATACCCGAACCATTGTCATGAACACTCAGGATGATATTTTTTCCTTCCAGGCGGCTGGCCAGAATAATTTTCCCGCCTGTAGCCGATGCTTGCATGGCGTTTTCCAGTAGATTGATCATGGCGCCGCATAAAGCCTGCCGATCCGTTATCAAAGCTTGTGCCATGCTCTGATCCTGCACAATAAATTGCAAATCCTGCTGTGTTATTTGTGGCTCTATGACTTGATGCAACTCCGCTAGCAAATCGCTGATGACGACACGTTCGCGCCGCCTTGCTTCGCCTTTCACAAAACGCAGCATATCTTTTGTTAAATGCTCGAGATGATGCAGCCGCTCAATGGTTTTGGTTGCGAATTTGTGCCGCTCGACGGGCGTCAAGGCATCGCTTCCCAGGTGATTGGCATAAAGCAATGCGGTCGAAAGCGGGGTGCGCAGCTGGTGCGCAAGATTGGCCGCCATCTCGCCCATGGAAGTCAGGCGCTGATTACGCCGGATCTGCTCCTGCATGGCATAGGCTTCGGTGATGTCGTTGACCAGCAAAATCTGTCTGCCTGCTAAATCGGTGGCGCTGCTCTCGATGCGGATGCGCCGTTGCTCCCCCGTTTGCTGCCGTTCCAGCAGCCATTCGTTAGTGATCGCAGTGGGCACTAAGCGTTCTTGAGCGACGCGTTGCCAATTCGATCCGACCAGCGATTCGCCGAGAATGGCGATAGCAGCCGGATTTACCTGCTCAATACGCTCTTGCGCATCGAGCGCAATTACCCCGCCCGGTAGAGCATTTAATAACAGACTTAACTGCTGCGACAGGTTTTCTTTCGCGATTAGCTGCTTGTGCAATTCGCCATTAGCAAGTGCCAATTCACGCGTCAGTTGTGCCACCTGATGTTGTAAATCCTGATAGACGCCGGACAGCTGTTCCGATGCTTCATTAAAGGCTGCAAACGCCAGCTTGAGCTGTTCCTGGTCCGCCTGTATCGGTTTAATTTTACTGACGTTTTTGGTCTGCACGGGTTTGAATGACGATTGTTGGGAATGGTCAGTAGCTTACCACCGCATCCTGTTCCGATCATGTTGCGAATAGGGCAAGCAAACCTATTCTATTTAAGCATTCAGATTTTATAAGTTTATAGATAATCATCGCATCAATAGAAATCCATTCGCAGTGAATGAGGTTGATGTGCTTACGGCATGGCGATGGATAGATTAAACAGCGGCTTTGTAAATCGTATGTCTGGTGATTCTGATTGCGTAACAGTCAGTTTATTAATTGTAAAAAGAAATTTTAGGTTTGTCATTGACAATAAAGCGAAGATTGATCAATGGCTTGAAACTTGAGCAGGAGAATAGCGCGTGGCCACAGTACCGAGTGAATCCAATACGACATCACCCGCCTCAGCGATGAGTCTGGGGCAGTTTAGCCAGTTATCCAATCAAAAGAAGCTTGGATTGATTCTCTCGGCGGCGGCTGTTGTCGCACTGCTGGCGGGTGCCTTGATGTGGAGTCAGACACCGGAGTATCGCGTGCTCTACAACAATGTGCCGGATCAGGATGGTGCTGCCATCATTGGCGCTTTGCAACAAATGAACGTGCCGTACAAGTTTTCCGAAAGCGGTGGCGCCATCTTGGTGCCTGAGAAGCAAGTGCATGAAGTGCGATTGCGCTTGGCGGGACAGGGACTGCCGAAAGGTGGTCTGGCGGGATTCGAGTTAATGGAAAATCAAAAATTCGGCGCCAGTCAATTCCTTGAGCAGGTTAACTACCAGCGCGCCCTGGAGGGTGAATTGGCGCGTTCGATTCAGTCCATCGCCGCAGTGCAAAGCGCGCGTGTGCATTTGGCAATCGCCAAGCCTTCGGTATTTTCACGAGAAAAGCAGCAACCGAGTGTTTCGGTACTGCTCAACTTACATGCGGGCAGGGTGCTGAGTGTTGAACAAGTCAGCGCGATTGTGCATTTGATGTCCAGCAGCGTGCCCAATTTACCGGTAAAAAATGTGACGGTCGTGGATCAGCACGGCAATCTGCTCAGTACACAGAACGACAAGCAGGATTCCAGGTTTGACGCGAAGCAATTGGAGTATATCCAGGAGCTTGAAGAAAATTATATCCGCCGCATCGAAACCATTTTGACGCCGATTACCGGTGCCGCCAATGTGCGTGCCCAAGTGACAGCGGATGTGGATTTCTCCCGTGTTGAACGTGCCGAAGAAATTTACCGGCCGAATAATACCGAGTCCGAAGCAGCCGCGATTCGCAGCCAGCAAACGCTTGAAGCGACTTCGACGGGTTCGAAATTGGATGGCGGTATTCCAGGTGCATTATCCAATCGTCCGCCTGAGCCTGCATCTGCGCCCATTGAAGCGGGCGGGGAGAACAAGGAAGGCGGCGATAAGCCGGCAGTACCGACTGACAAGAAGAAAGAATCAACAACGAATTACGAAGTCGATAAAACCGTGCAGCATGTGCAGCAATCGACTGGCAATATCAAACGCTTATCGGCGGCAGTTGTGGTGAATTACCGCAAGAAAGTGGATGAAAACGGTGAAGTCACGAACGAACCGTTAACAGCTGATGAGATCAAGGAAATCAACAATCTCGTACGTGAAGCCATGGGTTATAACGAGAAACGCGGGGACTCACTCACGGTAACCAACAATTTATTTACGCACACGGGTGAAATGGTGCTCGATGTTCCACTCTGGAAAGATCCCGATGTGATCATGCTGGCCAAGGATATCGGCAAGCAATTATTGATCGCGGCTGTGGTTTTATTTTTCTTGTTAAAGATACTCAAGCCGTTCCTGAAAAGCTTGACGCCCCCAGCTGCACTCCCGCCGCCAGTGGAGCAAGGGCAATTAACCGATGGCAGCGCAGCAGCAGGTCAATTGCCGGAGCAAGTCGATGAGGTGGCCATTCAAGCGATTCAGAAATCGATTTTCGAAGAGAATCTCAAGCGTGCTAAACAATTGGCTTTGGATGAGCCTGCTATTGTCGCCAACGTGGTGAAAGATTGGATGGGTAAAAATGGATGATGACGGAATCAAAAAAAGTGCAATTTTGCTGATGACCTTGGGCGAACAAGAGGCAGCATCCGTGATTAAGCTGCTGGGGCCCAAAGAAGTGCAAAAGCTGGGCGAAACGATGTCCACACTGCAAAACATAACACGTTCGGAGATCGAGGGTGTCGTAACGGAATTTTGCAATGAAGCCGAAGGAAGAACGACGCTAGGTCAAGGCTCGGCGGATTATATCCGGAAAGTTCTAACCAGTGCTTTGGGTGATGAAAAAGCGGCCAATCTTATCGATCGCATTTTACAAGGCGGCGATACCAGCGGGATTGAGGGATTGAAGTGGATGGATGCGCCCTCTGTGGCGGAGCTGATTAAGAATGAACATCCGCAGATCATTGCCACTATTTTGGTTCATCTGGAACGGGACCAGGCGAGCGAGATTTTAAGTTTATTCAGCGAACGGCTGCGCAACGATACGTTGTTACGCATTGCCACACTCGACAGTATCCAGCCCGATGCGCTGCGTGAACTCAATGACGTGCTGACAAAATTGTTGTCGGGCAGCAATAACATCCGCAAAGCCGCGATGGGTGGAGTCCGGGCCGCCGCGGAAATTCTCAACTTTGTGCCGACCGCGCAGGAAGCCAGTGTCATTGAGAATGTCAAACAATATGACGAAGAATTGGCGCAAAAAATCATGGATGAAATGTTTGTATTCGATAATCTGATCGAAATCGATGATCACGGTATTCAATTGCTGCTGCGTGAAGTCCAGTCGGAATCTTTGATTATTGCATTGAAGGGCGCGCAAGAAGAATTGCGTAAGAAAGTTTTCAAGAATATGTCGCAGCGTGCCGCTGAAGCCCTGCGCGAAGATCTTGAGAGCAAAGGTCCGGTACGCGTATCAGAAGTCGAAGCCGAACAAAAAGAAATTCTCAAAATTGTGCGTCAATTGGCTGACGATGGTCAAATTGTATTGGGTGGAAAAGGTGACGATGGTTTCATTTAGCGGATCGTTTTTTCGTCCGATTCATTGGATCAATGCGCAATGGCTCGGTTTGTTTATTACTGAACTGCAGGTATGTCGATGATTGCAAGTAACTTTGTTCCCAAAGAAAAGCTCAGTGCTTATCAACGCTGGGAAATGGATTCCTTTGAAACGGCGGATGTGCAGCAAGAAGCCCAGGAGATTGACTCTGAGCCGGACTTGCAGCCGGATGATGAGCTACAGGTTCAGCTGCCTGCCGAAGAAATTGCTGCGGCTTTTCAGAACGCCAAAGCTGAAGGGTATGCGGCAGGTTTGCAAGAAGGCCATGCGTTCGGGTATGCGGAAGGCAGAAGCATAGCGGAATCTGAGGTTAAAACGGAAGTAGCGCATATTCAAGCGTTACTGCATAAGTTGGATCAGGATCTTCATGACATCGATCAGCATGTGGCGGATGATCTGCTGGAACTGGCTCTTGCGCTTGCCAAGAAAATAGTAACCGAGGCACTGAAATTACAGCCTGAGCTGATCATACCGATCGTGCAGGAAGCTATACGCAACTTGCCTAGCACCGTGCAGAATCCCCGCCTTTTCTTACATCCGGAAGATGCCAAATTAGTGCTTGCGCATTTGAACGGCCAACTGGAGCAGGATCATTGGAGCATCCGTGAAGACGAACAATTATCCCGGGGCGGTTGCCGCATTGAAGCGAACGGGAGTGAAGTCAACGGCAGTCTGGAAGTACGCTGGCAACGGGTATTGTCAGCCATCGGGCAGCAAGACGGCTGGCTCGAGAGGAAAAATTAATATGTCGCGCCGTGAGCAATGGGGCGGTTTTTTAAAGAACTGCACGCAGCTGATTCATCCCTCCAGCCCATTCTTATTAAGCGGCACCATTACGCGCGTTTCCGGATTGGTCATGGAAGCGGTCGGGTTGAAATTGGCCGTCGGTAGCAGTTGCACTATTTTTCTGTCGAATAACCATAGCGTTTCGGCCGAGGTTGTCGGATTTTCCGGAGAACGTTTGTTTCTCATGCCCTCCAGTGATGTGTATGGTTTGTCACCCGGTGCGAAAGTGGTTCCTGCCGAACTGATGGGTGAATTGCCTCGCTTGGGTAGCCTCCAGCATCCGCGTAGACGCGCGGCCGATCGCGCCAAACATGTCTCCGTCGGTCCCGAACTGTTGGGGCGTGTGCTGAACGGTGTTGGTGAGCCGCTGGATCGCCTCGGACCTACCCATGCGGAACACAGTGTGCCGCTTTATAGTCGGCCCTATAATCCGTTGGAGCGAGTGCCGGTGAATGAACCGCTGGATGTCGGCGTGCGAGCGATCAACACATTGTTGACAGTTGGGCGCGGGCAGCGCATGGGATTGTTTGCCGGTAGTGGTGTGGGTAAAAGCGTACTGCTGGGCATGATGGCGCGTTATACCACTGCGGATGTCATTGTGGTCGGTCTCATTGGCGAACGGGGGCGCGAGGTTAAGGAATTTATCGAAAATATTCTCGGAGAAGAGGGACTTGCACGTTCCGTGGTGGTTGCCGCGCCGGCCGATACCTCGCCGTTGCTTCGCCTGCAAGGTGCAGCCTATGCCACGGCCATTGCCGAGTATTTTCGCGATAGCGGTAAACATGTGCTGCTCATTATGGATTCATTGACTCGTTACGCTATGGCGCAACGGGAAATTTCCCTGGCGATCGGCGAACCTCCGGCGACTAAAGGTTATCCGCCATCGGTATTTGCCAAATTACCGCAGTTGGTGGAGAGAGCCGGTAATGGCAATCAGAATAGTGGTTCGATCACGGCCTTTTATACCGTGTTGGCTGAAGGAGATGACCAGAATGATCCGATCGCCGATAGTGCGCGTGCCATTTTGGACGGTCATATTGTCTTGTCGCGAAGATTGGCTGAGTCGGGACACTATCCCGCTATCGATATCGAAGCTTCGATCAGCCGTGTCATGACCAGCGTAGTGCCTCAGCAGCAGACCAATCTGGCACGGTTGTTCAAGAGTCTCTACTCACGCTATCAACGCAGTCATGACCTGATCAGCGTTGGCGCTTATGTCGCGGGTACGGATCCGGAATTGGACCGGGCTATCCGGCTTTACCCGTCACTGGAGAAATTCTTACTGCAAAATATGTTTCAACACGAAAACTTTGCCGATAGCCTTGAAAAATTATCCAAATTGTTCGAGAGCGAAGGAATCCGCTAACCAAGGATCAATGAATTATGCCAACGACGTCATCGCTGAAACTACTGCTGGAATTGGCGCAACAGCAAACGGATGCTTCTGCGAAGCATCTGGGAAAGTTAAATTTTCAACAGCAGGAAGCGGAAAAGAAATTAAATTTACTTTTGCAATACCGCCACAGTTATCAATCGCATTTTCAGAATTTCACCCAAACGGGGATTGATCATATCGAATGGCTTAATTTTATTGCATTCATGGATAAGCTGGATGCAGCCATCACGGAACAACGTCAAGCGGTTTTACATGCGCAAAATAAAAGAAGCGCGGGCAACGAGGAATTTTTATCCTGCCAGCGTAAATTAAAATCCTTCGATACTTTATCCCAGCGTCAACAAAGTGCTGAGAATCAAAAACAAATAAAGCAAGAGCAAAAAATACTGGATGAATTCGCTCTGAATTCCTTTTATCGTAATGCCTCTTCTGTCAAGGAAAGTTGATTACAACCATAGCAATAACTGAATTGGTATAGATATTGCTTATTCATTCGTGGCATTAATTAATCGAACGAGACCATAAGCCTATGTTAAACATATCGGTTGCGCCTCAAATCAAATCGTCGGGCGAAAGTACAGCAGCACTGATAAGTGGTGGTTCATCAGGGACTAACACTAACGATGCGGTGACGGAAGACTTCGGTAAAATCCTCGATCGTCAAGTGTCAGAAGCAGCAGACAAACAGGATAAGCATAAGCAGAATGATGCAACGAATGCTGCTGATCAAGAGCGTTCGGATAACACTATTCCTGAAAAAGATAAGGATACGGATTCCGCTGCGGATGCTCCCACGGATGGTTCTAACAGTTTTATTCAGAGTTTGTTGACTAATGCGACACCGTCATCCCAAGCCATGGGCACCGTAGTCAATCCGGGTGAGATGATGGCGGCATCCACGCTGCCGCAAGGCGTGACTTCGTTATCGGCTAATACAACATTGCCTCAGGAAGGTGGATACATTGCCAATGCTTTGACTCCGGTTGTTAATCAATTACTGCAGCAAGGGCGAGGCCAGGCAAATTCAGTTGCGAGCAACCCGGCATTGTCACCGGCCAATGCGACATTGCCTCAAGAAGGTGAACAAATTGCCCATGCTGTGACTCCGGTTGTTAATCAATTACTGCAGAAAGGGCAAAGCCAGGCAAATTCAGCCGCGGGCACCCCGGCTTCGTTACCCAATAATTATTGGCAATATTTGGGAACGGCAGATTCTGCCGCTTACGGCAAATTTTTACCCCCTTCAGAAATGAAGGAAGATATTCAATTCGACAATGCAGCACCAATATTTAAAACCCAGGAAGAACCGATTACAACACAATCACTCGGCTTAAATAGCACCACAGCTACAACTTCGCAGATTGCGGTTTCACCGGAGGTCAAAGTCGACGCACCCGTAGGTCAACACAGATGGGGTGGTGAGTTTGCGCAAAAAATTGTCTGGTTAACATCGCAGCAACACCAGGTTGCTGAAATTCGCCTGAACCCGGCTCATCTCGGACCGGTTGAAGTGATGTTGAGTATTACGCAAGATCAAGCGACGGCGCAATTCATATCGCCTCACTCAGCGGTACGCGACGCTATTCAGGAGGCTTTGCCGAGATTGCGGGAGATGATGGCGGAGAGTGGGATTCAACTGGGTAATGTAATGGTTGGCGCTGATTCATTTCAACAGGAAAATAAACAGCAACAAGCGCAGTATGCTGGAAAAGACACGGGTACTATGAGTGGTATGCGGCAGGAGGTTACCGGCCAAGTTCAAACGGCTGCCGTGCCAATCAGACATCAAGGTCTGGTTAATACTTATGCTTAATGACCGGTCCGGTCAGTTGGTTCTTACGTAGCAGTAATCTCGTTTGCATCATCGGTCACGCTTTCAGTCTTGTATCAATGTGGCCGATGCTCGATTCACCCGGATTCCGGTTTCTCTGCGATTCAAACAGCGATTAATCGCTTGCTTCAACCTCACCAGCATTTCTTTGTTTTCAAGCCAAAAATCAGCGCATATGCGCTGAATTCCCCGCCATCTTTCCTAGCTGAAAATAGCGACATTATTTCAGTGTTATTTGTGACATCGGTTTGTGGTCATCTCGCCCATAATGGATTTCATTCAACGAGGAGTTGCGAAATGGCAAAAACGATGGAAGCACCAGCTGCAGAAGGTAAAAAAAGCAAGAAGGGACTGATCATTATCATCTTGATAGCAATCATTGCGATTGGTGCAGGCGCCGGTGGCGCATGGTACTTCATGAAGATGTCAGGCGATGAAGAAGCCGAGCCGGAAAAACCAAAAACTAAACCGACAAAATTTATGGAACTGGATATTTTTACGGTTAATTTGCAACCGGAAGACAATAGTCAATATCTACAGGTCGGATTAACGGTCAAAGTCCGGGAAACCGAGGTTGTGCAAGAGATTACCAAACAAATGCCGGATATCCGCAACCGGATTTTGATGTTGCTTTCCAGCAAAAAAGCCACCGATATTGCAGGCATTCAAGGGAAACAATTATTGAGTCAGCAGATCGTTGAAGAAATCAAGCAATCGTTGGATTCGGAAGATCTGCAAGAAGATGTACGGGAAGTGTTATTCACATCATTTGTAATCCAGTAATCATTCATGGCTGAAGATTTTCTTTCACAAGACGAGGTTGATGCACTTCTCAAAGGCGCCACGGGCGAAAGCGATGAAGCGCAGGAGGAAGAGGATCGCGGTGGGGTCCGGCCTTATAACCTCGCAACGCAGGAACGCATTGTTCGTGGCCGGATGCCGACCTACGAGATTATCAATGAACGTTTTGCGCGCTTCTTCCGCATCGGCTTGTTTAATTTCATGCGCCGTACAGTGGACATTGCAGTGGGTCCGGTCAAGGTGATCAAGTTTAGCGAATTCGTGCGTAACTTGGTGGTGCCGACCAATCTCAACATGGTGCATATGAAACCATTGCGCGGTACGGCGTTGTTTGTTTTTGATCCCAATTTGATTTTCCTGATTGTGGATAACTTGTTTGGCGGCGACGGCAGATATCATACGCGCGTGGAAGGAAGGGATTTTACCCAGACGGAGCAACGCATTATTCATCGTTTGCTCGAAGTAGTATTTGAAGATTATGAAAAATCATGGAAATCGGTGTATCCGGTAAAGTTTGAATACATTCGTTCGGAAGTGAACCCTCAGTTTGCCACGATCGCAACACCGAACGAAGTCGTCGTGACCGTCACTTTTGATATCGATATGGGTAACCAAGGCGGCGAATTCCATGTCTGTATTCCTTATTCGATGATTGAACCCATCCGCGATACTTTGTATAGCGCGTTGCAAGGCGATCACCTGGAAGTTGACAAACGTTGGATCAAGTTACTGTCACAACAAGTACAAGGGGCTGAAGTGGAATTGGTTGCTAATCTCGGACAGACGAAAGTGACTTTTGAACAGATTCTCAGCATGCAAACCGGGGATATCATCCCGCTGGAGATTCCTAAGTCCATTACCGCACACATCGACGGAGTGCCGGTTATGGATTGCCGCTATGGCACCATGAATGGGCGTTATGCGCTGAGAGTCAACAATATGATTGCGCCGTCCGAGTCTGAATAATTTATTGGAGAGCAGTGAAATGTCTGAGACTACAGCAAACGATCAAACCGAGACCGACGACTGGGCTGCTGCGATGGCGGAACAGGCGGCGTCTTTGCACAATGATTTCGCAGGACAAGAAACGGAAGTAGACGATTGGGCTGCTGCGATGGCGGAACAGTCGGCATCCGATCAAGGTTCACCCGCTGCCGCGGAGAAACATGGTAGCCCTATCATGGGTGCGCAGACGGCATCCGCGTCGGTTTTTCAGGAATTCTCAAAAGACGGCGTAGCGAATAATACCCGTCATGATATCGACTTGATTCTCGATATTCCCGTGCAGATGACGGTTGAGCTGGGCCGTACCAAGATTGCAATCAAGAATTTGCTGCAACTCGCTCAGGGTTCGGTGGTGGAATTGGACGGCATGGCCGGTGAACCGATGGATGTATTGGTCAACGGGTGCCTGATCGCGCAAGGTGAGGTCGTGGTCGTGAATGATAAGTTCGGTATCCGTCTGACCGACATCATCACGCCCAGTGAACGTATTCGCAAACTTAATCGCTAGAGTGCAGCCATGCTAATTCGTTATGGGATGTTCTTGTTATTGACACTGTCATTTTCCGCAGTTGCGGAAACCGGAAAACCAAGTTATGTGCCGCCTTCTCCGGTGATATCCACTGAAAGCACGGTGCAAATGATCGGCGCGTTACTGCTGGTATTGGCCGTGATCGTGGGGGGCACGTGGTTACTCAAGCGCTTCTCATTGATACCGGCGGCGGCATCGGGCGTTGTCAAAGTTGTCGCGGCTGCCGGAGTAGGTCAGAGAGAACGGGTTGTTGTGGTCGAAATCGATCAGACTTGGCTGGTACTCGGTGTAGCGCCCGGCCGTGTCAATAAGCTCCACACAATGACCAAGCCGGGATCCGGTGCGCCCGGCACGAAGCCGGATCATCCCCCGGTGGAAACATTCGCCACGCAGCTTAATCAGAGTATGGAAAAAGAAAATGCATAACCGATGTGTGTCCGTCACTCGTTCCTTGTTTCCATGGAACGGATTCAAAACGGTTCTTGAGCGCGGCTGGCGTAGCTTGAACATGCGTAACGCATTGCGGGCCATGCTGTTATTGGTTGGTTTGATCGCCGTTCCTGCTTTCGCGCAGAAATCCGGTTTTCCGGCATTCACCAGCTCACCGAACGCGGATGGAAGCGCAACGTATTCGCTGAGCGTGCAAACGCTAATTCTGCTGACCTCGCTGACGTTTTTACCCGCGGTGGTATTAATGATGTCGAGTTTCACGCGTATCATCATCGTATTGTCGCTGCTCAGGTTGGCTCTGGGCACGCAATCTTCTCCTCCTAACCAGGTACTGCTGGGTTTGGCGTTGTTTCTGACCTTTTTTATCATGTCGCCGGTTATAGATCGGGTATACAACGAAGCGTATTTGCCGTTTTCGCAAGACAAAATGAATATCATGGAAGCGGCCGATAAAGCCAGCGTGCCGCTGAAAGAATTCATGCTGCATCAAACCCGGGAAACGGATTTGGCTCTGTTTGTGCAGATCTCCGGCAGTGAAGAAATTGAAAGCCGCGACAAGGTGCCACTGAAAATACTGGTGCCTGCGTATATCACCAGCGAGTTGAAAACCGCATTTCAGATAGGTTTCGTTATCTTTATTCCCTTCCTGATCATCGATCTGGTAGTGTCCAGCGTGTTAATGGCGATGGGTATGATGATGCTGTCGCCGATGATTATTTCACTGCCGTTCAAATTAATGCTGTTTGTTCTGGTCGACGGCTGGCATTTAATCATCGGTTCGCTAACACAAAGCTTCTATACCTGAAAGGAAATTCATTATGACTCCAGAAAGTGCAATGACAATCGGCCGGCAAGCACTTGAGATCACTTTTATGATTTCTGCGCCACTGTTGCTTGCAGCGTTGGCAACCGGTTTGCTGGTGAGCATCTTCCAAGCGGCAACGCAGATCAATGAAATGACTTTGTCATTCATTCCTAAATTGCTGGTTATGTTTTTGGTCATCTTATTGGCCGGGCCTTGGATGATTACCCTCATGACCGATTATATGCAGCGCCTTTTTTCCAGCATACCTTGGTTGGCGGTCGGTTGATCTTGCAGAAATATCCGCTACGGTGTTTGCCAGAAACCGGTTGTGCCGATCCAGTCAATGAGTGACCGATTGCCATGATCAGTATCACTACTGCGGAATTAAACACGTTGCTAGCGGCATTTCTTTGGCCGCTCAGCAGAATCCTGGCATTGGTGGCAACCGCTCCCCTTTTGGGCAATCCCAGTGTTCCGGTGCGGGTCAAATTGGGACTGGCAGTGATGATTACTGTGCTGGTTATGCCACTGGTGGAAAAGTCATTGCCGCAAATTGATCCCGCTTCAGGCGTTGGTTTTGCAATTTTATTGCAGCAAGTATTGATCGGCATTGCCATGGGTTTGGTCATACGGATTGTTTTTGTTGCGGTGGAAATGGCGGGCGAGTTAATCGGCTTGCAGATGGGGCTTGGTTTTGCAGTTTTCTTTGATCCACAGAATTCCGGCCAGATCGATATCGTCGGTCGCTTTCTGGGTGTGATTGCCAGTTTGGCGTTTCTTGCCATTGATGGGCATCTGATAATGATTGCTTTGATTTCGCAGAGTTTCAGCACCTTGCCCATTGGATTGGAAGGAATGACGAACGCGACATTTATCACACTAGCTAATTGGGGCAGTGAAATTTTTAAATCCGGCCTACAATTGTCGCTTCCCGTTCTTACTGCATTGCTGATCACTAACCTGGCTTTGGGTGTTCTGACGCGCGTGGCGCCGCAGTTGAATATTTTTGCGGTGGGTTTTCCCCTGACACTGTCCATCGGTCTGCTTGTGATGGCGCTGAGTATGCCTTTTTATGCGCCGATTTTGGAACAGTTGGTGCAGGACGGTTTAAATCTGATGATGGAGATTTTAAATGTCAATAAAATCAATATGCCATAGCTGTTTATCCAGTTTTTACAACAGCAATAAGTTGTAGATTCTTAAGTAAGTTGACTTTCTGCATCTCGGCTTATAAACAGGCAATTTTTCCCTTCTTTTTCAATGCAAGCTATTTATTCAAAGCTGCTAAAGTGAGCATCGATAGTTCAAGAAAAACTGCTGATTAATATCAGCGTGTTCCAATAATTGCTGGTTTGGTTAATCATTTATGACATTTAAGTCGCGTTTATTCAATTCGTTGCGCAAGCTATCGACAACACCGGAATCACAGTCCGGTGACGAGATTATCGCGTCTGATGGTGAATCGCAGTCCGATCCCGTGGATGATTCCAATCAGCAATTTGCATCGGCCGATGAGATCAAGCAGCTCCTTGATTCAGCCTACCGTAACCGGTTGAGCGCGGAGGATCAGGCCATCAAAGAAGCCCATAAGCGGATTGAAGCGGAGAATATTGCAAAGGTGGCTGCTGAGGCGCGGGCGAGAGCCGAAGCTAATGCCAGGATTGCGGCTGAAACCCGGATTCAAGCTGAAGCGATTGCTACCGATCAAGCCCGGGCTAGGGCCAAGATGGAAACCCTGGCTATCAGAGAAGCCAATGTGCGGCGGGAATTGGAGCTGAAAGGCAAACTGCTGGCGGAAGAAAAAATCAAAGCTGAGAAAGCTTTGAGTGCTTTACTGGAAGCTAAAATCAGAGCGGAAGCTTCGATTGTGGAAAAAATGCAGAGGCGTGTTGAGCAAGAAGCAGACGCTTTGGATCAAGCGCATGCCACGGCATTAAAAGAAAGCGAAGCTGCGGAAGCTGCGCTGAATCGAAGCAAAGTGGCGGAAGAAGCGCAGCTTGCTGCGCAGGCCGCGATTGAAGCAGAAACCGGTGCAGCAGCGCTGGCACAAGCAAGGATTGAGGAGGCGCAAAAAGTGACGGCATTGGCTAAAGCGCGCGAGGAGATTGAGCGGCAGGCCATTGAAGATATGCAGACTCGCTTGCAACTGGAAACGCAAGCACTGGCGCAGGCCGATTGTCGTTTACATGAAGAGAAAAAAGCAAAAGAGAGAGAAGAGGACAGATTGAAAGCGGAGACTGCCGCGGTACAAGCGGCACTTGAAAAAGCCGAAGCCGAGGCGATTGCAGCCGAGCAAGCCCGGAAAAGAGCTGAATTGGATGCGCAAGCCGCTATAGCAGCACGTGATAGGGCCGATGCGGATAAAGTGGCTGCTGAAGTGGCTGAATCGATCCTGGCAAAAGAGCAGGCCGCCGCCGATGCTGTAAAAGCTCGCTTGGTTGCCGAATCCGAGTTGCTGGAAGAAGCCAATCAGCGGATGCAAATTGAAGCCGAGGCGCTCGCAACAGCGGAAACGGCTTTGCGTGCTGAGAAAGAGGCTAAAGCAATGGCTAACGAGAGAAAGAAAGCGGAAGCCGCTGCGGCCAAAGAATATCAGAAACGAATCAAGGCGGATGAAGAAGCGCTAAAAGAAGCTGAAGCTCGCGCTGAGGCGGAGAAAGCCGCAAGGAATGCAGCAAAAAACAGATTGTCGGCTGAATTGCGATTGAGAGCCGCTGCGGAGGCAAAGGCGCAAATGGATATGCTCGCAGCTGAGGAAGCAAACAGTAAAGCGGATTTGGAGCAACGTTTGCAGGAAGATGCGGAGATACGCACAAAGACGATAACCGATGCAAAACGAGCAGTGGCTGAGCGCCTTGAGATTGAGCAAAAAATTACAGGATTGGCAATTACCAGAGCGCAAGCGAAGATCATCGCAGCGAATAAGGCCAGAGCGCAGCTCGAAGCCGAAAAGAACGCAACAAGGATCGCTTTGGAAAAAGCCAGAAAAGAATCCGCTGCATTAGTTGCCATGCAAGAACGTGTTGCATTGGAATCAAAAGCCCTGGAAGCGGCGACGGCAAGGGAAGCCGTTGAAGTCATGGCGAAAGAAGCACTATTTGTGCGTTCCCAGGCGGATAAGGAAGCGACTGCGGCTGCAACTGCACGGATTCGAGCCGAGATTGCCGCTGCGGAACATTCCCGTAACCAGATTGCCTCAGTCCTCAAAAAGCAGCAATCAGATGATTTGTTAACAAAAGCAGCAGTAAACGATTCATCTTCATATCGATCAAAGCGCTAAAAGGATTTTGTTTTAGCGCATCAGTGAATTGAGATATTTTGCTCAATCAAGGGTTCATTGAAGTTTTGTATGGCAGCCCTTCTCTTCTGTAAAAACATCTGCAAAAGGTGTTATCCGCTATAATTCGAAAACTATTTTGTGTGCTGAAAATTGATGACTAAACCGGTTGTTGTTTTGGTGCAACACCAGCTTAATATTGCCTTGACAGGGAAAAGCACCTTATATAAGCTGCGGATTGGTCAAATATGACACACTTATATTCATTAAGCAATGTCAGCGGTAAGCGTTTGAATGAAAATTTTCCAGCCAACAAAATGTGCATTATTTAAGATTAATAATCAGAGTTGGCACGCTCAACCAGAATTTCTTGCTAATCAAAGCGAGATGACAAGTACTATTACTTCGAGGGGAAGATCTTGAGTTCGACAATAACCAAGTTGAACGCTCCGTTAACGCAAGCGTTTGATTTTCAACCTTCAAGCGAATTACAGTTAATGCCGACGCCGACACCGACGCTCAATACGCTAACACAGCAATTAGCCGGTTTTAATACTTTAACGAGTGCATTAGAGTACGCAGCGGAAGGGGTAACGGGGTATAACTTTTATGACGCAAGAGGCAACTTGCGTTCGATTTTGCCTTACAGCGCGCTTCGGCATAATGCTCACATATTGGCTCGGCGTTTGTCGGGTTTTAATTTGCCTCGTGGCAGTCGAGTGGCAATCGTTGCGGATACTTCGCCTGAGTTTGTCGAATTGTTTTTCGCATGCCGTTATGCCGGTTTGGTTCCGTTCGCGATGCCGATTCCAGTCAATCTTGGCAGCCATGCAATTTACGTTCAGCAGCTGAGAGGCATGCTTGAAAGTAGTCAAGCGAGTATCGCATTGGCAAATATTGATTATTTTGGTTTTCTGGAGGAAGCCGTTGCAGGAGTGGCTCACATACAGTGGGCGGGTACTCCGGGAAAACTAAGTGAATTGCCAGAATTGGATGTCGAGTTACAGCCCAATCATCCTGATGAAACTGCCTACTTACAATTTACCTCAGGTAGTACGCGTACACCCAGAGGTGTAATTATTACCGAGCGAGCATTGATGTGTAACTTGCAAGGTATAGTGCGCAATGGTTTGGAAATAAAGCCTGATGATCGATCTGCATCGTGGTTGCCTTTTTATCATGATATGGGATTGGTTGGTTTGGTTCTCGCGCCTATGGTTACACAAATTTCTGTCGATTATTTGGCGACACGGGATTTTGCTATTAGACCATTGCAATGGTTGCGCTTAATCAGCCGTAACCGTTGTACCGTAGCTTTTAGTCAACCTTTTGGACTTAAGCTCTGTACTCTTCGGGTAAGGGAATCGGATCTCAAAGAGTTGGATTTGAGTTCTTGGCGAGCTGCTGGTATTGGAGCAGAAATGATCCGGCCTGAAACTTTGAGAAACTTTGCGGAAAAGTTTGCATCAGCAGGTTTTGATGGGAATGCTTTTTTACCTTGCTATGGTCTTGCAGAATCAACTCTCGCGGTTACTTTTTCAAAGATTGGTGAAGGGTGCAAAAGCATACAAGTTGATAGTAAGACACTGATTGATAAAAGAATGGCTGTTAGATTGCAGGCTGATGGGCGTAAGCAGAATGAGTTTGTGAATTGCGGACAGCCGTTGCCTGGTCATATCGTGAAGATAGTCGATGAAGATGGCCAGCAATTATCAGAAATGATGGTTGGTAGTGTTCTGATGCATGGTGACAGCGTAATGACCGGTTATTACAATAATCCGGAAGAAACGAATAAAGCACTTAAGTCTGGTAATTGGCTAGATACAGGTGATATTGGATTTTTGTTTGAGGGCGATTTATATATAACAGGGCGCCGTACGGATGTCATTATCGTGAATGGCCGGAATATTCGCGCGCAAGATATAGAAGAGTTGGCGGAACAGCAACCCGAAGTTAGATCACGTGAAGCCTCTGCATTTGGGGTAAATGATGAAGATGGCACGACGACTATTGTGCTTGTTATTGAATGCAGACTTACTTCTGTAGCAGAGCGTCAATCATTAACGACCAGACTGCAACAGCTTGTTTATATGGCATTTGGAGTTAATTGTGTAGTGGAATTGGTTCCGCCCCATACCTTGCCGCGCACTTCCTCTGGAAAACTGTCACGTTTTGCAGCAAGACAAGGTTACATACAGAGGACAAACTTGACGGGTCAATTGTCTTTTGTAGAATCGGGTGATAGATAACGCGCATACCGGAATAGTAGCCGTTACCGGTGCTACTGGCTTTATTGGTGGTGTATTAGTAAAAAAACTGATTCAGAGCGGATGGAGTGTTCGTGCGCTCGCCCGGAAAAAACAATCTTCAAGTAATGAGTCCATTCAATGGATTCAAGGTGACCTAGATAATATGACAGCGCTGCATCATTTAGTCGATGATGCAGCGTTTGTTATTCATTGCGCTGCAACAGTAAGAGGCAGCTCATTTCGTGAATTCTCACATATCAATATCACGGGCACTCAAAATCTTTTACGTGCTATTACTCAAAAAAAACAATCTCCTCGGTTCTTATTAATCTCATCGCTAGCTGCACGTCAACCAGAACTATCCTGGTATGCACAAAGTAAGCATTTGTCGGAGCAAGCACTCGTTACAGATTCAGAGTCATTGCGGTGGACAATATTCCGGCCAACGGCTGTTTATGGTCCCGGCGACAAAGAGTTAAAGCCACTGTTTCAAGCAATGCATCGTGGAATATTTCCGGTTGTAGGAAAACTCAGCAATCGGGTCGGGTTAATTCATGTATATGATTTGGTTTCCGCTGTGGAAGCCTGGCTAGCCTCTGAAAATAATCGCAATGGAATTTTTGAGCTGGACGATGGTACACCGGGAGGATACAGCTATCAGGGTTTAGCTGAAATAGCGCAGCGAGTATGGAGGCATCCGGTGCATTGTATTACGGTACCCAATATGCTTATTCGAAGCGTCGCTTCGGCAAATCTTTGGTTTGCTCGATTGCTTCGGTATTCCCCCATGCTGACCCCAGGAAAAGTGAATGAGCTACAACATCCTGATTGGGTATGTGATAATACGCCGTTAATCCATGCACTTCCGGCGTGGCGGCCGAGTATTCGTTTACAAGATGTATTATCTGAAGTAATCTAACTTCAAAATTTAACCACGCTGAATTTAATCTATGACTGAAAGTAATTACGATGAGATCATGCAAGTGCTCTGTGATCGCCTAAGTAGTTTAACCAATTCCAATGTGCAGATTACTCCCGAGACAAATCTAATAAGCCAATTATCCATTGACTCAATTAAACTACTTAATCTGATCATGGAAATTGAAGATACTTTTGATGTTTCAATTCCGATCAACGCGCTAACAGATGTGCAAACTGTCCGTGAATTGGTTGACTTGGTCTACAAAATTAAATCAGCGTCATAATGAATCTACTCGAGAAAATTGATGCAGCAGCAGCTGCAAGAATAGCGCTTCTGCCTAATGGCGTGGGCGCTTTTGGCATTCCGATCGAAGAAGTATATTCTGCAACAGAAGCCAGAATCGGAGATCGTCGCGTACTTCTGTTAGGTACAAATAACTATCTGGGTTTGACTTTTGCTCCGGAGTGTATCCGTGCTGCGCACGAAGCTATTGATAAAGAAGGTACAGGCACCACGGGGTCGCGAATGGCGAATGGCAGCTATTTCGGCCATCGTGCTCTAGAAAGGGAATTTGCCGATTTTTATCAATGCAGCTCCAGCATCGTTTTTACAACAGGCTATCAAGCAAATCTGGGTACGATTTCGGGTTTGGTCGGGCCGGGAGATACGGTATTAATCGATGGCGATTCCCATGCGAGTATCTATGATGGTTGTATTCTCAGCGGGGCGGATATCATTCGCTTCAAGCACAATGATGCGGCTGACATGGAGAAACGCCTGCGCCGGCTGGGTAGTCGCGTTGAAACTACGCTGATTATTGCTGAAGGGATTTATAGCATGCTGGGCGATCAGGCGCCTTTGGCAGAGATTGTCAGATTAAAGAATCAGTATGGCTGTATATTGCTCCTTGATGAAGCGCATTCACTGGGCGTTTTGGGTGAAACAGGCCAAGGTCTGGTGGAAAAAACAGGGTTGCTGAAAGAAGTTGATTTTATTACCGGAACCTTCAGTAAAAGTTTGTGTAGTATCGGTGGATTTTGTGTGAGTAACCATCCGCAGCTTGAGCAATTGCGCTATATCAGCCATCCCTATATCTTTACCGCATCACCATCCCCTGCAACGATTGCTTCAACCCGCGCGGCATTAGAATTGTTGCGTAACGGCAGTCATCTGCGGAAACAATTGTGGAATAATTGCACGCAACTTTATTCGACCCTCAAGGAAGCCGGCTATGAGCTTGGCCCGGATCCTGGCCCGGTTATCGCAGCGGTTGTGGATACACCGCAACAAGCTTTGTTGCTGTGGCAAAGACTGCTTGAGCATAATATTTATGTGAATTTGATTTTGCCGCCTGCCGCACCGGAGGGTAAATCGCTGGTGCGATGCAGCGTGAACGCGGCACATACCCGCGATCAGATCCAGTATGTGGGCGATACTTTTACAAAATTATTTAAAGAATTAAACTGACATTTCTAAGTTCCGCGATGCTATGTTGTGGCATCTGATTAACTTAACAAAGAAAAATTTCCTGCTGAATACTGAGTTTGCCGATACGTAACGAGATCTGACACGGTCTTTTTCTGGAGGTGCCGCCATGAGAATGTTGCAAGGACTGGTATTCGCATTTTTTTCTTGCCTTGCCCACAGCAATGCATATGCAATCAGCATTGTGTACCAAGGATTTGAATGTCTGAGTGCCGTCAATACGGAAGATCCGGCGCCGAATAACGGCACGCCAGTGCACAGCAGATTTGAAGTCATTGAGGATTCCGGAGACGGAATATACCGTTTAAACCTAACTGGAGGCATCCCTCGCTTCGTCAGTAATGATCGTACGGTATGTATTGATAAAGCGACGGCTATCGGGTATTCCGGGATTCCTGGAGTCGATGGCTTACCTCAGCCGTTAGAAGCAATCGATGCGACTGGTTATTTTGATGGCGAAGAACTGATAATTGTCATCAGTTCACTCTATACTGACTTAAGCGCTAGAAGAAATCCATTTTCGTCATTCACAACCAGTTTTATTTTTCCTTTTACAAATACGCTGATCTTTAAATTTAATTCTACGACGTCCTCATTTAGATTGAAGAAAGTCGTGCGTAATCGAGGATTTGTGCACACCAGTGGTTCCACAAACTCGATAACGCCATTTTTTGAAACAGTGCTGCCATCCTTTAACAAGGAAGCGCAAGATAAACCAGTCATATTGACTCCGCTCTCTACGATAGAATATAAATTGGAGAAATGATTCGGTTAGGGCAAAATAATAGCAATTGCGCTGGTAACATCTGCCAGTGTATTTTTTCCGCCGCCAAAACTGCGGCTCCCTTCCTGCTTTGATGATCTGGCGGTGAATGGCTTTTGGGCAGGCTTCCAGCAGGCGCCAGTTATGTGAAATATTGGAGTGATAACGGTCTCCAATCCACCATTAAAAGTTAAGCTCATCTGTAAGAAACCTCAGGGCTGTTTACAGAGAGGTTGATTGAAATAAGCGTCGAGTATTTCATAAGGGGTGGCATTATTCAAACTCTTATGAGGCTTAACGGTATTGTAGAAGTTAATGAAACGGAGAAGCTGAATGTG
>NZ_QPHG01000030.1:0-33244 GCF_040240425.1 Nitrosomonas sp. | reverse complement strand
CTTCTACAATACCGTTAAGCCTCATAAGAGTTTGAATAATGCCACCCCTTATGAAATACTCAACGCTTATTTCAATCAACCTATCTGTAAACAACCCTGAGGTTTCTTACACATTATGAATTGATGATTTTAGTAACATAGTAATAAGCGCCTCCAATGCGCTACAGTGGTGATTGGATCGGACGTGGTGAAGTAGAGCTGCAGGTAATTGGAGAAGTAAAGCAAAACTGAGGCGATGCGCTATTGATTCAAAAATTACCGTCCATGCAATGGCTTAAGATTATCAGATGGAGCCTTGCCATTAAGCAATGCGGCAAATTGTCTCACCTGAGTCCGGATATTCGCTGTCTCAGGGATGGGCATGTTTCAACGTCGTGTCAAAAATAAGTTAGAATACGGCTTTTAAGAATTTTATCGGGAGTTCCTGAATGTCAATGGCTGACCGTGACGGTGTAATCTGGTATGACGGGAAAATGGTTCCCTGGCGGGATGCCAATACGCATGTACTAACGCACACGTTGCATTATGGTTTGGGTGTTTTTGAGGGATTGCGCGCGTATGAAACCGCGCAGGGCGCGGCGATTTTCCGGTTGCAGGAACATACCGACCGCTTATTCAATTCAGCGCATATTTTCATGATGAAAATACCGTACGACAAGGCCACCATCATGCAAGCGCAGCGCGATGTGGTGAAACAAAATAAACTGTCGTCCGCGTATATCCGTCCGATCGCGTTTTATGGCGCCGAGGCGATGGGACTTTCCGCACGAACGCTATCGGTGCATGTCGCCATCGCCGCATGGTCATGGGGAACGTATCTGGGACCGGAAGCACTGGAAAACGGCATCCGCGTCAAAACGTCATCATTCACCCGGCATCACGTCAACATCAATATGTGCCGTGCCAAATCGGTCACGACCTACGCCAATTCGATTCTGGCCAATCAGGAAGTGGCGTTGAACGGTTACGACGAAGCCTTGCTGCTGGATGTGGAAGGCTATGTAGCCGAAGGTTCGGGAGAAAATATTTTCATCGTCAAACAAGGCAAACTGTACACGCCGGACTTAACCTCCTGCCTGGAAGGCATCACACGCGCTTCGATCATCGAATTAGCCGCGGAGCTTGGTATTCCCGTGATTGAGAAACGCATTACGCGCGATGAAATTTATTGTGCCGATGAGGCATTCTTCACCGGCACCGCAGCTGAAATCACACCGATCCGCGAATTGGATAACCGTATCATCGGGCCGGGCAAACGCGGACCGGTTACCGCGCAGTTACAAACCCTATTCTTTGATTGCGTTAAAGGCCGGGCCAAAAATCACACCGATTGGCTCACTTTAGTTTAATACCGCTATTTTGGAGTTATTTTCTATGAATCAACAAAGCAATAATAAAACCCGGGAAATTGAAGTTACCGCCGACGATCTGCCATTACACTGTCCGACCCCGGCCATGCTGTTATGGAATTCGCACCCGCGGGTTTTCCTGCCCATCGAAGCTACCGGCGAAGCGCTGTGTCCTTACTGCGGCACGCATTACACACTGAAAGGCGGCGCGGTTGCAGGGCATCACTAATGTGACCGGTTAATTTCTGCGGAAACTTGCGTTCCGATGATAAATTGTCATTAGATCAGTTACGATTTGTCGCGTTTTATCAACAACCTTTCTTCCGGATCGATTAGATTATGCAAGCCATTCCTCATGAAATTTTCAAGGCTTATGATATTCGCGGCATCGTCGGCAAAACGATCACCGCTGAAAATGTCGAAAAAATTGGCCACGCCATCGGCTCCGAAGCACGCGCCAGGAATCTGACCGCCATCGCCATCGGCCGCGATGGCCGGTTATCCGGAACCGAATTATCCCAAGCATTGGCGCGCGGCATCCGCAAAAGCGGTATCGATGTCGTCGATGTCGGCATGGTGGCGACACCGATGTTGTATTTCGCCGCGCATGAATTGTGCCAATATTCCGGCGTGATGGTCACCGGCAGTCATAATCCACCCGAATACAATGGCTTCAAAATCGTACTCGGCGGCCAGACCTTGGCGGCGGATACCATCCAAGCACTGCGCTTGCGTATCGAAAACAACAACCTGACCCACGGCGCTGGCAACTATTCCGAACACGCGATTGCCGATGCGTATCGCACGCGAATCACCGGCGATGTGAAATTGGCGCGTCCGCTCAAAATCGTAGTCGATTGCGGCAACGGTGTGGCGGGTGCGTATGCACCGGCGCTCTATCGCGAGTTGGGTTGCCAAGTGAGTGAACTGTTCTGCGACGTGGACGGCACTTTCCCTAATCACCACCCCGATCCGTCGGTGCCCGAGAATTTGAACGATGTCATTCAAGCGTTAAAAACGACCGATGCGGAAATCGGCTTGGCGTTTGACGGCGACGGCGACCGGCTCGGCATCGTCACCAAGGATGGTCATATCATCAACGCTGACCGCCAACTGATGCTGTTTGCCGCCGATGTGCTGTCGCGCAATCCCGGTGGAAAGATCATCTTCGACGTGAAATGCACGCGCAATCTGGCGCCATGGATCCGCCAGCACGGCGGCATGCCAGTCATGTGGAAAACCGGGCATTCGTTCATCAAATCCAAGCTCATCGAGGAAAAAGCTTTGTTAGCCGGGGAAATGAGCGGTCATTTGTTTTTTAAAGAACGCTGGTATGGTTTTGACGACGGTTTATACGCCGGTGCGCGCTTGCTGGAACTGCTAAGCCGTGAGAAAGACATCACCGCCACGCTGAAAAACCTGCCCGACAGCCTCAACACACCGGAATTGCAAGTACGCACGGTAGAAGGCGAAAATCACGCACTGATTGTGCAATTGCAGAAAAACGCCGTGTTCGATAACCCGCAGCAAGTCATTACCACCGACGGTCTACGGGTGGAATACCCCGACGGTTTCGGTCTGGCGCGCGCTTCCAACACCACACCGGTGGTGGTCTTGCGCTTTGAAGCCGATAATGACGCAGCCTTGAAACGTATCCAGGAAGATTTCCGCCGCAATATTCTGCAAGCCAAGCCCGATGCGCAATTGCCATTTTAATCCGGAATAACATCCCGCAACCGATGCGCATTGCGATCGCACAAATAAATTGCACGGTTGGGGATATCAGCGGAAATGCCGCTAAAATTCTTGCCGCAGCGGAACACGCCAAGCAATCCGGCGTTGAACTGATCATCACACCCGAACTGGCGCTGTCCGGTTATCCTCCCGGCGATTGTCTATTACGCGAAACTTTTTGCCAATCATGTACCGCTGCCTTGGCCGATCTGGTCAAGGCGATTAATGGCATCACCTTAATCGTAGGCCATCCGCACATTGAGGAAGGCAAGCTGTACAACGCCGCTTCGGTGATTCGCGATGGCGAAATCCTGCACACTTATTACAAGCGAATTCTCAGCACAAAGCCTTTCAACGAAACAGTCTATTTCGATACCGGCACAAAACCCTGTGTATTTGAACTAGCTGGCATTCAATTCGGCCTGGTGATCTGCGCCGATTTCTGGCTCGGCAATTTGATCGATACGATGGATCGCTCCACCTGCGATATCTTGTTGGTGCTCAATGCATCGGCTTTTTATATCAACAAGCAAGTTTCGCGCTGCCAAACGACACACCGTTTCAGCAAGCAAACCGGTATTCCGGTGATTCACACCAATCTAGTCGGCGGACAGGATGAATTGGTTTTTGACGGCGCTTCGTTTGCCATGAACGGACAAGGCGAACTGACGCATCAACTGGATGAGTTTGTTGAAACCATCGCAATCGTCGATATTCACGATAAACAACCGCTGCAAAGCAACTTGCCCGTTTCACCAGTAACGGCCGCCAGCGTGTATCAAGCCTTATGCTTGGGCGTGAGCGATTATGTGCGCAAGAATGGCTTCCCCGGTGTGATTCTGGGGCTTTCCGGCGGTGTCGATTCGGCATTGACGCTGGCAATAGCGGTCGATGCGCTGGGCGCGGACAAGGTAAAAACCGTCATGATGCCATCGCAGTACACCGCCAATATCAGCCGGGAAGACGCCAACGAAATGGTTGAATTACTGAACGTTGAGCACTATGAATGCAGCATTCAGTCATTGTTCGAGCATTATTTATCCGCTGTCGAAAGCGATTTTGGGATTTCCCCTGGCACCGCGGAAACGACAACCATGCCGGAAAATCTGCAAGCGCGCATCCGCGGCACCTTGCTGATGGCGCTATCCAACCAAACCGGCTCATTGGTGTTAACCACCGGCAACAAATCCGAAATGGCGGTCGGTTACTGCACGCTGTACGGCGATATGGCGGGCGGTTTCGCGGTTTTGAAGGATGTCAGCAAGACCCTGGTGTATCAATTGTGCGAATACCGCAACCGCATTAGCCACGTGATCCCTGAACGCATCATCACGCGCGCACCATCCGCCGAGCTTCGCGCCAATCAAACCGACCAAGACAGTTTGCCGCCGTACGACATTCTGGACGCCATCATGGAAGCGTACGTGGAAAAGAACTGCTCGCCGCAGGAAATCATCGCCATGAACTTCAGCGAAGCGGACGTCACCAAAATTATCCGTCTGATTCATCTGAATGAATACAAAAGACGCCAATCCCCGCCCGGCATCCGCATCACCCGGCGCGATTTTGGCACAGCATGGCACTACCCTATTACATCAAGCTACTCGGTCTGGTCGATTCCTTCCTCATAATTAATAGCCGGGCGACTGATTTCCAGAATCTATGCAACGGCAATTGAAGCTAATTTGGCTTGCCGGAGAAACTAAATTTTTCGAGTGTTCGTGTTCTTCTATTCCCGAAATAACAGGTAATTTATGCATGCTTGGGTACTTGGATGGTTGTCAGCAATGAACGGGATGTAACGCTCATCGAGAATTCTTCAAGATAAAGTTCGGTTGCTTCGGTTAGATTAGATAAAGCTTCTTCAACGTTTTCGCCTTGGGTAGTCGTGCCGGTTTCGGGATTGAAAGCCACATAACTACCTCCTTCGCGCCGATCGGCGGCGAGACCTTTGGGTTTTCAGCGGTTTAAAATTACAGTGTATTGTTAGGCGATGGGGAAAGCCAGTTTTTACGGCGATTGCGGATCATCCGTGATTTATCTTCCTTCGGGCATCTGAATATTGCGCAGTAATCTAACTTACATTTTCGTAGGCACAACTCAACCATAATTGATGGCCGCGTTGCAGGTATCCGGAACAATATTCAAACATGAGAAACTGCAAGGGTGTGAATTTAAGATTTTAGCGGCAATCAAAATAAAATATAAACCAGCATAATGAAAAGGTTTATTAATAATATTCTCGATGCTAAGCTTAAAAACATCAGAATCCCTGTGAGAATTAAATGGACGAAATAAAATATTATGAAAAAATAGTTGTAGCTTCTTTTGATATTCTGGGGTTCAAGAAGAGAATAATGGTTGATTCAAAGGATGCTGCCACAATCTTGGCAAATTTAATAAAGAATGCATACTTTGGAAATAGCTTTTATAGTAAAGAAGTTAATCTTAATGATCCAGAAAGTGAAAAATATAAGATATCCGATTTTTATGGAAAAATGGAACGATACTCGGATAGCATGTTCCTTTATGGAGATCCTCAGAAAAGTATAGAAGATCAGTTTACGTTGATGACAGCAATGGCGGCTAAGACAATAGCACTTGGATTTAATTGCAAATCTCCATATGCGGTGAGATGTGGAATCGCTGTTGGTGACCTGCATGAAATCTCACTAAATGAATATGGAAAAACGATTTCCGTTTTTACTGGCACTTCAGTACTAAAGGCATACGAGATAGAGCAAGAGCAGAATTGGGCTGGTGGAGCGATTCATGAAGATCTTGTTACGTACGCTACGGGGGGGCTGGTCATAAAAACATTCAATGAAATCCCATGGAAGTATGAAAAGCGAACCAAAATAGCTGTCGATTGGCGTAAGGTGCTTCTCGCGCACAATGCGGATAAAGCTCATTGGAAAAGCATTATCAATCAGGTTTTCAATGAGAATGAAGAAGAAGTTCAAAAAAAGAAAAATCACACGATTAATTTTTTTGAAAATTAATAGATGCGTTCAGCAGAATGAGGAAGCCAGGAAAAAATTAATCCTTGTAAGGGATCGGGCAGCATGCTTGTGTTCAACTTGCCGGATGCAGACAATCACATCACGATTTAGCGCTTTTTGAATCTTGATTTCAATTTCTTCATTTATGTAACCTCCTTTACATTTTCTTCGGCTAAATCCAGCCGTAATTGATGGCCGCATTACAGGTATCTGGAACAATATTCAAACGTTGCGCCTGGTGGCCGTAGCAGATGCAGTTTGATTTGCTGGAGACGCAAGCGGCGACTTGTCCCCAATCGATAAATTCCGACAGCATGGAAAGCGATTGCTTGACCGGTGCATTGTCGGTGGCCGGTTGCGCTACCGGTATGATGGCCGGTGGCTGCGTATCACTCCCCTGCTTCGCAGGTTTGTTCGGTTTTGCTTCTTCCTGCTTGGTCAAGTTCGATCCAACCGGATTTTCCAGCCGTTCGGCTACCCGGGTATAAGTGAACATGGCCATCGCTAGCACAACAAACACCAGGAAGATCGCGGCATAGATCATTTTAGGAATGGCGCGTTTCGGTTTTTCAATGTGCAGACTGGCTGAGTAATACAGCAGAAATGCTTCTTTAACGAGCCGGTGCGGCTTTTTGCACTGCGTTGTTGAGGTTGGCTTTAACCTTCGGACTTAGTCAGTATTCCGACCATTTATGGACGGATAAGGACGGATAAGTACAGAGTCCAAAAAATCTATTTGGAATCATAGAGGAAGGGAAGATAGCATTAACCACATTGCTCAAAAAAGCATCCTTGGCGTATCATAAAACCGAGCACAGACTGGAATTAACATCACTTTCCGCCTGAACGTACTTCACAATCAATGAAAAATTCCCACTCACAAGAAACCAACGCATAACCAATCAATCCAATGCGAAAATCACCGGTTCCGGTAAAAATTTTCTGCTTGCATTAACCATGAGATTAATCTGTTCGATCATCGCATTATCCCTGCTATTTCCGGCGAACACTTTTGCGCATGAGTTACCCAATCTAGGCGACGTGTCGCAGGTGACCGTGACGCCATATCAGGAGCGCCAGATCGGGCTGAAAATCATGCGTCAGATTCGTGCCGATCCAAGCTATATGGATGATCCAGAAATCGCTAGTTATCTCAGCAATCTCGGTCACCGGTTGATCGCTAATTCAGACGAAGCCGATGCCGATCAGTCGTTTGAATTCTTCGCTGTGGAAGATCCGTCGATCAATGCGTTTGCGTTACCAGGCGGATTCATGGGATTCAATAGCGGGTTGATCGTCGCGGCACAAAGCGAATCCGAGCTAGCTGCGGTAATGTCGCATGAGATTGCGCATGTGACGCAGAAACATCTGGCGCGCATGATTGCTTCGCAGAAATACGATTTGGTGAAATCGATCGCGGCGCTGGCTTTGGCGATTTTGGCTTCCCGCGCCAATAACCCGCAAGCCAGTCAGGCTGTGTTAGTGGCTTCTCAGGCCAGCATGATTCAATCGAAACTGGATTTTACCCGCAAGCATGAAAAGGAAGCCGACCGGATCGGTTTAAGTATCTTGTTGGATGCGGGATTCGATCCGCAGGGTATGACGACTTTCTTTGAGCGCTTGCAAAAATCCGGGCGGTTTCATGAAAACGGTGCACCTTCCTACCTGCGCACCCACCCGATCACATACGAGCGGATTGCGGATATTCAGAACCGCACGCGCGAAATGCCTTACCGCCAGGCACCCGATAGCATGGATTTTTTGCTGGTACGGGCCAAGTTGCGCGCGTATCAGGGAAAACCGCATGATGCGGTCGTGCAGTTTAAAACGCGGTTGGATGAGAAACGCTATGCCAATGAAGCAGTTGAACGCTTCGGCTATATTCATGCGCTGCTGCGCCATAAAAAATACCAGCAGGCAGACAGTGAGCTGACGCATTTATACGAATTGCTGCATGGCAATTCCCAATCCGCCGCTTTGACCGATCATCCACTGGGAAAAACCGTGCGTGTCGAGCAGAAATATATTATTGCCGGGGCCATGATAGAAACACTGTCGGCCAGCGTGAAGCTGGCCAATGGCAAAACCGCAGAAGCATACAACACCTATACCACCGCACTGAAGGTTTATCCGCAATACCGCGCCCTGATTCACGGCTACGTCGATGCGTTAATACAAAACAAACAAATCGATACGGCATTGGAATTTATCGGCAAACAACTGCAATTGATACAAACCGACCCGAAGCTCTACAGTCTGCAAGCGCAATGCTACGCGTTGTCAGGTGATAAAATGCTCGAGCACCGGGCGCTGGCGGAATCTTATTTTCTCAAAGGCCACTATGTGGCTGCGGCTGATCAATTGCAAACCGCGCTACAGAATGATAATGGCAATTTTTATCAACTCTCCAGTATCGAGGCGCGCCTTAAACAGGTCAGAACTTTGATAGCCGAAGAAGAAAAAGAAAAATAAATGCAAGGAACAGTTTTTCGGCCTGCAATAACGCTATCATTGAATCCCTTCGATCATTATTAAAAGTATTGTGGCATGCGCACACTCAGCACTCGGAAAATTCTCTTTGTCATCATCGTGATTACTGTCGCGGCTGCGTATTGGTTTAGCGATGGAAAAAAGGAATCAAAGACCGGCCAATATAAAACCCGAGGTGTTGAACGTGGCGACATTGTGCAAACCATTTCCGCCAATGGCACACTAACGCCGGTCGTTCTGGTCAACGTCGGTACACAGGTTTCTGGCACGGTGGCGAAATTGCACGCGGACTATAACGATCACGTGGAAATAGGCCAGGTGCTGGCTGAGCTCGATCCTGCGTTGCTTCGCGCGCAATTGCAGCAATCCAAGGCCAATTTATTCAGCGCGCAAACCGCAGCGAAAATCGCTGACAGCAAATTGAAGCGCCAGCGCTTGTTGAAAGAAAAGGAATTCATTTCACCAGAAGCGCTGGAAATCGCCGAACAAGAAGCAGAAGCCGCGCGCGCGCAGGTTGCCATCAGCAAAGCGCAAGTCGACCGTGATCAGGCCAATCTCAACTACAGCGTGATCCGCTCGCCAATTTCCGGCGTGGTGATCGCTCGGGATGTCGATATCGGCCAGACGGTCGCCGCCAATTTCCAGACACCGACATTGTTTCAAATCGCTAAAGATCTGCGGCAAATGCAAGTGAATATCAGCGTCGCGGAAGCCGACATCGGGCAACTGCATATCGATCAACTCATCAACTTCACCGTCGATGCGTTTCAGCAGCGCAAATTTGTCGGTAAAGTCAAACAAATCCGGCTCAACCCGACCATTCAGGAAAACGTCGTCACGTATAACGTGGTCGCCATGGTCGATAACGATGATGGTGCGTTACTGCCCGGCATGACAGCAAATATTAATTTCATTGTCATGCAGAAAAATGATGTGTTGCGCGTACCAAATGCGGCATTGCGCTATCAGCCCAAGGATCTGGACTCCAGCGAAGGCAGTAAAGCAGCCCGGCCGGGTAATCGATCGACACTGTATCTTTTCGCGCAAGATCAAGTGGCACCAACCAGTGTCACGACTGGAATTTCCGACGGTAATTTCACCGAAATCGTCGACGGCGACATTAATGCGGGCGATAAGGTGATTATCAGCGAAGTGGTCGATAAGAAAGAATCGGAAAGTAAATTTAAGCTCAGAGTATTCTGATGGCCCCGATTCAAGCCGCCCACACCGTCAACCCGCTGATTCAAATCGAGGATCTTTGTAAGAGCTATAGTCTGCAAGGCGCCGATGGCAAAACCATCACCAATCAAGTGCTGTTCAGTATCAACCTGACAATCAACCAAGGTGAGTTTGTCGCCATCATGGGTCATTCCGGTTCCGGCAAATCGACACTGATGAATATCCTGGGCTGTCTCGATACACCGACCAGTGGATCGTATTGGCTGGCGGGAAAAAATGTGGCCGCATTATCCGGCGATGAGTTGGCGCATATCCGCAATCAAAGCATCGGCTTCGTATTTCAGGGTTTTAATCTGCTCAAACGCATGACAGCACTGGATAATGTCGCCACACCGCTGCTTTACGCCGGTATCGGCCGTTCCCAAAGCCGTAAACGCGCATTGGAACTGCTGCGCCGTACCGGTTTGGAAAGTTTTGCCATGCATCAACCGAACCAACTCTCCGGCGGTCAGCAGCAACGGGTTGCCATCAGCCGCGCCTTGATCAACGAGCCGCCGCTGATACTGGCCGATGAACCCACTGGCAATCTGGATACTCAGACTAGCCGTGAAATCATGCTTCTATTTGAACAATTGAACCGCGATCAAGGCATCACCATCGTTTTGGTTACGCATGAAGATGATATTGCGGCTTATGCAAAACGCCTCATTCGCTTGAAGGATGGGCATATCATTTTGGATCAGCACAATAAGGCGAGCGGAACCATCCTCAACCAAGCCGCCGCCGGTAATTCTCCAATGACACAATGAATCTCTTGACGATTATCGGCGAGGCCCTGCGTGCTCTGCGGCAAAACCGCCTGCGTACCGGCTTGACTATGCTGGGTATGATCATCGGCGTAGCCGCGGTGGTTCTGATGTTATCCATTGGTCAAGGCGCCCGCACCAAAATCAATGAAACCATCGCAGCGATGGGCAGTAATTTGTTTCTCGTGGTGCCCGGCGCCACATCATCCGGGGGATTCAGTTTTGGCAGCGGCAGCGTCAGAACCTTGACTATCAATGATGCGTATGCGATAGCCGAATTATCGTCCATCAGCGCAACCGCACCGGTCACGACCGGCACCGTACAGCTTAATTATGCGGCGAAAAACTGGAGTACCATCATCACCGGTACCACGCCCAATTATTTCGCAGTAGGCAACTGGAAAATCGAATCCGGCACCATTTTCACCGAGTCCGATTTGCGGTCGGCGGCGCGTGTGGTGGTTCTGGGATCCGTCACGGCAAAGAATTTATTTGGCGATGAAGATCCGGTTGGTAAAACCATCCGCATTACCAATCGGCCTTTCCTGGTCGTGGGGGTACTGATGGCAAAAGGGCAAAGTCTGACCGGACGCGATCAGGATGACAACGTTTTAATTCCCATTACCACCAGCGAAAGGCAAATCACCGGCAATCAATTTCCCGGCTCTATCCGCTACATGATGGTGCAAGGAAAATCGGCGGGCGATATGGACATCGCCGAAATTGAAATCACGCAATTGCTGCGTCAGCGCCACCGTATCGCAAAAGGCAAGGAAAACGATTTTACCGTCCGCAACCTGACCGCGATTGCTGATGTCGCAACCGACGCTGCCAAAGTGATGTCTATCGTGTTGGGCGCTATTGCGTCGGTTTCCTTATTGGTGGGTGGCATCGGTATCATGAATATCATGCTGGTATCGGTCACCGAGCGCACGCGGGAAATCGGCATTCGCATGGCCATCGGCGCGAATCGACGGGCGATTCTGACGCAGTTTCTGCTCGAAGCGATGATGATCTGTATTATGGGTGGGGTAATCGGTTTGTTAGTAGGTATTGGCGGCGCATGGGTGGTCAGCCGGGTGGCCGATATGCTGATCGTGATTACGGTCGGTATGGTTGGATTGGCTTTCTTATTTTCTTCGGCAGTCGGGATATTTTTTGGTTTTTATCCGGCCAAGAAAGCCGCCTCGCTTAAACCAGTCGATGCCTTGCGTTATGAGTAATCAAATGCATCAATCCAGAAACATTGTTGCGATTACACCACAGAATCTTTTGTTAACTGGGCTTTCTAATGCGGAGTATTAGTTTATTTATTGTTTACCCGATACTATGGGTAACAATCTGACAGCGGGAGTCACTTATGACAGTCAAAGAAAAAGAACGCCCTACTTCTGAATTCCTGGCTATTGTCGTCGTTGAGAATAAAAACGAGCTGATATCCGTCGGTGAAATCAAGTCTGCCTTGCATGAGCGCGGATTCGGCATTTTGATGGCGATTGCCGCAGTGCCAATCTGTCTTCCAATCCCCGTCCCGCCCGGCTACACCACAGTTTTCTCAATTCCGTTATTCATTTTCTCGACGCAAATGATTCTGGGGATGCGAGCGCCTTGGCTGCCTATCTGGCTGGAAGGAAAGCACATCAAACGAGCCACCCTCGAGAAGTTCCTGACCAAGGCAAATCCCTGGTTGAAAAAAATCGAAGAACGGATGCAGCCGCGCATTACCTACATCAGCGTACATACCTGGGAACGGATTATCGGCTTCTTTTCATTCGTTTTCGCCTTGGCGATCGCACTGCCGATACCGTTGATCAATTTCTCGCCGGGCTGGGGGATTCTGGTGATGTCGCTGGGACTGCTGAATAAAGACGGTCTGACGATTCTGATCGGTATGATTATCGGCATCATCGGCATCGGTATCGCGATGATCATTCTGGTCATGCTGTGGATGGGAATGTCTTTGCCGTCTTTTTATTGAAGTAAGTTACAATCAATCCGATGCGACGGCAAACAGATCGTGCGCATCGGAACCGGTAATTTCAACTTCGATAAAATCGCCCGGTTGCACGTCACCGGCTCCTTCCACATACACCAACCCGTCGATTTCCGGCGCATCCGCGCTGCTGCGCGCAATCACGCCATCATCGGTTACTTCATCGATCATCACAGTCATGGTTTTGCCCACTTTCGCGGCCAGACGCTGACAACTGATTTCTTGCTGTAATTCCATAAAGCGCCTGCGACGGTCTTCCTTGATTTCTTCCGGCACGGCATCCGGCAATTGATTAGCCGCAGCGCCTTCCACTGCGGAATAAGCAAAACAACCGACACGATCCAATTGTGCTTCCTGCAGAAAAGCTAATAATTCCTCAAATTCCGCTTCGGTTTCTCCTGGAAAACCGACGATGAACGTGCTGCGCAATGTAATTTCCGGACACACCTGACGCCATTGCTGAATTCTTGCCAGGTTGTTCTCTGCGTTGGCGGGACGCTTCATCGCTTTTAAAATGCGCGGACTGGCATGCTGAAGCGGTACGTCCAGATAAGGCAGGATGCTGCCCTGTGCCATTAATGGAATGACTTCATCGACATGCGGATACGGATAGACATAATGCAAACGCACCCAAACACCTAATGTGCCTAATGCCTGCGCTAATTCGGTCAGGCGCGTTTTAACCGGCCTGCCTTGCCAGAAACCACTGCGGTATTTGACGTCAACGCCATAAGCACTGGTGTCCTGGGAAATGATCAACAATTCTTTAACTCCGGCATTCACCAGATGCTCCGCTTCCTGCATCACCTCATGAATCGGGCGGCTGACCAAATCGCCGCGCATCGAAGGAATGATACAAAACGTGCAGCGGTGATTGCAGCCTTCCGATATTTTTACATATGCGTAATGCCGCGGCGTTAGCCGAATTCCCTGCGGCGGTATCAAACTGGTATAGGGATCATGTGGTTGCGGCAAATGGGTATGAATGGCCGACATCACTTCCGGCAGCGCGTGCGGCCCGGTGACCGCCAACACTTGCGGATGCGCTTTCTTGACGACATCACCGCCCTCTTTGGCACCCAAGCAGCCCGTCACAATGACTTTGCCGTTCTCGGCCAACGCTTCGCCAATGGCATCCAGCGATTCCTCCACGGCGCTGTCAATAAACCCGCACGTATTCACAACCACCAGATCGGCATCGTCATACGACGGTGAAATCTCATAACCTTCGGCACGCAACTGCGTCAGAATTTGTTCGGAATCCACCAGCGCTTTCGGACAACCGAGTGAAATGAAGCCAACTTTATGCGAAGTTTGTTTGGATGAGGACATGAATTAAGAATCAAATGGAAGTGTAAGTGCTCTGCACAACAATGAAGCGGGATTTTATAATAGCCAACCTGAAAAATGAGAAGGATATATGTATTAAGCAGTTACAGTAAAGCGCGCGGCATCGATGATAGACCACAAATGAAAAATCCCGGCAATGACGGCTGGAATGATGAGTACCCAGAAAAAATAGCCAACAGCGGTGATCAAGAAAAACAGCAGTGCTGGGAGCAAGCGCCCTTGTACTAATTGTCCCAATCCTGGTATAAAAAAGCTGCATACAGCCGCGACAACATTTCCACCCGATCCTTGCCCCGTCATCATCCTTCCTTTGTTATATTTTCATTCGGCTCGTTGCATTGTATTGTAGCTTCATTTATTAAAGAATGCTCGTATTCGATACCGATCATATCGCCCGCCATTTTCTTTTCGCGGATTTCTTCCAAATCACCCAGTTTATTTAAACGTTGCGAGGTATCGTGAATGAGCTCATCAAGTTTGGCAGTAGATTCGGGAGTCAATGTATTATTTTTTTCGATTTCAAGTTTAAGGAAATGCAAATTATTGAGAAAATTACCAGTGATATCCTGCACCGTGCGCATCGTCGCTTTCAGCACTCTTAATTTTTCTTCCCGCATTTCAATTTCTTTAACCGATTGCAGATACTTAACTCGGGCCTGATGCAATGCCGCCGTTTTATCTCGCTGTTTAAGCGCTAATATTGCGGTTAGCCAAATCACAAATAATGCCAGAAAACGATTGGCGAAAACTTGATAGAGTGGAATTTCACTGAGTGGCGAACCTAGATAACCGATGCCGACCAAGAGTGAGCAGATGACTGCAATGATGAGGGTGAAGCGTTCCTCGGAAGATCTTAAAGAGATCAGTACAACAATCACATACAGAATACCGTTGGCAATACCGAGCGGAGTAGCAAGATCGATCAATAAAATGAACAGGGCAACCACTCCGCATTCCAGATAAACATTCAATTCAGTTGAATGAATGTGGTCTGATTGTTTTTCATCGCAGTGACTAAGATCAGGCATTTTAGTATCTCAATGTAAGAATGTAATCATATTCTTACATTGGATAGTAAGTCAGAAATCAACCTTTATCAACACCCGTATTAATTTTTCGATTCATCCATCAATTTAGCCGCTTCCTTCAATAAAAACTCTCTGAAGGCATTGGCAACACTCGATAAGCGCTTATTTTTCCTATTGACAACATGCCAGTAGCGGATAATCGGAAAGCCTTGCACTTCAAGAATTTTTAAGCGTCCGGTCTCCAGCTCCAATTCTGCGGTATGCTGCGACATGATACCCAATCCCATACCCGCCTGAACCGCTTGTTTGATCGCTTCCGTAGTATCCGTTTCCATCCCTTTATTAATGTTGATTTTATGCGCGGCAAAAAAACGCTCCATCGCACTGCGCGTTCCCGAGCCCGATTCACGCACGAGAAAAGTCTCGTTTGCTAAGCGCTTAACCGGAATATTGTGCTCCTGGCATAAGGGATGATTTGGCGGAGCTACAACTACCAGCGGATTCTCCATGAAAGATTCGCTATCGATATCGAGATTCTCGGGCGGTTGCCCCATGATCGCAAGGTCGATCAAATTATCGGTCAATTGCTTGAGCACGGTTTCCCGGTTGGAAACATTTAAACTCACAGTCACACCGCGAAAGCGCTGACAGAACTTGGCCAATAAATGCGGCGCGAAATAATTGGCGGTAGTTACCACCGAGATATTCAACTTGCCGCGCTCCATACCTTTCAATTCGTCCAGCGCCACTTCCATGTCGGCCAATTGCTGCGAAATTGCCCGGCTGTATTGATACAACTCGCGCCCTGCTTCAGTCAGATAAATTCGTTTACCCAAGTGCTCAAAAAGCGGTAAACTGATGTTGTCTTCTAGCTGTTTAATTTGCATGGAAACAGCAGGTTGGGTCAAATGTAATTCCTCGGCGGCACGCGAATAACTCAAATGCCGGGCTACCGATTCAAATACCTTGAGTTGTCGCAAAGTGAGATGCAGCATATATGTGTCAGCTCAGTAAGTTTATTATAAGTATAACCTTATTATAAACATCAAAATTACTGATTTGTTCTTATGGATAAATAGCGCTATAGTACGCTCCATAGATTTGAGTAGTCATGTTTGTTGTTTGTAACGCAATCTCCTCTCGTTTCTGTCTGTACTGTTGGCCGGAGTTGAGTGGAATTTAACTGGAGAAAAATTATGGCCGTAAAAATATACAATGCTGGTGTAAAAGAATATCGACAAACTTACTGGACCCCTGATTACACGCCATCGGATACCGATCTGTTGGCATGTTTCAAAATTACACCACAACCCGGCGTGCCACGTGAAGAAGTCGCTGCGGCAGTAGCAGCAGAATCTTCCACAGGTACCTGGACCACAGTATGGACCGATCTGCTGACCGATCTGGATTACTACAAAGGACGTGCTTATAAGATTGAAGACGTACCTGGCGATGACACCTGCTTCTACGCTTTCGTAGCTTACCCGATCGATCTTTTTGAAGAAGGCTCTGTAGTCAACGTATTGACCTCGCTGGTTGGTAACGTATTTGGCTTTAAAGCGTTACGCGCACTGCGCCTGGAAGATGTCCGTTTCCCGATTGCTTACGTTAAAACATGCGGCGGACCTCCAGCAGGTATTCAAGTGGAACGCGATCGTTTGAACAAATATGGCCGTGCGCTATTAGGTTGTACCATTAAGCCTAAGCTGGGTCTGTCCGCCAAAAATTATGGCCGTGCTGTATACGAATGTCTGCGCGGCGGTCTGGATCTGACCAAGGACGATGAAAACGTTAACAGCCAACCGTTCATGCGCTGGCGCGATCGTTTCGAATTCGTGGTAGAAGCTTGCCAAAAAGCCGAACGTGAAACTGGAGAGCGTAAAGGTCACTACCTGAACGTGACAGCACCAACTCCAGAAGAAATGTACAAACGTGCAGAGTTCGCTAAAGAATTGGGCGCGCCGATCATTATGCATGACTACTTGACCGGTGGTTTAACAGCCAATACGGGTCTGGCCAACTGGTGCCGCAACAACGGAATGTTGTTGCACATCCATCGTGCAATGCACGCTGTGCTCGACCGTAACCCGCACCATGGTATTCATTTCCGCGTTTTAACCAAAGTACTGCGTTTATCGGGTGGCGATCACCTGCACTCCGGTACCGTGGTTGGTAAATTGGAAGGCGATCGTGCCGCAACATTGGGCTGGATTGACACCATGCGCGATGAATTCATCAAAGAAGACCGCAGTCGCGGCTTGTTCTTCGACCAAGACTGGGGCTCCATGCCAGGCGTATTCCCAGTAGCTTCCGGCGGTATTCACGTTTGGCACATGCCAGCACTGGTTTCAATCTTCGGTGATGATGCTTGCTTGCAATTCGGTGGTGGTACCTTAGGTCATCCATGGGGTAATGCTGCTGGCGCTGCTGCTAACCGTGTGGCACTGGAAGCTTGCGTTGAAGCGCGTAACCAAGGTATTGAAATCGAGAAAGAAGGCAAAGCAATCTTGACCAAGGCAGCGAAAAGCAGTCCAGAACTTAAAATCGCCATGGAAACATGGAAAGAGATCAAGTTCGAGTTTGATACCGTTGATAAACTGGACATCGCACACAAGTAAGCAATACATGGCCAAAGGAGAAAGGCTAATCATTAAGCACTGCTTTTCTCCTTCATCTCACTAAAGTTAAGGAAAAATAATGAGCGAAGTAATCGATTACAAATCACGTGTTAGTGACCCAGCAAGCCGTAAATTTGAAACATTTTCCTATCTGCCTGCAATGGCCGACAAGGATATCAAGAAACAAGTGGAATATTTAATCAGCAAAGGCTGGAACCCAGCGATCGAACATACCGAACCTGAGTATGTTATGGATTCCTACTGGTATATGTGGAAACTGCCTATGTTTGGTGAAACTGATGTAGAACGCGTACTGGCAGAAGCTGCTGCGTGTCATAAAGCGAATCCGAACAATCATGTCCGTTTGATTGGTTACAACAACTTTAACCAGTCTCAAGGCACTGCCATGGTGATATACCGCGGCAAGACTGTTTAAGTAATAACGGGGTTCGAACCCGCAAGACCCCCTTCACCCTTAATTAGGGCAGGGGGTTTTTTTTCACCGGAATTTGGATTGCAATTACTCGAGGGCATCTCGATAAAGACTGTTTCTATAGGAGTCTGTCATGAGCACTATCATTGATCAATATCGCATCAAAAAAGAACCTTATTACCATTCCGTCGCGGATGAAGTGAAACTCTATGAAGCCGCCTATTCGGTACGCATGCCGATGATGCTGAAAGGCCCGACCGGCTGCGGTAAAACGCGCTTTGTCGAATACATGGCATGGAAACTGAAAAAGCCGCTGATCACCGTTGCTTGTAACGAAGACATGACCGCATCCGATCTGGTCGGCCGTTTTCTGCTGGATGCCAACGGTACGCGCTGGCAAGACGGCCCGCTCGCCGTCGCAGCCCGTTACGGCGCGATTTGCTATCTGGACGAAGTTGTGGAAGCACGTCAAGACACCACGGTGGTGATTCACCCGCTAACCGATAACCGCCGCGTATTACCACTGGAGAAAAAAGGCGAATTGATTCAAGCGCACGAGGATTTTCAGATCGTGATTTCATACAACCCCGGTTATCAAAGTTTGATGAAAGACTTGAAGCAATCGACCAAACAACGGTTTGGCGCGCTTGATTTCAACTACCCAAGTCATGACATCGAAAGCGAAATCGTTGCGCACGAATCCGGTGTAACCGTCGACATCGCCGAAAAACTGGTATCCATCGCGGAACGTGCGCGTAACCTCAAAGGACACGGACTGGATGAGGGGATTTCAACACGGATGCTGATTTATGCCGGCAGCCTGATCGCTAAAAAAGTCGACGCGCATGCGGCTTGCCGCGTAGCTCTGGTGCGTCCGATCACTGACGATCCGGATATGCGCGATGCACTGGATGCGGCTGTCAGCACGTTTTTTAATTAAAAGCGGCTGTTCGCAAATAAGTTGATTGTTCTGAAACGTAAATAGGTGCTGCCATGAGTATCAATCTGGACGATTACAAAGAATTGCTCGAGGATCTGGAGCCGGAATCGATTGAGTTGCTCAATCATGCTTGGCCTGAAGCGGCTAAAACTTTTTCAGCGCGTGGGTTGGATAACTATCTGAAAGGTGCATCCGCGATTCGCGGATTAGGGCGCGGGCGCAGTTTAGTGGATTGCTGGATCGACGAAACACCATTAGTCGCTAAAGAAATCGGTGAAGATATTATCGGTGATCTGGCGACTACTGTCCTTTCCCTTGCCTCAAGAACTTCTGCCTCTGTTATCGAGTTGGTGTTAGCTACTGCCCCGACTGCCGCCAAACGTTTGGGCGATACACAGTTGTTCCAGAATTACTTGCAATTCCTGAATACGTTGATCGCCCAGGCGCCGCGTGGTATGCGTCCCATGCTCAGCAAACTGGACATTCTATTCGGCCAGCTGACCCTCGGCGGCTTGCGCCGCTGGGCCATGTGGGGCGCGCACGCGCATCGCACCGATTACGAAGAGCAAATTCGTTATTTCGGACTGGAATCGAAGGAATCGCTCGCGGTATTGCAAAAAGAACGTAAAGGCACGCTGTTCGTCGATGTGCAACGGCGTATCAATATGTATCTGCGCGCCTTGTGGGCACGTGATTTCTTTATGAAACCGACTTCCGGCGACTTTGAAACACGCGAAGGCTACAAACCGTTCATCGAGCACTATTTCATCCATCTACCCGATGCTTACGATGCGTTCGGCGATGTTTCGGCGACCGAAGTCTATCGCGCCGCTGCCGCGCATGCCGCCGCGCATTTGGTCGAAACCAAACAACCGATTTCCGCGGAAAGTTTGAATCCGCTGCAAATGGCGGTGATTTCCGTCATTGAGGACGCACGCATCGAAGAATTATCGATTCGCCGTTTTCCCGGATTACGTCACACCTGGTCGGTGCTGCACAGCGCCACGCCGGACATGAATGCGTCAATGGGTGATTACCTCAACCGTCTGGCACGCGCCCTGCTCGATCCGGATTATAAGGATAAGGATCCGTGGATCGTGGAAGGACGCAAACTGTTTAAAGCCGCGAAAGACCAGCTTGATAGCCACAAGACGTCTTGGGATATCGGTGTGCAGCTCGCACACAGTTTCATGGACAAAAAAATTCCGTACAACCCGCGCACCGACGTGCTCACCGCGCCATACCGCGACGACAACCGCTATTTCTGGGAATTCGAGGAATTCGACTTCAACAAATCGTTGTCCGCTGGATACGATGCGCCGAAACAAGTGCGGAAATACGTTAACGTGATGGAATTCGCCAACGAACTCGACGTGGAAACCGCCGGTGATGACGCAGAGGAAATCTGGGTCATGGGCACTGAATTCTTCCCGTACGAAGATATGGGTGTATCGTACAACGATATGGAAGGCAAGGAACCGGTCTCGGCGCCCTATCACTATTCCGAATGGGATTACCAGATTCAATTGGAACGTCCGGATTGGGCGACGGTGCAGGAAAAACGCGCCAAACTGGGTGACATGCAATGCATCGACGATATTGCTAACCAATACAAACGCGAAATCGCCCGCATGAAATTCTTGTTGGACGCGATGCAACCACAAGGCACGCGCCGCATCCGCAAACTCGAAGACGGCGACGAAATCGACATCAACGCCGCGATCCGTTCAATGATCGACATTCGTATGGGCATGCAACCCGATCCGCGCATCATGATGCGTTCGGTGCGCAAAGTACGCGATATCTCGGTGCTGGTATTGCTCGATTTATCCGAATCGACCAACGACAAAGTCGCCGGTCATGACTACTCCGTGCTCGACCTGACGCGCCAAGCGACGGTATTGCTCGCCAACGCCATCAACAAAATCGGCGACCCGTTTGCCATCCACGGCTTCTGTTCCGACGGACGGCACGACGTCGAGTATTTCCGCTTCAAAGATTTCGATCAACCCTACGACGAAACTCCCAAAGCGCGGCTCGCCGGCATGACAGGGCAACTTTCAACCCGCATGGGCGCCGCGATGCGCCATGCCACGCATTACCTGAAATTGCAGAAATCGGCGAAAAAATTGCTGCTCGTCATTACCGACGGCGAACCGGCCGATGTCGACGTGCGCGACCCGCAATACCTTCGCCACGACACCAAGAAAGCGGTGGAAGAAGCCGGCCGCTCCGGCATTCTGACCTACTGCATGAGCCTCGACCCACGCGCCGATCAGTATGTATCGCGCATTTTCGGCGAACGCAATTATCTGGTGGTAGATCATGTGGAGCGATTGCCGGAGAAACTGCCGGTGTTATATGCGGGGCTGACGCGTTAAGGAACTTAAAGGTTTTAAACAATTATGCAGTGCATTGATGGTACGATTAGAAATATTTAAATCGCCCGTATTGGCATTTTAAATTAAAAATAATAACGTATATAAAAAGTGAGATAACAATGAAAAATAATAAAATTTATCCATCCGCACTATTTGCATTAATACTTTCCGCAGGCATATCGGAAACCATTGCAGCCCCTGAAGAAATACCCGGATCAAACTTAACGGTCGATTTCGCAGAATCAGTGCTTTCCGGCGCCGGCCGCTTGATTCGTGCGACTAATATTCCGGTGCAATCCGCGGGAACCACCGTTTACTACGATGTGGAGATGGATTTCAGCACATTAGCCGACGGCTCGTTCGGGGCAAAACTAATTTCTGCAACGCCGTCAACCGGCCCTGTCGCTCCGACTTCCGTCAGCACGATGAATTTCTTGCCAGGTACCTATGCTGGTATTGTGTCGGGCGCACCAGCCGCAGCACTCCCTTGCTTTTTCTCGCTAGAAGCCCCATCGATCGGAGCGGATGGCCGCCGCACTTACATATTGACCATTACGTCCAGCGGAACCGGCTGTCCGGCGGGTGTCACTTCATACAGCTGGCAAACTGGCCCTGCAGCTAACAACAGTATCATCAGTTCAGGTTTTTCAAGAGTAGGCAGCAATTTTGAAACACAAAGCTCGCTGACTTATTCTTACGGCACGGAAATAAGCTCAGCAGGAGCGACTGTCAGAACACAACAAATTGGCAACACGCTGACAATTGAACAAGTGAATACCTCCGCATCAACTTTTTCCGGAGCCAAAAAACTTACCCTGATCAAGCAATAATCAACTATAGACCTACGGTAGAGTCGCCGACGCCAGAAGGCGCACCAATCCGCTCTATTCTACTGTATGAATGAGCCTCGACCCTCGTGCGGATCAATACGTGTCGCGCATTTTCGGCGAACGCAATTATCTGGTGGTGGATCATGTGGAGCGGTTGCCGGAGAAACTGCCGGTGTTGTATGCGGGATTGACGAGATAGAAAGTTTAGCTGGATATACAAAATAGAATCTATGAAAATAAATCGTAATTCAGCGATCGAAGCGGTGATTGTGTTGAATTACTTGATTGCAGATTTTGTGGCCGGAACCGCTGTGTTTATTGACTATCGTGAACGCTACAGGCTAGAAAAGCTTAGTGCAATACAGTTAAGTGCAGTGGAAACAATGTGTTTCTCGCATCTTGCGCTGTCACTTTTTTAAATTACTGGAATTTTGGGAGCATTACCATCAATTATTACCGGAAAACCATCATAGAGATTTAAAAGAATTAAACAAAAAAATTCGAAAAAAAGGTATTGAAAATTTTAGAAATAAAGTTTCTGGCCACATATTAGATAAGGGTTCAGAAAAACCATTAGCGCCATCAGAAATTATGATTTTACTTGAAGAATTAATCGGTGAGCATGCTGATATTTTTCTTAATTGGATCAAAATCCCATTAATAATACTTACCAAATACTGTAGTAAGTATTCTAGAAACAATTCGTAACTCTATAGCTCAAGTATATAGCATCACTCCAGATGAGATTATTAATAGTTAGCACGGCAGGATGCCGCCGACACCAGAAGGCGCATCAATTAACAGGAATTCCAATATCTCCATCAAGTCGCCTGCAGTAAAGCTCCACCTTGATCGCCTCATGAGGAAATTCAATTAGCGTCGCTTTCAGTGCAGCCAGCAATGCAGTTGCGTCGCTGCGCACACCTTTGGCATCGTGCGCCACTAGCTATGCCGCTTCGCGCATGGAAACCCGGACCTGCGGGATCGCCCACGCGTCAAATACGATGACCAGCGCAGTTGTGATCGGCCGCGAGTTGTAATTTTGTTCGCCGGTCAAGCGCAATATTTTCTAATAATTTTATCCACTGTACATACGATCAAAGCCATTGAAACAGCGCCGGGATCTGGCGTGCCGATACTTTTTTCCGCATGCGGGCGGGCACGGCCGATTCGCGGTATTAGATTCCGGGTGGCTTGCGCGGCTTCATCGGCAATATGAGCGGCCATTGTCCAGGCAGCGGCAACCGTTAGATTTTGGGCTGCACCGGCAACCAATGCTTGTGCGAATGGATGCAGTACGTCAACCAACGTCTTGTCACCAAGTTGCGCCTTGCCAAGATTGCTTACCGCATCGAGTGCTGCGGCCGCGCCGACGGCAACTGCTGCAGCATCCGGTTTCGCTTCATCCCCCAGTGCGCTGCCTAAGCTGCGCAGAATCACACCCCACAACGCTCCCGATGTGCCTCCTGCACGGTCGGACCAGGCATCTCCGGCGGCAGTCAGCACGGTGCCTGCACCGGCTTGGACATCCAATGCCGCTCTGGCTGCGTCAACAGCTGCGGTAAGTCCGCGTTGCATGCCAATGCCGTGATCGCCGTCTCCCGCAATAGCGTCCAAACGGCCTAGCGCTTCCTGTTGCAGCTCAACCGCATCCCGGGCCGCTTCAAGTGCGGCTAACACCACTTTTGCAGCAGCTTGTGAATCAGCCGATCCGATTTTCAACGGTTGCTTATCATGGGAAGGCTGAACGGCTACTGCGATATTTTCTTCGGATTGAACGGCCGGTGCGATATTACCACGATGAAACGCGGGTGTATCCGCTGGGGCAGTCCAGGTCTGTTCGAGTTCATCGTTAAGCCAGTACAACGTCAGTGAGACGCCTGCCATGTCGAAGCTGGTAATCAATTCATCCACCACGGGTTCGACGATGATCAGTCCGTGCTGGGTTAGCAACTGGTCGATTTTGCGGTAAATAACAAACAATTCTTCGTACTTCACCGCACCCAGACCGTTCAGGATCACGCCCACACGTACACCGGAAAGACTACCAATCGACAGCGGAATTTCGGCGAGCAATTTCTCCACCAGCATTTCCGCCAATCCATCAGCAGAAGGCGCATCGACGCGATACAAACCGGGCTCACCGTGAATGCCCATGCCGACCTCCATTTTCCCATCGGCAACTTCAAACAGCGGTTTATTAGCGCCTGGCAAAGTACAACCAGAAAAAGCGACACCCAGCGAACGCACACGATCTTTGGCTTCCGTAGCAATACGAACCACTTCATCAAGTGGCTTGCCCGCATCGGCGGCAACAGCGGCGGCTTTGAATACCGGCAAAGTACCGGCAATACCTCGGCGCTTATGTTGCTCAACAACTACGGCCGATGCGATGTCATCGGTCACCACCACCGAGCGCACATCGATACCTTGCGCGCGGAGCTGTGCTTGCGCTTGCTCGAAATTGAGTACGTCACCCGCGTAATTGGCATAGCAAAACAAAATCCCACCGCCCACATCTACCACCTGCGCAATCTGACAGATTTGCTGTGCCGATGGTGCGGCAAAAACATTACCCAACGCGGCACCGTGTGCCAATCCTTGACCGACAAACCCGCCAAAAGCGGGATAATGACCCGATCCGCCGCCAATAATCACAATCGCTTGACCAGGTTTGGCTTTGTAGCGGCGAACTACACCGCCATTGACACGCTGTATTGTATTCCGGTGCGCGGCGGCAAAGCCTTCGAGCAGTTCGTCGGCAAACTGCGCGGGATTATTGAATAAGTAAGTCATTTATGCCGTGCCATTTTCATCAGAAATGATTCAGGCAAATCATATAACGCAGAACAATTACTCAGGAATAAAAAAGGAGGATGCAGTGATAATAGCTTCTATTATTGACGAGAAAGACTACTGATTGAGTGTAGTGACAAAATCCAGAACTTCTTGAACGTGACCGGGCACTTTCACGCCGCGCCACTCTTTTCTTAATATGCCTTGCGCATCGATCACAAACGTACTGCGTTCGATGCCGAGAACTTGCTTGCCGTACATATTTTTGATTTTCATGACGCCAAACAGGTCGCAGACCTTTTCGTTTTCATCACTCAGCAATTCAAAGGGAAACTGCATTTTTTCCTTGAAACACTGGTGTGATTTGAGATTGTCGCGTGAAACACCTACAACGATGCAATTTTCCTTCGTAAACTCAGGTAGGTGATCACGAAAATCCTGGCCTTCCAGGGTACATCCGGGCGTATCATCTTTGGGATAGAAATAAATAACCAGATGTTTACCCACATTAGCCGATAATGAGAATGTTGTATTATCGGTCGAGGGTAAAGAAAAATCTTCAACCGGATGATTGATTGCAAGCATTTTTTATGGCACCTGTTTATTGATCACGACCGCTATATTATTGTGACCGAGCTTGACCGGTTCGCTAAATCCTTGCAAATCCCCGCTGGCAGTGAAAGCCTGGCCTGATTTCGAGACTCTGGCTTCGATCACGACTTCCGGAAAGCTCGACATTTTCATGGTTGGCGTCATCGCCATATCATCCGTCAGCGTGAACGTGGCCGGAAGATCGCTTGCTTTCAATCGTAAAATGGCCAGCGGCATTTTCGGTCCTGATTTGGCTCGAGCATAAATAAACAAAGTGTCATTTGCCGAGACTTTTGCTGCCATATCACTGCTAATCGTTACCTGACCGGACACTGAAAGCGATGTTGCCGCAGGAGAATCCGAACTCGCCGCTTTTTCCACAGGTTGTGGGCTGGCTTCTTGTTTCGATTCTACAACTTTAACCGGTTGTTCCGGCGCAGCGGGTTTGCCACCTGAAGCGAGTAATTTAGCTTCAGCGATACTGTCCTTCACTGATTGGGCTAATGGAGAATCCGCAGGAATTCCTTCTAGCAATTTTTCCCAGTACTCAGCTGCTTGCGCATATCTTTCTTGTTCAAATTCAGCTGTACCCGCTAAAGCTAGTGCTTTAGGATATTTCGGATCAATGCGTAATGCTTCATGAATCAACTCGGCCGGTTTTCCCGATAAATTGCCTTGATTTTTCATGGCCAAAACATCAGCGTAGTCACTCAGAATCTGTGGACTGTCGGGTATCAGTTCCACCAGCTTAGCATAGGTATTGCCGGCCTCTGCATACCGCCCCATGATCGCATAGGTACGACCGAGCATAATCCAGCCTTCGATGTCTTCCGGGTTGTTATTCAATCGCGTAATCAAATTCTCTAATACGGATGAGAAATTATCATGACCTGCCGGAGCGCTTCCGCCATCGCGATTCATTTGCTGGGTTGCATTGGCAAGTTGCGCTTGCGGTAACAAACCGCGCGTATCGCCGATCACAAGATACAAGCTGATAGCCGCCAATGGCAGCGTCAATGCAATAAAAGTCGACAGCACGATATTGCGGATTTTCTTATTTTTCCCTATTACCAGTTTATCGCGCTCAGTCACATCCTGCAGCATCCGCTGCTGTAGTTCCTGTTTACTTCTGTCGTACTGTTCCCGGCTGAGAATATCGTTTTCCAAGTCACGATCAAGTTCTGCAATTTGATCGCGGTACACGGTAATGTTGACAGCATCGTGCTCCAAATTTTTAAGCTGATTGTCCCTGCTCCGCAATAATGTTGGAATAATGAACAACAGAGCGGTAACAATAAAAATCCCAGAAATAACCCAAAAAGCCGTCATACGTTTTTACCTTTTTTATCTTCATTCAGTAATGCTTCCGCTTCTTCAAGCTGGGCTTGTGAAAGCGACACATCTTCTATCTGTAAACGCCGGCGTCTTAAATACACAATCAGTGAACCCAATCCAAGCACAAATAAAATGACCGGACCAAACCATAGCAAGAATGTGGTGGGTTTGATGGGTGGATCATAAAGAACAAAATCTCCGTACCGATCTACCAGAAACTGGATAATTTCCGGATCGGTTTTATTTGCTTTTATCTGCTCACGAATTTCACGTCTGATATCGTTAGAAAAATCTGCGCGGGAATCCGCAATGGTCTCATTTTGACAAACCAAGCAACGCAAATTTTCCGTCAGCAGCAGCATCCTTTTTTCGACTTCGGGATTTTCTGCGACAGGTACTGCTTCTTTCGACCACCCGGTTAATGGAATAAGCAGAAATAGAACTAAAACAAACACTGCAGCTTTCATTACACCATTAAATTGACGTACCATGACAAAACCAACCTTTATTTATGTGATTCGTACAGTCTGCTTATACTTGTTGCTGCAGTTCTTTGATGAGTGGAATAATGGTTTTTTCAAGCGAATCCACCGTGACTGGTCCGATCTGTTTATGTCGTATGATACCTTTTTTATCAATCACATAAGTCTCAGGAACACCATAAACACCGTAATCGATCCCAACCTTGCCGTCAGAATCGACGATACTAATAGCGTAAGGATCACCGTAGCGTTTTAACCATTGCAAAGCAGTATTACGTTCATCCTTGTAATTGAGGCCATAAATAGGAACAATCCCTGTTCTTGCCAGCTGTACTAACAGAGGATGTTCATCACGACACGCAACACACCAAGATGCCCATACATTCAACATCCAAACCTTACCCAGATTCTCATCTGACGACATTATCTGATCAGGTTGATGCAAATGATTTAACTGAAACTTCGGTGCTGGCTTGTCTATCAACGGTGAAGGCACTTGCCGTGGATTTAATGTCAAACCGACCAGCAAAAATGCTGCCAGCACCATGAAAGCAAATAATGGAAGTAAATAGCGCATCATACTTTGGTTGTTTCCGTTGCTAATTCAACTTTATTCACGGATGGGGCAACAGCCACTGGAGACTCTGCTACTACACTTTCAGATTCTTTTTCATCAACTTTGGCAGCGCCTTTTTTGGTGATTTTCAGGCGATAGCGGCGATCAGTGATTGAAGTAATACCACCAATAGCCATTAATACACACCCTAACCAAATCCAATCGACAAAAGGCTTATGATAAACCCGAACCACCCAGGCGCCATTAGTTAACGGCTCACCTAAAGCCACATAAAGATCACGCAAAAAGCCGGTATCAATCGTTGCTTCGGTCATTGCCATACCGGATGCGTTATAAGTACGCTTTTCCGGATACATATTACGAACAAATTGCTCATCCTTAATGACAGCAATATCACCGATCACTGCTTTATAGTTAGGCCCTACATCATTACGGGTGCCGTTAAACTGAAAAGTATAGCCGCCGACCGTTACTTTACTGCCAATCTCCATACGCACATCTTTCTCGGTTTCGTAACCATTCACCAAAGTAACACCAATAATGAATACAGCCACACCAATATGTGCACAGTGCATACCGTAATAACTTCTTGATTGTCTGGCTAACTTGGTGAATAAATTGCCTTCACCGCTATTACTAACGCGGTGTTTCAAATTCACAAATGCACATACTATGATCCAGAAGGCCAGTAATAAACCGAAGCTAATCATCGGTTTCCATTCACCCATATAATATGGCGCGATCAAAGCAGAAACCACACTTACGGCAAACGCCCAGCGCAAACGGATTGCCAATGTCGGCAAGCTCATTTGTTTCCAGCGCGAAATAGGGCCAACACCGATCAGAAAAATTGCCGGGGTCATCACAGGCACAAAAATCGCCTCAAAATAAGGAGGACCTACCGATAATTTACCCAGCCCTAATGCATCGATAATCAATGGATAAAGTGTTCCCAGCAAAACACTTGCCGCTGCGACCAGTAACAGGATGTTGTTAGCCAGCAGCATGGATTCACGCGAGAGTAAATCGAACTTTCCGCCCAAGCCAACTTTCGGTGCCCGCCATGCAAACAATACCAGCGAGCTGCTGATGACGATAAACAAGAAAGCCAGAATAAATACCCCGCGTGAAGGATCTGTCGCGAAGGCATGAACCGAAGTTAAAACTCCTGATCGTACCAGGAATGTTCCTAATAAACTTAAAGCAAATGCGGAAATCGCCAGTAAAACAGTCCAGCTTTTGAAACTACCACGTTTCTCGGTAACCGCCAATGAGTGAACCAAAGCTGTACCAACCAGCCACGGCATAAATGACGCATTTTCGACCGGATCCCAGAACCACCAGCCGCCCCAGCCCAATTCATAATAAGCCCACCAGCTACCAAGCATGATTCCACATGTCAAAAACACCCATGCGACGATCGTCCAAGGACGCGACCAACGCGCCCAAGTTGCATCCAACCTTCCACTTAACAATGCCGCGATAGCAAAAGCAAAAGCGACAGAAAATCCTACATATCCCATATACAGCATCGGTGGATGTATCACCATACCGGCGTCCTGCAGCAGCGGATTTAAATCGCTCCCTTCAAATGCGGCAGGTAACAAGCGATCAAATGGGTTAGAAGTGAACAACATAAACACCAGAAAACCGATGCTTACTAACCCTAAAACCCCGAGAACCCGGGCAACGATATCATCCGGTAATTGCTTGCTAAAGACACTGACTGCAACTGACCAGCCCGCCAGCATCAAAACCCATAATAATAAAGAACCTTCATGCGAACCCCAAGTCGCTGCCAAGCGGAAATGAAAAGGCAGTTCCGTATTTGAGTTCTTCGCCACATTCATGACTGAGAAATCACTGCTGATGAAGGAGTAAGCCAAACAGCAGAATGCAATCAGCACGAATACGAATTGTCCTTGTACCACCGGCCTAGCAAGTGCAATCCACGAGGGAATACCGCGTGCCGCGCCGATAATCGGCAGCGTTCCTTGGATAGAGGCTAATAATAAGGCAAGAATTAAAGAAAAATTACCAATTTCTGGGATCATGATTTTTTCTTACAAATGAATGGTTATTAAGAATTTGGAAATGATGCGCTCAGGCTACATGAGAAAAAACGGGAAAAATTCTATTGTATCAAGGATGCCTTTTGTGCTTTGGCAGCTTGCTCCAGAGCCTCGGCTGCTTCAGGCGGCATATAGTTTTCATCGTGCTTTGCCAGCACTTCATCCGCCACAAAAATGCCATCCGAGGATATTTTCCCTTGCGCTACGACACCCTTACCTTCCTTGAATAAATCAGGCAGTATGCCGGTATACACAACCGGTATTGCTTGGGCGGTATCCGTTACTGAAAAACGAACCGTTGTCGTGCTGTCATCACGTTTAACACTACCTTCTTCAACCAATCCGCCTATCCGGAAACTTTTTCCAATCGGCGCTTCTTTTGCAACAACTTGAGATGGACTGAAGAAGAAAACCAGATTACTTTGAAATGCATTTAATACGAGTACGGCGGCAACCCCTAATGCTGCAACGCCGGATACTATAACTACAAGTTTTTTATGACGTGGTTTCATTTTTTATCTCTTCTTTATTGATGCCGTAAATGAGACTGTATTGTTTTTCCAAAGTTCGGTAACGTCTCGAAATTAATAAAATCTCACCCACGATACAAATAAGTGTCACAGCATATGAACCCCACACATAGAGTCCGTAGCCTCCCATTGAGAAAAACTCCGACCAGCTTGACCAAATCATCGTATAGCTCCGTTCTTGTGTAACTCAGCCACCCATGCGGTATGGCTCTCGCGCTCCAAAATAATCACACGCGTACGCTTCAATATCACTGCAATGGAATACATCCAGCTTGCAAACACCATGATGAGCATGCCTGTCAGCATGGTACTCGCCATCGCGGGTGCTTGATTGACACTGACGGATGCGCCTTGATGCAAAGTATTCCACCATTGCACTGAGAAATAAATAATCGGGACATTAACCACGCCAACCAGCGCGATGATTGCACCCGCTTTATCTGCGCGGCGCGGGTCGTCAATGGCTGCTTGCAGTGACATAAAACCGATATAGAGAAAAAACAGAATTAATTCGGAAGTCAGCCGGGCATCCCATACCCACCAGGTTCCCCACATCGGTTTGCCCCACAATGCCCCTGTCCAAAGTGCTATAAAGGTAAACATCGCGCCAGTTGGAGCAATGGCTGTTGCAAACATGGAAGAAAGCCGGGTATTAAACGCCAAACCAATGCCCGCCCAGAACGCCATTACGACATAGAGAAACATCGACATCCATGCTGCGGGAACATGAATGAAAATAATCCGGTAAGCTTCACCTTGCTGGAAATCCGTAGGCGCAACAAAAAAACCGACATAAAGTCCCGCGCCTAATAGTGCAGCTGCAGCAAAAACGAATATCGGAATCATTTTCCCCGCCAGTGAATAAAAACTGGCTGGAGAAGAATATTTGAACCAATTAATAGCCATATTTAAATTTTATAATTCTTCATGTTAAATTTCAGTTCCGATTCAGCCCTAAATTTTTAGCCGCCAATTCTATACCAAATCGATACTAAAATGACAAAATCCAGAATTGACTTTCCAGAAATGACTTCGACAGATTGAGTAGCTTCACAAAAAGATTTATGCAGATAATGCAAAAACTTACTGAAATTATCCTCTGAAAGTTACATCAACTTCAATAGTGCCAGTGCTTGTCTACTCCAGTGAAACACGTAAAGCTGAAGCGGCTGCCCACGGTGCAAAAACACCTGATACTAAAAGAAATGCACCGATCAAGGACAAGTGCGCATCAAATTCCATTCCGGACATATTCGCTTCCACCGCCCCCGCGCCAAAAATCAGCACCGGAATATATAATGGCAGCACTAGTAACGAAACCAATACACCACCACCACGCAGCCCTAAAGTCAGTGCCGCACCAATAGCGCCTATTAAACTCAATACCGGGGTACCCAGTAATAAAGCCGCTGTTAAAACCAGCAACGCTTCCCCCGGCAAATCATATTGAATACCCAGAACCGGCGCCATCAATACCAGTGGCACACCCGTCACTAGCCAATGCGCAGAAGCTTTTCCCAGCACTAAAAGTGATAACGACTGCGGTGACAGCAGCATTTGCTCCAATGTGCCATCCAAATAATCATTAGAAAACATCCGGCCTAGCGACAACATGCAAGCCAATAATGCCGCAACCCAGACCACACCTGGCGCCATGGTACGGAGCATATTCATTTCCGGCCCGACGCTGAGTGGAAACAAGCTCACCACGATAATGAAAAAAAACAGCGTAGTCAGCACATCGGCTTGACGCCGCACCGCCAGCAAAAGATCACGTTTAATTATCCACATAAACATATCAGGCCAGATGTAACTGCGTAGTTGATGTTGCTGTAATATCAATTTCTTGGTGTGTCGTCATCACCACCATACCATCTTCCCGCAAATGCTGCTCGAGCAATTCCTGAATCAATTTAACTGCTGCTACATCCAATGCAACCAATGGTTCATCCAGAATCCACAGAGGGGTTTTACATACCAGCAAACGAGCCAGCGCGACACGGCGCCGCTGGCCTTGCGATAACACCTTGACCGGCAATCCTTCCCTGCCCAGTAAGCCAATATGGTTAAGCGCTTCTTTCGCTTGATCAGTACCGATGTCAAAACCAGCTAATGCACTTGAGACGCGCAAATTCTCAATCACTGTTAAATCATCTTTCGTGCCACTCAAATGCCCGATATAAGTCATCGCGCCATAATACTCACCATCCAGCGCGCGAATCGAGGCGCCACTCCAGCGAATCTCACCGGCGGCGGGATTGGATAACCCGCACAGCATGCGTAATAAACTGGTCTTGCCGCTGCCATTCGGGCCACGCACTTGCATTAAGCCACCCGCTTCAAGTGAAAAATTGACATCTCTAAAAAGTTCGCGATCACCGCGAACACATGCGAGATTGATACCTTGTAGCATTATTTTATCGATCGATGGAATAGACTGCTGATTATAACGCATTGAGAATACCTATGGCACCGTAGATCATTCAGTGCGGCATCCCGCAATTCTTGATAGCTTTATCTGTAAGAAACCTCAGTGTTGTACAGAGAGGTTGATTGAAATAAGCGTTGAGTATTTCATAAGGGGTGGCATTATTCAAACTCTTATGAGGCTTAACGGTATTGTAGAAGTTAATGAAACGGAGAAGCTGAATGCGTCGATCGGCGCAGTCTTTAAAGTGAATCTTGCTGTGCCACATATCCATCAGTGTGCGGATAACCCGCTCAGCTT
>NZ_QPHG01000002.1:0-145582 GCF_040240425.1 Nitrosomonas sp. | reverse complement strand
CGATATTCTTCCCGATAAAACCCAGCATAGTGCGGCTTGCTTTCTCACAAGCACTGTTGCTCAATGTCCTTACCAGATCGACTATGCTTATTCTGACAACGGCAAAGAATTTAAAGGAACTGACGGCCATGCTTTCATCAAGGCTTGTAGGCAGCACGGTATCGGTCAGAAGTTTACTCGTATCAATCGTCCGCAAACCAATGGTAAAGCTGAGCGGGTTATCCGCACCCTGATGGACATGTGGCACAGCAAGATTCACTTCAAAGACTGCGCCGATCGGCACATTCAGCTTCTCCGTTTCATTAACTTCTACAATACCGTTAAGCCTCATAAGAGTTTGAATAATGCCACCCCTTATGAAATACTCGACGCTTATTTCAATCAACCTCTCTGTAAACAACCCTGAGGTTTCTTACAAATCAGTCTCTATGACATTCGCTCGTATCTAGAGCGATTGGGCTGGCGCAGAATAACGACCAGAAACAACAAATGGCAGATTTTCCGACTTCAAGTCGATTCACCAAACCCACTTGATTTGGTTCTTCCTGTTGACGATCATTTTACTGATACACGTGCCCGAATAGACCAAGCGGTATTCTCAATTGGTCAAGTTGAAGAGCGCCCCATCGCAGATGTATGCGCCGACATCGTTGGCTCAAATACCGACTCCCTTCTGATTCGGCTAAGAGTCTCAAACGACGACACGTCTATCCCGATTGGAGATGCATCAAAGCATGTGAAAGCGATGCGCAATTTGTTGCTTTACTCCGCATGCTCAGAAATTGATGCAAAACTTCACTATGAACAACCATTACCGAACGCTCCTGATCTACTTTCTGGCTTCGAGTTCTGCCACACGTTTAGTGGGAGTTTTGGTTTTGAAGTTTCAAACATAATTACCAAACCGGAACAAGTGGATGACCTGTTTGATGCGCCAATACGCAGAAAGATGGTCGAGAGGATTGCAAGAGGCGTGTTCCTGCTAGAAAACTCGGTTAGGCGGGAAGAACCAAATGTTCTGATCGAAGGATATGAATCTGCACTAAATGCACGGATGTGTGACGCGATGGCTGATATCGGTGAATTCCAAAAAATGCCGGGATAGCCAATTTTTTAGAAAATAACTCCCCTGCTTCCCAAAACGGGCGCGATACGGCCTATTCTGGGAAGTTCCACGAGAAGCTGAAATTGATAAACGGGAAGGGGTTAAAAAACCCCTCGATGTGCGGATGCTAGCTCAGTACGCTGACATCATCCCAGCTGATATGATCCGGTTGCACGCCGACTAGCGTGATTGATACATCGGAACCGAAGTTCACAATGAAATTGGTGCCTTCCTGATGAATATCGGTAACAAAGCTGGCCAAGTGTTCCCTCGACGTCAAGCCAAGCCCGGTATCAAAAACCAGCGTATCATGCTCCAGCGAGCTGAAATCATCGATGCGCAAATGCGATGCATCGCGGATTACAAAATCATCGGAACCACGTCCGCCAGAGCAATCTTCACCGGCACGCACTGCAATCGCATCATCGCTGTCGGTGGGTGAGAATCTCAGTATCCCGGAAAACTTTGGAACCGTGCCGTTGGCACCCGGTGAAACTATCCATTGCTCCGAAACACGTAAGTAAGTGCCATCGCCATCGACGTCGGCATAGCGGGTTATTTCCGTACCGAAAGGTTTGACCTCGGTACGAACGACCTCGGTTCCTTCCACTACGTAGGTTTCACTGCCGTCATCGTCGATCGATTCCGATTCCCACACGCCATCATCCAGCTCAAATGCAGCCGTTACCTTACTATCCACAATCGTGAACTTAAAAGCTTTGCGCTCGTGTCCGGATGAATCATCATCACGTCTGTTTGGAACCGTACCGTTGGCACCCGGTGAAACTGCCCATTGCTCCGAAACACGTAAGTAAGTGCCATCGCCATCGACGTCGGCATAGCGGGTTATTTCCGTACCGAAAGGTTTAACCTCGGTACGAACGACCTCGGTTCCTTCCACTACGTAGGTTTCACTGCCGTCATCGTCGATCGATTCCGATTCCCATACGCCATCATCCAGCTCAAATGCAGCCGTTACTTTGCCAGCCGAAATTGTAAATTTGAAGGCTTCGTGCTCGTGCCCGGATGAATCATCATCACGTCCGTCATGTCTTGAACTCATTTTTTCTCCTTATTGATAAAAGTAACAAACACAGTACAACATTTAAATTAACAACATATTTCTGAAAATACCTTTCTATCCATTATTCAGTTACTTAATTGGATTTTGTTGTGCAGCAGTCAATTGATTGCGCCACGCTGCTGGCAAATTCTGAACCCAGCCGTTATAAACCAGCGGGATCGGCAGAATACCTTGCCCTCCCATGCCAGGATTAGCCTTAATCGTGTCATCCTTCACGGTAGAATTTGCGGCGAACAGTCCGACTTTACCGGCGATTTTGGCATCGGACGGATCGCCATCACCATTAGGATCAGGATCGACGATCAACATTCTGTTCGAAAATTTACTGGTGACGTACGCGTAATAACCGCCGCCTTTCTTGGCACCGTATTGCACACCATGACAACCGGGGTCGCACGGCAGCATAGCCACCACTTCATCGGTTGTGGCCAAATTGGGGCGCGTATCGACGATGGTAATCGTACCGGTCAGCGTATTCGCCGTAACCATATTTTTTCCATCCGGCGATACCGGCGTTTGGATCGGTAACGCGCCTACAGGGCCCGAGATGCCACCGGATAGCGGATCGTAATGCTCAATCAGATTAATATGCTTGATAACAGCATGTAATCTCATGTCGACCACCGTGATGGTGCTATCCAGCAAATTAGCGACGTAATACTTGCTGGCATCCGGCATCATGCCGGTGGCCAGCGGATGGCTGAAATGGCCGCTCACGGGCAAAATGGCATCGATGGAATTTGTTTTGAAATTATATTGCGTGGTATCGCCGGATAGCACATTCGGCGTCACCATGGTTTTGCCGTCATGACTCATCCAGTGCGCGTGCGCATTTCCCCGCCCAATATCCACCCGGCGCAGCACTTGAGCAGCCAGCGGACTCAATTCCATCACGGAATCCGTGCGGGTATCGCCATTGTTGGTAATATGCAACCTATCCGTATCGGTCAGCGTCATTACATGCGCTGGCGCTTCACCAACAGATACGTTACGGATCAGCGCGCCGGTTTTGCGGTCATAAACCGTCAGTTTTTTGTCAAACCATTGCGTTACATAGATCACATTCTGATCCCTATCAGTCCACATATTGTGCGGATTGTTCATTTTGATCGAAGGCAGCGCCACCTTGCGCGTTACTTGCCAGTTAGTACCATCGATTGCGGACACGGTTCCCGGTTTGGATTTTCCCGAAGTCATCTCAAATTGCGTCGCCGCCCAGATTTCCCCAATCGCCGGGATTGCGGGATTTTGCAACGCGGACAGATTGATGTCATTGCCATAGCGTGCATTCAATACGGCGGGCAAATTGACGACACCGACATCCACGCGCACATCCACGTTAGGGTAAGTGATATGCCACTTTGCATTACTGGCGTAGTTCTGCCAATTGGCCGGATTAGTCGCAATGAAGAATGTCCGTAACAACCGTGTAGCGAGATCGCTGCTGCTTGGAACGGTAATACCGTTGATCAGGCTGAGTGAAGAACCCAGATCCAGTCCGGTAGTTGCCGGATCGTCCACAATCACCGCGCCGAACATGTACGGGTGAATACTGCAAGTAAAGACATACAATCCCGGCGTCGTCAGTGTCAGACTGTCGCCGCCTTTCTTGGGATCGGTATTAAATGGCATGCCTGCTGCGCCAGTGGGGTAAATCAAACTGGTTCTGGTATGCACGGTATTAGAGTTTCCCGAAAAATTGACTCTCGTACCCGGTGAGGCAATGGCAATCGAGCGGCTCCCCGCGACTGCCGATCCGGTATCAAACCAGCGGCCCGGGATATCGGTCAGTGCAAAGTTGACTTGGTTATCAGCCGCAACGCTATTTGCCGATAAAGCCAAGACCATCGCACCGTAAGCAATAACCCTTTCACTATTTCTTATTATTGATATTTCAAACATAGCGAATCTCTTATTCAACATTAACTAAAACGGCAGCTTTCGATGCATCAGTGATGAAAGCCATTTACGTGTGATATTTTCCCGCACAGAAAATACTATACGTGGGAAGAATTTCCATGTCAACAATTTGCGTGATATTTTCCCACAAAATGCTAAAATGATTTGCAATCATTAGTTAATGGCGTTTTACTTCCTCGCGGACAATTGTTATGCATGGCGTTCATTCAACCAATTCAAATCTTTCACCGGCACTGATTACAGCAGTGCGCCGGGTATTACGTCCACTCATCAAACTGATGCTGTCCAAAGGAATCACCTATCCCTTCCTGACGGAAATGCTGAAAGATTTATATGTCGAAGTGGCGGCAAACGACTTCAAAATCGGTGATAAACCTTCGACGGATAGTCATCTCAGTTTGCTGACCGGTATTCACCGCAAAGACATCAAGCGATTGCGCCATGGCAGTTATGCCGACGCCGAAACCACGCCACAAGCAGTTTCACTCGGAGCCCGGCTGGTCAGTCTCTGGAGCAGCGATCCTCGTTATCTGGACGAAAACAATCAACCCAAACGGCTGCCACGATTCGCCCGGGAAGGTGGTGATATTTCTTTCGAGGGATTGGTCGCCAGTGTGAGCTGCGATATCCGTTCACGGGTCGTGCTGGATGAGTGGTTAAGGCTTGGCGTTGCTCACTTCGACGAAGAAAACCGCGTCTGTCTCAATACGGCGGCGTTCATTCCCGCTCATGGCTTTGACGAGAAAGTTTTTTATTTTGGCCATAACTTGCACGATCACGCGGCGGCGGCAACCAGCAACTTACTCGGTCACAATCAGCCTTTCCTGGAGCGCAGTGTTTACTACGATGGATTGAGCGCCGACTCCGTCAAAATACTCGCTGAGAAATCCGCGCAACTAGGCATGGAATCCTTACTTGCGATCAACAAGACCGCCTTGGAACTGGAAAAAAGCGATGCGCAAAAATGCGAACCGGATTACCGCATGACATTTGGCATTTATTATTACAGCGAACCGGTCGAACCGGAAAAAGCCCCCGGGCCAACAAGCAATTCGCACTCCTAGCACAAGAACTTGAATCTATCCGAATGAAAAAAATTTCATTAGCGGCAATATGCCAAACCAGCCTGCATCAATTCGGCATCATCGCTTTGACATTCTCATGCGCGGTCAGCGCATTCGCGCAAAATAACTGCGATAGCAACGCCTCTCTCGTTAATCCTGCTATTCTTGCCCACTCCGGAATCGGCGGTACCGGCGCGGCTCAATCCGGTATCGGCGGGACTGGCTTGCACGATGGTGGAATGGGTGGTACCGGCAATCCCCAAGGTGGAATCGGTGGAACCGGAAACATCGCAGACGATGGCGGTATCGGCGGCACAGGAATTGTGGGCGTTATCACCGGATTCGCCAGTATTTGTGTCAACGGCATTGAAATTCAGTACAGCCCCGGCACAACCATTTCTATGGATGGCCAGCCAACCACCGCACGCGAACTGGCCGTGGGCCAAGTCGTTGCCGCCCGGGCACTGGGCACAGGCGATAAACTCACTGCGCGCAACATTGCAGTGATCCATGCCGCAATCGGGCCGGTCAGTCACTTCGATGCCGCGAAAGGAGAAATGCAAGTATTGGATCAAACTGTTCGGATCGGACAAGGCGGAGAACACAGCAGCCTCTCCAATCTGAAAACCGGCGATTGGGTTCAAGTCAGCGGTCACCGTCTTTCCAGCGGCACCATTGCCGCCTCGCGCGTCGAGACCATTGCACCGCGTGCCGAAGCCAGATTAAACGGCCATATCACACAAATTGACGAACAAGGCATTGAAGTCAATGGCATCCGTATCCATCACGACGCCAAATTAATGCCGCAAGGTCTCGCAAAAGGCATGGAAGTGTCGATCGCCGGCCGTTGGGATGGCCTGCAAATGAAGGCGCATCAGGTTCAAGCGGAACCGACCCGGCAGAGTATCGGCAATGTCGATCATGTCGTGATCGAAGGGTATATCCATGCGCTGGAGGGCAAGGAATTAAACCTGAGTAACCGTATTGTCACGCTGGATCCGGGCAGTCCGGTTGCCGGCAACCCAAGGAGCGACCTCAGACTCGATCAGCGCATTCAGATCAGCGGACGGCCCGGCGCAGATCAGCGAATCAACCCTGAACGGATCGAACTCAAGCAAGAAGTGCCGGTGCAACTGCAAATTCTGGAAAGAATCGGCAACGATGGAATCGACACCAGCGATCACGGCAAAAAAAATAACTCCGGTAACGAGCACGAGGCCAAATCGATTCAAAGCAACAAAAGCGAGCAGAACCGGGGTAGCGGCTCTGGTTCAGATCATAAAGGTGAATTAAAAAAGAATACTGGTGACCATTCAGGTAAGAGTCACGCATCCGGAGGCGACTCTCATGCCAAAGACGCAGCCATCCCGGCCAGCCGTGAGGAGAAAACAGACCATTCCGGCTCTTCCGGAAGCGATCATGGTGAAAAGCCGCAAGATAACCGCGAGCAGAATCTTTCCGGTCACGGCTCCGTGGATAAACCCGAGAAGCCCACGGAGATGCCGGATCGCTCCGATAGACCAAGCGACCACAAAGACAACCTTCGCGACATTGATACCCCGGATAGAGATCATGTCCTGGATAGAGACCAAATTCGCGATCATAGTGGTCATCAAGACAGGGACTTCAGTCATCGCGACAGGGATTTGGATCGCTAAGCAAACACGCGCGATCAATGGTTTCCCAGACTGAAACCAGTAAAATACTTATTTACTTTTCAATCTGTTAGTTTTATCCTATGTAAGATAATAGGACATATAAATGTAGGAAATTGCCAAAAATATGTCGAATACGTAACTAACCCCAACCATAGCAAGTCTCCATGCACCGATTCTTATCATTTCAGCCATATCAGTTCATTCTGCTTCTATTCATTGCCTGTAATTCCCCCACAGTATTTGCGAATGGATTCAGCTTCAGTACTGCAACCGACTTCACAACGGGCAAATACGGCGGACCATCCGCAACCGATATTTGGTATGTCCCTTTCACGGCGCGCTATGATAAGGGCCGGGCATCCTTCCGGGTAACTCTTCCGTATCTCAATATGACCGGGCCGGGCAATGTGCTGGGTCCCGGGATCGGCGGCATCGATGGCAGAGGAACCATCATTAATGGAGGCGGTGTGAGCGGGGGTTCCAGTGGTGGCGGTATCGTGATTTGCGATGAGCAAAACATCAATTGCCCGATGATTATCTCCGAAAATGGAAACAACTCAGGCTCAGGTGGAAACTCCAGCTCCGGCGGGAGTGGAAGCGATGACGATGAAGATGATGGCAGTAGCGGCAGCGGAAGTGGTGACGATGACGACGACGATAGCGGCAGCGGTGGTGGCAGTGATGACGGAAGCGGAAGCGATGATAGCGGCGGCGGTGACGATGACGATGACGGCGGCGACGATAGCAGCAGCGGTGGCAGTGATGACGGAAGCGGTGACGATGATAGCGGTGACGATGACGGAAGTGGCGGAAGTGATGACGGCGATGATGATTCAACGGATGCCATTGGCAAATTAAGGCAACTTAAAGTAGGCGCGCTCGGCTTGGCGGGTGGCATTCCGTTGGGCGGTTCTCCGCTTTCAAGCACAAGCCGCTCGGGGTTGGGCGACTTGGTTACCGCTTTTAGCTACAACTTGATCGATCATGCGCCGACCGGTATCGCCTTTGATATCACCGCCCGGTTAAAAATCCCCACGGCCAGCACCAGCCAGAATCTGGGTACCGGCCAGGTTGATTACGCAATTCAAGGAGATCTATTTAAAACTATCTCGAATTTCACACTCAGCGCAACTTTCGGCTACCGGATTCTCGGCAATCCATCCAACGTGACGTTTCACAATGTATTTTATGGCGGAGCCGGAATTGGTTACCGGCTATCCGGAACCGTCACTGTAGGAACGAGTTACAACATGGGGCAATCGCCCGTGCGGCTGCAAGACAGCAGAGACCTCACGCTCTATCTTTCCCAAAGAGTCAATAACAATTTCAGACTCAATATTTATGGCTTGAAAGGTTTCTCTGAACGCAGTCCGGATTGGGGCGGCGGTATTAATTTACGCTACGTTTTTTAAAGTCATCCAGTCAAATGTGCAACAACCCATCCGCTTTGCGTTTTGCCAGCAAACAAATCAGATCGCAGGCGATATGCGCAGCGGCGAGCGCCGTGATCTGGCTGTGATCATAGGGCGGCGACACTTCCACGATATCCATGCCGATCAGATTGATGCCGGTAAAACCGCGAATAATCGCCAATGCCTGCGCAGTAGTCAATCCGCCGCACACCGGCGTGCCGGTGCCCGGCGCATACGCCGGATCGAGGCAATCGATATCGAAGGTAAAGTAGGCCGGACGATCGCCGACGATACGTTCAACTTCGGCGACCACCGCATCGGTGCCATGCCGGTGCACCCAGATTGCATCCAAAACATGTATGCCCATGAAGTCGTCATTCCAGGTACGGATACCGATTTGTACCGAATGTTTGGGATCGATCAATCCGTCCTGCACGGCTTTATAAAACATCGAACCGTGATTCAGCGAACTCGGCGTATCATCTGACCAGGTATCGCTATGCGCATCGAAATGAATCAGCGCGAGCGGCGCGCCAAACTTTTCCGCATGCGCTTTCAACAGCGGATAACTGATATAGTGATCACCGCCAAACGTCAGCATGCGCGCACCCGATGCCAGAATATGCCGGGCATGAGCGGCAATCGTTTCATGGATTGTCATCGGATTATGCACATCGAGATAGCAATCACCAAAATCGATCACAGCGAGATTCTCGAATGGATCGAACCCCCACGGATAAGGTTTCATCGACGCCACTTCCGCCGACGCCAAACGGATACCTTGCGGCCCGAAGCGCGTACCGGAGCGGTAAGTCACCGCCAGATCAAACGGAATACCGCTGATCACCAGATCGGCCCCGGTAATATCCTTGCTGTAATTGCGCCGCATGAAGGAAAGCACGCCCGAAAAAGTCGGTTCGCGCAGCATGGCGTAAGGATTCTCGCGTGCGATCGCACCATTGATTTTGATGTGGCTGTTATCCGTCATAGTTCAATCCTTCTTTCTTTGTCGTTGAATGCGCTGACGCAATCTTCTCACTTCAGCACCAGCTGGCGATGATAATATGATTGATCAATGCAAATTCAAGATTTTGTGATGCGAACAAAAGCTCATACCATCGATCATAGCTAATGACAGCCGGATAACGTTATAATCCAGCGCGTTTTGGAAACACTTCTGTATGAAAGATACGATGCAACAGTCAACCTATCGCAAGCATTTGAGCGTCATATTGCTGACCGCTGGTTTGATCAGCGGTTGCGCTGCGATGTTTTCCGGCACTTCGCAGCGTTCACCCGATGCGGGCAGTCAACGCTACCCCAATCTCACCGCACCGTACAACAAGCCTTACAAGATAAAAGGCGTTACCTACTACCCGATGCGCTCGGCAGCCGGCTACCAGGAAATTGGCCATGCTTCCTGGTATGGCTCGGAATCGGGCAATCGCACCGCGATGGGAACACGTTTCGTCCCTCAGGGCTTAACCGCCGCGCATAAAACATTGCCTTTACCATCACGCGTCCGGGTGACCAATTTGCAAAACGGCCGTCAGGTCGACGTTCTGGTCAATGATCGCGGACCGTTCAAGAAAGGCAGAATCATCGATTTATCGCACGGCGCGGCCAAAAAGATCGGCTTGCACGGCGTAGCCAAAGTCAAGGTCGAGCATCTCGACGAAAAAATCAGCCAGAAATAGAGCGTTCAGCGCATTACCGCTACGCCGCGCAAATGCCGTAGCGCGGTAGCAGTTCATGAATCACATAAAAGCGGTGCACTTGCAGCGCGTCGTGGAACAATTTCCAATGGCTGGTCAGAAAGTCAGGTTTGAGTTCAAACTTCTCGCTTTTATCGTCCGCAACTCTGATCGTGCCCAGCGCCTTGTGTTTCCACGAGCCGGGCCCTTTTGCAACATACGTGAGATTAACCGGCGGGAAATTGAAATAACCGGTTGCGATACGTTCCAGCCACGCCTGATGCCGGGCATTTTCCTCTTCGTGCTTGATATTGCGGAACAACGCTTCGATTCTGGCTTTATCGGTAGCCTGCAACCCGGGAACATCGGCATTCGCATCCCCGAGGCGGAAACGCTGCATAGCCATAACCATTTTTTCCGCAGCCTGTAGAAAAATCGCCGCGTTATCTCTAACGACTTTGTTCTTATGGTGATCTTTGTAGCTCCACTTTAAATAGGGACGATCCGGATAGGAAAGCGCGGCGCCGTGACCCAGCGGCAAGGTATCGCCCACCAGCTTACTGGCGACATCATCAAATGCGTCGCCAAAGAAATCCTTCAGCCGGGCCGCTAGGTAATTGCCGGGATTGTCCTCATCGTTCAGCTTACTGATATCGTTGTTCTTGTGATTAACTCCGGCGAAACCCTGATGCGACCAGGTATCGGAATAAACATGCAGGGTAATGCCGAGCCGCTGCAACGCGTGCGGACTGTTCTTGCTATGGATGCACGCGGCGACCATGTCTCTGGCGATGGGGCTATCCGGTTTGCAGACGATTTTGTCCATGAAGGTATCCAGCGGATTCTGTCCGGCATTCGCCTCATTATTACCCGGCAAAAAATGGAACGGCAGCCATGCCTGGTGGTTGGCCAGCTCGTCAAAATTTTTGTAATCGAATGTTTTATGCGCCGAACTGATATGTTCATACATGGAACCATCGGTGAAGCGAATCACACCGGTATTGGTCGCATCATCGACATATTGCGAAGCATAGGCAATGATATCCGCTTCTGGGTGATCAAAACCGGCCAATCGCGCCAGCACATAAGTGGTCGCATGATGAAAGTCTTTTTGCATGATTGTCCTTTTACTCGATTGAATTATTCTGCTTTCGTAAAATAGCCGATGCAGGCTTTTTGCTCTGCAGGGGTCATGAAGCCTTTGTGCTCGTAACGAACCGGTAAGCCTAATTGCTTCAGCTTATCGCTCCACAACGGGTTGTAGGGCATCAACGCGCACGACTTGACGCCTTCTTGATCGAGAAACGCGGCGATTGCGCGGAGGTTGTCTTCAGTCGCCGTTATTCCCGGAATCAAGGGAATTCTGGGAATCACCGGGATTTGCGCATCCTTGAGCAAGCGGGAAAAATTATCCAGAATGCGCTTGCTCGAGTGCCCGCAATATTCTTGGCTGGCCGCCTCGTCCATCAGTTTGATATCGTAATAGATCAAATCCAGCCACGGCAGCATTTCATCCTTGAAGCGTTGATAATCGAAAAACCCGCTGGTTTCTATCGCTGTGTGGATGCCTTCGCGCTTCAAGGCTTGCAGCAGTTTACTGGCGAATCCCATTTGCAACGTCGCTTCGCCACCCGACAGCGTGACACCGCCGCCGCTTGCAGTAAAAATTGGCTTGTCTTGGAGCAAACGGTACATCAGCTCATCCACCGTGTACCACGTGCCAATGTGTGTGCCATGAATATCGGTTTCGGGCTTGACCGCCCTGCCTTCAGGATTCTGGCACCAAACGCAGGATAGCGGACAGCCCTTCAAAAACACCGTGGTGCGGATGCCGGGGCCGTCTTCGCTGCAATCGCGTTTGATATCAAAAACCAGCCCTTTTTCGCTGCTCATAAAATATCCTTCATGGCCATCTGCACGTTCATGCCAATCGCACCGAACTTGAACATATGCCCGAAATTGCCGGTAATCTGTACCAGATTTTCAATCAGTAATTGCGCAACATCGACATTCGGGCGCCCGGCTAATCCCAAAATCGCCTGGGTATCCTTAAAGCGAATCATCAGATCCACTGCGTTCGGATCGCGCTCAATCCGGTCCGCTTCCGCTTCGCTGAGCGCTTCGGTCGTCACGATCGCCGCCGGGTTCAGTTGCCGGCCAAAAGGCGTTTGAATATAGAGCGCCTCCGGATCGGGGCAGAATTTGATCAGCACATTCATGTCATCTTGCGGTTTGCGGGTGCGGATCAGGATTTTTCCCTGATAGTAGCGGATACCGCCCGTAACATTGGGATCTTTAATGACGAAATTATTTTCAAAAAAATGCTGCGCTTTTTTCGCTTGGGATTCAGTTAAACCCGGGTTGATCAAGAAACCAAAACCCAGTTTGATCATTACGGCCATGCCCGCAGCCAGCATCGTGCCTTCCATGCGGTTCAACAATCCGCTCAGCGTGCCGTCCGCTTCGCCCAGCTCGATGCCGGATTTCAGAATGTAGTGAATACCGCCGGGTAACGCGGGAATAGTGGCATGCATCGTTATGCTCCTATGGTTTCATGCTGCTCAATACCGCTTTTCATATCGAAATTGGCGCGATCGATGATTTCCTGCCGCATCAACGGACTCAAGGTGACATAGTAAGCGGAGTACCCGGCCACCCGGATCATCAAATCTTTGTACGGCGCCAGCGCTTTTTGCTCGGCTTCTCCCGCACCGGCCTGGCTTGCCGCCGTTGCTGCGGCGTTGGCCGCAATGAAATCCTCGATCGAGGTCACGCACAGTTGAACCAGCACACCGTCCTGATCCATAAATGTTTTCATATGCGTGGCAAAGAGCTCGGTGTCTTCGTTGAAATACGCTTTACCGCGCGGTGTCAGACTAAGATTGTAGGTGTAGCCATTCTGCACCGTATCCGCGTCGACGCTCGCTACCGACAGCATGTGATCCAGCAGCATGACCGGATCGCCGTTGGCTTTGACGATGCCGGGGCACGGCGTGATACCGCTGGCAAACGACGCGCCATTGCTGCGGCCATTCGGCGTGGCCCGGCTCAGCATACCGAAACCAGCATGATTGGTCATGCTCCAGTAACCGGTCAGATAGCGTCCGCCACGGTGCGTGCGATACTTGAAAAAAACCTCCTGGATCATTTTAGTCAGCAGGCGCGTGTACTTAACCGCCATCGCGTTGTTGTAGATACCGCCGGGCGTTTCATCGACTCCGGCGCCATACTTCGGCGCCAGACGGATCAAGCGCATACACTCTCGCAGCCGTTCTGGCGCCACCGCCGCCGGATGTGTACCGGAACCGCCCGTCAATTGCCGGATTCGATCCAACCAGTTTTTGACAAAATTGTGTGCTTCCGCCGCATTAGCAGGCGATGGGTTGCGGCCGAAATTCGCATCCAATAGCGCGATCAGTTCCTGCGCCGACATTTTGCCGCCGAACACCAATGCGTCAATCACACAGAACGAGTCAATGACATCGGCCAATCCGATAATAGCCACCCCGGAAGAGTTATATTTAGCGCCGCCGGAAGATACATCACGAAATTTGGCGCCGCTTTCCCCCGGTTTGTTCGTAGGACCGTCGAATAATCCCGACAGCAGCGGTGAAGGCCGGACTTTTTCCAGCGTACGCCCCAGATAATTGTTGAATTGCACGCAATGCCGCGCCATTTCGTCGAGCTGAAAGCGGAAGCTGTCGATGAAGTCCTGCATCGATGTCATCGCCGTCAATGGCGGAGACGTGTAATCCGTCTTGCCGTAAAACAAATTAGGATCGTTTTTGCCGGTGCCGTCGCTACGGTGCTTGCCGCCGAACATCGCCAGCTCCAGCACCGCCGGGAGCACCAGCAGGGTGGAACCGGTGTGACCGTAATGTTTATGGTCAGCATTCTGCTCGATGCAACCAATCGATGCGTAATCGTGCGCATCCGCCAACGCTTCGTCCGCCGTGACATGATCGTGCTTGGCATAATAATTCGCCATACTGCGGATCACCGGCACATCGCCGTGCAACGCGGGCGTCGCGCGGGTAACCAGATTCACCTGGCAAATGCGTTTCAGATAAGGGGAAATCTCATGCGCTGCCAAAGGTGTGCCATCCGGCGCACGATGATGAACATCCTCATGATAGCGGGCGTGCACGTTCGGATCGCGGATGGACAGCATCTCGGTCGCTTTCAGGATAATGTAGGTCATGTCGTTGACCGCATCGACCGTCTGACCATTTTCCCAGCGCGTGCCGCCCACAGTCAGAGCTTGATTTGAACCGCTACCGGCAAACAGCACTTCCGCGCTTTCCGGCGACAGCGGCACATGATCGGAGCAGCGCAAAAAGAAGTGGCACATCAACTCAACCGCCCGCTTTGTATACGCTGTTTTCGCGGTTTCATCCGGTTGCGATTGCCAATCACGCAAGTAAAATTCATTCAGCGTCTGATCCAATCGTCCCAGCGAAAGGCCGAAATTGGTATTTTCCTGCAACAGCAAATGGTAGCAAATCCAGACGACGGTCATCGCTTCCGCCAGCGTGTTGGCGGGTTTCGCCGGAACCTTGCGGCAAATGGCCGCCAGTTCGTTATTTCCAGCTTTTTCGGCGGCATCGGCCAAATGGCCAGCATAGATCTTGGCGCCCTCGTACACTGCGATGACGCTGCGCGCAAACTCAATTTTTTCCGGCGTATCTGCAACACCGCTCGCGATATCCTGCTGCAATTGCGCAATCAAACCATCAAAACCGAACTTGAGCACCCGGCTGAAATCCGGCGCGGTATGCGACACAGCCGTGGCTTTATCGGATAGATAAAACGCAACCCGCTCAAACAGTTCTTGGCATTTAGGCGTCTCACCGGCGCTTTTTTTAAGCGGAGGATCGATGGAAGGTTTGCCTTCGCACATTCCGCCGTCGACTTCATCGCGCTGATCGTTGGCATAATCGGCAGTATCGTAACCGCTGTAGCGCGCGGCCTCTTGCACCGTGCGCCGTTCCAGCCAGAAAGGGAAAATTTCCTCGTTCAGCCGTTTGGCGACTTCCGGTTTGATCTTGAACGGATTTTGCGGCCGTTTGGCCAGCGTTTCCAGCTCGGGCCAGATGCAATAGCCGCTCATATCCATATACACAACCGGCCCGACAAAGCTGGTGGTGGTTTGCCCCGGCAGCAGATCGGTGCTGCGCACCAACGGGGTTTTGTGACTGAACACATGCTTCAACGCCTGCGCGCGGCGCGTCACCGGCGGCAGCGCCGCATGATCGGGCTGGCGCAGAAATTCAGTTAGTAAACGCGGCAGTTCATCGCAAACTTCCGGTATCCATTCCGGATCAAACAATTGATTGCGCCACGCTTGTACCACTGGAAAATCGCTGAGTTTGATATCGCTCAGCGCAAGATCATGCAATGTCTTGATCTTATCGGGTGTGGTATTGGGAATAGGAAAAATAGCGATATTGCCAAGTGCGGACGTATCGGCCGTTCCGTGTTCCAGATCGATCCGGATGCCGCCTTGGTTGTGTTTGTCATTACTCATGATCATCCTCCGCGCTGATTAACTCAATGTATCCAATCCGATCGCCAGCCGGTGATACTGCCATGCATCATCAAGCAGCAAAAAATAGCCAAACAGCTGATAGTGATACTCTGCAGGATCGACGGATGAGTGGAATGGCTTATCCAATGCCGTGGAATAAATCAATTGCCCCAAATAAAGTCCATCGGCGATCTCAACAATTTCATCGAGACAAAAACCGATCGGAACCGGCCCGCCGATCATGGGAAAGCGGTAGTGAAACTGAAACACTTTTTTCTTTTTTCCGTCGCCATTATTCATGGGTAAAATCGACTCCCGGTCGTCCACACCGAGAAAAATGTAGCCTTGCCGCGCAAACGGCGATGGTCCAGCCGCCGATGCTGCTTGCAGCGCTGCATCCGGAATCCGGTAATTCATGTCGACAATCCGCATCAACGGATCCGCCGCAGTGACACGCTTGTCCTGAATATTGTGGCCATCCACCCAATGCGCAGCCGCCTCATTTTCCCAGAATGCCTTGTCTTCACCGGACATACCGCGATCCCAAGCGCCACTTTTCAAATGCTGGGCGTACACACCTTCAGCATCCCAATAATGCGCTTTGTTTTTTTCCACCAGCGTGTAATGCGGGGCGCTGGCCAGGTGTGTTTTCAACGCATGCACACGCTCGAGATAGCGCTCGGCCAGATCATCGCTTTCATCGAGCAGCATGCTCAGTTTCCGCCCGGAAATTTTTTCATACGATTTGCCCGCCCACGGAAAAATATACTTGCCGATACTGTGCCAAATCAGGTTGAGCACGTTGGGTGTACTGTGTCCCAGCGCAAGATTGCTTGCAAGCCGGCCGGGGAAAAGATACTCGTCGCCCGGTTTAGCATTGGAATCGGGACAAAAAGTTTCCGTAAAACCGCAATGCAGATTGAGCGTGGCGCCGTGGTAATAATCAAAACCGGCCGTGCGTGTTGTTTCACCGTACCAATCCGCCGTTTCATCGCTGTCGATACGGATGTTAAAGCCACGTGCGCCGTGCCCCTGAAATAAGCCATTTTCCACCGTTGGCGCAACGCCCCGGCGGAACAGACGGTTGAGTTTCTCGAAATGTTTCAGGTTGTCCTGCGGATTGCTCTGCGCGGAAATTTCAGCGCTGATGCGTTGCAGCATTTGCAAAATCGACTCGCCTTCGCGCAACAATTGGGTCACATCGCCATCTTCCGCGCCTTTGGGCGACTCTTCCAGAATGAAAGTAGTGAATTTATGTTTTAGCGCTTCATTCTGCTTCCAGCCATCAACCCAATCGGTGATTTCCGGCCAGTGCTGCACTCCCGCCGCTGCGGCTTTCTCACCCTCAGACACGCACGCAGTGGATGCCATCTGCGCATACCCCAGCTCGTTGAAGCCGATCTCGCCCGGGCGCGGGCGCAATTGCGGAAATGCATCGTCCGCATAAAATGCCTTGGCATAGGCCGGATCGACCATCAGAAAAAACCCGTTATTCTGATAACCGTACGGATCCTTTTCATCCATCCAGCCCATGGGGAAAATTCGTTTGATATTGTCAATCATCGAGCAGTATGGGTAATTATCGCCGATCGATACGACGTGACCATTCGGCAAAACCAAGGCTCCCAAGCTGTAATGCTGCGTAGCGAACACCAATTGACCTAAATAAATACCGTCGTCGATGCGAACGATTTCATCGATCAAGCGCGTCATGGGGTACACCGGACCGAGGTCAGGCCAGCGGTAATTCAGTTGGTACACTTTCTTACCTTGCATTTCCGGAACCACCGAAGTGCCCATGTTGCAAAGAAAATAACCGCCGGTTTTACTATAGGGAATGGCTTTCTCTTTGGCCAAATTTTCCGCCAGCAGCTGGCAGTCAAATCCGCGCGCATCGGGACGCAGCGGCCGATCTTTCAACTTCCATAATTGCGTCAGCGCGGGCAATCCGATCGCTTGCAGCGCATTGGGATCGGGCGGTTCACGGAAAAAATTGCGCCCGATACGCACAGTAGCCGGATCATAACCGCTCATTGTTTTCGCATCGTTATGGGTTTTTGCTGCCACTGTTTCGCGCGATACCGGCTCAAAGGTTTTCCCCATCCACAAACCGGTATCGGCATACGTCGCATTCCAGGCGGTTGCCATCCATTCGATAGTGGCCATCAGGGATCTTTCCTTGCCGAGCAACTGGGCCGCTTCCTTGAAATAATCGCTATCGCGGATGGAAACGGGAATGCCGATCATCGGCCCGCTGATGACTTCCGCACTGCCGCATTTAAATAAGGTATCCAGTTTTTTATGGATTTCCGGCCAGCGCTGACGCTGATGATTATCCGCCAGGATGCGCTGGTACTCAGCCAGTAGCACGAAGAAACTGCCGTGATACTCGTTTTTCAGAATATCGCTTAATGCCTGAGCCAGTGATTGCTGTTCGTCACTGGAACCCGTTGTGAAATTGCTACTGTTCAGAAAAGCTGTCATGGATCTTCCCCTTACTATTTCCTAGTTAAGTGAGACTGAACGACATGAATCTACATAGACAACAAACCCATCAAACTACAATTTCATCTTACCAATCTTTCCAAAAACTTTTGTAATTATGCAAGTGAACATTGATCATTATCAACAAATCCTAAGTGTTTTGTCGATAGCAATGCTCTTTTTCATTGCTTTCCAAGGCTTTTCTGTTTCCCCGGTTCACATAAGAAGTCTTTTTACCTTATTCCATTTTGATATATCATTACCCCTATCAGGGGATAGAAGAGTTGCTTAAAATCTGAAAATGGACAAAGATTTTTTAGAAAACCGGGAAAGGATGAGCATGCGGAACATACCGATTGACCGCGCTACGGCCATGTTGTCAGTTATTAGAGAGTTTCAACATCTGCCGCCCAAGGACATTGAAATGGTCGCAGCCGCTTGCCAATGGCACCGCTATGACGCGGGGAATGAAATCGTGCGCTATCACGATCACACCAATAGCGCATTTTTCATTGTTCAGGGTGAAATCCGCGTGATGTATCACAGCCTATCCGGACAGGAAGTGATTCTGTGCGATTTACCCACCGGCGAAATGTTTGGCGAGCTGACGGCAATCGACGGTCACCCCCGTTCCGCCACAGCCATCGCCAGAACCAGTACGTTGCTGGCATCGATGCCAGCGCTGGATTTCAAAGATCTGGTGTATTCCAACCGGCTGATAGCCGAAACCATATTGAAGCGCTTGACCGGACAAGTCCGCCGTCTGACCGAACGTGTGTACGATTACAGCACATTGGCGGTGCGCAACCGGATTCAATCGGAATTACTGCGTCTGGCAAGAAATCACATGACTTCGACGAATGTCGCGATCATTTCTCCATCCCCCACCCAAACCGAAATCGCCAATTTGGTCAGCACCCACCGTGAAGCGGTCTCGCGTGAATTGAATAATCTCGTCAGAAGCAACCTCATCCTGCGTCAAGGGCATGATTTACATGTGCTCGATATCGCCAAACTGACTCAAATGGTCAATGAGGCCCGCGGCAGCTTCTAACGGTCTTCACTGTTGTAACATTCCCGGCGTACCATGCCCGATTATTTGTTAAGCCTTGCTTAAATGTGGCAAACTTCGCAATTGAACTTATTACGGGTATTTTAATTCGTGTCTCCCTACGAGCTTTTCATTGGTCTGCGCTATACGCGCGCCAAAAAACGCAATCACTTCATCTCGTTTATTTCACTGATCTCCTTGATGGGCATTACATTGGGGATGACGGCGCTGATTACCGTCATGTCGGTCATGAATGGCTTTCAGAAAGAAGTGCGCACCCGCATTCTGGGCGTTGCATCGCATGTGCAGATCGGCAGCGTGCATGGCAATTTAAGCCATTGGCAGCAAACTGCGGAAGAAGCGGCTAAACATCCCGCCGTCGAAGCCGCCGCCCCGTTCGTCCATGCACAAGGCATGCTGTCGCATAATCAAGTGGTGCAAGGCGTAATCGTGCGCGGTATTTTGCCCGCAATGGAAGATAAAGTGGCTAATTTCTCCCATTCGATGGTCAGCGGCGCACTGGATAACCTGGCGCCGGGAGAATTCGGCATCGTGATCGGCATGGAGCTGGCGCGCATGATGGGCACTTTCGTCGGCGACAAAATTGTTTTGATTTCACCGCAAGGCCAAGTCACGCCTGCGGGCATTTTGCCAAGACTGAAACAATTCACCGTCGTCGGTATCTTTGATGTGGGGCATTTTGAATACGACTCCGGGTTGGTCTTGATTCACATGTTCGATGCGCAAAAATTGTACCGCATGGAAAACGACGATGTATCCGGCGTGCGTTTGAAGCTGACCGATTTGTTTCAAGCACCCAGAGTGGTGCAAGAATTACCCGCGCTGCTGACTATCGATAGTCATATCAGCGACTGGACCAAACAGCATGCCAATTACTTCCGCGCCATCCAGATCGAGAAACGCATGCTGTCGCTGATTCTGGCGTTGATTATTGCAGTTGCGGCATTTAATATCGTTTCGACTTTGGTGATGGCGGTAACCGATAAAGAATCGGATATCGCGATTCTGCGCACACTGGGCGCCAGCCCGCGCAGCATCATGAAGATTTTCATCGTGCAGGGAACGTTTATCGGCGTTTTCGGCACGGTACTCGGCGTAGCCGGCGGCATGCTGCTAGCCTACAACGTCGGTGAAGTGGTGGCATTCATTGAAAGCCTATTCAACGTGCAATTCCTGTCGCGTGAAATTTATTACATCAGCCAGATCCCAACCGATCCGCAGATGGCGGACATCACCACTGTTGCCGTCACTTCGTTTGTTTTGAGTCTGCTGGCCACGATTTATCCCAGCTACCGGGCGTCCAAAGTCAATCCGGCGGAGGCGTTGCGCTATGAATGATGTGGTTATTTCCTGCCGCAATCTGGTCAAGCAATTCTCGCAAGGCGATCTGGCCGTTCCGGTATTAAAGGGCGTCAATCTGGATTTGATCAAAGGCGAGATGCTCGCCATCGTCGGCTCATCCGGCTCGGGCAAAAGCACGCTGCTGCATGTGCTCGGCGGATTGGATGCACCGAGCAGCGGAGACATCCGGATTCTCGGGCAGAATATCGCGCAGATCAGTGAAGAGCAACGCTGCCGCTTGCGCAACGGCTCACTCGGCTTCATTTATCAGTTTCATCATTTGCTGCCCGAATTCAGCGCGCTGGAAAATGTCGCCATGCCGCTGCTGATCCGCCGCCTTCCCAACCAGGAAGCCTACGATCGTGCCGCCGATATGCTCAAACTGGTCGGCTTGAGCCACCGCCTGACGCATACTCCCGGCGAACTCTCCGGCGGTGAACGCCAGCGCGCCGCCGTGGCGCGCGCGTTGGTCACACAACCGGCCTGCATACTGGCGGACGAACCGACTGGGAATTTGGACCGGAAAACGGCCGAGCATGTCTTTGATTTGATGCTGGAGTTAAATCATAAAATCAACGCCAGCCTGATCGTTGTCACGCACGATACGCGTCTGGCCAATCGCGCTCAGCGCATCCAGCAATTGATCGACGGCGTTTTATGCGACATATCCGATGCATCATGATCCTGTAAACAATCCAATGATTTCTGATTTATTTTTGTAACCGGCTTATGCGGACTTTATATACGTACATTATGGTCTTCCCCCAGCGCAGCGCCTTTGTGCTCGTTGCGCTGCTGATTGCCGGTATTGCTGAAGGGTTGAGTCTGACCGCTTTACTGCCTTTGATATCGATCGCGGTCGGTGAATCCGGCGGATCGAGCGATTCCGGCATTGGCAAATTCATGGAGAAAGCGCTGCAAGATATTGGCATTGATCCCACGCTGGATACCATTCTGATCATCATCGTCGGCGGCATGTTTTTCAAGGGATTGGTGCTGCTATTGGCCAACCGCCAGGTCGGTTATACCGTTGCGCATGTGGCCACCGCACTGCGTCTGGATCTGATCGAAGCCTTGCTGGCCAGCCGCTGGCAGTATTATTTGCGCCAGCCGGTCGGTTCGCTCGCCAATTCCATCGCTTCGGAAGCTTACCGCGCCGCCAATGGTTTCGAGCATAGCGTCAATGTGCTGTCACTCATGGTGCAGGTGCTGGTGTATGCCATTGTCGCATTGTTCATCTCATGGGAAGCCACGCTCGCCTCGCTGATTATCGGCTCGTTCCTGCTGTTTGTGCTCAACAGTTTAGTCAGCGCCACGCGCCGCGCGGGCACGAAGCAAACCCATTTATTGCGCGACTTGCTCGCCTACCTGTCGGACGTGCTGAGTTCGGTGAAATCACTCAAAGCGATGGCACGCGACAACGTGGCCGATGCCATTTTGCGCGAACAAACGCAGCAACTGGAAAAAGCCACGCGCCGCGAAGTGATGAACCGGGAAGCATTGAACGCGCTGCAAGAGCCTATTCTGGCCGCTCTGACCGCCAGCGGTTTGTATCTTGCCCTGGTGGTATGGGAGTTGTCGCTGCCGGAAGTCATGCTGATGGTATTTTTGCTGACGCGTATTCTGGGCTTGTTGAACAAAACACAGCGCCGGCACCAGCAACTGGCCGCGCAAGAAAGCGCCTATTGGGCGTTGCGTAAGGCCGCCGAAGGCGCGCGCGCAGCCGCCGAAAGAGCTACTGGAACACTGCAACCCACGTTGCAACAAGGCATTACGCTGCACCATGTGCGCTTCAATTACGATCGCAAAGTCATATTCAGGGACCTGAATATCGAAATACCGGTGAATACGTTTACCGCCGTGATGGGACCATCCGGTGCCGGCAAAAGTACACTATTGGATTTGCTGTGCGGCTTAACCGAACCGCAATCCGGCGAAGTGCGGATCGACGGAGTCTCGCTGCATGACATCAACCTGCGCCAATGGCGCCACATGATCGGCTATGTCTCGCAAGACACCATTTTGTTGCACGACACTATACTGAATAACATTCTGGTCGGCGAACCAACGCTCACCGCCGACGATGCAGAACGCGCACTGCGCCAGGCCGGCGCCTGGGATTTTGTTAGCGCGCTGCCGGATGGCATGTTGACCGTAGTCGGTGAACGCGGCGGATTACTCTCCGGTGGTCAACGCCAGCGGATTGCAATTGCCCGGGCGCTAGCGCACAGCCCGTCGTTCCTGATTCTAGACGAACCCACCAGCGCGCTGGACCCGGAAAGCGAACGCACCATCTGCGAAACACTGCAAAATCTATCCAAGGACTTGACGATTATCGCGGTCTCGCACCAACCGGCAGTCATCAACGCCGCCGACCGTGTGTTCATGCTTTCCAATGGCGAAGCGGAAGCGTTGTCGCAGGAAGTGCAGTTGTAATCAGATTTCGTGATCTTCACAAAACGTTAGAGTATTGCACAGGAATCGTTCGCCATAAGGGCAGATAGCTTAGCTGTAACTCCCGTAGTTCGATTGTAGTCGGCCTCCGCGATCAGCAACCACGCCATCATCACGCAATACCATGAAAACAAAAACGGCGAACGAAGCACGCACTTCCAATTCGCCGTTCGCTGGAAGTGACATCAACTTCCAGTTTTTTACAAAGCGCTAGAAACCATCCCCGCAGCCGCGGTTCGAATTTCCAGCTATACGCTTATTTTGCTTTTTTCAGTTCATCGCATTTAGCGATAAAGGCTTCCCGTGCAGCTTCATCGTTCTTGAATTCTGTCAGCGATGATTCCATGCCTCTTCCTGAACAATTTTCCGAACTTGCTTCGGGAACTCCGCCGCAACCGATCAGGGCGATACTCAGGCCAATAATACAAACGATGCTAAATTTAAAATTCATTTACAATCTTCCTCTAAAAATCTAAAAATACACTATGGCTTGATGGTTATATCCGATTTCTCAATCGTTTGGCGTTGGCCCTGCCACATGAACCTAACAGTGCAATTCTACCTGAATTCTCATGGTCTTAGTATTTCTCCGTGTCCATTTCAGGCAAAATGGAACAAAAGAAGGTATTATTTTCATCCTCGCTAGACCGCCTTTATATAACCCGTCCAAAGGCATAAACACAAGATCACCGCAGTTTCCCGGAGATTATTCGCATGTCATGGAGCTTAACGAATTGGCACCGTAACCGGATCCTTCAGCACGAGGGCATTGCCGATGCCGTCTGGCAAAAATTGATTCATCTGCGTTGCCTGAAGGGACTCAGTCTTGAAGAGCTTTTGCGCTTGCGCGAGTGCGCCACGTTATTTCTGCACGACAAGAAATTTTACGGCGCGCATGAATTGGAAATCACCGAGGAAATGCGTGCCACGATTGCGTTGCAAGCGTGCATTCTGATTCTCAATCTTGACCTGGATTACTACCGCAGCTGGAGCCAGATTATCGTGTATCCCGGCGAATTCATGCTGGATTACGATTACGAGGATGAATTCGGCATCGTGCACCATGTGCAGCACGCGGCGTCAGGCGAAGCTTGGTCTGACGGGCCGGTGATTCTTTCCTGGCAAGATGCGCTGGAACCGGTTTCACACTTGGGGGAAAACGTGGTGATCCACGAATTTGCGCATAAGATCGACATGCTGTACGAGGGCGCCAACGGTTGCCCGGAACTGCACGCCAATATGAGCGCGTATACTTGGCATGAGGTATTCAGCACAGCCTACAAGAAATTCTGCCGCCAGGTCGACCGGCAGCAGGAAACCGTGATCGATCCGTATGCGGCGGAGAGTCCGGCGGAGTTTTTCGCGGTGCTGAGCGAAGCTTTTTTTGAACTGCCGCTCGTCACGCAGGAACATTTTCCTTCTGTGTACGAGCAGCTCGCGCTGTTTTACCGTCAAGACCCGGCAAAACGCTGGCGCTGATACCTGCCGGTTATTTCATCGGTATCGATGCGTATTGATCCACGGCGGCAAGGTCAATTTCCGCGTATGCATTGACGACAAAATCCGCTTTTTGCAATTTGCCCGGATCATACGTTGTACTGATCGCGATGCAACACATCCCGGCGCTTTTTGCGGCATCGATCCCATGCGGCGCATCTTCGATGACGACGCAATGTTCCGGCGCTGACCCCAGCTGTTGCGCGGCATACAGAAAAATATCCGGATTCGGCTTGGAGCGGTAACCGACTTTGTCGAGCGTATAGATTCTATTTTCAAACAACGCTGAAAGATTGAGGTGCTGATCGACGAGTTTCAGCAGATCCTGATCCATCGCCGTTGCGACACAGGTTTTGTAATGATTGCGCACGGATTCGTAGAACGTCAGGAAACCTTCGATAAAAGCAGTTTCATGAATAAAAAGTTCACGTACGATATCCGCGCGCTCGCGCGCCAAGGCTTCGGTATCGCCATCGAACCGATACGCCTGCCTCATGATTTCCACGCCTTCGGCCAGTGTGCGCCCGGTGAGCAACGGTTTGATCCGTTCCCGGTCATAGACAAAGCCCCGGCGTTGCAAAAAAATCGCCTGCCCCTTGTCCCAGATCGTTTCGGTATCGATGACAATGCCTTCCGCATCGAAAATAATGGTATCAATCATGGCACCGTTCTCACATTACAGCCGTTCATGCAGCGCAGCTCATTGTCTGTTTTCTATTTACCCTTTTTTAATAAACCGCCGACGCTGCCGAATAGCTCGCTGAAGGTTTTCTCGCCAATGGCGCCGTACGCCAGCAGCGCCGCCAGCATCATCACGACAAAGAAGCTGAATTCAAGCAAGCCGAATTTATCGTTGACCATCAGATAAAAACCCAGTCCCGAAAGCAAAGTCACGAAACCGATAATGACAGGGCCGGTTTTCCAGCCGCCGGACTCGGTACGGGATTCGGGCATCCGCGCGGGGAGATCGGGATACTCAGCGCCAGCGTGCTTCTGCATCACCGCCAAAGCCGACAATGCTTTTGCCGTAGCCCAGGAAAATAATCGCGGCCCGTAAAAAGCACCGGTGCTTTCATCAATCTTATCCTTGAGGCTATGCATGGCCTCATGCGCCAATGCGCTCTTTTTGTCGTCGACGCTTTCCGACCCCAGCAGCAGCTTCATCAATAAGGTATCGGCCATCACCATGAACCCATAACCGCCGGTTTGGCCATCCGTAACCTGGATTTGGTCAATCTCCACCCATTCTTCCCGCAGCCGGATGGCTTTATCAGGGTTGCGCAGCAGCCATTCGATCGCTTGCTTCTCCTGCTCCGGATACCGGCTCAAATTATTGGCGCGGGCAATTTGCAATACCAGTGCGGCATAGATGGTGTGAATGCCTTGCAACGACCCTGGCGCGCCGAATGAGCCGCGCACTTCATCCCCGCCCTCATGATAGTAAGCCTCCACCAGATGTTGCAGGCTCTCCTGAATCTGGGTCTGATACGCGCCGGGGTAGGCATCGCAGGCATCGAGCATGGCATTCAGCGCAAAACACGTGGGCATCAGCGCATCGGGTTTGCCGCGCGCATAACCCCAGCCTTTGGTGTTTTCATTTCTGCGGCCCAGCAACCACACGAACGCCAATTGCAGAGGCTTTTCGTCGATTCCCTTGCCCGCCTTGATGAGCGCCTGGATCGCATAGGTAGTCCGCACCAAGTCCGGAATATCAACGGTTTCACCTTCGTCCGTGGTTAATTCCCGTGGCCATGAACCGGCATCCGAGCCATCCAATGTCTGATGTTTCAGCAGAAAATCAACCGCGCCGCGGATCGCGCCGGTGCCCGCATTGCAAACCCCGCTATCGATCAGCGCAATCACAGCCTCAGCTGTATTCAGCACGTTGACATGACTGCCGCGCCGTTCGCCCCATCCTTTGGATTCTTTATCCTGTTGCTGCTCCAGCCATCGGCCCGCATGATTGATAATTTCAGTGATCCGAGTCATGGAATTCCCCTTTCAATTTCTTAGCCCCCGGTATGTCCGGGCGCACGCATGAAGTTATTGCCGGAATGATGTCAACCAATCAATTTGCAGTATGGCAGGATGTACGGATGCTGGGAAGTAGATCACGCGAGCGATAATTTTTACAGAAATTGCCATGAAATGACAAAATACCGGTTTGTGCAGGCTCACTGAACCTTCTGGACTAACGGCGGAATATGAAAAAAACCGGTTGGACACTCATCATCGCCACGCTGGCGCTGACTGCATACCTCAGCTTATGGCCGGTACCGGTAGAGCCGGTGAGCTGGCAAGCACTCGCCGCGCCAGGGTATACCGGCCCGCATGCAGCGAACGACCGGCTTACCGGCATCCGATTAATCGCTCTGGGCGATGAAACCGGACCGGAACATGTCGCATTGGCGCGTAACGGCAAGCTGTATGCCGCGATGGCCAGCGGCAATATCGTACGCATGAATCCCGACGGCACGGCACAAGAAGTATTCGTCAGCACCGGCGGTCGCGTGCTGGGTTTCGGCTTTGATGCCGCCGGCAATCTGATCGCCGCCGACGCCATGAAAGGATTGCTGTCGATCGGACCGGATCGCGCTGTTCGCGTTCTGATTAACACCGTGAACGGCGATCCGATCCGCTACGCCAATGCGGTCGTGGTCGCAGCCAACGGCAAGATTTACTTCACCGACGCCTCAACCCGGTTTGCGCCGAAGGACTGGGGCGGCACTTTCGCGGCCAGCATCCTCGATATCATGGAGCAATCGTCTACCGGGCGGGTTCTCGAGTACGATCCAGCATGCAAAATGGCACGCATCGTGGCCAGGGGATTGAGTTTCGCCAACGGAATCGCGCTCTCGCAGGATGAACAAACGCTGTTCGTCAACGAAACGGGCCGGTATCGCGTGTGGAAAATTGACGTAACCGCCAACGATCTCGATGTTATGCAAGGTTCGCCGCAAGCTGCCGTGCTGCTCGACAATCTGCCCGGCTACCCGGACAACCTGATGCGCGGCCTTGACGGCAGATTCTGGCTCGGCTTCGCCAAACCGCGTAACCCGGTCATCGACGCCATGAGCGATAAACCGCTGCTGCGCAAAGTCACGCTGCGCCTGCCGCGCGCATTGTGGCCGGTGCCCAAAGCTTATGGCCACGTGATCGCATTTACCGAGGACGGCACCGTAACCGCCAATCTGCAAGATCCCACCGGCGCTTACCCGGAAACCACCGCCGTGACCGAAACGCGCGACCGGTTATACATCCAAAGCCTGCACGCCAAAGGATTGGGCTGGCTGGCGCGCTGAACCGGTGAAACCGGAATTAACGGTGCAAAACATAACGCCGGTATTCGCAATTCCCCACATGTATATCCCGCAATTGAGAATCTGCGATGCCGCCCTCAAAATAGGCGGCAAATACCCGCATCGTTTCTTCATGGGCGACTATCAGCAGCGTTTTCTCCGGCTGCGCTTTTAGCCAATCGATAAAACGCAGCACGCGCTGTTTGTGATCCAACAACGACTCGCCGCCATTCACGCGTGCCCGCAGCGGATCGTGGCCGATTGCGGCAAAATAATCCGGCATCGGTTGGCTCTCGAACCCCGAGCGGATATCCGCAAGATCCGCGTGCATCTCGATTGGCACGGCATGATGGCGATTGACGATTTCCGCCGTCTGACGCGTGCGCGGCAACGGTGAAACGATAATGCGCTCAAACGCCGCATCGCGGAGCTCATGTGCTACCGACTGCGCTTGCGCGATGCCGGTTTCCGTCAAATACACATTCCGGTTGGGATCGTCGTTACACAAACCCAGGTCGTTGTAATTCGTGCGCCCGTGGCGCATGCAGTAAACATTCATACACCGTCTACAAAAAATTTATATCATCAGTGACACTTGCGTAAAACATTTTATCTCTATCCTATTAGAGAGTAGTATGAAACGTGCAGTTAAATGATTTTTCACAACAAAGGAGTAAGATGATGGGCTCAATCAATCAAGTTAAGCAATATTTCCATTCTTCTTTAGTTGCACTATCTCTCGGCGCTATCGCACTGTCCCCAGTGTCAGCAGCGGCAGAAACCTTTGGCAGCACCACGGACACATTGCTTCGAGGTAGTGTCGGCGGCAGTTTTCCAGGGGAATTTTATGGCGGCTCTCTGTCGGGCGGCTTTCCTGTTGTACTGACTGAAGCAGAAGCGCGCAGCTCGGTATTGGGAGCACCCGACGATCGTTTTTTATCGCTACCGGGTGAGCCTGGCGTTTCGGGCACAGCTTTCACCGGTGCTTATATTGAAGTAGGCTTCGGCTCCAATTTTAGCGCCAACAACATACTCAAAATCTGGGAAACCGGAGATAGCGCCGAAAGCGCGCAATTATTTCTCTGGACTGACAATGGCGGCAATATCCAACCGACCGTTACCACCAATGCAGCGGGTGTAATTACCTTGGATCTATCCGGTTATGCGGGTATCCTTGCCGGACTCGGAGCTACAGCATTTACCAAAGTAGGCATCGGCGGTCTTGACGTATTAGGTGCCAGTCAAGGATTCGACCTCGATGCGATTTCTATCTCACCGATACCGGAACCTTCCACCTATGCGCTCTTACTGGCTGGTATTGCAGTACTCGGCTGGAATGTTCGTCGTAATAAATTAAGTTAATTTGCAATACCTCATATCCCGCAGCCAAGCTGCGGGATAGCGCCAAAGACTACACGCAGCTCCTGAATTCTCAGATCATCTTTCACAATATTTTTCCGATTTGCTTGAAAAAAACTACCCGCAACTCATTGTTATTAATATTATCAGTGGTCATCTGTATTTGAGCGGTGATGTAGAAACTGCCGGATGCGAATCAAAATATCCATGCATCCGGCTACCGCATGTATCGCGGTAGCTCACCGCCATTTCTTGCAACTATCTTTTGTTGTAAATGGCCACCCCCACCCGGTCGATATGCGCGACCAGATCGGTGTTTTCCAGTTGATAATACTGCGACAAATCGACGGTATACGGCAGCATCAAATCGTCGATCTGGTCTTCGATCTGCATGAACTCGGCGAACGGAATTTCATCGCCTTTGATGGTCAAGTCGATATCGGAACCGGCGCGGAGAATTCCCTTGGCGCGCGAACCGTAGATCAGCACCGAATTGATGGCGTCGTGCTGCGCAAACACAGTGTTGAGTTTTTCCAATGTCGCGGGCGATAAGCCGAATGGCCACTCACCGGTCATGGCCGGTATTTTTCCATTTCTGTTTTCAGCGCAACGAATAGCGGATAATAATCGCGAATGATAGCCTCCACCAAGCGTTCGGCGGTACGCTCATCGTACGTATGCGATGAGATATCGCGGCTCTGAATCATCGCCATCCACTGTTCGCCGTCGCCGATCAGCTCAACCTTGAATGCTTCCCGCGTGGCATCCTTTGAGCCTTTGATATCTTGATTGCCCTGATCCCGCAAAAAATCCTTCAACATATTCCAGGCTAATTCATGCGTGAATTCGAATGCCTGAATCACTCCCTGCTTTTCCAACAAAGTAAGTGCACGCTGCGAACTGAGTTCGACAGCCTCTTGCAATTGCAGCAAGGCTTTTTGGTAACTGGCAAAACGTTGCTGCCAGCGGATATCCGGGTTGGTCATTTTGCTTTTATGTGCGAGTTAAAAAAACTTCAGTCGTCATTATAGTGAGCGGTAGGTTTTCCAGTTTTCGTAATGACGATTGTCAAATAATATAAGGTTATGCATCACTATCATCAGCGTCTATCGTTGAGAGATACTTTGGGATCGTTTGCTCAAGTGCAAACCAACCTGCCATGATTCGTTGAGAAATTGGATCTTGAGGCGAGATTATTAACAGTGGTTCGTCACTTTTGCTAATCGGCAAGAACTTCGCTTTTACCAGACGCAAAACGTGCCAAGTTGTAAATGCTGCATACCCAAGCGTTCTCAGCGATGACATTGTCGGGCCACCGAGTAATCGCAATCGTAAGATATCTGGATCAGTTATGCTGGGAGAAAGACATGTCATCGTTGCTCCAAGAAATGACAAATGCGACGACTGACTTAAGGTCTCGTACTCCCGCCTCCTCAATTCGGTAAAACTGGCAATTTCAGCATCTGAAAATCCAAATTGTTTTTCGATTGCAATTATTCTCTTATGCAATTTTGTAGGACCGGCTTTCTTATGCCAAAAATCGAGTACTTTGGCATCCGTGGTGGCTGAAAGATAATCGTCTGCTAGCTTGGAATCGTACTGAGTGGCAGCTAGAAGCAGTAATGCTTCTGTATATGTTCTAAGCTGTGCCTTTGCGGGAGTATCGTATCCTGCGGCACAAGAGAGCAAAAGTGATGCGCCGAATCCTGAAGCTGCACCAACGAGAGCCCAGGGCGCCAGCCTTCTGTGTTCAACTGGCGGACCTGGAACATTATTATTTAGCGACAGGTAGATATTAAAGAGCAAGTCCACCGTCACCTCTTGAACCGCAAACCACGGCTGAAGTGCATCAATCTCAGCCTCTGCTGCTAACAACGATGCCTTTGGTCTGTAGTTGCGCAGACCATGAATATCAGAATACTCGATGCTGGCATCTTTGAAGTATCGCGACCAAGCTTGCAAGAGTTCATCATGGATAGGATGCATAGCAGTTGGGATCGTGATATCTAACTTAGATAGTCATTCGAAATAGCATTGGCTACAACTACCCCGCCTTCCCATCCACTCTCGCACGCCAATAAATCGGTGCAAACTTGACCGCCCACAACCCAAAACACGTCAACCAAACCAGCGCCGCCAGCACGTAGAACATCGGTGCAATCGCCGAGATGAGGTCGGCCAGAATCCGGATCACGGCGGTTGCTTGGAAGCCCAGGAACAGCAGCCAGGTAATGCGGTCGAGTTCCAGTGGCCGTCCGGAGTGGCCGAGGGTGACGCGCGAGGCCATGGCGAGGATCATGCCGGAGAAGAAGCCGATGCCGATGGCGTGCAGCGGGGCAAGGCCCAAAATCAGGTTGCCGGAGGCGAAATACACCAGGCTTTGCACGGCGTAGAGCACCATAGCCACACCGAACCAGGCGAACGAGATGTGCAGCACCGCCAGCAGGCTCACTTTAAAGCTGCGTTGCAATCCCCAGCGGTACGATAAATACAGTGCGCACCCGGCCAACGGGAAGTCGGCGAGCCACAGATAAGCTGTTAACTCAAAGCATTGCAGCAAACCGTGCGCAGCAATGCAGCCGAGCATCAACCACAGCATCCAGAACGGCCGCACCATTTCATAATTGTCGAGCACGCGGCTGGAGAAAAACGGGATCATGCGATGCGAAACGGTCAGCACGATCGGCAGCAGGAAAAACCAGATACCGGCATGGCGGGCAAAATTCAGTATCACCGCACTGTCAGTAACCAGCCAGACCAAATATGCCCCCACGCCCAGCCAACCCATCAACAGCGCTACGCTGGTGACCCGGGCATGACGCTTGTCTTGCGCCGGTGTCGTGAGCAAGATGCGAAACAACACGTAAACGGCGATGCTCCATCCGGTCAGTATCAGTTCCACGCCGGTAATGCTGATGACTTTGTGCGTCAGCAAGCCTGCATAAAACAGCACCACGCCCGCCGCCATCAAAGCACAGGTGGCGATATATTCTTGCGGTTTTACCTTTTCACCGTTCATCCAGTTGGGATACGTGGTGAACAGAAAACCGAAAATAAAAAACGGGAAAAAACCATAAATCATCAGGAATGCGTGCGCCCAGGTCGGAACGATGCTCCAAACGGTCATCGATCCGGCGATGCCGTAACGTCCTGTCAGGTCGAATATCCACCATAATACCGTCAGCACGCCTTGCAGCGCGCCTGCCAGAAAGAGGCTGCGATGCGGCGCAGCGGCCAGATGATCGCGAACAGTTTGTAGCATAGTCATTGGGAGTCCTTACAAAATGGTTTTTCTATCATGTATCTAACTATCTCTTTCATTATCCAATACAATTATTTCTCTTCAATCGGGTTATTTGCTATCATGCGTGTCCCGCGATGCGCAACGGATTTACATGCTCAATATTGATTTGCATTGTCACTCCACCATTTCCGATGGTGTGTTATCACCCGCTCAACTGGTTGAGCGTGCCGCCTTGCGCGGCGTCGAAACACTGGCGTTAACCGATCACGACGATATCGCCGGACTTGCGGAAGCGCGGCAGGCCGCCGAAACGAAAAGTATCACATTTATAAACGGCGTGGAAATATCTGTCAGCTGGCGCGGCCGCACTTTGCATATCGTCGGACTGGATATTGATCCGGATTATGCGCCGCTGGTTGAAGGTTTGACCGCCGTTCGCGCCGGACGCACCCAACGGGCCGAGAATATTGCCGCGGAGCTGGCAAAAACCGGTATCCACGGAAGCCTGGAAGGCGCTTATGCCTATGTCGGCGTGCGACGTTTGATCGGACGCACACACTTTGCGCGTTTTCTGGTTGAACAAGGGTATGCCAAGGATGTTAAATCGGTATTCAAGAGATATCTGGTTAAAGGCAAACCCGGGTATGCGCCGCACGAATGGGCCACGCTCAGCGATGCGGTCAGCTGGATTTGCGGCAGCGGCGGCCACGCCGTGATAGCGCATCCGGGCCGCTACGATCTGGGCAAAAATGTGCTCAGCGATTTGCTCGACGAATTTTGCGCACTCGGCGGATCAGGCCTCGAAGTCGTTACATCCAGCCACACCCTGGAGCAGGCACAGCGGTTTGCCCAGCATGCCAAAGACAGAAATTTGCTGGCATCGTGCGGTTCGGATTTTCACGGACCAGGGGAAAGCCATTTCGATCTCGGGCAGTTACCTGAATTCCCACCCGGTTGCACTCCGGTCTGGCAGCATTGGAAAAATACGGTTACAGCCGAGCTTGCGTATTGATGTTTTGATGTGAAATTCAAATAATCCCGATTCCGTTTCACTGTGGCCCAATTTTTCTCCATTCATACCGACACCCCGCATTTACGCTTGATCAAACAAGCGGTCGCCATCGTGCGCAGCGGCGGAATCATCGTGTATCCGACCGATTCGTGCTACGCCTTGGGTTGCCACCTCGGCGATAAAGAAGCGATGACGCGCATTCGCACCATCCGGGAAGTGGATGAACGCCATCATTTCACGCTGGTGTGCCGCAACCTGGCGGAAATCGCCACCTACGCCAAAGTCGACAACAGCCAATACCGCCTGCTCAAAGCCACAACGCCCGGCAGCTACACGTTTATTTTACAGGCAACCCGCGAAGTACCTCGCCGCATGCAACACCCAAAACGCAGCACCATTGGTCTGCGCATTCCCGATCATCCGGTGGTGCTGGCTTTGCTGGAAGAACTCGGCGAGCCGTTGCTCAGTTCCACTTTGATATTGCCCGGAGACGAACTGCCGCTGAACGATGCGGAAGAAATCCGCGAACGCCTTGAGCATCAAGTTGAACTGGTGATGGATGCGGGTTCCTGCGGCATCGACATGACCACCGTGATCGATCTGACGACCGCCGTGCCGGAATTGATCCGGCCTGGTAAAGGCAGCCTCGAACTGTTTGGAATCGAACATGGATGAGATTATTCGAGGCATTGCCATTTATGCCTTGCCAGTCATTCTGGCTATCACCATGCATGAAGCGGCACACGGCTATATCGCCAAAAAATTCGGCGATCTCACTGCTTTTAACGCCGGGCGCATCAGTCTCAATCCAGCGCGGCATATCGATCCTGTCGGCACGATCGTGGTGCCGCTATCGCTGTTTGTTCTCAGTAAACTGACCGTCGGTGCAGGATTCTTGTTCGGCTGGGCCAAGCCGGTACCGGTTAATTTCGCCAATTTGCACCACCCGAAGCGCGATATGCTGTGGGTCGCCGCTGCAGGACCCGGCGCCAATCTGCTGATGGCGTTTTTCTGGGCGTTGATGATCAAACTAGCGCTTGCCATGCCGGAGAGCAGTTTTGCCAAACCATTGGCGCTGATGGGAATCGCTGGAATCGAAATCAACATCGTCCTGATGGTGCTTAATCTGCTGCCGCTACCGCCGCTGGACGGCGGCCGCATGACCATGAGTCTGCTGCCGTACCGCTTGGCTTACCAATTTTCCCGGATTGAGCCTTACGGCTTTATGATATTGCTGGTATTGTTATTCAGCGGTATTTTGAGTACCGTGATCGGACCGGTGATTCTCTGGGCTAAAATCATCATCGTATCCATTTTTGGGTTATATATTTAACAACGTTTCACATTTAGGATTTCAACATGTTTGCTGATCGCGTTTTATCAGGTATGCGCCCCACCGGCAGCCTGCATTTAGGACATTATCACGGCGTATTAAAAAATTGGGTGACGTTGCAGCAGCAATACGAATGCCTGTTTTTTGTCGCCGATTGGCATGCCTTGACAACGCATTACGACACGCCGGAGATCATCGAGAAGAATGTCTGGGATATGGTCATCGACTGGCTGGCTGCGGGCGTTGATCCGTCGCAGGCGATTTTATTCATTCAATCCAAAGTCCCGGCGCATGCTGAATTGTATTTGTTGCTGTCGATGATGACGCCGCTGGGCTGGCTGGAACGCGTGCCGACGTATAAAGACCAGCAGGAAAAATTGTCCGAAAAGGATCTCAGCACCTACGGTTTCCTTGGCTATCCGCTTTTGCAAAGCGCCGATATTCTGATTTACCGCGCCAACCGGGTTCCAGTCGGTGAAGATCAAGCACCGCATCTTGAATTCACGCGTGAAATCGCACGCCGCTTCAACCACATCTACGGCAAGGAACCGGGGTTTGAAGAAAAAGCGGAAGCGGCGATCAAAAAACTGGGATCGAAGAAATCCAAACTGTACACCGAGTTGCGCACGCTGTATCAGGAGCAGGGCGATGAAAATGCATTGGAAGAGGCGCGTTCATTGCTGAACGAACAACAGAATTTGAGCCTGGGTGACCGCGAACGCTTATTCGGCTACCTGGAAGGCGGCGGCAAAATGATTCTGGCCGAGCCGGAAACATTACTGACCGAAGCATCGCGGATGCCGGGATTGGATGGGCAGAAAATGTCCAAGTCATATAACAACACCATCAGTCTGCGCGAAGATCCGGAAAGCATCCGCAAAAAAGTCCGCACCATGCCGACCGATCCGGCGCGCGTGCGGCGCAGCGATCCGGGCGATCCAGCCAAATGCCCGGTATGGCAGCTCCACTTGGTGTACTCCGATGACAAAACCCGGGAATGGGTGCAGCGAGGATGCAAGAACGCGGAAATCGGCTGTCTGGATTGCAAAACGCCAGTGATTGATAAAATTCTCGCGGAACAAGCCCCGATGTACGAGCGCATCAAAAAATACGAAGAAGATCCGACACTGGTGCGTAACATCATCGCGGACGGCTGCGAAAAAGCCAACAAGCTGGCGGAAGAAACCATGCGCGACATTCGTGAAGCAATGGGACTCAGTTATTCCTGATATGTTTTCCACTGATTGAAACGGTGAATCTGGTTATTGATGTTGCAGAGCCCCAGCCGGTCGCCAAAATCTGCGGCGAACCGCTGCTGGAAATTCCACAGGATTTATATATTCCGCCGGATGCACTGGAAGTTTTTCTGGATACCTTCCAAGGCCCGCTGGACTTACTGCTGTATCTGATCCGCAAGCACAACCTGAATATTCTCGATATTCCGATGGCCGAGCTCACGCAGCAATACATGACTTATGTCGAAATGATGCGCGTGGATCAACTGGAACTGGCCGCCGAATATCTGCTGATGACTGCCCTGCTGATCGAAATCAAATCGCGCATGCTACTGCCGAATCCCAAGACGGCTGCGGAGGAAGAGCACGATCCGCGCGCCGATCTGGTGCGGCGCTTGCTGGAGTACGAGCAAATGAAAACAGCCGCGTTGCGCTTGAATCAATTACCGCAGGCCGAGCGCGATTTCAGCATCGTTCAAGTCTGGATCGAACAAAAAACTGCGACGCAATTACCCCATATCAATATGGACGATTTACGTAGCGCCTGGGCCGCTATTCTGACACGCGCCAAAGTCAACCGCCACCATCACATCAAACGCGAAACCCTATCTGTGCGTGCTTATATGAGCCAAGTGCTGCGCGATCTGCGCGGATTTGAGCAGGTTGAATTTTATGATTTGTTCAGCCCCCTGGCGACCGTCGCCGAGGTCGTCGTCACTTTCCTGGCTATCCTGGAATTGGCCAAAGAGTTGTTGCTGGAAATCTCTCAATCTCCCGATAGCGGAATGATTTATGTCCGTTCGATCAATGCCGCCTGAGTATAGTCAGCCTGAAGTACAGGATTCGCTCGGCCCTAGAAAAACCAGGCAAATTCTAGAAGCCGCTTTGCTTACCACGCAAGAGCCATTAACGATCAGCGAATTACGGAAATTATTCAATAACGAGTTAAGTGCTGCGGTCTTGGCGAATTTATTGGAGGAAGTCCGCGAGCAATGGCGCGATAGCGGCATAGAACTGGTCACTGTAGCCAGCGGCTGGCGCTTTCAGACCAAAGCGGAAATGCAGCCGTATTTGGAACGCTTAACGCCGCAAAAAGCACCGCGTTATTCTCGCGCGATTCTGGAAACGCTCGCGATCATCGCTTACCGCCAGCCGGTCACTCGTGGCGATATCGAAGAAATACGCGGTGTCGGCGTTTCCAGCGCCATACTCAAAACACTCGTGGCGCGCGGCTGGATTGAAGCAGTTGGACACCGCAACGTGCCCGGAAAACCAGAACTATTTGCCACTACAGCGCATTTTCTCGACGACTTGAATCTGCGCTCGCTTGAAGAACTGCCGCCGCTGGAAGAGATGAAATCCTTGCTTGAATCCGGCAGCGAGAATGAGCATCTGCCGCTGGAACAACCGGAGGCATCCGGTCATTGAGATTTTGCCGCGCTCTGTACTTCGATGAGTGCCGGTGTGAGATGCGGCGCAATCACTTGCAGCAAGTGCCCGAATATCTTGGGATTTCCGGCAATTATCTGACCACTTTCCAATTGTGTTTCATTGCCTTCCAGATCACCAACCAGCCCGCCGGCTTCAGTAATCAACAAGCATCCGGCCGCCATATCCCATGGCGCTAAACCGATTTCCCAGAAACCATCATAGCGGCCGCACGCGACATACGCCAAATCCAATGCAGCAGAACCCGGACGGCGGATACCCGCGATGCGCGGCACGAGGTCTTTCAGCATGGCAAAATACGCATCGATGTGCGTCAAATCACGAAATGGCAAGCCCGTGCCGATCAAACAATCGTCCAGCTTAGTGCGTTTAGCGACGCGAATGCGGCGATCGTTCAGAAAGGCGCCGCATCCACGGCTGGCGGTAAATAATTCATTATTCGTGGGATCGTAAACCACCGCATGACTCAATGCACCTTTATGCTTGAGCGCGATGGAAACCGAGTACTTCGGAAAACCGTGCAAGAAATTGGTCGTGCCATCCAGAGGATCGATAATCCACTGATATTCTGAATTTTTCTGATCGCCTCGGTGTCCGCTTTCTTCCGCCAGAATCGCATGATCAGGATAAGCGGTCTGCAACACCTTGATAATGGCTTCCTCAGCTGCGCCATCGACTTCACTGACATAATCGCTATGCGATTTTTTCGATACATTGAGTAGATCCAGATTTTGAGATGCCTGATTGATAATACTACCGGCACGGCGCGCGGCTTTCACCGCGATGGTCAGCATGGGGTGCATAGTGTTGATTCAGCTTTTAAAAAAAGCGCGATTTTATTATGAATTGAACTTACTTGCTTGATTTTATAGTGCTGTGGATTGCCTAATTAAATAGATTGAATTATTTCAGAATGACAAACCAGGATATAAAAAACCCGCACTTTAATGCGAAGTGCGGGCTTCTTGCGAACTAAAGCTTTATGCCTTAAGCACTGATACGGCGGCGTGCTGAGAAGCCGATCAGACCTAAGCCAGCCAGCAACATTGCATAGGTTTCTGGTTCTGGAACGGCCATGATGTATTCATAACCAAAAGTAACAGTATTAGAGTGACCAAGTGCTAAATCAGATACAGCATAGACGGTTCCCAGATTAAAAGCCAAGTTGATTGAGCTATCCGAAAAACCTTGGCTACCAGCTTGTCCAGCAGCAAAAATGGTAGCAGGGCTAACTGGACTGCAGCAGCTAAACGGATCAACATACCCAGCAACATCAAATGCCCCTGCACTGGTGGTATTAGCCAAGGTTAACGACCATCCATCCAGACTGGTCGCTTGCACAGCAGCAGCGCTGCCTGTTCCCAGGATCACATTTGTTGTGCCAAATCCGACACCGCCTGGAACACCTTGGTCAGGATCAACACCAACGCTCCATTGCACACCGCTAGCATCAACACCCGTGTTGTTGGTCAATTGAATTTGAACAGCTACGTGACCGCTCGATGGAATACTGACTGTCTCGAGCAGACTCCAGCCACCGCCGCCAAGATTAGTAGTAACGGAAATGCTGCCGCCCACGGGAAAAGAAATCGAACTTAACGGATTGGTACCGGCCACCGAATCAGCAACGGCAACAGCTCCGCTACTGTCATAGAGCGACCAGTTGGATGCGAATGTGCCATTATTAACAAATTCTCTGCCCAAGAAGCTTAAGCCAAGTGCGCCAGCGGGTGAGATATAACCTGCGTCGGCGATCGTAGCGGAAGTAGTGCCGAAACCGCTAATCGCGACTGGAGCAGCTTGAGCTGTAGTTGCCAATGCGCCGCAAAAAGCCAGTGCCACAGCTTTTGTAATATGACTTTTCAATTCAAATTTCATAATTATTACTCCTTATTTTAAATTCTAAGACCACTAAATTTAATTAATTTTTCATATATATACATATATCCCCCTTTTTTAGGGGTATGCATATTTTGTCGATAAAATGTCCTTATTGCAATAAGGATTTTGCTTATATTTCATTTTTTTTTATTATCAAATAATCTGACAGCAAGAACCCCAATAAAATAATTACTTTTCAATGATCTATAAATAATTTTGAAAAGATATTGCACATAAAAGTATTTCAAAATATCTGACAAAAATTCTATTAAAAATTTTTTATTTTCACTGTCTTAAAATCTCTTTTTTAAATTTATCCGGCGAGCTTTTTTCTCATAACAGCAAATAACACCAACTATCCACTTCTTTTTGCCACTTGGCATACCGTCACGCGTTCATAGAATAACAATCATAAATTAAGCCTTAATCGGCAGCGGGTTCAAATCGGTCGCAAAGTCCCCTTAATCCCGCCTAACGCCTATGACAAAACAATATAAGAATCAGTATGACGAATAGATTACATCATAAAGTTCGTGTACTTGTCGCAGAAAATTATGATCTTATTCGCATAGGCTTACGCGCTTTATTCAAGGATCACACTTCCTTGCATCTGGTCGCCGAGACCGGCGACATAGTCAATCTTTTTGCCCTAGTTGCAGAGCATCGCCCGGATGTGGCGCTCATTGATTGGCAGTTAAGTGAATGTGCCGCTGCTGAGCACATTTGCAAATTAACGCGCTTGCATCCCCAAACCAAGGTGCTGGTATTTTCTGATTGCATCAGCGAACCGATCAATTTAATCGCATTCCATTCCGGTGCATCAGGCATTATCAGCAAACATCACTCCTCGCAAGTGCTACTGAGTGCCATCCATGCAATTCATGCGGGAAAAACCTGGTTTAACCGTGACACCGCAGAACCGGAACAACAGCAGGCGCGATCCGATCCACAGGCAGAAATACGCTGCAATGACAGCATTTGGGCTCATCCTAAATTCAGCAATTGCGAACGCCGCATTGCTTTTCTGGCAAGCCAGGGCTTATCCGCCAAAGAAATAAGTAGCGGCTGGATATCACGGAAAAAACTGTTCGTAACCAACAATTATCCGCAATCTATCGAAAAACCGGTGTCAAAAAACAAATTGAATTATGTCTAATAGCTTCCCAATTTGATCACTTCAAATAATCCTACACAATAGGGATATTTTTTCTGATAAATTTCAAATAATGATATTTTCATAGGGACAAATACCATCTATCTATCAACATGCAAATTTGATAAAATCTGTTGCTAAATTAGACAGATATAATAATTCACTTTTATAATCTTTATATTACATAATATATCTCGAATGAATACGAGATTTGGTGTAATTTGGGCACGACTCCTGCAAATAAATCAGCCCCTCCTTTTTAGGGCTACATATAATTTAGAATACTAAAAAGCATGGTCGAGGAGTCTCATACAGAAATACGTCTCTTGGTAGCTGAAAGTTTTGAGCTCGTGCGTATAGGCTTGCGTTCACTGTTTGAAAACCACCATTCCATCCGCCTCGTTGCAGAGGCCAACTCAATCGAGGACTTATTCAAGCTGGCAGCACAGCATAAGCCGGATATCGTTCTTATGGATTTACAGCTCAGCGGTGGTAACTATGCCGAACATATCACCAAATTGCTGCATGCTTGTCCGCAAAAAGCAAGGTGCTGGCCTTTTCTCACCAGAATAGCGAACAAACGCACCTAAAAACCTTTCGCTCCGGAGCGATGGGCATTATCAGCAAGCATCACTCTTCCGATTTACTGTTGAAAGCCATCCATGCCATTCATGCAGGTCAAATCTGGTTCGATCGCAACGTCACCAAACTGCTCTGGCAAGCACAGTTTGATTCCAATCCACCGGTAGAAATCAAAACCGACAAACGCTCATCGCAGCAACCCAAATTAAGCGATAGTGAGCGTCATATTGCCTATCTGGCATGTAAAGGCTTATCGGCGAAAGAAATCAGTGCGCAGTTACTGGTCACAGAAAAAACAGTAAGGAATCAACTCTCTGTTATTTATAGAAAAATTGGTGTAAAGAAACAGATCGAGCTGTGCCTGAAAGCACCGTTGTATAATTACTTCAAAGAATCCTATCTTTTCGGGACATTTTTCCCGCAAGATCACGAAAAATAGCATCACCTTAAGGACAAATAGCTTCTATTTTACAGAAGTTATGTTTGTTAAAATCCCTCTCTGATTAAATAGATAGCAAATTTTTACCTCTGCTATCCATTGCTCAAATCGTAGGCTTCGCGCGAATCGTAGATCTCACTGAAAGAAAGTACCCGAACGCACTAACCGCAATGTATTTTCCCCTCACGGTTCGCTGATTACGAATTTTTTCACCACAGGAGGGAAACCTAAATGTCGTTTCAAGTTATTCAATCGAGCTGTGACATGCCACTCTCGCAGCACGGCATCGAAACAGCAAAGATTTCATACCGCTCGCTATGCACGCGAGCCGTTGCCGGTTTTGCACTGGCAATGTCAATATCTTTTATCGGCGCGGATAAAAGTTATGCCGCCGAACACGTGATCGAAATGTACGCGGAAGATATCGAGGACGATGGCTTACTGCTGGCTTATGGAATGGGCCGTCATACAGTGGATGGCCTCGATGTCACCGAACGGTACAGTCCCAATGCCACCATCCCGGGACCGATTATCGAGCTAACCGAAGGCGACAAAGTCAAGCTGACACTGATTAATAAGATCAGGGACAATTACCCGGTTAAGGGAATCAGCAAACAGGTCAGCGTGCATGTGCACGGCGTTCATTACAAAATCCTGAGCGACGGCACGCTGAAAGCGATCAATCGTGTCCTCGACGAGGGTGCTGGAGAAGGTCCGGAAAACAACTTTGTATCGTATGAGTACGAATGGGACGTTGCGCCTGGAACCGCCGGTACCTGGGCCTACCACGATCACAATTACGAAAACCATAACGGCGCCGAGCACAAGGGTCTGTTTGGCGCAATCATCGTCCATCCGGCAGGAAGCTCTCAACAAGCCGGTTCCTATTCCAAAGAATACTTACTTTACTTGGGTGACGATGCTTTCTGGGGGGCTGAAATTGATGGCGCCACCAAACGGCAATCCAAACATGGCGTTAATCCATCGTTCAATGCATCCAAAAACACCGATGTCCGCTTTCATCTCATTGCTTTGGGCACGGATATTCACAACTTTAGCCTGAATGGCTACAAATGGTTTGATCCGGGCACGCACAATCTTATCAATCAAATTGCAATCGGTCCTCTGGAAAAACATGTATTCGTTGTCAAAGCGAACAAAAGCACCCAATACATGGATAACAATTTCACCAACAAATTATTGGGAATGACCGGTAACTTTATCGTTGATTAATAAGCAATTAAGGATCACATCATGAAAGAACAGATTATAGGATTCAAAAAACGCATTGCGGCATTGGCAGTCTTTATGCTGCTTGCCGTCGCTTTCTTGTCATCGTCGATGGCGATGGCCGCCGTTCATAGTTTTAGTTTCACAGCCAAAACCTTACCTAACGGACAATTAGGCTACGCGCCCGGCAGCGATGCCGAGGCGGTTATTCCCGGCCCGGCCCTGTTCGTCAAACAAGGCGATACCATCCAAATCACATTGACCAATAACACCGCAGTCGACGTCGGCTTCAATGCCCCAGGGTTGGTGAATAACAATAGCGCCAAGGCCACACCAGGTCAAACACAAAACTACACATTACATGCCAATAAAACCGGCACCTATGTTTATCATGGCGACAACAATGGCAAAGAGTTGTTAGGGCTTTTCGGCGCCATCATCGTCGACAAAAAGAACGGTCCGGTCGATAGTTTCGTCAACGGCGATGGCAGCATCGTTCCAGTCACGCAGGCCGATCTCGACAAACAATTTGTATTGTTCATGGTCGGCTCAACGTTCTGGGGTACCGAAATATCCGCCGATGGCGTGCAAAAACCGCTTTGGGCAGCCCCTGATTTAGGCGCGGTCGAAAACGATCTGGTACGCTTCCATGTGTTATCAGTAGGGCCTGGGCACACCTTCCACTTGCATGCGCATCGTTGGCTCAAAAAAGATACAACGACTGTTATCGATACCAAATTGCTGAATGACGGTATCGATACCCACAGCTTTACCATTAAAGCCGGTAGCGGCGTTGGTCCGGGCGATTGGCAATTCCATTGCCACTTGATCGCGCACATGGAAGCCGGCATGCACGGCAGTTTCCGCGTTGATCCGGTAGGTGGAGACGGACACAGCGTTGTGGGCGCATCGCCTTATGGCAATATCCTGTTGGGTACGCGTCCCTCCGAACCCGGTTTGGTGACATTGGAAGTCAGCGACGAACCCGCCAGCTGGTTTAGAAGCGCGCGTGGCGATGCCATCGTTGGACTGCCTTTCGATATCAAAACCAAATCGCTGGAAGTCATCTATCCGGGCAGCAGCGTGAATTTCATCATGTCCGATACCAACGGCGTGCATACCATCAGTACGCTGTTATGGCCTACTGGCGCGCATCATATGCCGTTTGATCAAAGTTCCGCCTACCGTGGTGGCGGTATCGTCAAACTGACGACGCCGGGATTGTACGTGTTTACTTGTAAAGTCCATCCGTACATGTTTGGCGCGGTGATTGTCGACGATCCGGAAACCGACGGCCTTGATTTAGGCAATCCGGCAATGGATTACAAGATTGACCTGGTAACCGGCATCAGCGGCTTGCCGACCAGCAGCGATCTGGCTGTACGTTTGCTCAAAACCTTCTTTATCGCCACATCACCGGCTAACTGGCAGGATTACTCAACCGGTGTCTGGAACGTTAGATTCCCCAATCTGCCCGTTAGAATTTCAGGTGTACCTTATGGGGGTATAAAGAACGGTGGAATTGCAGCACCATTGTCTGATGATAGTTTACAACTAAATATTTATAACGCACCGCTTCCGATGCCTGGTTCAATAGAAACACCTCATCCAGCAACACCTGGGGTAGGGGAAGTATGGGTCAACACGCAATTTGAGAAAACCGCCGGAAAATACAAACCCGGTACCACGACAGTGGTAGATACCTCCAACTGGACGGTTAAACGCAAGGTTGCATTGCCGGAAATCAACAACAACAATCCGCATAACATGTGGACCAACCGCGATCAATCGGTGATTTATCAAACCCAATGGTTTGATACCAAGCTCTCAATGATTAATCGTGAAACGGGTAAATTGATCAAAAACATCACCGTTGGCAACACACCGTCGCATGTAGTGACGCTGCCTTCCAACGACGATCTGACCATTGCGATCAACGGCGAGAACGGTGTTGCGATCATTCCTGCCGGCACCACCACTGTCAGCAAAATGCTGCCGACTCAGGCGCATGGCCATACCTCAGCCAATCCGCATGGTCACTGGGTAAGCGCTGACGGCACCAAAATTGTGACACCGAACATCAACACCAATGATATCGGTATTTATGGTGCTACTGGTGGAATCCATGCACGTACCCCAACGGGAAATAATGCCCCGGGCGCTCATCCGATCGCCATCGGTATGATGCCGGATTCCAGCAAAATTTATGCAGCGAATCTGTTGCATCATTCGCTATCGGTTGTTGATGGCGCAACCGGCGCGTTGTTGGATACCGTCAATCTGATAGCAAACTACAACCATATTACTGGAGATATTTCCGGCCCAGTTGGTGTATTGCCGATTCAATCACCGGTGTCTCCGGATGGTAAGGCCGTCGTGATCGCCGCTACTGGCGGACAAATTGTCATCGTCGATACGAAGACTGACAAAATCGTCAAAATGCTGCCTTGCGATCCAGGTTGCCACGGCGCGAACTTTGGCGCGAAAGAGGGTGGCGGTTACTACGCTTACGTCACCACCAAATTCGGTAACCGGCTGACGGTAGTCGATATCGATCCGGACAATAACGGTGATATCAGCGATGCGCATATTGCTGGCTATGTTTCTCTGGTGGATACTGCAAGCACCGCTAAGGATGACACTGTGAGCAGCTTGCCGGGATTTGGCGGACAGGGGGTTATGGCTGTACCGAATGTCTACAACGGCTGGGTGCAAAACCTGCCGGATGTATGGAAAAACGGTTTAACAGCTGCACAGCGGAATCCTATAGGGCATTAATCTTAATCGTAGCTATAAAAGCACAACTGCCAGCTTAAGCTGGCAGTTGTGCTTTATCAACTCAATATAAAGGAAATATATCCAAAGGCTATGAATCATGCGTCAGCGCATTGCTTGCCAACCGGATCGAACTGGAATCGACTAGCTACAAGCCTCCTGGTCATATTTCCGTCAATACATCAGTGTGTTAAAGCATAACAGCATGTAAGTTCTCCGAAAATGCACATAAAAAAACACCCCGCTAAACGAATAGCGAGGTGCCAAGGCTTCGTTACGCGCTGATAATCTTCTGGCTGCTGCGTACGGAGCAATAAAGAGAACGATGAATTATGCTTTAAAAGCCGATTCCAACATAACCGCCCGCGGTCATACCGCTCAAATTAACACCGTCTGTCTTATTGACCAATTGATAGCGGCCATCGATACCGATAAAGAAATCTTTCCAAATATTGTAATCAACGCCTGCGCCAAACTGAATGCCTGGCGCTAAATACGTAATGGCCTCAGACGTTGGACTCATCACATGAATTGCTAAACCTGCAGGAATAATCCAAGGTCTTATTTTAGAACCTTCAAAAAATTTGATTTTAGGGGATGCCGTTAAAGTAAACTGACTGACTGTTACATTAATCGGATTGAGTGAACCGCCCGCTAACATAGTAGGCGCATTAGCCAGCGCATTGCCCTGAACATGGTTGCCAAACTGTTTATATTCAAACATCAATTCTGCAAAGACTGTCGTTCTTGGCATAAACCCCCACATATCTCTGGTCAGTCCCCAATCAATACCTGCACCCACATACCATCCATCTTTACCAGCCTGATCTTGAGCTCCAACCGGCGCGACAATACTTTGTATGCTTGAGCCGTTACGCTGATTCATTTGGTGTGTAAAACCGCCGCGGAAGTGCAGCATACGATTTTTTTCTGTGATATCTGTACCGATCCGTTGCGTTAGAGGATCTACCTTATCTAGGAGCGCTGCCTTCCTCTCTTCAAGACTATTTATTTTCTGTTCTGTCTGAGTAGCGGTTTGTTCTATACTTTTAACCTTTTGTGCAGCCTGAGCGGATTCAGATTTTATTCTTTGTAATTCAACTTGAATGGCCTGCAAGCTTTGTTCCAATTGCTTAATACGCTCAGCAGCCGCCTCATGTGCCACGGCTTGAGGCGCAGCCATTGCAATAGCTGCTAAAAGCGAACCAGCAAGAAAATTGCCGGTTAATTTTTTATTGGGTGATAAATACTTCATAACATTCTCCTTTAGAGGGTTGGTTTTTTTATTAGCAACTGACTTCAACCGCGACAGCATAAAAAAAAAGATTTACAGACACATTGATCTGCATCAACTTGAACAAAGAACACCGTTAATACTTTGCTGCTTGCAGCAGAAGCGCTTGATTTAAAACAGCCTAAAAATTAGGACATTTACCCCTATTTATCGGGATATTTGACTAGTAGGGTGCGCAGCGTAATGCTTCGGGATATATGTCACATATTTTCCCAAGTAACGATTTGATAAAATCACTGACAAATTAAACAGATAGCGAAATTATTCCCAAAATGAACTCTTTTACACCGTTTCCACCCGTGGAAAATGCGCTTACCGAGCCCAACGGGTTATTGGCTGTGGGAGGGGATTTATCACCGCAACGCTTGCTTGCGGCTTATCACAAGGGCATTTTTCCTTGGTTCAATGAAGACGATCCCATCCTTTGGTGGAGTCCAGATCCCCGAATGGTGCTGTTTCCTGCCGAATTAAAAATTTCCCGGTCATTACGCAAGACGCTGAAAAAAGACCACTACCACATTTGCACGGACCACAGTTTTACTCAGGTCATGCAAGCCTGTGCCGCGCCGCGCAAAGATCAGGCAGGCACATGGATACATCCGCAAATGATTGCGGCTTATAGCGCTCTGCACGAAATGGGATTGGCGCATTCGGTCGAAACCTGGATTGATGGTGAACTTGCTGGCGGGCTTTATGGTGTTGCGCTAGGAAAAGTATTTTTTGGTGAATCGATGTTCTCGCGCCAGCCAGATGCATCAAAAATCGCCTTCGTGCACCTGGTAAAGCAGCTACAATATTGGAAATTTGGCTTGATTGATTGCCAGGTCAGAACCAGCCATCTGGCGTCTTTGGGTGCGCGGGAAATTTCGCGAACGGAATTCAGTCAAACGTTGGATGACTTAATAACCGGAATCGAGCCCGGCAACACATGGAATTTTGATCGCGTTCCAATCGAATAATGACAGATACCCGTGCTTAAATTTCACACCACCAATCCTTATTCATGCAGTTACTTGCCCGGCAAGCTCGCTTGCTCTGAGGTCGTCACGCCGGAACATCATATCGATGCGCAAGCTTATGGAAAATTAGTACAAGCCGGTTTCCGCCGCAGCGGCCATTACACCTACCGGCCATGCTGTGAGCATTGTCATGCTTGTCTTTCCGTAAGGGTCAAGGTCGCCGCCTTTGTGCCCAAGCGCGCGCAGCGTCGTGCTTGGAAACAACATCAGCAGTTATCCGCCACCGTGCATCCGTTGCATTACAAACCAGCGCATTACGCGCTTTATCAACGCTATCAAACCAATCGCCATTTTGGCGGCGGCATGGATAACGATTGCCGCGAGCAGTATCACAATTTTCTATTGCAGAGTCATGTGAATTCCAAATTGGTTGAATTCCATGACAAAGATCAATTGCGCATGGTCAGTATTATCGATGTGCTGCCGGATGGCCTGTCATCGGTCTATACTTTCTACGATGCCGAGGTCGCTCAGGCGAGTTTTGGGACTTACAACATCCTTTGGCAGATTGAACAGTGCCGGGAGCACCATTTGGACTACCTTTACTTGGGCTATTGGATCAAAGAAAACCGGAAAATGCGTTATAAAGCCAATTTTCAACCGCTTGAAATCTTAATTAACAATAAGTGGGTTTTGCTGGACAGTAGCATTTTTTCGTAAAATCGATCCAAATCCGCAACTCTACAAAATAAAATTAGCATGTTCTACACACTTCTTCGCCCGCTTCTTTTTAAGCTTGATCCCGAGTCTGCACATCGCGTCACGTTCAATGGCATTGAGCTGGCCAGAAAGTTGGGTTTATTAACGCCCGCTGTCATCGCTTGCCCGTCCCGCACTGTCATGGGATTAAATTTCCCTAATCCGGTCGGGCTTGCCGCCGGGCTGGACAAAAATGGCGAATACCTGGATGCGCTAGCCATGCTGGGATTCGGCTTTATCGAAATTGGCACTGTCACGCCACGGCCGCAACCGGGAAATCCGGCGCCGCGAATATTTCGTATTCCCGAAGCCAGTGCAATCATTAACCGGTTGGGTTTCAATAATTTAGGTGTGGATCAATTGGTTGAAAACGTTAGGCATTCAGCTTATCGAGGCATACTCGGCATCAATATCGGCAAGAATTTCGATACCCCTCTGGAAAAAGCCGTTGACGATTATCGAATGGGTCTACAGAAAGTTTACCCGTATGCCAGTTACGTGACGGTCAATATCTCGTCGCCAAATACACAGAATTTGCGGCAGCTGCAAAACGCCGATGCACTTGATCAGTTACTCGATCAATTAAAGTTGGAACAAGCCAAGCTGGCGCAAATACATGCAAAATATGTCCCGATGGCAGTCAAAATCGCCCCCGATCTGAACGAAACTCAGATCCAGTCAATTGCCGCACTGCTGATAAAACATCGCATCGACGGTGTGATTGCCACCAATACTACGATTGCACGGACAGGTATCGAGCACTTGCCGGCCGCACAGGAAAGCGGCGGATTAAGCGGCGCCCCGTTGACGCAACGCGCCACTGCGGTTATCCGGCAACTGCATAGCATGATGCAGGGCGCCATGCCGGTTATCGGCGTCGGTGGCATCTTGTCGGCGCATGACGCGCAAGACAAGCTGGCGGCAGGCGCAAGCCTGGTACAGCTCTATACCGGTTTGATTTATCGCGGCCCGGATTTGGTTAAGGAAATTGCACGGGCTATCTGTACTGATCACGCAAAAAAATCGAATTAACATGAATCCATTGTTAATAGAAGAAATCGACGCGCTATTGCCGCAAACGCAATGCGGAAAATGCGGCTTTCCTGGCTGCAGGCCTTACGCGGAAGCGATAGCCGAAGGTCGCGCGGATATTAATCAATGCCCTCCCGGAGATCAGGAAGGTATCGGAAAATTGGCACAATTATTGGGCGTCCCGCCCAAACCGTTGAACACGTCGCATGGCTTTCCCCGGCCCGGTAAAGTTATTGCCAGAATTGACGAACAGTTGTGCATCGGCTGCACGTTCTGTACCCGAGTTTGTCCTGTTGACGCCATTGTCGGAGCTGGCAAACAAATACACACGGTCATCGCCGCGGAATGCACCGGCTGTGAGTTATGCATCGCGCCTTGTCCTATGGATTGTATTAACCTTGTGTCCGTCGCTGAGAAAACTGACGATATATGGCAGAAGCAAGCCGCTGATAGCGCGCGCTCACGGTATCACTTCAGATTGCAGCGCTTAGCAAGAGAAAAACAAACCAGTCCCAAAGCATTCACCAAAGCCATTGCACAACCGAAAATAACCCCTACTGCAGCGGAAAAACGTAAGCACGCCATCGTGCAAGCAGCCTTGAAACGTGCCATGGCCATCCGTACCCAAGCTGATAACAACCGCCCGCCGGTGAAATGACATGAATTCAGCCAAGCGGCACGAAATCTTTACTTGCTTGCAATCAACCAATCCGCATCCAACCACCGAGCTAGAATATCGTTCTCCTTTTGAACTGCTGATCGCGGTTATTTTATCGGCGCAAGCTACTGACAAGAGCGTGAATCTAGCGACACGGAAATTATTTCCTCAAGCCAATACACCGGAGAAAATTCTTGCTTTGGGTGAAGCGGGTTTGCTTGAATGTATCAAAAGCATTGGGTTATATAAAACCAAGGCGAAAAATATTCTGGCAACCTGCCAATTGCTGATACAGCATCATCATAGCGAAGTACCACGTACGCGCGAACAACTGGAAGCATTGCCCGGGGTCGGACGTAAAACTGCCAATGTCATTCTGAATACCGCGTTTGGCGAACCTACGATTGCAGTGGATACGCATATTTTCCGGGTTGCCAATCGTACCGGATTAGCACCCGGCAAAAATGTGCTGGAAGTCGAATTAAAGCTGCTCAAGGCAGTACCGAAGGAATTTCGTCATGATGCACACCATTGGCTAATCCTACATGGCCGGTATGTTTGCAAAGCCAGAAAACCGGCCTGTGCAATTTGCACGATCAATCATTTATGTGAATTCAAAGACAAAAATTTTGCACTCTAATCCCACTATTTATGTTTAAACCATCGAGAGAACAAGCACGGCAATTATTTTTCGACACGTGGCGTAAGTACCGCCAGCGGGAAATATTATCCGGTATCGAAACGATCGCGCTTGAGGTCATTCTGTTGCACCCGGAATACCATGACATTCTTAGCAACCCTGAGCGCTATTTGGATAAGGATTACTTACCGGAAATGGGTGACACTAATCCATTTCTGCACATGAGCATGCACGTCGCGATTAAAGAACAGCTATCCATTAATCAACCGGTTGGAATTTGCGAGCGATTTGCTCGTCTACAGAAGAATTGCGGAAGTGAACACGTTGCCGCACATCAGACGATGGAGTGTCTGGCAGAAATGATATGGCAAGCGCAGCGAACGCAGTCCGCGCCGGATGCCAGCATCTACTTCGATTGTTTGGATAAACAGCTAGGTTCGGTCAATTAAAATGAAAGCGGGATAAAACCATCAACTGGTATTTATCCCGCTTTTGAATTCGCGTTGTCAGCTCAAATAAATATTATTTGTTTGAATTCAGACCACCTGCCTGGCTGGAATAATAGAAAGCCAGGTTTTCAATATCGGCCGGGGTCAAATTGGCAGTCATTCCCGCCATAATCGGGTCATTCCGGGTGCCGGATTTGTAATCTTTCAATGCTTTTGCTATGTAAGTTCTGTATTGTCCGCCAATTTTTGGGAAATTTGGTGCCGGGCTATTACCGTCAACACCATGACAGGAAGCACAAACTTCAGCTGCTTTACTTTTACCTGCTTCAATATCAGCAGCCATTACTTGACTTGATAATATCAACGCTGCTCCGCTCACTGCGGCAATTAAATAATTCTTCATAATTCGTTCCTTGCGTGAATGACTCAGTTAATTTTTAGAATAGTATGCAGCAAGATCTTCTATATCTTGTTGAGACAATGTCTTAGCCAAGGCTGTCATGGTAGGATGGCTACGTGAGCCATTTTTGTAACCTTCCAACGCTTTAATGATATATTCTGCATGTTGTCCGCCCAGCTTTGGAACATGATAAGCGCTAGGAAAAGCGGTTTTATAACCTGAAATCCCGTGACAACCTGCACACATTGATAACTTGTCTTTTGCTGCCGCTGCGTCTCCAGCTGCTTGAGTTGCTCCCGAAAATGCCAAGAACATGCCCAAGGCAAGTAGTAAATTCATAATCGATTTTTGTTTCATGTAAGCCTCCTTCTCTCAAAAGTTGAACTTTAAACGATGCGCCCGATTTGGTCAATGAATAAGTGTAAGCATGTCCATGTTGTTTATGGGGAAATTTGTTGCCGGAGCTACATTTTTGCAGTAGATTTCGACTCCAATTCTTCCCATTTTGCAAGGTAGTCTGTCAATTCTTTTTCAATCGCCGCTAAGCGTGTTTGTAATGCTTTTACTTCGTCTGGGTGATCACGATAAATTGCTGGTTCGTTCAGGCGTAAAGTGATATTGGCCTGCTCCCGTTCCAACATATCAATTTTACCAGGTAATGCTTCAAGTTCACGTGTTTCCTGATAACTCAGTTTTTTAGTCCGAGCAAGTTTTGGCGCTGTAGAACCACTGTTTGGTGAGGTTTCCGGCTGCTTTGATAATATTTTTTGCTGATTGCTATTATCTTCAAACTGTTTTGCACGTATCCAATCTTCATAACCGCCAATATATTCACATAATTTTCCATTTCCTTCAAATGCAATTACTTGTGTAACGACATTATCCAGAAATTCCCGGTCATGACTGACCAAAAACAACGTACCGGAATAATCTTGCAACAACGCTTCCAGCAATTCCAGCGTTTCGATATCCAGATCGTTGGTGGGCTCGTCCAGTACCAGCACATTGGCAGGGCGGGTAAATAATCGCGCCAGCAACAAACGATTGCGTTCGCCGCCTGAAAGTGATTTGACGGGCGATCGAGCGCGTTCCGGGGGAAACAAGAAATCCTCCAGATAACTGATAACATGCTTACGCTTACCATTAATCTCAACAAAATCCGAACCGGGGCTGATGGTATCCGTCAGAACCATTTCTTCATTGAGCTGCTCGCGCATCTGATCGAAATAAGCAACCGACAGCTTGGTACCTTGCTGAATGTTGCCGGAATCCGGTTGTAATTCGCCCAGAATCAATTTTAATAACGTCGATTTTCCAGCGCCATTCGGACCCAGCAACCCCACCCGGTCACCGCGCATAATGCGACAGGAGAAATCCGTGATAATCGCTTTGTCACCGTAGCTTTTACTAACATGCGCCAGTTCAGCAACCAACTTGCCCGAACGTTCACCCGCGTCGACACTGATATTGGCCTTTCCAACCTTGTCCCGGCGCGCCGCGCGTTCCAGACGCAATGATTCCAGCCTTCGCACTCTGCCTTCGTTACGTGTGCGCCGCGCTTCGATTCCTTTGCGTATCCAAACTTCTTCCTGCGCCAGGAATTTATCGAACTTCCGGTTATGTATCGCTTCAACTTCCAGCATTTCCGCTTTCTGGCGCTGGTAATCGGAGAAATTGCCGGAAAAAGTCTGCAAATTTCCGCGATCCAGCTCAATAATTCTGGTCGCTACGTTATCGAGAAAACGGCGGTCATGCGTGATAAACAAAACGCTACCGGAAAAATCCCGCAGCAATCCTTCCAGCCATTCAATGGAAGAAAAATCCAAATGATTGGTAGGCTCATCCAGTAACAGCACATCCGGCGATATCACCAGCGCACGCGCCAACGCCACACGCTTTTTTAACCCTCCGGAGAGATGATCAATCAAAGTATCCGCAGGCAAATTCAGCTTATTGATCACAGTTTCTATTTTTGCTTGCAGGTTCCATCCGCCGTCGACTTCCAAAGCACCTTGCAAATCTTGCAAACGGATCAGCAATGCTTCGGTATTTTCCGGTGTTTCGCCTAATTCATGCGAAATAGCGTGATACTCCAGCAATATCCGGCTGATATTGCCCAATCCTGTGGAAACTTCTTGATATACCGTGTTGGTGGGATTCAGAAGCGGCTCTTGCGGCACATACGCCAGCTTTAAATTGGGCGCACGCCAGAGCCGGCCGTCATCGAGTTTAATCTCGCCAGCCAGTGATCGCAGTAAGCTTGATTTACCGCCGCCGTTTCTGCCGATCAGACCGACACGCTCGCCTGGGTCGAGCTGTAAGTTGGCATGATCAAGCAAAGCATGGTGGCCAAAAGCGAGGCAGGCATTTTCCAGTGTAATGAGCGGCATCAGTGAAGTTTAATGTGGATAAAATCGATTGCGGGATTAATCAAGTTATTGATTTTTCATTTCCCAATAAACCAAAGGGAGGCAATTTTGTCATGCTTTGGCCCGCTTGGCAAAAACAGGAGTAATAAAAATGGAGCCCGAAGGCTCCATTTCGCACGGTTGCGCGTCAAAAAGACTGCATTACTCAGCCGCAGTGACGCTAATTTTCTTCGGTTGCACAGCTTCACGCTTCGGTATAACCACCTCCAGCACACCGTGTTTTGACGATGCGGAAATCGCTTCAGCGTTAGCGGTATCCGGCAGACTGAAGCGGCGATAGAAGGAGCCGTACGTACGCTCAACGCGTTTGTAGCCTTCTTTTTCGGTTTTACTTTCGGATTTTTTCTCACCTTTGATGGTGAGTACGCCATCTTCCATGCTGATATCGATTTCTTCCGGTTTTACCCCCGGAATATCCGCATGAATAACAAATTTATCTGCTTCTTCCCTAATATCCACCGCGGGAGACCACTCCGCCGTTGCGGTAGAGCCTTCAGCGACACTGCGTTCCAATTCTCTTTGCAGTTGACTCAACAATCCCCAAGGTTCATAACGTGTAATAGCCATACTCAATTTCTCCTTATCAATTAAAAAAGCACATTGTGTAAGTTCAACATCAACGCCTCATTCAATCTCAAATTGCTCTAGGTTTAATGCAGCGTTCTCACAGTTACAAAAAGTACACTTTCAAACTTGATATAAGGATCAATTATTTTTTTTCAAGCACCCCGGAAAAGTCACTCAATACACTTATTATAATTCTCAATACAAATCAGATATGTAGCTAACGCGCGTAACGCCGCCGCAAACCATAATAGGCAGCCGCAAGCACCGCTAGCAGCAAAGCAACCCAGACTCCATTCCGTTTCATCCACTCCGACAGATTCGCCTGAACGGAAAAATTCGCTTCGGCGAGACCCAGCGCTTTAGTGTCTGCCTGCGCATTATCTTGCGTCACTATATGCAACTGAAACTTCAAAACCTGCTCCCCGGATGATTCCGGCGTCACGCGCCAGCGCCATTTAGCTGTACCGCCATAATCCGAAACCGGATCCTGCGCGCCCAATCTGTCAATTTCAAAACCATCGCCAGTGATCTCGGCCTTCATATTGGGCGACACAACACCGCGAATTCCCTGTATCGAAGTCCCTTCGGACGCCGTCGCTACAATCTCATTCAAAAACTTAGCAAGATGTTTTGTTTCCAGATTGACCGCCACCTCAAACGGTTCATATTGTTTCACCTCCGACGGAATCGTAATCACCGTGCTATCCAGCGGCAATTTCATGATCACCGGATTGTGTAGCCTTTTAGCCGACAACATATGCAACACCGCATTGATCGAAAAAGGCACCAGCAATAAAACAGCCAACATGGCAATTGGCACGATGAAATTAAAATTCAAACCGAATTGAGGTTCTGAGTCACGCATGATTTCTCCAGCGATGGGTTCATATTCAGGAGCAAATCATAACATTGTTGAAAGCCAAACTGAGTGAATCTCGAGTATAGCGAGCTCCACCTATCGGAACGATTCACTGGCATTAATCAGCTCAATCGCTAAAAGCGTCCCGATATTAGGCAAAAATAAACAAGCGGTTACGGGTTTATCTGGTAATTTACTGTAAAACGCCATGCTTGCGCAATGGTATTGTGATTTACCTTACGGCACGATAGAAAGGCATCCATTGCGAATGATGCGCTTCACTGCGCTCAGCACATCCTACGGCTCTAACTTGGTTTTAAAAGATGATGCGGTATGAAAGGCATCGTGGCGACTCAATGATCATCGCAAGTTTAAGGCATTTACTGGCGCAAAACTTTGCCGGTGTATTTTGCAAGCGCCATATTCTTGCAGTGCGGCCAAATGCGCTTTGGTTCCATAGCCTTTGTGCTTATCAAAGCCATAGCACGGATAAAGCTGGTGCAATCGCTTCATTTCTGCGTCACGCGCAGTTTTGGCTAAAATGGAAGCGGCTGAAATGGCGGGTATCAGACTGTCACCCCGGATGATGGTGCGCACCGGACATGGCAAGCGCGGGCTTTGATTTCCATCGACGAGTGCGATATCAGGCACAAACGGTAAGCTTCTCACGGCACGTTGCATGGCCAATAAGCTTGCTTGCAGGATGTTGAGCTGATCGATTTCTTCGACTGTGGCCGATGCCACAGCCCATGCGGCAGCATGTTGTTTGATCATGATTGCAAGCGCATCGCGCTTGTTTTCACTGAGCTTTTTAGAATCGGCCAATCCAGTAATCGGGTGATCGGAATTCAGTATCACACAGGCTGCATAAACGGGTCCGGCGAGAGGTCCCCGGCCAGCCTCATCGACGCCGCAAATCAGTTCATTAGCGGCAGCTTCAGCTCCGTTGCCAGTCACTATTTTAATCGATAGGATTGGATCCTAGACACTTCTAGCGGTACACATCAGTTGAGCTTCAGTCACCAGTTGTCCATCGACTTCCGCACGCGCCGAATATTTCCACAGTCCTTTGATTTGCCGTTCGATGGCGACTTTGAGGATTAACTGATCACCGGCAATGACCGGTCTCTTGAAACGGACACCGTCGATACCGACAAAATAGTAAACCGTGTCTTCTTTGTTAACCGTATCTTCGGTTCTCAGCGTCAGAATCGCGGCAGCTTGCGCTAATGCTTCGACAATCAAAACACCCGGCATGACGGGATGATGGGGAAAATGTCCGGAAAAAAACGGCTCATTAATGGAAACATTTTTCAATGCGACGATATCCTTACCCGCCTCATATGAAATGACCCGGTCTACCAGTAAAATCGGGTAGCGGTGCGGTAAGTATTTTAAGATTTCGTGAATATTCATAGTGCTCATTTTATTTTCCTTTCTAGCCCTAGGGACGCAATCAACATTGATTGAATTGTGACTTGTTATTCTTTGTCGAGCGTTTTAATCACTTTATCCGTGATATCGATGCGCTGGCTTCTATACACCGAGTCTTGCAATTGCAATATCAGATCATAATTTTCCGCTTCAGCGATTTTGCTGATAGCACGATTGGTGCGCTCCAGGATGATGCTGTATTCTTCATTTTGACGCACGCTTAGATCTTCTCGCATTTGACGCTGCGCGCGTTGATATTCCCGGCTCAGATTGGCGAGGTTTCTTTCCAGGTTGCGCCGTTCGGTTTCTTCCATCTTTATGCTGTTTTTTTCCAGCTTATCTTGCAGGTTCTTGGCTTCCAAAGCCATTTTCTTGATATCTTCGTCACGCGGCACGAATTCCTGCTCGATTTTTTTCTGCGCTTGGATCGCCGGCGCGGATTCGCGCAGAATTTTTTCGGTATTCACTACGCCGATTTTGATATCACCAGCAAAGGCAACCGTGAATCCACAGGCAATGATAGCGGCAGTTACCGCCATAACCAGATTGCGCCGCTGTTGATTGATTTGTTGTTGCAACATATACACTACCGGAGTCTCAACTAAATCAGAATTGTTGCCCGAACATGAACTGGAATCTTTGCAAATTATCGCCGGGCTGATCATTCAAGGGTTGCGCAATACTAACTTTCAATGGCCCCATCGGTGAGACCCAAGTGAGCGCCAATCCGGCCGAGTAACGCATAAAATTATTCAGATCGCCGAATTTATTGAATGTGGTACCGCCATCCAGGAATGTGCTCAAGCGCAACGATCGATCGTCTTTCATAAAGGGCACCGGGAACATCAGTTCGATATTACCCACAACACGCTTGCTGGCGCCAACGGCGAACAAGATTGAATTGCTGTTTGAGGTATTTGTAAACTGATCACGAGGACCCAAAGAGTTCAAATTATACCCTCGCACGGAATTATTACCGCCAGCAAAAAAGTTTTTGAAGAACGGCAATGTATTTCCGGTATATCCGTCACCGTAACCGGCTTCGCCATTTAGCATCAAAGTGAAGAAATCGGTAATGGGAAAATACCATTTTTGATTGTAACTGACTTTGTAGTAATTCAAATCCCCGCCGGGCACACTGACTTCACCGAACAATCGATGCGTCGTGCCGGAAGTGGGCCAGATGGCGCTGTCACGGCGGTCTCGAGCCCAGCTGATGGTCAACGGGAAATTATTGGTCGATGTGCCAAATTCCTTGACAAAGTTCAGATAACGCCTTGGGCTATCGTCAAAAGTTCCGATATGGGTATTTTCCGCAGCCAATCCGAAAGAAACGATATCGCCTTCGGCAATGGGTATACCCAACCGGACGCCAGCCCCGACAGTTTCCGTTTTAAATGCGCCAACCTGCGTCAAAGGCCGGGTATTCAAATCCCGCTTGTAAACATCGAAACCGAGACTGACTCCGTCCACGGTAAAATAGGGATTGGTGAATGAAGCGGCATAGGTTTTATTGATAAGACCGGTATTAACATCCAGACTGAAAAAATTACCGGTGCCAAAAATATTGTTCTGAGAAACCGAGCCATTCAGAATAATACCTTGTTGTTGCGAATAACCCGCACCGAACATGATGGACCCGGTCGGTCTTTCTTCCACCTTGACATTGATGTCCACCTGATCCGTTTTATTGGGTACGGCGGGCGTTTCGACATTGACGCTATTAAAGAAAAATAAACGGTCCACACGCACTTTGGAGAGATTGATATTTTTCGTGGAATACCAAGCGCCTTCCATTTGCCGGAACTCGCGCCGGATCACTTCGTCACGTGTGCGGTCGTTACCTGTGATGTTAATTTTCCGGATATAAACCCGGCGGCCGGGATCAACAAAGAATGTAAATCCAGCTTGCCGTTTTTCATGATCGATTTCCGGCGATGCATTGATATTAGCAAAAGCATAACCATCGTCACCCAGGCGGTCGGTCATGGATTTGATCGACTCGGTCAGCTTTTGCCGGGCGAATACCGTGCCGCTTTTGAGTAATATCAGTTTGCGCAATTCTTCTTCCGGCACAATGGTATCGCCAGCCACTTTGATATCGGAGACGGTATATTGAGCGCCTTCGGTCACATTGATGGTGATATAGATGTCGCGTAAGTCCGGTGTAATCGATACTTGCGTTGATTCAATATTGAATTCAAGATAGCCGCGATCCAAATAATAAGAGCGCAGCGTTTCCAAGTCGGCAGCTAGTTTCTGCTTTGAATATTGGTCATTTTTGGTGAACCAGCTCAGTAAATCAGGTTTCCTGAGAACCAGTATGCCACGCAACTCTTTGTCAGGAAATTTTTCATTACCGACAAAACTTATTTTTTTAATTCTGGCCGTGCGGCCTTCCTTGATGTCAAAATTAATCGCCACACGGTTACGTTCAAGAGGCGTTGTGGTTGTGGTAATTTTGACAGCATATTTGCCACGACTGATGTACTGACGCTTCAATTCCAGCTCCGCCCTTTCCAACAACGAACGACTGAAAATCCGCGATTCCGATATGCCTGCCTGTTTTAATCCTTCGAGCAGTTTGTCTTTCTCGAATTCCTTCGCGCCATTGATACTGATTTGCGCAATTGCCGGCCGCTCTACAACTTCCACGATCAAGATGTTGTTCTCGGATTTTAATTTTACATCTTTGAAAAAACCAGTTGCATAAAGCGCCTTGATCGCCTCGGTGGCTTTGTCTTCATTCATAGCATCGCCGACTTTAATCGGCAGATAGCTGAATACCGTGCCAGCTTCGGTACGTTGTATGCCTTCCACACGGATATCTTTGACAATGAAAGAATCGCTGGCCCAACAGGAGAATGCATAAAAAAAGCTGACAAGTGCAACGGCAAAATGCTGGAATTTCATTATCTAGCCAGTAATAAGCCGGTTAATATCGTTATAGATGGCAAATGTCATCAGGGTAAACAACATGGCCATGCCAATCTTCTGCCCAATGATGATGGCTTTGTCAGGAAGCGGATTGCCTCTTATGATTTCAATGAGATAGTACATCAGGTGCCCGCCATCCAGAATCGGGATCGGCAATAAGTTTAAAACACCGATGCTGACACTGATTAATGCCAGAAAAGCGAGATAAGATACCAGCCCCATCTGCGCGGATTGACCGGCATAATCGGCAATGGAAATCGGTCCGCTGACATTTTTCAGGGAAACGTCGCCCGTGATCATTTTGGACAGCATTTGCAATGTCAGTATGGTCGTTTCCCAAGTCTTCTCGATGGCTTTTTGGAATGCTTTGCCGGGAGAATAACTGACGGTGACGAGCAATTCGTCAAACTCAGCCTGATGGATAACTGGCGCCACACCGATTTTGCCGACTTGCTTGCCATTTTCAACCGTTGTTTCCGGCGTAACAGTCAGCGCGATCATTTCGCCGCTGCGCAAAATCTCCAGCTCCAGTGTCCGTCCGGCGCTCGAGCGTATTTCTTTGACAAAATCCATCCAAGTATGGATTTCCGTATCATAGACAGCGATGATTTCATCGCCTGCTTGCAGTCCGGCTTTGTTGCCAGCACCATCGGCTATGACCTGTCCGATGACTGGCTTGATGATGGGTTGATAACTGGTGAGTCCAATAATACCTGGAAAATTTTCATTAAGCTTATCCGGATCGACACGGCTTAGATCCAGTTTGCGCAAATTGATTTCGCCATTTTTATTAACGGTTTGCATCGTTACGTTCGCGGATTGATCAATAGCGTATCGTAATAAAGCCCAACGCGCATCCTGCCAGCTGGCGACCGGCTCGTTTTCGATGCTGACAATGGTCTCGCCTTCTACAAATTGTGCATGGGCGGCAGCCGTTGCAGGTTCAACCGGACCCACCACGGGCTTCATACCATTAACACCGAGAATGAAGAGCAGCCAATATAAAACAATCGCTAACAAAAAATTGGCTATAGGTCCCGCAGCTACGATAGCGAAACGCCGGGCAACCGGCTGACGGTTGAATGCGCGCGGTAAATCCTCCGCTGCAACGTGGCCTTCATTTTCATCCAGCATCTTGACATAGCCGCCCAGTGGAATTGCGGCAATCACCCATTCTGTCCGGTCTTTTCCCCAGCGTTTACGGAAAATGGGTTGACCGAATCCAATGCAAAACCGCAGTACTTTCACACCATTCCAACGTGCTACCAGATAATGGCCAAACTCATGAAATGTAATCAATATACCCAGGGCCAGTATGAACGAAATGATAGTATAGGTTATTGACATAGTGGATTATTACGTAAGGGATGCAGGTAGAGGGAGGGTTGTGACCGCACGATACTTATCATTTCACTGCTGATGCTGATTGAATAATACGCGATACTATCATTAATTCAGGAAAATAGAATCTAGTCACTGCAACAATTTTCTCACGAGGATTATTGCAGGTTTGCAAGCCAATTCCGCGCGACATCACGGGCCAGTGTGTCTGTTTTCAATACGTCATCCAATGTCACCATTTCTTCTTGCCGTACTGTTTCCATGGCATGCGCAATCATGGTCGGGATGGCGGTAAACGGCATACGTCTTTTAAGAAACGATTCCACTGCGATCTCATTGGCAGCATTCAGCACTGCGGGCATATTTCCGCCTGCGGCGAGTGCTTGATAGGCTAATTTCAAACACGGGAATTTTTTAAAATCAGGCTCTTCAAAATCCAGGTGAGCAACCTTGAACATATCTAAAGCGGATACTCCACTTTCTATCCGCTCGGGAAAGCCCATCGCATGGGCAATGGGTGTGCGCATATCCGGATTCCCCAATTGCGCAATGACCGAGCCATCGACATAAGCAACCATGGAATGAATGACACTTTGCGGATGAATCACCACTTGGATTTTCTCCGGTGGCGCCTCAAACAGCCAATGCGCCTCAATCACTTCCAATCCTTTATTCATCATGGTGGCGGAATCCACCGAAATTTTTTGCCCCATGTCCCAATTCGGATGCGCACAGGCTTGTTCCGGCGTAACGCTCGCGAGTGATTCTAACGGTGCGCGACGGAATGGCCCGCCCGAAGCGGTTAGTAGAATGCGGCTGATACCGGCTGCCGCCAAATTGCCATTGAAATGGTGCGGCAATGACTGATAGATAGCGTTATGCTCGCTGTCGATCGGTAATAATGTGGCATTGTGCTGTTTGACCAAATCCATAAAAATACGCCCGGCCATGACCAACGTTTCTTTATTGGCGAGCAGCACCAGTTTTCCGGTTCGTGCTGCCGCAAACGTCGGGCGGATACCGGCTGCGCCCACAATGGCAGCCATCACGGCATCGACTTCGGGAAGGGAGGCGACCTTTTCCAGCGATTCGATACCGGCCAGAACTTCCGTCCGGATCCCGGCTGCTTTAATTGCATCAGCCAGTTGCCCGGCACTGGCCGTATCCAGCATGACCGCAAATCGCGGCTGAAAGCGCTGGCACTGCGCGAGCATTTTTTCGACACTGTGATTGGCCGTTAATGCAAAAGCCTGAAAACGGTCCGGATGCCGTGCGATAACATCCAGCGTGCTCTCCCCGATGCTGCCGGTAGAGCCAAGAACAGTGATTTGACGGATAGTTTTCATAGTGCTGGAGAATAAAAAATGAGTAAGGCTAAAATGGCAAATGGCAGCGAAGCGGTCAAAGCGTCGATTCGATCTAAAATACCGCCATGACCCGGCAGAATATTTCCACTATCCTTAACTCCAGCCTGACGTTTCATCAGCGATTCATATAAATCGCCGACGATACCCAATATCGCCATCAGCAACAGTAACGGTATCAATTTAACCGCCAAAGATTCTTCAATAAACCAAAAATCCCAAGCCAGGCCATAAATGATTACTGCGATAAGAGCGCCAAATACACCTTCCCAGGTTTTATTCGGGCTGATCTGACTGGCGAGTTTTCGCTTACCCAATGATCTTCCGGTGAAATACGCCGCAGTATCGGAAATCCAGATAGTAGCCATGAGGCCCAGTAAAAGCGCCGGACTGATAGCGCGCAATTGATACAGCGCGAGACATGTGGGTAACAAAAGCATCCAGCCAGCCAACATCAAGAGTAGCGGATTTTTAATAGTGTAAAGCTGATTCAGATAGGGTGGCACACTGATGACCCAAAAAGCGGCCGATACAATATAAACCCAGATCAAATCTGAAGAGTAAACGTTGGTTTTTAACGATTCACTCATCTGAAACAACAATTCTCCCCCAATGAATGTAGTCAGGAGCATAAAAATGATGGTATTTCTTACCGAAAATCCGGCTAACCGGCTCCATTCGCGCGACCCGATCACTGTCAGTGACAGTAACACAATAGCCCAAAAGATATCTTGCAAGAAAAACAATGCCGACAAGAACAAAGGAAGAATGATAATTGCAGTTAGGATGCGGGTTTTAAGCATAAAAAGGCTACTTTTACCCTTCAGCGGACAAGTAACATTTGCAGTTGCTCGCTGGTACGGCCAAAGCGGCGCTCACGCTGCTGGTAAGACTGGATGGCCAATTCAAGTTCATGCTCGTCAAAATCCGGCCATAAGGTATTGGTGAAATATAATTCGGTGTAGGCCAGTTGCCATAATAAAAAATTACTGACGCGATATTCCCCGCCGGTACGGATGAATAAGTCCGGCTCGGGCGCATAACTCATGGATAGATATTGCGCCAAACTTTCTTCTTCAAAGTTAAGCGGCAGATCTTTTGATTGTGCCATCATCTTGCGCATGGCCTGCATGATATCCCAACGGCCGCCATAATTGGCCGCAATCGTAAATGTGAGACGCGTATTATTGGCAGTGAGTTGCTCGCCAAGGCGAATGAATTCTACGATTTTAGGATCGAATTTTGATATGTCGCCAATGACTTTAAAACGGATGCCATTTTCATGCAATTTGGCGATTTCTTGCTCCAATGCGCCAAGAAACAGTTGCATGAGAGACGTAACTTCATCCGTAGGCCGCCGCCAGTTTTCGCTGCTGAAAGCAAATAGTGTGAGGAAGGTAACACCGCGTTCCATACAGGCTTTAATAACGCCGCGAACTGTTTCGACACCTTGCTTATGACCGGCAATCCGAGGCATGTAACGGCTTTGTGCCCAACGGCCGTTACCATCCATAATAATAGCGATGTGTTTGGGTATTGAACCTGTTTCAGGTAATTCTGGGGTTGAACTCGGGCCTTGAGGCATATCAAACCGCCATCAGTTCGGCTTCCTTAACCTGTAAAACCTTATCAATTTCTAAGATATAACGATCTGTTAACTTTTGAATTTCGTCTTGACCCCGGCGTTCCTCGTCTTCTGATATGTCTTTAGACTTTAATAAGTCTTTCAAGTGTGTATTCGCATCCCGGCGAATATTGCGCATGGCCACTCGCACTGCTTCGGCTTCATGCTTAACCACTTTGATCAAGTCACGGCGGCGTTCCTCAGTAAGCGCCGGCATGGGCACACGAATCGTTTCACCTACCGGCATCGGATTTAAACCCAGATCAGATTCGCGAATAGCCTTCTCAATAGCGTTAGCCATTTTCTTTTCCCAAGGAATAACTCCGATCGTCCGCGCGTCTATGAGATTGATATTGGCGACTTGGTTGATCGGCGTTTGCGTGCCATAATAATCAACAGTGACATGGTCCAGTAAACCAGTATGTGCTCGCCCGCTTCTAACTTTACTCAAATCCACTTTCAATGCTTCCAGGCTTTTTTGCATTTTTTGTTCAGCGGATTTTTTTACATCGGCAATCATAATATCCTATCCCTCTTGAATCTATTTCAGAAGACCCGACTATCGTAGCATCAGACCGTCACTAACGTTCCTTCATCCTCTCCTGTTATTATACGTTTAAGAGCGCCAGTCTTGAAAATACTGAATACATTGAGCGGTAATTTTTGATCCCTGCATAGCGTCAGTGCTGTTGCATCCATTACCTGTAAATTCTTCGCAATCGCTTCATCAAAAGATAACTGGTGAAAGCGCGTCGCTTCCGGATTAATCTTAGGATCACTGGTATAAATGCCATCCACCTTGGTTGCCTTAAGCATGATATCCGCATTCATTTCCATGCCTCGCAAAGCGGCTGCGGTATCAGTGGTAAAAAAAGGATTGCCCGTTCCTGCCGCAAAAATTACCACCCTGCCGTCTTTCAGATAACGAATGGCACGTCCGCGGATATAAGGTTCCACGACTTGCTCGATGCGTAAAGCAGATTGTATTCGCGGCACCAAGCCGACAAGCTTCATGGCGTCTTGCAGTGCCAGGGCATTCATCACAGTGGCTAACATGCCCATATAATCGGCAGTAACGCGCTCAAGCCCGTCATTGGCGGACTTCATGCCACGAAAAATGTTTCCGCCGCCAACCACTATGGCAATTTCAACACCTAATTTACTGACCTCTTGAATCTCAGCAACAATTCTGCCCATCACTGCATGATTGATCCCATACTTATCTTCACCCATCAGGGCTTCGCCAGATAGCTTCAGTAAAATACGTTTATAAGCAACAGCAGTCATTGATCGTTAATTGGAGAGATTGGAGAGGTTGGAGAGATGATAACTCGTGCTACTTTGCTTGTTCCATCTGGGCTTTCACTTCTTCCGCAAAATTCTCGGATTTCTTTTCTATCCCTTCTCCAACCACAAACATCGTAAACCCGTTTACTTTGGCGGATTTTTTAGCCAGTAATTTTTCGATGGTTTGTTCCGGATCCTTGACAAAAGGCTGACCTAATAAGGTAATTTCAGCCAGATACTTTGCAATGCGGCCATCGACCATTTTTTCAATGATATTTGCCGGTTTGCCGCTATCAGCCGCTTGTGCCGTGAAGATCTGCCGCTCATGCGCCAAAACATCCGCGGACACTTGCTCTTTGGAAACGCACATGGGTTTACTTGCAGCGATGTGCATAGCCAGATCTTTGCCCAGCACTTCATCACCGCCGGTATAATCGATCATTACACCAATTTTAGTGCCATGAAGATAATAAGCCAGCTGACCTTGTGTTTCATGACGTCCGCAGCGGCGGATGCTGATATTTTCACCCAGCTTCATGATCAACGCTTTACGAACCGTTTCAACAGTTTCACCGCTCGGCAGCGCCGCTTCGCTTAATACTGCAACATCCGTAATATTCTTTGTGGCTATCAACCCAGCTAAGTTTTTGGCAAAACTGATAATATCTTCATTTCTAGCCACAAAATCCGTTTCACAGTTAACTTCAACCAGTGCACCGCATTTGCTGTCAGTCGAAATATACGCGCCAATGACACCTTCAGCAGCAATTCGCCCCGCTGCCTTACTCGCTTTGGCACCGCTTTTAATTCTTAACAGATCTTCTGCCGCTTTCATATCACCGTCAGTCTCTGCCAGCGCTTTTTTGCATTCCATCATGCCAAGACCGGTCATTTCACGCAATTCTTTGACCATGCTCGCGGTAATTTCCGCCATATTTACTCCAGTTACAAAATTAATTTATGAATGAATATAGATTTTAATCAAGATAAGATTAAAATTTACTTAACATTCAATGGCAAATTAAACAAACTTCAAATTCGCCACAGGTTGATAAGCCTTACCTTGAAACAGTTAAATTGTATTCATACCCAACGTAGCTACGCGCATGCGGCAGCTCTCAAAAAATGCAAATTCCTTAACTTTGCTCAGCCTCTGCACTCATTTGAACGATTTCTTGAATAGATTGATTACGTCCTTCCAGAATGGCATCGGCCACACCGCGGGCATATAGGCGTATCGCCCGGCTCGAATCGTCATTTCCAGGAATAATGTACTGTAAATTATCTGGATTATGATTAGTATCAACGACACCAATAACCGGAATACCAAGTTTTCTGGCTTCTGTAATAGCGCCTTTTTGATAACCTACATCAATGACAAATAGCGCATCCGGCAATCCTTTCATATCCTTAATGCCGCCCAAGCTGCTATTGAGTTTATCCAATTCGCGCTGAAGATCAAGCGCTTCTTTTTTCACAAGCTTATCCAGCGTTCCATCTTGTGTCATTACTTCCATCTCTTGTAAACGCTTAATTGATTGCTTGATGGTCTTGAAATTAGTCAGCATTCCGCCTAGCCAGCGTTGATCTACGTAAGGTGATCCGCAACGCTGGGCTTCCTCGCGCACAATGTCGCGCGCCTGGCGCTTAGTACCGACAAATAAAATAACACCCTTGTTTGCTGATAATTGACGCACATATTTCATGGCTTCTTCATACATCACCAAAGTTTTTTCGAGATTGATGATGTGAATTTTATTGCGATGGCCGAAGATATAGGGGGCCATTTTGGGATTCCAGAAGCGGGTTTGATGACCAAAATGAACACCTGCTTCCAGCATTTGACGCATAGTTACTGACATAAATTTTCTCCTTAAGGATTGAGCCTCCATTCGCTTTAATGATTCAAAATTAAGAGCGAATGTGTGTATTTAATTCAACTAGTATTTCATGCACTACCGCATAGACCGTTAAATTATGGCAGTATTATATAGCATTTTCCTTGGCTTACTCAAGCTGACAGAAGAACAGAATAACGCAGGCAATTAATACGGATGTGCAACAAGTGCTTTTCTAGCGTGGCGCTATGATAATAATCGTTGAAGATTTAATGGCTTTTTAGCAACTATCACTTTCAAGTGATGCAGGACGAGTTTCCCATTTTCAGTCTTAAGCGGGCAATATCATTTATTTGAATGTGTTTATTATCCACAGTGATGATATTCTCGTCTTGCAGTTTTGAAAACGCACGACTGACAGTCTCTAATTTAAGACCAAGATAGCTTCCAATTTCCTCGCGCGTCATGCGGAGATTGAATTCTGACTCGGAGTAACCGCGCATTAAAAAGCGGCGTGACAAATTGAGCAGAAATGACGCCAAACGTTCTTCGGCCTTCATACTGCCGAGTAACAGCATTACGCCATGATCCCGGACAATTTCACGGCTCATGATTTTATGAAAATGACGCATGAGAGAGGGGATGGTGCGGCTAATCTCTTCCAGCTTGGCGAAGGGAATTTCACACACTTCGCTATCCTCAAGCGCTATCGCATCGCACGTATGAGTGTCCGTACTGATGGCATCCAAACCCAGCAGCTCTCCGGTCATATGAAAACCGGTCACTTGCTGACGTCCATCTTCCTCAAGCACAGAGGTCTTCAAAAATCCGCTACGAATGGCAAACAAGGATTGAAAGCTCGAACCAGTACGATGCAGGTAGCCGCCACGTTGAATTTTCCGTTTATGGCTGACGACATCACCCAGAACCTGAATTTCCTGATCATTAAGACCGACAGGCAAGCAAAGCTCGCGCAAACTGCAAGTAGCGCAGCTAGATCGAATGTGCGAGATATTGAGATGATGTAGCGATGTATCGTTAAGCAAAGTGTTTTCCAAATTGGGAATTACATTTCAACGCTTTAATTGATCTGAATCAAAATTAACATTTCTAACCCGCAGCATAATTCTACGATATTGCCGGAGGAGTGGATATTCTTTTTTAAATTGATCGCATTCAGCACTATATACATTAGGTTATGAAAACCAGTAAATGATGGCATATCAATGCAGATTTCTTTGGGTAAAATTCTTCACAAAATGAGATTCCCAGTGCATCCACTAAGATTTTCCGATTCATCTACTGATTTGCTTCAAATCAGCTCCGAACTCATTCGCCGGTTCGGTATTTACAATGCTGATTATCGCTTGTACCCGGAGACGGATTACTTTGCCGAAACATTTGATGCGTGCACCTATTCCACATGGTTGAACAATTGCAAATCAGGGCACTTCCGCCGGCCAATCTCATTATATGTGCACATCCCGTTTTGCCGTTCTTTATGTTTTTACTGTCAGTTTAATCAGATCATCACTGACAAAAACGACAGCATATCGACCTATCTCGATTACTTATCACGTGAAATAAGACTACAAGCGCAGTTTTTCAGAGAAGACCCGAAGCTAGAACAGCTATATTTCGGAGGGGGCACACCAACGCTGCTAAATGATGCTCAGTTAAGCAGTATCTTAAAAGAAATCCAACGAAATTTTAACCTGATAAAAGACGGCGAATTCTCAATCGAAATCGATTCGCGGCAAATGCCTGATCTATCCATGCAGGCTTTGAAAGAAATAGGTTTTAATTGCGCGATTATCGGTGTTCAGGATTTCGATGATCATGTGCAACAATCCGTCCATCGCGTTCAGACAGAAAATGCCACGTTACTTGCTATCCGTGACGCTCAACAAGCCGGCTTTAAAACAATAAGAACGGAATTGATTTATGGGTTACCCAAGCAAACTGTAAAAAAGTTTGAATACACGCTGGGAAAAATCATAACGGCCGACCCGGATCAAATTAACTTATTAAATTTCCAGCACCTGCCAGAAAAATTTAAACCGCAACAAAATATAAATCCGGAAGATTTACCTGATATAGAAACCGGATTGGAAATGCTTTTGCTTGCTATTGCCCGTTTAACGGCAGCAGGATACCTGCACATCGGCATGAATCTATTCACAAAACACGATGATCAACTGATCGTTGCACAACGTCAAGGCCGGCTTTACTACGGTTTGCAAGGTTATTCGATCTATCCTGACAGCTATCGCGTCGCATTGGGAGTTTCGGGAATCGGAAGCATTGGCCCGGCTTTAAGCCAAAATGATTGCGATCTGCTGCAGTATTACAGCAAACTGGAACACAATATTCTGCCGATCAGACGCGGTATCGAATTAAGTCCCGACGATTTAATCCGGCGCTCCGTCATGCAAGCGCTTATTTGTCATTCCGTGCTTTCGTTTGAGTCGGTAGAAGCCTATTTTCCCATTGAATTCAAAAACTATTTTGCTACGGAATTGGCAGAACTCACGGTTTATGAACAAGCTGGCTTGGTCACGCTAAATGATCAGGAAATTACGGTAACGCCCAAGGGGCAATTATTGATGAGCAGTATTTGCGCAGTTTTTGATAAGTATCTGCGCGCTGTGCAGCAACGTAAAAACCGCTCGATACCCATTTGAGTTTTACCTGAGAATCACTGGATTCCCAGGTAATTTGGAATTATTTGACTTGGCTATTCGTTAAAATATATTCAGCCAAACGGTCGGCAGATTCACCCTGAATATTCTTAAATGCCGGCATTCTCATACTGCCCGATTGAAATTTCTTGATGATTGCATCCTTATTGGCCACTTTTTCGCTTAAGACCATTGCCACATTAGCGCTTAAAGGCTTATGGCATTCTGTACAAGCAGAGCTAAAAATTGTTTCTCCGGATGCATCTGCTGGCGGAGTATAGTCTTTGCTTGCGCCACAGCCGACTAAAATGAATAGCGCCGATATCGTTAATGCAAAATTTAATTTTTTCATTCCCTGACTCCAGTTTATTTACTTCAATAAAAATACCGGGAGTAATCCCGATCCCTACTTGGTTGCTTATAAAATTTATCAGCTCCGCGCTTTAGAAGACCAACCATACCCAATATCATAACAGCTTGCCAAACAAATGTTTTAAGACAGTTTCCCGGCATCCCGAGGTCATCCGGTGTAAATAAGAGCATTGAGCATTACCTAAGAATACAACACAATCAATGAGATAACGCATATTTGCCGAAGCTGCCAAACTGATTAAAATCTCCGTTTCAATAGCATTGTTGGCATTAAGTGTAATTCTTAACAATTTCTTAACATTTCCCATGTTATTGTGCGCAGCAGTTCTGAATTATTATTAATTTAGGCTCTTCAATTTTAATAACAATTAATGACAATAGCATCATTTACGTTAAGCGTGATTCTTAACAATTTCTTAACATTTACTATGCTACTGTGCGCAGCACTGTAGTAAAAAGAACGACAAAAATTCTTTTTCTACAAAAAAATCAAGTGTTACGCTAAAAAAATGAAGTTAGCAACCCGCTATCATCAATATAATTGAAGCAGTTGCATGCAGTAGAGTTTTTTTGTATTGGTAACAAAACATTAACCAACAGTTTAGTAAAATCACATTGCATTAATAGGGAGATTGCATGTTTAAAAAGATAAGTACTGTTATTTTGTTGGCTGCATTTGGCTTGTCGCTGAGCAATCCAGCTGCTGCTGACGCTACGGCGGAAGATTTTGAAGTTTGGGGAGGTATTTTCTCACAGGGTAATTTCGGTTTCGTAAACCCACAAAACCCCGAATTGAAAAAATTCAGATGGTGGATGGAAGGACAAGGCCGGTTTGGTAATGATGCTACGCAATTTTCGCAATCGTTAGTTCGTCCGGGCTTAGGTTATGCGGTAACCGATAAAATTGTTGTGTGGGCAGGTTATGCTTGGGCACCGACTGCTGAACCTTTAGCATTAAAGTCAGGACATCCATTCAACGAGCACCGGATTTGGGAGCAAATAACCTGGGCGGATAATTTCTCATTCGGTAGATTATCGGCGCGCAGCCGCTTCGAGCAACGCTTCTTTGATCATAATGCACCGCTTCCCGGTGCAAATGATGTAGCACATCGGTTCCGTCAATTGGTCAAATTGGCTGTTCCATTGCCTCAAGTCAATCCGAATTTAAGCTTCATCGTTCAAAGCGAGTTGTTTATTGCCATGACAACCATTGATAACAATCCTGGCTTTATTTCCCGCGGTTACGATCAGAACCGGGCATTCGTTGGATTGGGTTACAAAATCAATCAGTATGCGACCGTTGAAATGGGTTACATGAACCAATTCATCAACAGACCGCACAGCAGACGTCCGGATCAAATGATGCATAACTTTGTAGCCAGTTTATTCCTGAACTTCTAAGACACACTATGTGATGCTAAGCAGTTAACACCTAGTTTGTTTTCAAATAGCCGGTTAATTTCCTAATCTTAGGAAATTAACCGGCTAATTTTTTTCCACAATCGCTAGATTGTATTCGCGGATACAAAAATCCGGCTCTTTATTCTCGATTTTCTGCATTGAATATCAGCAGACACAAGAAATAGTAACTTTTTCTTCGCATTCTATTACTATACTGCTCCTTTTCGACCACTCACAAAGTAACACATGCAAGATTTTAAACCAGGCCAGTGTTGGATCTGCGATGTCGATCTGCAACTGGGATTAGGCACGGTGCAAACCGTCGAACACCGGATCGTCACCATTCTGTTTAAAGCAACCGGTGAAACCCGTTCATACGCCAAGCAATCGGCGCCGCTAACGCGGGTAATCTTCAAACCGGGCGATACCGTCAGCAGTCAAGATGGCGCCGTCATCAAAGTCACCGGCGTGATCGAACGCGATGGATTGATTGTTTATACCGGCACCCGCGCAGACGGCAGCCGGACTGAGCTAGCGGAAGACCGGCTAGCGCCGCAGGTACAATTGAACCGTCCGTCCGAGCGCCTATTCACCGGCCAATTCGACCAGGACAAATGGTTTCGCATCCGCTATCAAACACTGCTGATCCGCAACCAGCTGGCAATCGCCCCGCTGTATGGACTGGTGGGCACGCGCACCAGCCTGATTCCGCACCAACTCTATATTGCCCGTGAAATCGGCCGCCGTTTTGCGCCGCGCGTGCTGCTGGCCGACGAAGTCGGATTGGGCAAAACCATCGAAGCCGGTCTGATTTTGCACCAGCAATTACTTACCGAGCGCGCCAAGCGCGTGCTCATCGTGGTTCCGGAAACCTTGATTCATCAATGGTTAGTGGAAATGCTGCGGCGCTTTAATTTGCAATTCAGCATTTTTGACGAAGAACGCTGTTTGTCGCTGGAAGCAAGCGATGAAGATGACGATGAGGACGAGGAAGTCGAAAAAGATCAGCAAGACGAGAATCCTTTTCACAGCGAGCAACTGGTGCTGTGCAGCCTACATTTTCTGCGACAGCATCCAAAACGGTTTGAACAAGCGCTGGAAGGCCGCTGGGATTTGCTAGTGGTCGACGAAGCGCATCATTTACACTGGTCACCACAAACCGCCAGCCCGCAATACGCCATGATCGAGCAGTTGGCGGCACGCACTCCGGGCGTGCTGTTACTGACCGCAACACCGGAACAATTGGGTAAAGCCAGCCACTACGCCCGCCTGCGCCTGCTCGACCCGCACCGCTTCAACAGTTTTTCCGGATTTGTCACCGAAGAACAATCGTACGAACCCATCGCCTGTGCCGTCGAAGCGTTGCTCGAAGGGAAAGACTTAACCGGAGACACCCGCCAATTGATCGCGGACACGCTTGACCCGGCCCAAGCCCAAGCACTACTGGCGGAACTGCAAGACCAGCAAGCCCGGAATAAACTCGCGGAATCATTGCTCGACCGGCATGGCACCGGGCGCATTCTGTTCCGCAACACCCGCGCGGCGGTCAAAGGGTTTCCCGCGCGCAAGCTGGTCGCCAGTCCGCTGCCGCTACCGGCGGAATACCTGCCGTTCCTGGTAACGTTTGAAACCACGCCACTGTCCAAGCCGCAATTGCTGCTATGCCCGGAACTCATCTACCAGGTGCGATGCGAAGACGATCAGCCGTACTGGAGCGAAATCGACCCGCGCGTGAATTGGCTAATCGCGACGCTCAAGCGGGTGAAACCGGAAAAGGTGCTGGTCATCGCTGCCAATGCGCAAACCGCGCGCGATCTGGCGCAAGCGCTTAAAGAAACCACCGGGCAATTCATTCCGGTATTCCACGAAAGCATGAGTCTGATCGAGCGCGACCGCGCCGCGGCGTTCTTTGCCGACAAGGAAACCGGCGGGCAAGTACTGATCTGCTCGGAAATCGGCAGCGAAGGGCGCAATTTCCAATTTGCGCATCATCTGGTTTTATTTGATTTGCCGCTCAATCCCGATTTGCTCGAGCAACGCATTGGCCGCCTGGATCGCATCGGCCAGACCGACACCATCCAAATCCATGTGCCCTATTTGGAAAACAGCGCGCTGGCGGTGATGTTCCATTGGTATCACGAAGGCTTGAATGCATTCGAGAAAACCTGCCCGGCCGGTCAAACGGTGTTTGTCAAAGTCGAAGAACAACTCATCGCCGCGCTACATCAGCGCCAGACTCAGGCCGAAGCATTGGCCGGATTGATCGGCGTCACGCAAACGGCGCACCGGGAATTGAACGAAGCGCTCGACCGCGGGCGCGACAAGCTGCTGGAATACAATTCGTTCCGGCCGCTCGCAGCGGAACAGCTCACGCATGCCGCACGCGCGCAGGATAACGACCCGCTGCTGCCGCAATACATGGAAACGGTATTCGATTGCTGCGGCGTGCATATCGAAGACCACCGCAGCGGTAGCTTTCTGATCGAACCGAGCGAACACATGAGCATGCCGTTTCCCGGCTTGCAGGACGAAGGCTCGGTCATCACCTACGCGCGCGAAGTGGCGCTGGCCAACGAGGACATGTACTTCCTGACGTGGGAACACCCGATGGTCACGCACGCCATGGAACGGATTCTAAGCCACGAAAACGGTAACGCCGTGGTGGCCATGATGAAACACAAACAAGTGCAACCCGGTACCTTGCTGCTGGAAACCCTGTTTGTGCTCGAAGCCAGCGGACACAACGTGCAGCAAAGCAACCGCTACCTGCCGCCCGCCGTAATCCGCATTGTGCTCGACGAACACGGTAGCGGCGACTACCCGTTCCTGGATCACGACTCGATCAATCAACACCTGCAACCGGTCGCAACCGGCATCGCCAAGCAAGTGATCCAACTGAAAGAAGACGCCATCCGTGAGCTATTAACCGCCAGCGAACAACAAGCCAGCGCGCAAGCCCCGCAACTCATCGCCGCCGCTGAAACGCGCATCCGGAAAACCTTCGCTCCGGAAATCGAACGCCTCAAAGCGCTGCAACAAGTCAACCCGAACGTGCGCGACGAGGAAATCCAGTTCTTCGAAAAACAGTTGCAACAACTGACCACCGCGCTGCAATCCAGCAACCTGCGGCTCGATGCCGTGCGGGTGATCGTGGCGACGTGAAACCATCCAGCAGCACGGCAATGACGAAATAAACATGGTCAACTTTGGCGAGAGGTATGATACAAACCCGTGTTACCCAAACCTCAGGAGTCTGCATGAATCAGCAAATCATCTTGCAGCGAGTGCAAAACCGCTTACCGGATCTGCTGGCGCTGTATGCCTTTGGCAGCCGCATCCAGGGTCAAGCCAACGCTGAAAGCGATCTGGATCTGGCGGTATTGGTGGCCGGTTATGCCGATCCATTGCTGTTGTTCGATCTGGCTGGAGAATTGGCCGATGTTGCGGGTTGTGCCGTGGATTTGCTCGATCTGCGAGCAGCGTCGACGGTCATGCAATACCAGATCATCACCACGGGCGTGCGCTGGTGGCAAAAAGATAGTCAGGCGGCACTTTTTGAGACGGCTATTCTCAGCGAAAAGACCGCGCTGGACGAAGCGCGCTACGCGCTGATCAATGACATTCAACACCGGGGAAGCGTGTATGGCCGATGATGTCTTGCTGAACAAAGCCGCCACCATTGAGCGTTGCGTGCTGCGCGCCCGCGAGGAGTACGAAGCTGATCCTACCACGTTTGCCGAAAATCACACCCGGCAGGACGCCGCCATTCTAAACATTCAGCGCGCCTGCGAAGCGGCGCTGGATATGGGTCAGCACTTGATCCGCCGCGAAAGGCTGGGCATCCCGCAAAGCGCGCGCGATGTGTTTGCGCTGCTGGCGCAGGCGGGCTGGATCGATGCGGCCTTGGCGGACAAACTGAAGCGCATGGTAGGGTTTCGCAACATTGCGGTGCATGAGTATCAGGCGCTGCAATTACCGATCACCGTGGCGGTAATCAAAAACCATCTGGACGAATTTTTGCAATACAGCAAGGCAGTGCTGCTCAAGGATGCTGTGCACGCGCGGCGGCAGGAATGAGGTAGGAATGTGGCGATTTTGCTTCGGCTCAATTCAGCATGGAAGTGGAAGAAAAATTTTTGGGATAACTCCGCGATCAATTTCGATTTGTACCCTAATAGCATTGGGAACTAACCAACTATCGAGGATTTCTCGGTGGTTCAGAATAAGAGCTGTCGAAAATACACTCAAGTACTTTGGCTTGAGTGCCATCATTGCGGTGGAACTGGTGCAACGCAGCAAAACGCAGTACATTTGCGATACATTCTCAGATTAAGGCTATGCGTGAAGCCCGCAAGAGTTAAGCCTTGTCCATCCGTGCCTCTGCAAACATTAAGCAGTTATTGCGGGTAGCTAATGAATGTGAATACGCTCTATCACTTCGATAAATGAAGGTGTTGATTTTGGATTACGCGCAGCAGCATGGCCTGAAACCTAAGATAAATGTTATCAAGGTTGATGAAGGAAAAGATGATTAACAAACTGGAGCTATCCGAACGGGATATCTGCACCAAGTTCATCACCCCAGCCATCCAGCAAGCTGGCTGGCTACAACACCAGTTTCGCGAGGAAGTGAATCTTACCGATGGCCGCGTCATGGTGCGCGGCAGGCTTGCCGTCCGCATCAAGAATCCCGAAGCCAAAGGCGGCCCGAAACGTGCCGATTTCGTACTCTACGCAAGGCCCAACGTTCCTATCGCCGTTATTGAAGCCAAACAAGCTAAATTCCCGGTTGGATATGGCATGCAACAGGCCTTGGCTTATGCCGAAATGCTGGATGTTCCATTTGCCATCAGCAGCAATGGGGATGGCTTCCTGCTACATGATCGCACTGGATTGAACTCGCCTGTCGAGCGAGAGCTATCACTCGGTGAATTTCCCTCCTTTGATGACCTTTGGCGGCTGTACCAGCAGTGGAAAGGACTGACCGAGCCCGCGGTCGTCAAGCTTGTTGAGCAGCCTTTCTATTCGGATGGCAGTGGCAAAGAACCTCGCTATTACCAGCGCGTAGCCACCAATCGTGCCATCGAGGCCATTGCGAAAGGACAACAGCGCGTGTTGCTGGTCATGGCCACTGGCACCGGTAAAACCTACACCGCTTTTCAAATTATCTGGCGCTTATGGAAAGCCAAAGCCAAGAAGCGCATTCTGTTTTTGGCTGACCGTAACATTCTCGTTGACCAAACCATGCAACAGGATTTCGCCCCATTCGGCGAGGTGATGCACAAAGTCATTAACCGGGAAGTCAAGAAAAATTATGAGATCTACCTGGCGCTGTATCAGGCCGTGACCGGCAAAGAGGAGTGGAAGCAGATCTACCGCCAGTTTCCGGCGGATTTTTTTGACCTGGTGGTCATAGACGAATGCCACCGGGGTAGTGCTGCCGATGACTCGGCGTGGCGTGACGTGCTCGATTACTTCAGCGGAGCCACACACTTAGGCTTGACTGCTACGCCCAAAGAAACCAAAGACATCAGCAATATCACCTATTTTGGTGACCCGGTCTACACCTACTCGCTCAAACAAGGCATTGAAGACGGCTTTCTCGCACCTTACAAGGTGATCCGCATCGCGACCGATGTGGACGCCGTCGGTTACACGCCGGAGAAGGGCAAGGTCGACAAGCTCGGCCAAGCGATTGAACAGCGTCAGTACAACATCAAGGATTTCGACCGCAATCTGGTACTGGAAAAGCGCACCCGGCTCGTCGCCAGCAAGGTATGGGAGTACCTCAAGGCCACCGACCCGATGGCCAAGACCATTGTTTTCTGCGATGACCAGGACCACGCCGAGCGCATGCGGCAAGAGCTGGTCAAACTGATCCCAGCCGCCGCCAGTAACCGCCGTTATGTGATGCGCATCACCGGCGACGACAACGAAGGCAAGGCCCAGCTCTCCTACTTCATCGACAATGACGAGCCGTATCCGGTCATTGCCACCACCTCCAAACTGCTCACCACCGGGGTTGATGCCAAGACCTGCAAGCTTATCGTGCTCGATCAAAACATCAACTCGATGAACGAGTTCAAGCAAATCATTGGCCGTGGCACACGCCTGCGCGAAGATTACCAGAAACTCTACTTCACTATCATGGACTTCAAGGGCGCCACACGCCTGTTTGCTGATCCGAACTTCGATGGCGAACCGGTGGTGATCTATGAACCCAAACCCGATGAATCCGTGGTGCCGCCGGAAGACACAAATCCACCGGGTGTTGGAGAACCCGAACCACCGCCTTATGTCCCCGGCTCCACCGGCGGTGGCGGCGAAGGCCGCATCAAATACGTCATCGACGACGTCAATGTGCGCGTGGCAGTGGAGCGCTCGCAATACCTCGATGCCGATGGCAAGCTCATCACCGAGGACTACCGCGTTCTGCTCAAGGACGACATCAAAAAAGCGCTGCAAGCCGAGTTCGGCACGATGACCGGCTTTCTGCGCCGCTGGAACAGTGCCGAGCGCAAGCAGGCCGTGCTGGACGAGCTGGCCGGCCACGGCGTGCCGCTCGAAATCTTGCAGCAGGCGGTTGCCAACGGCAGCGAGCTGGATGTGTTCGATCTGGTCGCCCATGTCGCCTTCGACCAAAAACCACTCACCCGCCGTGAGCGTGCCAACAACGTCAAGAAACGGGACGTGTTTGGCAAGTACGGCGAGCAAGCCCGCGCCATACTCGAAGCCCTGCTCGACAAATTCGCCGACCACGGTGTGCAGGACATCGAGGACGCCAAGGTACTGGAGCTGCCGCCGTTCGATCGGTTTGGTAGCAAAACACAGATCCGCCGCGGCATTTTCGGCAGCGTCGAGCGATACACTCAAGCCGTAAAGGAGCTTGAGCAAGCCCTCTACGACAGTCACGAACAAAAACAAGGTTGATCCAAGCTATCAATCAAAGCGACCAAAGAACTACTCGATGAATCTCAACAGCACCATCAAATCCATCCAAGACATCATGCGTAAGGACGACGGCGTCGATGGCGACGCTCAGCGCCTGGGTCAGCTCACCTGGATGCTTTTTCTGAAGGTATTTGACCAACGCGAAGAAGAGTGGGAAGACGACAACGCAAAATATAAATCGCCTCTGCCCGAGCGCTTTCGCTGGCGCAATTGGGCCGCCTACAAGGCCGATGCTGAAGGCAAGAAGAAACCCCAGATTGCCGCCAGTGACTTGATTTCTTTTGTCAATAACGAACTGTTCCCGGCGCTGAAAGAAAAAATAGATGCCAGCGTGAGCCCACAGCACAAGGTTGTCAAAAGCGTGTTTGAAGACGCCAACAACTACATGAAATCCGGCCCGCAGATGCTGGCCGTGATCGAGAAACTGGAAGATGCCATCAACTTCCACGATTTTAAAACCCGCGCCAGTCTGGGCGACGTGTACGAGCAAATGCTCAACGACCTGCGCAGCGCTGGCAATGCGGGCGAGTTCTATACCCCACGCGCTATCACCGCTTTCATGGTTGACCGCATCAATCCGCGTCTGGGCAAGCGCGAAACCGTGATGGATCCGGCCTGTGGTACAGGTGGCTTTCTCGCCGCCGCGATCGACCACTTGCGCCTCCAGATTACTACCCAATCCAGCGCCGAAGACCAACGTGCCATCGAATCGCTGATCCACGGCATTGAAAAAAAGCAGCTACCGCACCTGTTGTGCACCACTAACATGCTGCTGCACGGCATCGACGTACCGAGTCAGATCGAGCACAAAAACACGCTGGGCATCGGCTGGAACGAATGGAGCGCCCATGACAAGGTTGACTGTGTCATCACTAATCCCCCGTTTGGCGGTTATGAAGATGACGGTGTTGGCAGCGACTACCCGGCCGACCTGCGTACTCGTGAAACCGCCGACATGTTCATGGCCCTCATCATCAAGAAGCTATTGAAGGAAAACGGCCGCGCCGCTGTGGTGCTGCCCGATGGTTTCTTGTTTGGCGACGGCATCAAGGGCACGCTGAAAAAACTGCTGTTGCGCGACTGCAAGCTGCACACCATCATCCGCCTGCCCAAGGGCGTGTTCGCGCCGTACACCACCATCAAAACTAACCTGCTGTTCTTCACCAAGGGCGCCACGGTGGATGACGGCACCGAACACTTTCACACCGACACCATCTGGTTTTACGAGCACCCCTACCCACAAGGTTACAAAAGCTACTCCAAGACCAAGCCGATCCGGCTGGAAGAGTTCAAACCTGAACAGGAGTGGTGGGGCGATGAGGCCAACGACTTCGCCGATCGCGTGGAAACCGAATTCGCCTGGAAGGTAGACTTTAAAACCAAACGCGAACAGGCGGAAATCCTTGCACACCCGCATTGGCAGCGCGCGGAAGACCTGAACAACCAAGCCGCTGCGATCGAAGCTGAGGCCAGCAATCTGCGCAAAAGCCTGATTGGCAACACCGACGCGACCTACCGCGAAAAGATCGACGCCCAGATTGCCGCACTGCGCGCCCAGGCCGAACCGCTGCGCCTGCAAGCCCGAGATGCGCAGGCCGCAGGCGACCGCATCTACTGGCCGATCTTCAATCTCGACATCAAAAACCCCAACGCACCCGAAGAAGAAACGCACGACCCGGATGTATTGCTGGAAAAATACAAGAAGCTGCTGGGCGAAATCGAAGAAACCGAAAACCAGCTCAAGAGCGAACTGGCTGCCGCGCTGGCGCATCACTTCAGCGCAGAAGCGGTGCCCAAATGAGCAAGCTACCTGCCGCTTCGCCAACGCCCGCCGATCAGCAACTGCTGGGTGATATTCGCAGTCTCATCGCGCAAAGCCGCCAGCAGCTTGCCACTGCCGTCAACAGCGCACTGACGCTGCTCTACTGGCATATCGGCCAGCGTATTCGCAATGAAGTGCTACAAAGCGAACGGGCCGCTTATGGCGAGCAGATTGTCTCCGCACTGGCGAGACAATTGGAGAGCGACTATGGGCGCGGCTTCTCCGCCAAAAACCTGCGCCACATGCTGCGCTTTGCCGAAGCTTTTCCCGACATGCAGATTGTCTCGACACTGTCGAGACAATTGGCCTGGAGCCACTTTCTGGAGCTCATCTACCTCAAGGACCCGCTGGCCCGCGACTTCTACACCCAGATGTGCGCGCAAGAGCGCTGGAGCGTGCGGCAGCTGCGCGAGCGCAAGGAGACGATGCTGTTCGAACGCACTGCGCTGTCGCGCCAGCCCGATGAACTACTGGCCTGGGAACTGACCGCCTTGCGCGAACAGGGCGAACTGAGCCCAGCGTTGCTGCTCAAAGACCCTTACGTGCTCGACTTCCTCGGCCTGCAAGACCGCTATCTGGAAAAAGATCTCGAAGACGCCATTCTGCGCGAGCTGGAAAACTTCCTGCTCGAACTGGGCGCAGGCTTCACCTTCGTCGCCCGCCAAAAACGCATCCAGATCGACAACGACGACTTCTACATCGACCTGCTGTTTTACAACCGCCGCCTCAAGCGCCTGGTCGCCATCGACCTTAAACTTGGCGACTTCAAAGCCGCCGACAAAGGCCAGATGGAGCTCTACCTGCGCTGGCTCGCCAAACACGAACAGGAGTCCGGCGAAGCCCCGCCGCTCGGCATCATCCTGTGCAGCGGCAAAAAGCAGGAACAGATCGAACTGCTGGAACTCGACGCCAGCGGCATCCATGTCGCCGAATACCTCACCGAACTGCCACCCAAGGCTGTGTTGCAGCAAAAACTCCACGACGCCATCGAACGGTCGCGCCAGCGGCTGGAAAACCGCAGCGGGGAACAAGGCTGATGGATGCACAGCAGTTCTTGGCAGCGTTTGGGCATATTGCGAATGCGCCGGGGGGTGTGGGCAAGCTGCGCGAAATGGTGTACCAGCTGGCCATTACAGGAACATTGACACCTCAACGCGATACTGATGGTGATGCACGTGAGTTACTGGCCGACATCGCAATATTAAGGGATCGGTTAATTCGCGAAAGAGCGTACAAGCGCCTGCCAAAGTTGGAGGCTGAAGCGATTGATATTCCGTCAGCCATAGAGCTACCTGCCTCATGGTGTTGGACACGCCTTCTTGATCTTGGCGAAATTAGTCCGAGAAACGACGCGCCAGACGAAGCCGCTGCGTCGTTTATTCCAATGAGCGGTTTCTCAGACGTCCACACGGGAGCACTGGCACCAGAGGCGAAGAAGTGGGGAAAAATAAAGAAGGGGTTCACCCACTTTAGAAACGGCGATGTCGTTGTTGCCAAGATCACGCCATGTTTTGAGAACGGCAAAGCCGCTGTTATTGATGGATTGGAGCATGCTATTGGCGCGGGCACGACCGAGCTGCATGTATTCCGACCGATCCATACGGGCATATTGCCGGGTTACATCTATCTATTTTTAAGGTCGCCATTTTTCGCTGTTGAAGGTGAAAAAAACATGACCGGCACTGCGGGCCAGAAGCGATTGCCAACGGAATACTTTGCTACCCGTGCTTTGCCACTACCACCGTCCGCCGAACAATCCCGCATCGTCGCCAAAGTCGATGAGCTGATGGCCTTGTGCGACACGCTAGAAAAGCAACAGCAAATCCGCCTCAAACTGCAAAACAACCTGCGCCAGTCCACCCTGCAAGCCGTCGCAAGCAGCCAAAGCCCTCACGAACTGCAAACTACCTGGACACGCCTAGCCGATAACTTCAGAGAGCTGTTTCATGCGCCGGAGGATGTGACACAACTGAGAAATTTGATATTGGACTTGGCCATTCACGGCTTATTGGTTCATCAATTAGACGCTGATGAGCCTATTGCGAAATGGTTGTCAGACATCGCAGCTAAGAAGGCTGGGTTAGCCAAACAAAAGCTCATAGCTAAGCAAATTGCATTGGCCGATGTTTCTGAAGAGGAATATCCGTTTCCGCTCCCTAAAGGATGGGCCTTTGTCAGACTTGCTCAGATTACAAACAAGATTGGCTCTGGCAGTACCCCCAGAGGCGGAAGAGAGGTATACATCAAAGTAGGGATTCCATTTCTGCGTTCTCAAAACATATGGAACGATGGATTACGCATGGACGACGTCGCCTGCATAACGGCTGAAGAGCACGAAAGAATGTCGGGGACGACGGTGCTTGGCAACGATATTTTGCTAAACATCACGGGCGCATCACTTGGACGTTGTGCACTGGTGCCATCCGACTTTGGTGAAGCAAACGTAAGCCAACACGTCACGATCATCCGTCTAACTGATCCTGAAGTTAGAGAGTATCTGCACCTTTGTATCTTGTCCCCATACACGCAAGCAATGATTTGGAACAGGCAAGTCGGAATGGCTCGAGAGGGCTTGAGTAAGAAGGTTCTTGAGCAATTCGAGATCCCTTTGCCGCCACTTGCAGAACAACGGCGAATAGTGGGCCGAGTAACGGAGTTAATGCGCTTCTGTGACGTACTCGAAAGCCAATTGCGGCATGCAAACATCGTTGCTGAGCGTTTAGCAACCACCTCTATAGCTAGCCTCACCGGTGTCGCCATCGAACAACAAGAGGAACCCATGAAAGCTCCACAAACCGAATTGATTGCTCCACTGCATTTGGGTACTGCACCCGACATCAAGGCCCAAGCCCCGCTGGCCACCATCCTGGCCCGTCACAACGGCGAAATGAGCGCCAAGGATTTATGGCAGCGCTTCGGCGGTGAAATCGATGCCTTCTACGCGCAGCTGAAAACCGAAGTGGCCCACGGCTGGATTCTGGAGCCCGCGCCCGCCGAAGTGCTCAACTTGTTATGAATAAACAGCTTTTCGCGTCCCGCGATGTTTTTTCAATCAGATTCTGAATCTAATAGCGTCAATAAGTTTTTTATGTCGCCCACAGCGACAGGTCAATCGAACATGTCGCAAATTTTAGGTTTTTGCGACATGTTCAATCAGGAAACTTAAACATTAAACCGGAAGTGCATCACGTCACCATCCTTGACGATGTATTCCTTGCCTTCAAGGCGCATTTTTCCGGCTTCCTTGGCGCCTTGTTCGCCGTTGTAGGCGATGAAGTCGTCGTAGCTGATGACTTCGGCGCGGATGAAGCCTTTCTCGAAGTCAGTATGGATGACACCGGCAGCTTGCGGCGCGGTGTCGCCTTTGTGGATGGTCCAGGCGCGGACTTCTTTGACACCGGCGGTGAAGTACGTTTGCAGTCCGAGCAGTTCATAGCCCGCGCGCACCAGGCGGTTAAGGCCAGGTTCTTCCAGGTTCAGGTCGGCTAAGAAGATTTTCTTATCTTCATCGGACAATTCCGCGATTTCAGCTTCGAGTGCCGCGCAGATGGCGACGACCGGCGCGCCTTCCTGGGCGGCATATTCTTGCACGCGGGTCAGCAGCGGGTTGTTTTCAAAACCGTGGTCGTCGACATTGGCGACGTAGATCGCGGGTTTGGCGGTCAGTAAGCACAGCGGCTGCAATAAGAGTTTTTGCTCTTTATCCAAGTCCATTGTTCTGGCGGGTTTGCCTTGGTCAAGATGCGCTTGAACTTGCTCCAGCAGGGCACATAACTTGATCGCATCCTTGTTGCCGGATTTGGCGACCTTGGATTCGCGCAGCAATGTTTTTTCGACTGTGGCGAGATCGGCCAAGGACAATTCAGTTTGAATGACTTCGATATCGGAGATCGGATCGACTTTACCGGCGACGTGCACGACGTTGTCATCGTTGAAGCAGCGCACCATGTTGACGATGCCGTCGGTCTCGCGGATGTTGGCGAGGAATTTGTTGCCTAATCCTTCGCCTTTGGATGCGCCCGCGACCAGCCCGGCGATATCGACGAATTCGACGATGGCCGGTTGTATTTTTTGCGGTTTGACGATGCCGCTGAGTTTTTGCAGGCGCGGATCAGGTACTTCGACAATGCCGACATTCGGATCGATAGTGCAAAAAGGATAGTTTTCCGCCGCGATGCCTGCTTTGGTCAAGGCATTAAACAAGGTGGATTTGCCGACATTGGGTAGACCCACGATTCCACATTTCAGACTCATGACCGGTTTCTCATTAAAAAGGGTTAAATAACAATGTTATGAATTATTGCTGGAATTTATGCTTTCGTGTGCAGTTTCAGCATGGCCGCCTCGCACGCGCCTTGCGCGATGAGCGGCCAGACTTCCAGGCTTTTTTGAATGGCTTCATCAATCAGCGGCGCTTCTTCTTTTCTCGGCAGATGCAACACATAACTGGCCACGGCATTGCGGTCGCCGGGATGACCGATGCCAATGCGCAGCCGCCAGAAATCCTGCGTGCCCAATTTTGCGGCGATATCCTTGAGGCCGTTATGCCCGCCCAAACCACCGCCTTTTTTTAGTTTGGCGATGCCTGGGAGTAAATCCAATTCATCGTGCACCACGATGATTTCATCCGGCAGGATTTTATAAAACTGGCACAATGCAGCGACCGATTGGCCGCTTCGATTCATAAAGGTTTGCGGTTCCAGCAGCCACAAGTCGGTATCTCTCTCCCGCACCTGCGCACACGATCCATGAAACCGGGCTTCCGGTCTTAGCGTGGCGTGCAACGTATGCGCTAACCGGTCAACCCACTCAAAACCGGCATTATGGCGCGTACCGGCATACTCTCTGCCGGGATTACCCAATCCGACGACAAGTTTCATGAAATGATGTCAGGCTTCAGTGAGAATTTATCGGGTTACTGAGAGCATCCCCAGAAACGAAAAATCTGCCGGTGTATATTGCAACCCCGGCAGATTTGTCCAATTTCCAGAACAGCTCAGTGCTTTATCACTCAGCTTACTTTTTCTCAGCGCCCGATCCCTCGGCACCGGCTTCTTCAGACAATACCGAGCGTGGAATGACGATTGTGGCTACCGGCAGATTTTCACCTTTGCTCAGTGCCACGGTTTCTACGCCTTTAGGCATGACCAAGTCGCTCAAATGCAGTGTGTGTCCGGCAGTGAGTTCGGCCAGATCGACTGAAATAAATTCAGGCAGATCATCGGGCAGACAGCTGATGTCCACTTCCGTCAGGATATGAGAAACGATACCGCCGGAGGTTTTTACACCCGGTGCAACTTCAGCATTGATAAAGTGCAACGGCACTTTCATGTGTATTTTCTTGTCCTTGTCGACGCGTTGAAAATCCACATGCAGCACTTGCTGTTTGTAAGGATGCATTTGAATGTCGCGCAGCAGTACGGGCTCTTTTTTCCCTGCGACAGCTAACGTCAACACGGAAGCGTGAAAAGCTTCCAGCTTGAGTTTGTGATACAGATCGTTGTGATCCATCTCAATCGATTGGGCTTCTTGATCACCACCATAAATGACTGCCGGAACTTTACCGGAACCACGCAGGCGGCGGCTCGCACCCTTTCCCTGCAACGTGCGCTTATCAGCGCTGATTTCTATTTTCATTGTGATACTCCATAAAGATGGTTTGCTCGCGACCAAACAAACCGGTTAAAAAAACTTAATCTATTCCATGAATAATGAGCTTAAAGAGCTTTCATTGCTAATACGCAACATGGTTTCCGCCAGCAGATTGGCGATGCTCAACTGACAAATGCGATCGCACGCCTGCGCGTCCTCGCGCAATGGGATGGTATCCGTCACCACCAGCTTATCCAACGCCGAGTTCTGGATGCGTTCCACCGCATTACCGGATAATACCGCGTGCGTGGAATACGCTATCACGGCTTTCGCGCCGTGCTCTTTTAATGCATTGGCTGCCTGACACAGCGTATTGGCGGTATCCACCATGTCATCAATAATCACACAAGTGCGGTCTTTGACTTCACCGATGATGTTCATGACTTTTGCTTCATTGGGTTTGGGGCGGCGTTTGTCGATGATGGCCAGATCGCATTCCAAGCGCTTTGCCAGATGGCGGGCGCGGACTACGCCGCCGACATCCGGGGATACCACGATTAGATTCTGGTAATTATGTTTCCAGATATCGCCGAGCAAAATGGGCATGCCATATATATTATCAACCGGCATATCGAAAAAACCTTGGATTTGATCCGAATGCAAATCCATCGTGAGCAGCCGGTCAATACCCACGGTGCTCAGCATATTGGCGACCACTTTGGCGGTAATCGGAACGCGCGCCGAGCGCGGCCGTCTATCCTGACGGGCATAACCGAAATAGGGGATTGCAGCGGTAATACGGCTGGCTGATGCGCGTTTCAACGCATCCACCATGACCATTATCTCCATCAAGCTGTCATTGGTAGGCGCACATGTGGATTGCAATACAAACACATCCTTACCGCGCACATTCTCGAGAATTTCCACCATGACTTCACCGTCGCTGAAGCGTCCGACAGTAGCGCGCCCCAGATGGATATTGAGATGCTTCACGGCATCCTCCGCCAATTTGGGATTCGCAGTTCCGGTAAAGACCATCAAACTGTCATAAGCCATGATATTTCTTTGCGCTAGCTAGCCTGGGTAAGGGAGTACAGGTTTCTCTGGTTAAATAAGCAGCTGTGATGATCACAGTTTTGTTTAATTCCGCATCCATTCTCAATCGGAATGAATGAAAGTCTCCTCTCCGGAGTTACTGCCATGCCAAGATACTGGCTGGGGAGGTAGGGATCGAACCTACGAATGCCGGAATCAAAATCCGGTGCCTTACCACTTGGCGACTCCCCAAAATCTTCAATTCAGGGTTTTGTGCATCGGATGGCAATCCAATCCTTTTGCGACAAACCCTTTCATATCATCTGGAATCTGTTCAAAAGCAGCTCGCGCGGCCCGTTCTGTGGCAAATTCTGCAAATACACACGCGCCTGAACCGCTCATCGCCGCTATTGTAGTATTTTCTAGCCGCTTTAGCCACTCCAAGCATCTTGCCACTTCAGGATACGCCCGGCAAACGACTAATTCTAAATCGTTATGCCCTTGCCAGACAGAAAAGGGCGGTATTGTGATGGGTATCGTGTTGCGTGTCAATTCCTTACTGGTAAAAATCTCTGCGGTCGATACTTGCACCGGTGGTACTAGAACCAGGTACCAAGCGGGTGGCAGTTCAATAGCGGCGAGTTTTTCACCAACTCCTTCAGCGAAAGCATTTTGTCCAAAAATAAATACCGGCACATCGGCACCCAGTTGAAGCCCTAATTCGAGCAATTGCTCTGGATTTAAATTCACTTTCCACAAGTGATTCAGTGCCAGCAATGTGGTGGCAGCATCAGAACTCCCGCCGCCCAGACCGCCGCCCATCGGAATTTGTTTTTGCATAAAGATATCCACACCCTGCGTGGCCCCGGTTTTCTGTTGCAGCAGTTTGGCGGCACGGACGCACAAATCTTTTTCTTCCGGCACACCGGCAATCGGATTATGCAACCTGACGATACCATCCGGGCGTACTGCAAAACTGAGTTGATCGGAAAAATCGAGAAACCGGAAAACCGTTTGCAGCAAATGATAACCATCTTGTCTGCGGCCAACGACATGTAAAAAAAGATTCAGCTTGGCAGGAGCGGGGAATGTGAACATAGAAATAAGGATCGAGCGCTTATGCTTTAACGGCAGTAACGGTTATTCAACTTTCCAATCATCCACAACCAGGCGGATTTTCAGCTTCTGATAGACTAAATTCAGTACCCGGGGAAGCGCTGCGGCGTTGGGTTGTGCCGCCGTGAAGCCCTGATAATGAATGTGCCAGCCATCTTGCCGGATCGCGATAATCTGATTTTTATTATCGAAATCCTTTTGCGACGCGTTTGCGGGCGAATGTATACCCTGTATCCAGAATTGCAGCCCATTGAGCGGCAGGCGCCAGCCGAGAATTTCTTCCGTCAAACTTTCCACGTCGTTGGCATAAAAAGCTTCCAATTTAGAGGTGATCAGCCGCACGCCTTCGTGATCTTTGGAAATTTCCGCAACCGCTTGACCTAACGGTGTAAATAGCAAAATTTCATCACTGGCGGCCAGATGCTGCCAGCGGAAACTGCCGGAAAAACTTTGATTCTCGTCTTGAATCGCTATTCTGCCCAAGATGTTGAAATCAGGGGCAACCGCGTTATGCGCACCCGCAACAGGCTCTGTTTGGATGGTCGTGACGGCCGCTTCGGGTTGCGTTTGAACGGGTAATAGCTGGCAGCCGGAAAATAACGGAAAAATACAACCGGACAGAATTCCCAGAATAATTTTCCATGGTTGAATTCTGAACTTGTTTGCTGGTAATTCAATATAAAAACAGGCAGATATCAATTGCGCAATTACCAACGGATTATGGAGTGTGCTTCGTTAACTATTGATCGTCTTGTTCGTTTGCTGAAAATCAGGCAATACGATATTGAGTTCCAGTGTTTCCTGATTCTCGTCTTGTTCAAAGTTAACCGATATCGCATCCTGATCAACGTTTACGTACTTCCGGATAACCTCTAACAGCTCTTTCTGCAATTGTGGCAGATACGAAGGTTGATTACGGTAGCTGCGCTCATGCGCAACCAGAATCTGCAATCGTTCTTTCGCCAGCGAAGCGGTTTTGGGTTTGGATGATCTGAAATAGTCCAGTAAACTCATTTTCTTCCTCCGAATAGCCTTCTGAGAAACCCTTGTTTACCATCGATAAACCGATGCGGCAGCTTTTCTCCCAAGTAACGCGCAACGACATCGGCGTATGCCTGACCGGCTTCACTCTTCTCATCGAGAATGACCGGCATACCTGCATTTGATGCAGATAGAACCGATTTCGATTCGGGAATAATGCCCAATAATTCCAGCGACAGGATTTCCTGCACATCCTCCAGACTCAACATCTCACCCAGCTTAACCCGGTCGGCATCATACCGGGTCAGTAATAAATACTCTTTAATGGGGTCTTCATTTCTTTCGGCCCGGCGTGATTTACTGGACAGAATCCCCAGCATGCGATCCGAATCGCGGACGGAAGAAATTTCCGGGTTGGTAACGACAAATGCATCGTCGGCAAAATAAAGCGCCAGATTGGCGCCTTTCTCAATACCGGCGGGAGAATCGCACACAATATACTCAAAATCCTTGGATAATTCGTCTAAAACTTTGCCCACGCCTTCCTGCGTCAGCGCGTCTTTGTCGCGTGTTTGCGATGCCGGCAGGATATACAGCAGATTGCAGTTCTTATCGCGGATGAGCGCTTGATTAAGACTGGCTTCGCCATTGATCACATTGATAAAATCATAAACAACCCGGCGTTCACAGCCGAGAATCAAATCCAGGTTCCGCAGACCCACATCAAAATCGATGACCGCTGTTTTATGCCCTTTTTTCGCCAGCCCCATGGCGATCGCTGCGCTTGTGGTTGTTTTACCAACGCCGCCCTTGCCTGATGTCACGACTATAATTCTTGCCAATTGAGCCTCCTTTGCTGTTTGGTCTTAAGCAATCTCTTTAATGATCAACGCATGATTCTGCAAATAGATCTGCACGGGATGATTGTATGCCTGCTTATTCAAATCCTCGCTGGTTTTATAATCGCCCGCGATGGAAATAAGTTCTGCCTGTAAATCGAAACAAAATATCCGGGCAGCTGTATTGCCATGCACGCCTGCCAAAGCACGCCCTCTTAACGTATTATAGACGTGTATATTGCCTTCGGCCATAATTTCGGCGCCAGCGCTAACCTGCGACAAAATGATCAAATCGCCGGCTGCGTAAATCCGTTGCCCAGAGCGGATCGGTTGCGTCACTAAGGTTGCCGTTGCGGCCACCGGCGGAATCGGAACAGGCCGGATGGATGGCTCTTTAACCGTCACTGTTTCAGGTTGCGCGGCAGGCTGTTGAGCCGCTTCCTGTTTCTGCGATTCCCCAATGATGATGGAACTGCCTTGCTCGCGCACCGTATCGATTGGAATGAATAAAGCGCGCGCCTGTTTATTCTGGCTCTCATTACCGCCGCGGATACCGACCGGAAAAAAACTGACTCTGCGTAACAGCTGGATGATCTGCGTGAAATCCAGATCCTGATTTTGCTTGTTTAATTCGCGTAAATCGATAATCAGCGGAGAATCTTTGAAGAATTCCGGCGCCAGGTTGATTTTTTCATGCAGTGTCTGTTCGATTGCAGCCAGATCGTTGGTGTAAAGAATCAAGATGGGCGCGAAAAAAGTGCTGCTTTTGAATTCCAGTGCTGGAGTGGTGTTTAGCATTTTAATTGTTTGACAGGCTCACAGAGATTCATCGCAGGATCAATAGCACTGTTTAATGATGTTTGAAAAGGCACCGGTTACGTCCATGAAACCGATTTAATCAATCGCTCTCTTTTTTGTTAACCGTTGCAATGTTTCCAGCAGGACTTCGTTATCCGGATCTTTTTCCAAGGCAGTACGCCATATATTTTTGGCATCGTCTTTAGCGCCTTGTACCCAAAGCACCTCACCCAAGTGCGCCGCAATTTCAGCATCCGGGCGGGCGGCGAATGCCAAATTCAAGAAATTCAATCCTTCCACGAAATTTCCCATGCGGTAGTATACCCAACCCAAGCTGTCCATAATATAGGGATCCTCCGGAGAAAGCTCAACGGCTTTCCTGATCAATTTCAACGCTTCCGGTAAATGCATACCGCGCTCAGCGAAGCTGTAACCCAAGGCATTATAGGCATGCGCATTTTCCGGTTTTAGCTTGATCAGTTTGCGCAAATCCTGCTCCAGGATTTTAAATTTACCCAACTTGTCGGCTGCTAAGGCGCGGTCATAAAGCAGCTCGGGATAATCCGGCAGTTTCTTTAATCCTGCATCGAGCAAATTGTAGACTTCCTGATGGGCCTTGGAACGCCGCAGAATCTGCGCTTCCGCCAATATCAAATGCGCAGCCTGCTGATCATTGGCGGCAGGTAGTTTTTGCAGGTGCGCGCGCGCTTCCTGCAAATGACCTTTTAATGCCAATAAATCCGCGTAACGGATTTGCGCCGGTAAATAACGCCCCCCGCTTTTTACCTGCTGATATGCTTCCATGGCTAAATCGGGGCGATTGGTTTCCTCATAAATCTGCGCCAAGTGGAAGTACACTGCATTGGTATCTTTGTATCCCAGAGTCAGTGCCTTTTTGAAACTGGCTTCCGTAACATCAAAATCACCCATCTCCGTGGCCAATAATCCGGCTGCCAGGGTGATTTCGGCGTCTTCGGGATTTTTATCCAATAACCATTGCACTTGCTCGCGTGCCTGATCAATCTCGTTTGCACCGATCAATACCCGGGTATAAGCCACCCTGACTTCATTGGATGCCGGATATTTTTCGAGATAGCCGCGGTAGAATTCGCTCGCATCAGCAGCGGAAACGCGTTGCAATATTCTGCCATTATGAACGGCGGCGATTTCCCATTCGGGGCGCAAAGCCAGCGCGCGCTGCATCTCATCCAATGCCAGCTGATGCTGATTGGCAAACCATGCTGCCTGGGAAATGGCGAAATGGACTTCCGGAACATCCTTATACGGTTGCGAAAGCTGTTGTATCAATTGCAATGTCGCGGTTTTGTCCGGATTGCGTGACAACAATTGGTTGAGTTGCATGAAGGCATTGTCGACGCCTTCTTTTTCCGTAGCCAGCAGTTTTTCGAGATGGGGCCGCGCGGCATCCAGCTTGCCAAGATTGACCAGCAGTGCAGCGATGGTTTGGCGCGCATCGACGGAATCAGGCTCGAGTCCAACCCACAGAGTGGCTGCTTGTTCGGCCGCAAAGGGATTGCCGGCATGCAGGGAAATTTCCGTTGCACGTTTGGCGATACGGGGATCGCGCGTCGTTTTGGCCAGCTTAACATAGCGGTTGACCGCAATATCCAAGCTACCTCGCTGCAATGCGGTTTCACCGACTAAAAAATCAAACAGAATGGGCGCAGTCAACTCCTGCTTGGGTAAATTCAGCTGACTGACTTCTTCCGGATCGGTGGATTCCCCTGTTTTTTCTGCCTCCTTATTGGAAGGAAGCTGCGCGCAGGCAGTAAGTCCGGACAGCAATAACACGCATAGAATTTTAAATTTCATGAGAAATCCGATTGATTTTCAAATATAAGATAAAACGTACAACTTCTGTGCAGCATTCGCAGGATTCATTAAATCATTTAGCATTCAGTCATTTTTTGTGCAGCCGTGCGCTGGATTCAAGACCGGATGTTACGCAAAACAGTGCGCATATTCTACTTTTATACCGGCAATAAAGTGAATAAATAATTATTTAGCATAAGTCGTATGGAATGTCACCCGGAAAAGTAAGATTAAAATTGTACGCAAAGATGTCACGGGTTAATTTATGATAAAGCAAATGCTGAGAACACCATTAAAATATGAAAGTTCAGTGCAGTTTCTATGGTATCCGGTAATTTCCGGCGGCTGACCGTTTTTCCCATCTTCATCGCTAATTGGACTCGATTGAAAAATCCTTTGTTACAACTGATTATTGTTTTTCTGCTGGGCATGCTGACCGTCCTCGGTTTTGCGCCTTTCTACCTTTTTCCGGTGCCGGTCATTACCGTGGCTGTATTGCTGGGATTGTGCCACAAAAGCCAAAGCCCGCTGAAAAATGCCGCATTGGGGTTCGGTTTCGGCATGGGGCTGTTTAGCGCCGGGGTCACCTGGATTTACGTCAGCTTGCACGATTTTGGCGCAATGCCAATGCCCATCGCGGTGGTTGCATTGATCGTACTCTGCGCTTACCTGTCGCTGTTTCCGGCTTTGGGTTTTTGGCTTCTGACCCGGTCTCGTCTGACCTCGCCTTTTCTTTGGGCATCGCTGGCTGCGGCCTTATGGATGCTGTCGGAATGGTTGCGCGGCACGTTGTTCACTGGTTTTCCCTGGCTGGCGCTGGGCTATTCGCAAGCGCCATTGAGTCCCTTGGCAGGTTTTGCACCGGTTTTCGGTGTTTACGGTATTTCGTTTTTGCTGATATTCAGCGCGGCTTTGCTTTTTTTCTGGCTGGATCATGGGATTAAAAAATGGCGTTACGCATTGCCTTTACTGCTGATATGGTGCGGCGGGTATGGCTTGCAGTTGATCGACTGGGTTAAACCGGAGGGAGAGCCGGTTAGCGTGAGTTTACTGCAAGGTAATATTCCACAAGACATGAAGTGGCGTGAAGATCACCTGGAAAGCACCATGCAAACATACGCCAAGCTGATCGTGGAAAGCGATAGCCGCTTGATCGTGACGCCAGAAATTTCCATTCCGTTGTTCAGTGATGCCGTGCCGCCACTGTATTTGTCGTATCTGGCCGAGCATGCCAGGAATAATAACGGCGACGTGTTGATCGGCCTGGCCGAGCGCACTGGCCATGAGAGCAAAGAATATTACAACACCATGTTCAGCTTCGGTACCGCGCCGGAACAAAGTTACCGCAAGCATCACCTGGTTCCCTTCGGCGAATATATTCCGTTCAAGCCGCTTTTTGGCTGGGTGATTCAAGTACTGCAAATTCCGCTGTCCGATTTTTCGCGCGGCGGTTTGGATCAGCAGCCGATGAACTTAGCCGGGCAGCGGGTGGCGATCAATATCTGTTATGAGGATGTATTTGGCGAGGAAATCATCTATCAATTGCCGCAAGCCACGATGCTGGTCAATGTCAGCAACGATGCTTGGTTTGGGCGCTCGATCGGACCCCAGCAGCATTTGCAGATTTCGCAAATGCGCGCCTTGGAAACCGGGCGCTACATGCTGCGCGCCACGAATACCGGTGTGACCGCGATCATCGATGAGCGCGGCAGAGTGTTGCAAACCATCGAAATTTTCACCACCGCGGCGCTGCATGGATTGGCGCAAGGCTTTACCGGCGCGACACCGTATGTGCGCATGGGCAATTACCCGGTGCTGGGGCTGGCCGGGTTGTTATTGTGCATTGGTTTGCTATCTGCCTTTCGCGCGGCATGGAAAACCCGGTAAAATCCGCATAATTTTTCTTTTAATGGCGATAAAACTCGATTCTTCATGCCAACACCAACACCAGAACCAAAACCGCCACTGACCTTCCAGGAAATTATCCTGACCTTGCAGCAATATTGGAACAAGCAGGGATGCGCGATTTTGCAGCCGTACGATATGGAAGTGGGCGCGGGCACCAGTCATACCGCCACTTTTCTGCGCGCCATCGGCCCGGAGCCGTGGAAAGCCGCTTATGTGCAACCGGCGCGCCGTCCCAAAGACGGCCGTTACGGCGACAACCCCAATCGCTTGCAGCACTATTATCAGTTTCAGGTCGTGCTGAAACCGGCGCCGAAAAATATTCTGGATTTGTATCTTGAATCGCTGCGCGAACTCGGTTTCGATCTGACGCAAAACGACGTGCGGCTGGTCGAGGACGATTGGGAGAATCCAACCTTGGGCGCGTGGGGATTGGGCTGGGAAACCTGGCTCAATGGCATGGAAGTCACGCAATTCACCTATTTCCAGCAAGTCGGCGGCATCGATTGCAAACCGATCACCGGCGAAATCACCTACGGACTGGAGCGTCTGGCGATGTATTTACAGGGTGTGGAAAGCGTGTTCGATCTAACCTGGACCAAAGGTTTGACGTACCGTGACGTGTACCATCAAAACGAAGTCGAGCAATCCAAATATAACTTTGAGCACAGCGATACCGAATTTCTGTTTCTGGCGTTCAGCAAGCACGAAGCGCAAGCCAATCACCTCATCGAACAGCAATTGGCGCTACCGGCTTATGAACAAGTATTGAAAGCGGCGCATACGTTCAATCTGCTCGATGCGCGCGGCGCGATTTCAGTGACCGAGCGTGCCGCGTATATCGGCCGCATCCGCAACCTGTCGCGCCAAGTCGCCAAAGCCTATTACGACAGCCGTAAAAACCTCAATCCGCCGTTCCCGATGGCGCCGCCCAAATGGGTCGCACAAATGCCCGACATGCAGGAATCCGCATCATGAGCAAGAATTTGCTGGTTGAATTATTGGTCGAGGAATTGCCGCCCAAATCGCTGAAACAACTAGGCGCCAGTTTTGCGCAATTGCTGGCTGACAGCTTGAAAGCGCAAGGTTTGATCGCGCACGACGCAACCATCACGCCGTATGCCACCCCGAGACGATTGGCGGTGCATATCGTCAATGTTGCCACGCAAGCCGCCGATCAAGCGGTCACGCAAAAACTGATGCCGGTCAAAGTCGGCCTGGACGCGCAAGGCCAGGCTACGCCACCATTATTGAAAAAACTGGCCAGCCTCGGCGCGGATGCCTCGGTCGTGCCGCAACTCCAGCGCGCAATGGATGGCAAGACTGAAACGCTGTTTCTGGATATTACCGTCAAAGGCACATCGCTGACCGATGGACTGCAAAAAGCATTAGAGGAAGCGATTGGACGATTACCGATCCCGAAGGTGATGACGTATCAATTGGCGGATGGCTGGAGCAGCGTCAACTTTGTGCGCCCCGCGCACGCACTGACTACATTGCACGGCGCGGACGTCGTACCGGCCAGCGTGCTTGGCCTGCAAGCCGGACGCGAAACGCAGGGTCATCGTTTTGAGGCAAAAGTGAATCCCATCGTGCTGCACAACGCCGACAGCTACGCGCAACAACTGCAAACCGAGGGTGCCGTGCTTGCCAGTTTCGCTGAGCGCCGCGCCGAAATCACGCGCCAGCTCGCCACCGCTGCGGCGCATGAGCACCTGACACCGGTCGATGACGACGCGCTACTCGATGAAGTCACCGCGCTGGTCGAACATCCGAACGTGCTGGTTGGCCAATTTGACGCCGCATTCCTGCAAGTACCGCAGGAATGCCTGATTCTGACGATGAAAGCGAACCAGAAATACTTCCCGCTGCTCGATGCCAACGGAAAACTGGCGAACAAATTCCTGCTGGTATCCAACATCCGCCCCGCCGATCCCACGCAAGTCATCGCCGGTAATGAACGCGTAGTCCGCTCGCGCCTCGCCGATGCCAAGTTTTTCTTCGATCAGGACCGCAAAAGAACGCTGTTCTCTCGTGTGCCGGAATTGAAAAAGGTGGTTTATCACAATAAACTCGGTACACAAGATCAGCGAATGCGTTATGTCTATGAGATTGCAGAAAAGATCGCAGAACTCCTGGATCATGATAATGTTGAACTAGCTGATGATGTTAAAAAAGCCGCTATGCTGGCAAAAGTGGATCTACTAACAGATATGGTGGGTGAATTCCCGGAACTGCAAGGCATCATGGGGCGCTATTACGCGCAGCATGAAAGTTTAAGCGACGATGTCGCGTTTGCCATCGAAGACCATTACAAACCGCGTTTTGCCGGGGATGCATTGCCACGTAACTCGGTGGGTGTTTGTCTAGCGCTGGCAGACAAACTGGAAACCTTGATCAATATGTTTAGCATTGGAGAAATTCCGACCGGCGACAAAGATCCATTTGCATTGCGGCGTCACGCGTTGGGCGTTATTCGCATTTTGATTGAAAAAGATTTAAAGCTTCATTTAGATGATCTGATTGATAACGCTATTCATAAAATTAATGAAATTAGTCTCCTTCCTGCTCCTGGTTCTAATAGCAAGCCAAAATATGATAATCATGCTGTTAGTAAGGAATCATGTTCGGAATTGATAACCTTCATTTACGAGCGGCTTTCTGGTACTTTACGCGACCAAGGATACACGCCGCAGGAAGTCGATGCCGTACTCAGTTTGAATCCTCAGCATTTAAGCGATATCCCGAAACGTCTCGCCGCCGTACGGGCGTTTGCTGCACTGCCAGAAGCAGTCAGTCTGGCGGCGGCCAACAAGCGCGTCGGTAATATCCTCAAAAAATCCGAAGGCGATAGCAGCGATAGCGTCGATACCGGCTTATTGCAGGAGGCGGACGAGCAGGCGCTTTATCAGGCGTTGCAAGCCATTCAACCGCAAACCGAGAAAGCCTTTGCTACCGGTGACTACACCGCTTCGTTGCAACTGCTGGCAACGCTGAAAACCCCGGTCGATACCTTTTTCGATCACGTCATGGTGAACGTCGACGATGAGAAATTGCGCAACAACCGTCTTGCTTTGCTGAAGCAACTGCGTAAGACGATGAATCAAATCGCCGATCTCTCCAAGCTGGCCGCCTAATATGAAACTGATCATCCTCGACCAAACTGGTGTGATTAATCAGAGCAGCGGTACGTTTATCAAAACGCCGGATGAATGGATTGCGATACCCGGCAGCCTGGAGGCGATTGCCCGCTTGACGCATGCTGGGTATCGCGTGGTGATCGCCACTAACCAATCGGGCATCGGGCGCGGGCTGCTCGATATGGCGACTTACAACGCCATCAATGACAAAATGTACAAAGCGGTCAATCACGCGGGCGGGCGCATCGATACAATATTCTTCTGCCCGCATACCAACGCGGATAAGTGCTCCTGCCGCAAACCGGCGACTGGGTTGTTCGATGAGATCATGCAGCGTTACGGCGTCAATCTGAAAAATGTCATGGTAGTCGGCGATTCGTTGAAGGATTTGCAAGCGGCGGCAGCGGTCAGTGCAATACCGGTGCTGGTGCTGACCGGCAATGGAGAAACAACGCGCGCCGCTCAGGAAATTCCGGCGCATACGCAGATTTTCGACAACCTCGCCGCCGTGGCCGATGCGTTGGTTGGAGAAGAATAATAGTGGCCATTTTCCGTTCGGCGCTGTACATGCTGCTACAAATCATCATCACACCGCCGTATGCCATTTTTACGCTGGCGTGTTTTCCACTGTCGCCGCATAACCGCTACCGCGTGACCTCGAGCTGGACACGCATCATGCTGTTTCTGTTGTGGCACTTGTGCGGCATCCGCTATCGCATCATCGGCGCGGAAAATATCCCAAAAACCCCGAGCATCGTGCTCTCCAAACACCAATCGGCGTGGGAAACACTGGCTTTCCAGGAAATTTTTCCGCCGCAGGTGTGGGTGCTGAAAAAAGAATTGCTGCGCATTCCGTTTTTCGGCTGGGGCTTGGCGATGACCAGTCCGATCGCGATCGACCGCAGCGCGCGGAAGAAAGCCTTGGAGCAAATCGTCGAGCAAGGCAAGGACCGTTTGCAACAAGGCTTCTGGATCGTGATCTTTCCCGAAGGCACGCGCATCCCGCCGGGTCAGCGTGGCAAATACCGCATCGGCGGTGCCTGGCTGGCGACGCACACCAACGTGCCGGTGGTCCCGGTCGCGCACAATGCCGGTGAGTTGTGGGGGAGAAATTCTTTCGTCAAACACCCCGGCACCATCACCGTCAGCATCGGCCAGCCGATCGATCCCACCGGTATGGAAGCCGGGGAGTTGAACGCGCAAGTGGAAGCCTGGATTGAGGCTGAAATGCTGCGCATCGGCCGGAAAAACCTGCAAGAACCCTAACGTGTTCGTGCAAGCCACTACGACGCTCAACGGCCGGGAAATTACCTACACGCTCAAACGTTGTCAGCGCAAATCGATCGGTTTACAAATTGATCACCACGGTTTGCGCATTAGCGCGCCGCTGCAAACCGCACTCCCGCACATCGATACCGTTCTGCGGGAAAAAGCCGGTTGGATCACGAAAAAGCTCGATCAATGGCAAGCCAAAAAAAGCCTCGCATTGGCGTGGACGCATGATGCGGCCTATCCGTTGCTCGGCGAACCATGGCGCATCGCACTGAAACCATCCGGCGAGATCGACATGGCGCGGCAAATTGCCTGCAATGAAGCGAAACAATCCCTAGCACAACTCAATCCCCGCCAAATCGAGCAATTCGTCATGGCCTGGTACGGCCAGCAAGCGGTTGCGTGCTTCAAAGAACGCATTGCAATCTATGCCCCGGCATTAAATGTACCCCCGCCACCATTCCGCCTGTCACGCGCAAAAACCCGCTGGGGCAGCTGCAACAGCCGTGGTCTTGTCACGCTCAACTGGCGCTTGATCCAACTGCCGTTACATTTGATCGACTACGTCGTTGTGCATGAACTGGCGCATTTGATTGAAATGAATCATTCAAAGGCATTTTGGGGACTGGTTGAGACGATTTACCCCGATTATCAGGTTGCCCGGAAAACGCTCAAAAACTATGGTTGATCTTTTGTTTTGCAGGAAAAAAATAGCTTTATGCGTATAATGGGCACCTATTCAATATAAGTTTTAGTAACCAATAATCGTATTGATTATTAGAAGTTTTTTAATTTTGCAATTACCAAAGCGAGGATAAACATAACATGCGCGTTTTAAAAGATACCGTGGTCTCACTCAACTATGAATTGTCGGACGCTTCGGGAAAAATTCTGGAAAAAACAGATACACCGATCAGTTATTTACACGGTGGCTATGGCGGTATTTTTCCCTTGGTTGAAGAAGCGCTGCATGAAAAGGAGGTTGGTCATTCCTGCACAGTTTCGATGGAGCCGGAAGATACTTTCGGTGAGTATGACGCTGAATTAATCCGCGTGGAACCGCGCAATTCATTCCCCGATAATGTGTCAATCGGCATGCACTTCGAAGGTGGTGCGGAAGATTCCGATGATTTTATTCTCTACAAAGTCACTGACGTCACGGAAGACTCGGTTATTGTCGACGGTAACCATCCATTTGCCGGGATGCGGTTGAATTTTGCCTGCACCGTGACGGATGTACGTCCGGCCACTGAGGAAGAAATCGCGCACGAGCATGTTCACGGCGCGCATGGGCATGAGCATTAATGCAGCAAAAATTGCGCTGGGGCGATAAAAGCTAGCTGTTATCCGCAGTACCCAGGGCTTCTTTCAATACATAGAGTTGTTCCAATGCTTGCCGGGGATTCAATTCGTCCGGCGAAAGCTTTTGCAGCATGGTAATGACGGGATGTTCTTGCACGCTTTCCTCTTGCGGTCCGGCAATCGAAACAGAAAACAGATCCAATTGCGGTTCTTGTTTTACACTTTCCTGTTCCAACTTAATCAAGTGTTTTTTCGCCAGCTTGATCACCGCATCGGGAACGCCTGCGAGTGCAGCCACTTGCAGGCCATAACTTTGACTGGCGGGCCCTTCGGCAACCTTGTGCAGAAAAACAATACGGTGCTTATACTCGACCGCATCCAAATGCACGTTTTGGAGCTGTTTGAATTCTTCCGCAAGCTTGGTCAATTCAAAATAATGCGTGGCAAAAAGAGTAAAACTGCGGTTCTTGACCAGTAGATGACGCGCAATGGCAAACGCTAAAGCCAAACCATCAAATGTCGACGTACCACGCCCGACTTCGTCCATCAACACCAGGCTGTGCGCTGTGGCGTTATGCAGAATGTTGGCGGTTTCGGTCATTTCCACCATAAACGTCGAGCGTCCGCTGGCCAAATCGTCGGCCGCACCGATGCGAGTAAAGATTTGATCCAAGATTCCAATTTGTACAACTTTAGCCGGTACATAACTGCCGCAATGCGCCAGCAAGGCAATCAACGCAATTTGCCGCATGTAAGTTGATTTGCCGCCCATGTTGGGACCGGTAATCATCAGCATGCGCGGTTTTCCGCTATGCTCGGCGCCCAGCTGCACATCATTGGCGACAAAGTTTTCCACCTGCTGCTCCACCACCGGATGGCGGCCGGTGTCGATGATAAACACATCCTCACCGGCTAACTGCGGAGCAGCATAGCCGAGCGCTTGGGCACGTTCGGTAAATGCACACAGAACGTCGATTTCCGCGACGCTCGCGGCGATTTTTTGCAGCGCATGAATGTACTGGGCAAGCGCATTCAACAATCCTTCGTACAAATATTTTTCCCGCGCCAGTGCCCGATCTTGCGCAGATAAGGCTTTATCTTCGAAGGTCTTCAGTTCCGGTGTAATGTAGCGCTCGGCATTCTTTAACGTTTGTCTGCGGCGGTAATCGGCGGGGATTTTCTCGCTGTGCGCATGCGTGACTTCGATATAAAAACCATGCACACGGTTATATTCCACCTTAAGGTTAGGAATGCCGGTGCGTTCCTTTTCGCGCATTTCCAGTTGCAACAAAAATTCACCGCAATTGTTTTGCAGCGCACGCAACTCATCGAGCTCGGCGTCGAAACCATCGGCAATGACATTACCTTCGCGCAACACCACACCCGGCTCCGGCAACAAAGCTTTGCTCAGTAACTCAACCACTGCGGGTTCAATCTGCATGACGTGAAGCAATTGGCCGATGCGCTCACTGTTACAGTGGGCGGTAGCCAGGATGACTTGCGGCAGCAGTTTCAAACTGTCACGCAAACCCGATAAATCCCTTGGCCGCGCCGATTTCAGCGCAATACGCGCGGTTATCCGCTCGATATCGGCACATTGCCGCAACAGAACGCGCACGGCCGCAAAATGATGCTGCCCGTTTTCTCCGATCAGCGCCGCCACGCTATCAAGCCGCTGCTGTATGACGGTGCGATCGCGCAGCGGATGATGCAGCCAGAATTGCAGCAAACGGCTGCCCATATTGGTGGCACAGGTGTCGAGCAACGACAGCAACGTCGGCGATCGCTCGGCGCGTATCGTTTCGGAAATTTCCAAATTGCGGCGCGTTGCGGCATCCATGCGCACATAAATACTCTCCCGCTCCGCTTGCAACGACGAAATATGGGGCGCGGCGGATCCCTGCGTCAGGCGCGTGTATTCCAATAATGCCCCGGCGGCGCACAGCGCAGTGGACAAATCCTCACAACCGAAACCGCTGAGATCATGGGTTGCAAATTGCCGCGTCAACGTATTGCGCGTACTGTCATGATCAAACTGCCACTGCGGCAAACGCTTCAACGCCCAGTTTCTTCCTTGTATCTCAGGCAATTTCAATGATTCGGGCAAAAGAATCTCCGCCGGTTGCAAACGCTCCAGTTCGCTGAGCAGATTGTGCGGCACGGTTTCCAGCACGCGTAATTGCCCTGCCGCGAGATTCAACCAAGCCAATCCCAAGGTCGATTCCTGTATCGACAACGCCAATAAGATGCAATCGCGCTTATCTTCCAGCAATGCCGCATCGGTCAGCGTTCCCGGCGTGATGATGCGGGTCACTTCGCGCGTTACTGGCCCCTTACTGGTCGCCGGATCTCCGACCTGCTCGCAGATCGCAATGGATTCACCCGCCTTGACTAGCTTTGCCAAATACTGCTCGGCCGCATGGTAGGGCACGCCCGCCATTTTGATCGGCTCCCCGGCGGAAGCGCCGCGTTGTGTCAGCGTGATCCCCAGTAGTTTTGCCGCTTTTTCCGCATCGTCAAAAAACAACTCATAAAAATCCCCCATGCGATAAAACATCAGCATGTCCGGATGCTGCGCCTTGATGCGCAAATATTGCTGCATCATCGGCGTATGCTGTTCTTTTTGGGTTTTCATTTATTCACGCAAGATTATTTTTGCATTGGAAAATGCATCATTTGTTTAAAATCTTTCCGCCCACACGAATCTCTTGATGTTTCACGATTCTCTTTAAACGCTGCATTGATTCAAAATAGAATAAACCTGGATCGGGTGGATGACTGGCATAGAACGGCGATTGATGCTACCTCAGTATTCGCACGGTATTATAGGCAAATTATTTGGATAATTCCGGGAAATTGATTTGCGCGGATAGAAACAGATGAATTAGGGAAACGCTGATTAATTAGGCGAACGAGATGAAGCACGAGGCGCACGGAACACAGCAACCGAGACATATCTACAAGATAGGCAAGGGAGTGAGTACCTCGCAACGAAGTGATTCGCTCGTGTAGTCAATTAATCAGCGTTTCCTTAGAAATTAAGTGATGCGCCATAGCGTTGCAGGCGTGTAGAATGGAAAATACTGAACAAACCGGGGAATCAACTAACGCTGCTTCGCAGCGTGAAAAACACACGGTTATTCTTCTTTTGAATAGGCCTTATACCATGCGAACAATTCTTTTTTTGCTGACACTGACTTTTTCCCTCATGGTTTGGGCTGATGAGGATAAGGGTACGACGGATACGGAAAAGCAAACACGTCAACTGGAAAAAGCGTTAGCTCACATACAGCAAGAATCTCAATCCATTCAACAGCAATTCATGATGATTCAAGAATTACGCCGCAATGATATCGCTGAGCCTTCCATGAATATACCGTTGCCGAGCACACCTGGGCAAAGTATTCCGGTGCCTAATTACAATAATTTAATGCAGCAGAAACAAGAAAGGGATCAACGGATTGAAAAATATACAGCCGACTTAAACCGGCTGTATGCACGTTTCACAGAACTGGAAAATGAAAAACAGGATATCCTGGAACAAATAAAATCACTGGAACAAAAAACGGAAGAATGACCATCATCAGCGGTGCTGACGACTACTTTCCTTCAAAATTCTTAAACCAGATGTCATAAATTTCGTCCGACCATAGGGATTTTATCCAGACGATCACATCATCCACCTGCTGTTCCGTCAGCTTACCCTCCCATGCGGGCATGGAGCCAATTTCAGGCGGCGTCCCTTTGAGTATTGTTTTTTTCAAAACGTCGGTCGAATGATGCCAGGCGTGCGCGGTGCTATCCAATGGCGGTGGCGGATATTTTTCATCCGCACCAGGTTTACGCCATTCCGGGGTCGCTTCGCCGTTAGGTCCATGGCATCCAATGCAATTGGCGTTATAGACACTCTCACCGCGTTTGATTTGCGCTTGATCCAAATTCCGCTTTATTAAGCCTGTCTTGCTATCAACCTGATGCTGGCCGGAAGAAACACCGGGCGGCGCAGAATTACCGCAACCCAGCATTGTTGCAGCAAAAATGCAGAGCACCACATTACGCACGATCATGAAAAAGCCGCTACTACTTCAAGCGCATCACAGAACTGCTTTTCTCCGGCTCAGCATTAGCCGGTTCCGCTTCTTGCACGGCTTTCTTGGCATAAGGGTCATAACGGTGATAAATCTTCGTATCCTTGCGCGCTTGATCCCGTTCTTCGATCAGCAGAACATTATATGGATCGACTCGTCCGCTGCCTTCCATACCCGGCGTGCCGTGCGGCATATCAGGAACAGATAATCCTACCGCCTTCGGTTTTTCTTTCAATAAGCGGATGATGTCCGGCGCCGGTACATGTCCTTCAATCGCATAACCGTTGATCAACGCGGTATGGCAAGAGCCCAGGGATTCGGAAATACCCGATTTTTTTCGGATTTCCTTATTGCCCACATCGTGCGTTTTTACGGTAAAGCCGTGATCACGCATGTGATCGACCCATTTAGCACAGCACCCGCAGGTCGGGCTTTTATAAACATCAACCGTCGTTGTAGCGGCTGCTTGCGCAGCAACACCTAACAATCCAGCTGCCAGTATCGCACCTATTCGTAATTTCATTTTTTCTCCACAATGATTGTTCCATGCATTTTCTTAAAATGGCCCGGCAACGGGCAGGCAAAATCAATTGTCCCTGCGTGCGTGAATTGCCAGATCAGTTCTTTTTGCTCGCCCGGCTCCAGTTGCAGCAGATGAGCTTCGGAATGCTCCTTATCAGGATACATGCGCCGCATATTAGCAACTTTTTTCAACTCTGCCATCGAACCCAGCAACATTTCATGCGGGTGATTGCCGCCATTTTTCACCACAAACCGGATCGTTTCGCCTTCATTTACTTTGACTTCAGCCGGTAAAAACATATTATCCACTTGTGTCAGCTTGATGATACGGGATACTTTGTCCGCCTCACCCGGCCTGCCAATATCAACTTCAACATTGGAATAGTTAGTATTCGAGTAACTACTGGTTGAAAACAAGACCAAGACCACAAATGGTATAATCCCGTTCATAGAATGCTCCTGAAATAATTCCCGAACCTGTTTATCCGTCTTGATTAGAATCCGGCTATGCTAAATTGTTCCACTTTATTTGTCTAATATTCCACCACCAGTATCGTGCATTTTACCGGATTAAAAAGGTCATTTTCATCCACTGGAATCTCATAAAGTATGCAACAAAAACAACAATATAATACCAACAAGCTGCAAAAACGCCTGCGGCGGCTGGCCGGTACTGCGATTGCTGATTTCAATATGATCGAGGCCGGCGACCGGATAATGGTCTGTTTGTCCGGCGGCAAGGATAGTTATGCTTTATTGGATATACTGCGCAATCTGCAAGCGCATGCACCATTGGAATTTGAGCTGATCGCGGTCAATCTGGATCAAAAGCAACCCGGTTTTCCTGAGCAGGTACTGCCCAGCTACCTGACGGAAATCGGCATGCCTTTCCGTATCATCGAACAAGATACTTACAGCGTTGTAAAACGCGTCATCGCGGAAGGGAAAACCACGTGCAGTCTTTGCTCGCGTTTACGCCGCGGCGTGCTTTACCGGGTTGCCAGCGAATTGGGCGCCACCAAAATCGCGCTGGGCCATCATCGCGACGACATCCTGGAAACCCTGTTTCTGAATATGTTTTATGGCGGAAAATTGAAAGCGATGCCGCCCAAGCTGGTCAGCGATAATGGCAAGCACATCGTTATCCGTCCGCTGGCTTACTGCAAGGAAAAGGATTTGGCAGCGTACGCCGCCATTGCAAATTTTCCAATCATTCCCTGCAACTTATGTGGATCGCAGCCTAACTTGCAACGCCAGGTCATCAAAGAAATGTTGCAACAATGGGATAAAAAATTTCCCGGTCGGCTGGAAACCATGTTTCGCGCCTTACAAAACGTTCAACCATCGCATCTGGCCGATACTTCCCGCTATGATTTCTTCAACCTGAAAGCGCAAGATCAACCCTTCATCGGCGGGGACACGGCGTTCGATGAAGAAACTTTCGAACCCAATATCGAAGAAATGCTAACCCCTGGCGCGGAAGAAACGGATGATCGTTCACTCGTTTCATCATCATGACCGGCGATTTCCGCGCACCGGCGGCACCCATTTGAAAGTCATCGCGACCAAACCGGCAAACACAATATAAACCGCTGTCAACACGCCTTCCGGTGCATCGTAAAACATGATGCGATGAAGCCAATGCTGAATAAAACTGCCGCCGGTTTCAACCTGGCGCAAGCTATTTTCCCATGCTGTCAACGGGCAAACGGCGCCCATCAAAGATTCCATCACGACCAATACAATCGCGCCAAGATGTAAATAACGAAACCATGGATTCCTGATAAAGCTCAGCTTAAACCACGCGCCCAGCCAAATGACGGGCAGGCTTCCAACCACAAACAGCACATACAAAAAATGAACGATCAGTACAATGTCAGCCAATGGCGTGTTTGATGGGGTAATTTTGCATTAACGATGACCGGCGCAACAACTCATCGCGCCATTGAGGCAGGAATGAATTGCAAGTTTTTGTTTTCCATACAACTTGCAATTCATGGGTACAAACAAAATTAATAATCACCGGTTCCTTGGGTACGCATATCATTCTTGATGAATCTTATACCATTGATACTGCGTGCAACGGCCATGGCTTTATCGATATCGTCGCGAGAATTGACGGTGCCGCTAAGTTCGACCACACCCTTTACGGTTCTGACATTGATTTCGAAAGGCCGCAAGGAGAGCTCATCGATAATGGCTTCGTGAACCTTGGTGGTAAGGACAATATCATCGTATTGCTCTGCGCTTCCCTCATACTTAGGCGCCGATGTGCAGGCCGGGAAGAAAGCCATTTGCGCAATCAAAAAGAAAACAACAAAACGACTATTGCGATCAAGTTTTACCATGATGAGGTTCTCCTAAATGAATATTGGAAAAATATCCCTCGTCACATTTAGATTAAAGACCCTTGCGCTACTGCCTTCTAAAATTGATTCAATTCAAAATTAACAGTGTTATTGAATTTCCGGTAAGTATTCGCAAAATCAGAATGCGAGGTTTTTTATGGACAGAGTAGCTCGCGTGCATGCCAGTATAAAAAGCATTCTATTCCTGCAATAAATATTACCTGAATATCACGCAGTGCAATTGTTTATTTGGAATACTTGCGCAATAGATCTCACTATAATTTTGCAGCTTTAGCGCTTAAGGCTAAGACAAATTTCAAAAGATGAAACAACTTACGATCCTGAAGAAACCGGCGCTATTAGCTGGTTTTTTCTGACGGCTGCGCGGGTGAAGTTTCCTTGAGCAATGGAAGAACCAATTTTTCCAGTTTTTTCAAATTGACCCGGCCTACATAGGTTTCCGCAATTTCACCGGAACGGTTAATGACCACGGTATACGGCAATACCGACATGCGGTTGCCAGCCGCCGCTGCCAGCGACCACGCGTCCATGCTGCCGACCAGTACGGGATAGTTGATGCCGAATTCCTGGCTGAACATTTTCACTTTGTCGGCTTGATCCAGCGCGATGCCGACAAACACCAATCCTTGCTCGCGGTATTTTTCCTGCGCCTCGACAAACTCAGGGATTTCCTCTTGGCAAGGTGTACACCAAGTAGCCCAGAAATTCACCACCAGCACTTTTCCAGACCACTGCGAAACGGCCTGATTTTCGCCGTGAATATCCGGTAAATTGGCTTCGAGAATCGCTTTTGCACCTTGCTGGCTTTCTGCACTGGATAATTCCACCTGATACGACTCCGTCAATACGGATCGCAGAAATGAACCTGCTCCCAGTGCAAATAATGCGACACAAACATACAAAAAAATCTGCTTAAATTTTGACATCACGAAATCCTTTGATAGTTTTCCAGCTTGAAGAAACTTGATATTGGGTTTTAGTGCGCGCAAATACAACGCAAGAAGTTTAGATTTTGGCATCGCTACTTCACTTCCTTAGATAATTTTCAATCTGCAGAAACCTGTTGTCAGGTTTAATGCATGCCTAAATCAAAACGGCGTTCAGCACAGTTAAGAAATCATTTTTATTCAGAAAACCGATCACTTTAATATCAGGCACATCGTTACCCTGGCGATCGATAAATAGAATGCCCGGCGGGCCGAATAGCTTAAACCGCTTCAATAAAGCCGCATCATCCGGTGTACCGTCGGTCACATCGATTTGCAGCAGCACGACATCCTTCAAACGTGATTGCACTTTGGCATCGGACAACGTAAAACGATCCATTTCCTTGCAGGAAACACACCAATCCGCATGAAATCTAACCATAACGTGCTTGCCTTTGGATTGGCGGATTTGCTCATCCAATTCCGCAACGGTTTTTACCCCCTGAAAAGGTAAAGCCGGATAACTGGAAACTGCTGCCTCTTGACCGCTTGCCGCGTCCGCTGCCAAGTTTAGTTTTGACAGCGGCTGCAACACATCGCGGCTACCGGATAACACGCCGATTAATAATGCCACACCTACCAGCAAAGCAATCACACCGATGCCTTTGAGAAATTTCTGCAAACCCGAAGCGCGTTCCGGCAGCGGATCAATCGCATGCAGATAAATAGCCGAGATAATCAGCAACGCCGCCCACAACAGCATATGCACCACGTCGTTAATAACCGGAGAGATCAACCAGATAGCGACGCCGAGCAGTAATACGCCAAAGAACCGCTTGATCGATTCCATCCATGCTCCGGCTTTTGGCAACAACGCACCGGCGGATGTGCCCAGCAACAGTAAAGGCACGCCCATCCCCAGCGCCATGACGAACAGCGCCGAACCACCCAGTATCACATCGCGGGTCTGGCTGATATACAGTAAAGCACCAGCCAAAGGCGCCGCGACGCAAGGGCCGACGATCAATGCCGACAATGCGCCCATGCCGAACACGCTGGTCAAATGCCCGCCTTTAAGGTGACCGGCTTCCTCGGATAGCTTGGTCTGCAAAACACCGGGCAATTGCAGCTCATAAAAACCGAACATGGAAAAAGACAGCAGCACAAAAATCACTGCAAACGAACCCAGCACCCAGGCATTCTGCAATGCGGCCGACAGCATTGAGCCCGACAACCCAGCCGCCACACCGGCAATGGCATACGTAATCGCCATGCCCAGCACATACGCCAATGCCAGGATAAATCCATGACTTTTAGTCACGTGCTTGCCGCGATTGGCAATAATTCCCGACAAAATCGGAAACATCGGAAACACACAAGGGGTAAGCGACAGCAGCAAGCCAATACCGAAAAATCCGGTCAGGATCAACCAGAAATCACCGGTTTGAAACATTTGGTCAATTTTGTACGCCTCGGTTTCAATGGCAGGCGCTTTGGATGGCATCTGGAACAAATCTGCCGTTGCATCCACCCCGGCCGCAGCAGCCGGGTTACTCACGGCGTTAGCAACCGCGCCGATAGCGGCTTTCACTGCCGGTAATGTCAGATCGATGGCTTTATGAATCGGCGCGTAACAAACACCGACCGGCTCATTGCAACCCTGATAAGTCGCCGATAGCGTCAGCGGTTGCTCGCTTGCGGAATCCACGCGTTTTAGCGAAATGATGGCTTGTACCGGACTGTAATAAACTTCCGTTTGGCCAAACGTTGCGTCTTCTTTCATTTTGCCCGGCGGCAACGTCACTTTTTCAATAACCATGCCGTCTTGCTTTGGCTCAAACACGATTTTATCGCGATACAAATAATAATCCTTAGCCGGTGTCAGGCTCGCGATCAACGTGTGGCCATCGCGCACCTCCACCGATAGCTTAAATGCCTCATCCGGCGGCAGAAGCTCTTGCGGATTGCTTTGACCCAGCTTGATCCCCAGTCCCTGAAGTTTCTGGAACAAGCTGAAAGAACTGCCTTCCTCGGCATGCACCTGAGTACTGGCCAAACATAAAATCAGTAACAAAAATTGGATTGATCGCATCGGTATTCAGTCGTGTTTAATCGGAATCGGATAGTAGTGTTGTATCGGCGATCCACTGCAAATAAGCAGGCAGCCCACCGGCTATAGGAACCATAATCACTTCAGGAAGTTCATAAGGATGCATCATCTTGATCAACTGTTCAACCCGGTCGTAGTGCTGCTTCCGGGTTTTGATCAAAACCGGAACTTCTCCGGCCGATTCGATTTTACCTTGCCAGCGATAGATCGAAACACAGGGACTCAGCACATTGACGCACGCCGCCAAGCGCTGCTCGATTAAAGCTTCAGCCAGTAGCGTAGCTGTTTTTTGATCGGGGAAGTTGGAGATGATCAGTACCGCTTCCATTGGCGTTATCAGTTAATACACAATAGCTGATTTTACCTCGCTTAACGCTGCAATGGACAGTTGTGATAGCAAACGCGCGCGCTGGGCATGCCGCGCCAATACGCATATACTTAAAAAATAATTAATCGCAAGGAGTAGAGCAAATGAAAGGACTATTTAACTTGGTTATAGCGCTATCGATCATTACCCCGGTCACGGTATTTTTTGGCTATATCCTCATGGATGAAGGTGATCAATTCACGACCGAGCATTATATGGTGACAGGATTAAGCACAATTCCCTTCATTTTCGCGCTGCTCGTCAAATTTCTGATGTCAGGCGTCGAGAAAGAATAACAAACCCTTCGCAAAAAAAGCCCTGATAAACTCGAGCAATTTCAGTGACAAGGTTGCATGAAAATTCTTTGCGTCAATCTCAATACCTCTTCCGGTGACGTACATTCCAACGGCTGAACTTAGGATCAGCAGTAAAATAATGCGCTTGCTAAAAGCGCTAAAATTTTAAACGACCGCCCGCAATCTGTTTATTAACCAGACAATCTCATTTTCTTTAATCCCCAGCCAGCGCGCCTTGTGAACATTCACAGGCGCGCTGATAGGCCAACCCGGCTACCGCCAGATCCCCCAGGGCCAATCCCCGGAACACAAACGCGGTGCGCTCGTCAGCCGTGCAGCGCCCAGCTGCATCGCCCGTCACCAATCCGGTCAGATCACCGTGCACCAGCGCCGGATCAACCAGCGGTTTGTCCATGCTGGCTTCCTGTTCCAAGTCATCGACGATAATCCGGTCAAACGCCGCTATGCTTTCTTTCAGCCACGGTGCGGCCAGATCCGTCATGGTGACAAAAACACCGGGTTTCAGCCAGCGCGCATCCAAAAAAGGAACGAGTTGCGGCGATAAGGTTACCGATGTGACAATCAAATCCGCATCGTGCATCGCTTCTCGCGCAGTTTCGCTGGCAACCGCCGTCAGTCCCATTTTTTCCGCGCTGCGGCAGAAAGTATCCCGGCTCATTGTCCCGCGCCCAAACGCGCGAATCTCTGTGAGCGGAAACAACGCAACCAGCGCCTGCAAATGGCTATGCGCTTGCACGCCGCAACCGATAAACGCAGCAACGGAAGCATCCGGCCGTGCCAGCCGCTTGGCCGCAACGGCGCTCAATCCGGCAGTGCGCACTGCCGTCACCCAGTTGCCGTCGAGCATCGCGAGCGGCAATCCGCTGCGGCTATCGAGCAAAGTCACCAGCGAATTAATACTGGCCAAGCCGTTTTTAGGGTTATCCGGATTCAACACCAAGGCTTTGACAGCAAGAAAAGGTGGATCGTCGGCCGCCGCCAGCGTAGCCATCATATACCGGCCATCCGGCGGCGTAATGACTGCTTTGGGCGCATTCCAAACTTGCTGGCGCTTACGGCCGAGCAACAGATGCTCAATACTGAGCGCAATTTCCTGCGGCGTTAATTGCAGAGATTGCAATAAATCCCAAGATAAATACCGGATGTCAGAACTTTGCCGCACGGAACGTTGTCTCTGAAGATTCTATTAAGTTAATGGAAAATTAGCCATTTTCGCGCTACGGCTGCTATAATACCGCCCCCGCCGCAACAACTAAAAGCTTATTTTTTGAGGAATTATTTATGTCTCGCCCGATCCGCAATATCGCCATCATCGCTCACGTTGACCATGGCAAAACCACGATGGTTGACAAACTGTTGCATCAAGCCGGCACCTTTGCCGCACACCAGCAAATTTCTGATCGCGTGATGGATTCCAACGATATTGAACGCGAGCGCGGTATTACCATTTTAGCCAAGAATTGCGCCATCGACTACGAAGGGGTTCACATCAATATCGTCGACACCCCGGGTCATGCGGACTTCGGCGGTGAAGTCGAGCGCGTGTTGTCGATGGTCGACGGGGTTTTGCTGCTGGTCGATGCCGTAGAAGGCCCGATGCCGCAAACCCGCTTTGTCACCAAAAAGGCGCTGGCGTTGGGATTGCGTCCGATTGTCGTGATCAACAAGATTGACCGCCCCGGCGCGCGTGCCGATTGGGTGGTCGATCAAACATTTGATTTGTTCGACAAACTGGGCGCCAGTGACGAGCAGCTTGATTTCCCGGTCGTGTATGCTTCAGCGTTGAATGGTTTTGCCACGCTGAATATTGAAAAACCCAGCACGGACATGCGTCCGTTGTTTGACACCATCCTCAACTATGTCCCCGCTCCCAATGAAAATCCCGATGAGCCCTTACAACTGCAAATCAGCGCGCTGGATTATTCCAGTTTCGTCGGCCGTATCGGCATTGGCCGTATCCGCCGCGGTAAACTGAGACCCGGCCAGGAAGTCATGGTGTTAATGGGCGATAAGCCGCCGAAAAAAGCCAAAGTCAATCAAGTGCTCGGTTTCCAGGGCCTGGAACGGATACAAATGAAAGAAGCCTTGGCCGGTGACATCGTGCTGATCAACGGCGTGGACGAACTCAGTATCGGCGCCACACTGGCCGATGTCGACAAACCCGAAGCGCTGCCGGTTCTCGCTGTTGATGAACCAACCCTGACCATGACGTTCCAGGTCAACACCTCACCATTCGCCGGCCAGGAAGGCAAATTCGTCACCAGCCGCCAATTGCGCGAACGTCTGGAAAAAGAATTGCTGACCAACGTCGCGCTGCGCATGGAAGAAACCAACGAGACCGATTCGTTCCTGATTTCCGGACGCGGCGAATTGCACCTGACCATTCTGCTGGAAAATATGCGCCGCGAAGGCTACGAGCTGGCAGTATCGCGCCCGCACGTGGTGATCCGTGAAATCGATGGCGTCAAATGCGAACCGTTTGAAATGCTCACCGTCGACGTCGACGAAGCCAATCAAGGCGCAGTGATGGAAGCCCTGGGCGCACGCCGCGGCGACTTGCAAGACATGGTGTCGGATGCCAAAGGCCGTGTACGGCTGGATTACCGCATTCCGGCGCGCGGTCTGATCGGTTTTCAATCCGAATTCATGACCATGACGCGCGGCACCGGCTTGATGAGCCATGTGTTTGACGAATTCGCTCCGATGCGCCAGGAAATCCCGCCGCGCAGAAACGGCGTGCTGATTTCCGCCGAACTGGGGGAAGCCGTCGCCTATGCGTTATGGAAACTGCAAGACCGCGGCCGCATGTTCGTCAGCCCCGGCGACCGCCTGTACGAAGGCATGGTGATCGGCATTCACACCCGCGATAACGATCTAGTCGTCAATCCGATCAAAGGCAAGCAATTGACCAACATCCGTGCATCCGGCACCGACGAAGCCGTGACATTAATCCCGCCGATTCAGCTGACCTTGGAATCCGCGATTGAATTCATCGCCGACGACGAGCTGGTGGAAATTACACCGCAAACGATTCGCATCCGTAAACGCTTCTTGCTCGAGCATGAACGCAAACGTGCTTCACGCGCGGCTGCTTAATAGCTAATCTAAACAATTGCGCCGGTCTTAATCACACCGGCGCATTCCATTCTTTCCGTTACAACAACCGATCAGTTCGCTTTAGTTGCACCGCTTTTCAGCAAATTGGGCGGCGGGCCGACCGGCTCAAAGTCCTTCAGCAGCGGCACATCGCTTTTATTAACCGAGCGGAGATCCATGTCGTACGTGCCGTGCGGCCCCCAACTGCCGGTGAATTGCTTACCGTCCGGTGTGAATGTCCAGCACATATCCTCGCCACCGGTATTGACCGCATCACCGAGATTCACCGGCTCCTGCCATTCGCCATTGGCATTTTGCCGTGCAATCCACTCGTCATGACCGCCGCGCGAACCCAAATCGGTGCGCATGCTGGTGATGATCAGACTTTTGCCGTCCTTCGATAACCCCGTCCAATGCATATGGTCGCGCTGCGGTGAATTGATTTTCGGCCCCAGGCTTTCGGGTTTCTGCCACACACCGTCTTTCTTCTCGACCTTCCAGATATCGCTGTCCTGCGTCACGCCCGGCTGGTGATAACTGAAATAAATCAGGCTATCGGACGCAATGATCGGGCAATGCTCCTCGCCTGTCGAAGTATTGATGCTCGGCAGCTCCGGCACGTCGTTCCAATTTCTGGCCGATTGCCACACGCCATCGACTTTTTGCACCACATACAAATCGCCGGACAACATATTGCCCGCTTCGTAGCGGGTAAAATAAATCACGTTGCCGTCATCGGAAAAGCTCGGCTCCAGCTCCCACGCCGAAGTATTGATGTCCGGCCCCACCTTCGGATCGATCCCCGGCCCCAAATGAACCGGCTCCTGCCACTCGCCATCGACCCGATGCGACATCCAGATATCGAAACTGTAATGACCGCCAGGCGATTGAACACTACCCTCGCGCGTCGACACAAAAATCGCCGTCTTGCCGTCGGCGCTATAAGTAATCTCCATCTCCGAACCGGTCGAATTGATTTTCCCGCCGATGCTGTTCGACACGCGCGAATGCTCCGTCGCTGCACCGTTGCCGGAACCGTGCATGCCAGGCATCGCATGGGAAACGCCATGCGCCAGGATAAGCGCCAGCGGGATGAAATACAATTTTGGCATTAAAAGATTCTTTTTCATTGACTGACCCTCCATTTTAGGTAGCTTTGGGTTTTAGGAAGAATAGATTGGTATATATCGTATTTCATCAATTCAACTTATTGCCAGTAGGGTGGAAGATCTCTTTGCTGGAGAGATTATCGTTAAAACCTTCAAACATGAAAAGTTCTTATAGTGCTATGTTATTGGCACGATCGTGACAATTCACGAGGAATTACAAGTTAAATCAGTTCTATTTTTTACTACTATCAGTAGACTGTCCTGACTGTGAATTACCTGTTGAATTTGTAGAATTATTATCTGGCTTTTTTTGTGGCATCAAATTATGAGCACCATCAAAACTCTTTTTTTCTATTTTTGGATCTAAATTATTAGCGCCATAAAAACTCTCCTTACTTATACTCTGATTTGATTCATTCTTTTCTGACATATATTTCTCCATTGAGCTAATTTTATTTTCTGCAGCAATATAACTAAAAATTGAAGCTAATAAAACACCGACAATAAAAACGAAAATGGATAATCTATCTAGAATAGCTAAGATTTTATTATTCTTATTATTGCCTGCTATCAATTCTTCCAAATGCTTCGCATTCCAAGAAAAAATGGCAAGTATGAGAATAATACATAACAAAAAGCAGGCAATAGCTAAAACAAAAATATACAACAAAGTTGTTGAACCAACATTTGTAACAGTAAGTAGAGTAATTAAGAGACCTATAGCACCTGTTGATAGAACTAATAAGCTTTTATCATATTCAAGCTTAGTATTAAACCAAGCATTTACTTTCGCAGCATAGTATGCAACTTCTTTTTCATCAGACATTGTAGAAATGCTAGCTAGTTAAACTTGCCTAAATATCAATATTCGTAGCCCTCAACGCATTTTTCTCGATAAACGCCCGTCGTGGTTCCACCACATCGCCCATCAGGGTGGTGAAGATTTCGTCAGTCAGGATACTGTCTTCGATTTGCGCGCGCAGCAGGCGGCGGTTTTGCGGGTCCATGGTGGTTTCCCAGAGTTGGCTGGGGTTCATTTCACCCAGGCCTTTGTAGCGTTGCACGTTCAGGCCTTTTTTCGCTTCTTCCAGCAGCCATTCCAGCGCGTGTTTGAATTCACCGGCTGCTTGCTTGCGTTCGCCGCGTTGAATGTAAGCGCCTTGACTCAGTAAGCCTTCAAACACTAGCGCAGTTTTCTGGATTTGCGCGTAGTCACCGCTGTCGAGAAAATCGTTATCCAGGTAGCTGGTCAGCACATTGCCGTGCGACAAGCGCATGATTTTGAGGCGGTAGCGTTCGTGTAGATCGTCGTATTCGGCGGCGATTTCCACATCTTTGACGCGCGCCGCCAAGCGGGATGCACTGTCCGCGGCTGCTTGTCCGCTGCTCAAATCGACATCAGGTTTGCGCAGCAGCGCGTGCATGACATGGCTGTCGATCGCTTGAGTCATGCGCTCGATCACAGCTTCGGCCAAAATGTATTCATTGGCGATTTTTTCCAGCGTTTCGCCGGTCAACGAAGGTTTGCCGTCGCCGGTATGCAGTTCCGCGCCATCCAGCGCCAGGCTCAGCATGTATTGCTTTAATTCGTGATCGTCCTTGACGTAGCGTTCCTTTTTGCCGTGCTTGATTTTATACAGCGGCGGTTGCGCGATATAAATGTGACCGCGCTCGATCAATTCGGGCATTTGCCGGTAGAAGAATGTAAGCAGCAATGTACGGATATGCGAACCGTCCACGTCCGCGTCGGTCATGATGATGATACGGTGATAGCGCAGTTTGTCAGGATTGTATTCATCCTTGCCGATGCCGGTGCCGAGCGCGGTGATCAGCGAAATGATTTCCTGCGACGAGATCAATTTGTCAAAACGCGCTTTTTCCACGTTCAGGATTTTACCCTTGAGCGGCATAATGGCTTGGAATTTACGATCGCGCCCTTGCTTGGCGGAACCGCCTGCGGAATCACCCTCGACCAGATAGAGTTCGCACAATGCCGGATTCTTTTCCTGACAATCAGCCAGTTTTCCCGGCAGTCCCATGCTGTCGAGCACGCCTTTCCGGCGCGTCAATTCGCGGGCTTTACGCGCTGCTTCGCGAGCTCTGGCGGCATCAATGATTTTGTTACAAATCGTTTTAGCGTCGATGGGATTTTCCAGCAAATACTCGGTTAGTTTTTGCGATACGACTTCTTCCACTACCGGGCGCACTTCGGACGACACCAGTTTTTCCTTGGTTTGCGACGAAAACTTAGGTTCGAACAATTTTACCGACAACACGCACGACAAACCTTCGCGCATGTCGTCACCGGAGGTTTCCACCTTGGCTTTTTTGGCTAGTTCGTTCTTCTCAATGTAATTGTTGAGCGTACGCGTCATCGCCGCGCGCAGGCCGGTCAAATGCGTGCCGCCGTCTTTTTGCGGAATATTGTTGGTGAAGCACAGCACCTGTTCGGTGTAGCTGTCGTTCCATTGCATCGAAACCTCGACGGCAATGTTGTCCTTCACACCCGTTGTATAAAAAATACTGGGGTGCAGCACGGTTTTGCTGCGGTTGATGTACTCGACGAAGTTTTTGATACCGCCGGTGAAAGCGAACCTTTCATCCTTGCCGGTACGTTGATCGATCAGATGTATTTTTACGCCGTTATTGAGGAACGACAGTTCGCGCAAACGCTTGGCGAAAATGTCGTAGTGGTATTCAACGTTGCCGAAAATTTCCTTGCTGGCGAGAAAGTGCACTTCGGTACCGTGCCGTTCGCTTTCGCCGGTAGCTTCCAGCGGCTTGACCGGAACACCCATGCGAAATTCCATCTGATGCATTTTGCCGTCGCGGCGGATAGTGAGTTTCAACCATTCCGACAACGCATTGACCACCGATACACCGACACCGTGCAAACCGCCGGAAACCTTGTACGAATTGTCGTCAAATTTTCCCCCGGCATGCAGTTCGGTCATGACGATTTCCGCTGCGGAGCGCTTCATTTCGTCGTCATGCTTAATGCCAGTCGGAATGCCACGGCCGTTGTCCAGCACGCTGATGGAATTGTCCGGATGGATGGTGACGGTGATGTCGTCGCAATGTCCCGCCAGCGCCTCATCGATGGCGTTATCAACGACTTCGAACACCATGTGATGCAAGCCGGTACCGTCGCTGGTATCGCCGATATACATGCCAGGCCGTTTACGCACGGCGTCCAGGCCTTTCAGGATTTTGATGCTTTCGGAACCGTAATCGCTCGAACTGTCTTTAGGTACGTTGGGGTTTTGATCGCTCATGGGTCAGGATTTTCAGGGTTATGTACGTTGCAGGGAATGACTTCGATAGTTGCGGATTTTGCTGAGTTCTTGCTCACATGCGGTTAAATTCTCATCGGCATGACGATATATTTAAACGCATCGTTCCCAGGTATTGTGATCAGCACGCTGCTATTGGCATTTTCAAACGCGCACTGCACGATTTCGCTATCGATATTGTTCAATAAATCGAGCAGATAGGTGATGTTCAAGCTGATATCCACTGCTTCTTCAGTGTAGTTGATTTCCAGTTCTTCTTCGGCTTCTTCCTGTTCGTTGTTTTTGCAAACGATACGCAGGTTATTTTCACTGACGATCAAGCGAACGCCACGGAATTTTTCGCTTTGATTAGACAATATCGATACGCGTTGCAACGCTTGCAAGAAGGTTTGGCGGCTAATTTCAAACTGTTTGTTGTTCCGGGTCGGGATAACGCGGTTGTAGTCGGGAAACTTACCGTCGATGACTTTGGACGTCAGGACAATGCCCGAAAAGGAAAACCGCACCTTGTTCTGGAAGTATTCAATGGTCACCGGCTCTTCGCTGTCTTCGAGCAGTTTGGATAGTTCATACACAGCCTTGCGTGGCAGGATGACTTCCTGTTTTTTCTGTGCTTTATCCAATGCCGCTGCGATGTAAGCCAAACGATGCCCGTCGGTGCCGACACTGATGAATTGCTTGTTATCCGTCAATAACAAAAGACCGTTCAGGTAATAACGGATGTCTTGTTGCGCAACAGCAAACTGGACATGATGCAACAAGTCTTTTAATTCTTTTTGTTTCAGCGTAATCGCATCTTCCGATTCAGCTTCTTCCGCAACTTCTGGAAAGTCTTCTGCTGGAAGTATTTGCAGATTGAACGCGCTTTTACCGGATTTGACGTAGAGATGATCGTCCTGCCGGGTCAGTGTCACTTCAGCATCAGCGGATAGCGAACGCAAAATATCCTGTAGTTTTTTTGCGGAAACCGTTAAGGAAAAATCCTGTTTGGGCAACAAATCAAGGGTTGCAATCGTTTTGATTTGTATTTCCAGATCAGTGGTCAAAAAAGAGGTCTTTTCCGCATTTTGCCGGATCAGCGCGTTTGATAGGATGGGTAATGTCTGACGTCGTTCGACAATTCCGGTAACCGTTTGCAACGGTTTTAGCAATGTATCTCGATTGGTTTTAATTAAAAGCATTTAAATAAAAATAGTAGTAATTAGATAATGTCCGCAATTCTTCTGTATAGTTTTTAACATCCGCTGAATATCAACAAGATAGTATAAAATTTTCGACTGTATGATAAGTGTATACGGCTTGGATAGTTTGTGGATAAAAATCGCGATCTTTTAAAAAAAAGAGTTATACACAATCTATTCAACTGTTATCAACCTCTTAAAATGAGTATCAGCGCGTTGAAATCGCGATTCACCACGGGGTCGGAAACCCGCAATTCGTTGATCTTCCGGTAGCCATGCAACACGGTGGTATGATCTCTGCCGCCGAAGGCTTCGCCGATATCCGGCAGGCTCAATGCAGTCAATTCCTTGGCGATAGCCATCGCCATTTGCCGCGGCCGTGCGACGATACGCGAGCGTTTTTTCGAGTACATTTCCGATACTTTGATTTTGTAGTAATCGGCAACGGTTTTCTGGATGTTCTCGATCGAAATCTGCCGGCTTTGCACGGCGAGCAAATCCTTTAGCGCTTCCTTCGCCAGATCCAAGGTGATTTCCTGACCGACAAAGCGCGAAAAAGCCAGCACGCGTTTCAATGCGCCTTCCAGTTCGCGTACATTGGAGCGGATATGTTTGGCGATGAAAAATGCGACATTTTCGTCCAGGCGCATTTTTTCCTGGAAGGCCTTCTTTAATAAAATCGCCACACGCATTTCCAGCTCCGGCGGTTCGACCGCAACTGTCAATCCCCAGCCGAAACGCGATACCAGCCGTTCTTCCAGTCCGGTAATTTCTTTTGGATAGGTATCGCAAGTAATGATCACTTGTTTATGTGTTTCAATCAGTGCGTTGAACGCATAAAAAAACTCTTCCTGTGTACGGTTTTTGCCGCCGAAGAACTGCACATCGTCCACCAGCAGCAGATCGAGCGAATGATAATACAGCTTGAACTTGTCGAACGCTTTGTGCTGGTATGCGCTGACCACGTCGGATACGTATTTTTCCGCATGCACGTAGCGGATCTTGGCGTTTTTGTTGTTTTCCTGCACGTAATTACCGATGGCCTGGATCAGGTGCGTTTTTCCCAGTCCCACGCCGCCGTAGATGAACAACGGGTTATATGCAATGCCGGGCGATTCGGCTACCTGAATAGCACCGGCGCGCGCGAGTTGGTTGGCTTTACCGGTGACGAAATTATCAAATGTAAAATTTGGATTCAGACCGCTGGGATTTTTCCTGCCTGGCTGGTATGCGGTCTTGGGTTCCACTGGTGGTTCCTGTGGCGTTTCCACCGGCGCGGCTTTGACTATCACAGCTTTTGCATCATTTGGCTCAGCCAGTTTCAGGTGAAACTGGATTTTCTTATCGAAGTACATCAGCGCCATGTTTTCAATGTGCCCGATGAAATTATCTTTAACCCATTGTGACACGAAACGATTCGGTGCAATCAATACAACTTCGTCGTCGCTATTCAGTTCCGGATCAATTTGTAAGGGCTTGATCCAGGTATTAAATTGCTGTGCGTTGAGTTCTTTTCTAAAATGATCAAGGCAAGATAACCAGAAAGTATTCAGTGATTGCATCATTTTTTGTTCTTCGTCTGTCTGGTTTGGAAAGGCGGTCATAATGCAATGTTATTTTAGAAAAATCGGCGGTTCAATTTCCAGGTTATCAATTAATCGTGTCTTGTCGAGCCAAGCTGCCCCTAAAACGACTAAATCTTGATCCGGAGCTTGTGCCGGAAGTAGTGAACTGCGTCTATGGATGCTGATGTAATCAACTTTCCAGCCGCGCTGCGCTAGATTGTTGCTGGCGTTTTCCTGTAATGCCTGAAAATCGTTGCAGCCTGAAATGATTTCCTGCTTGATGCGCAAAAGCGTCTGATAAAGGTGACAGGCTTCTGCCCGTTGCGTACCGTTTAAATACTGATTGCGCGAACTTAATGCTAGTCCATCAGCTGCCCGGATCGTTTCTCCGGCTACAATATTAACGGGTAAATTCAATTGTCGTACCATTTCACGCACTATATGCAACTGCTGATAATCCTTTTTGCCGAATACAGCCAGGTCAGGTTGAATAATATTGAATAGTTTCAATACGATCGTTGCAACACCACGAAAAAACCCCGGACGGAATTTCCCTTCCAAGATATCTGCTACAGGCGGTAATGCTAACAAGAATTCTTGCGGTGTTGGGAAAAGAATTTTTTCATTAGGTGCGAAAACGGTCTTGACATTCAATGCGGACAGCGCCCTGCAATCTTCTTCCAATGTGCGCGGATAGCGCTCGAAATCTTCGTGCGGCAAGAATTGCAGCCGGTTGACAAAAATACTGACCACCACGCAACCGGACAGCCGGTTTGCCTGTTCGATCAGCGCCAGATGGCCTTCGTGCAGATTGCCCATAGTTGGAACGAAAGCAATGTTTTTTTCACCGCGCAGCGTTTCACGCAATGCGGCAATATCGGTCAGTATGTTCATACAGCGCAGGTGATCAAAATTCGTGTTCTTTAGCAGGAAACTGTCCGGTTTTGACAGCCTGGACATAATTCGCCACTGCTTCGGGTATGCTTTTAGCATCCGGCATAAAGTCTTTGACGAAACGCGGTTTTTTACCTTGGGATAGTCCCAGCATATCGTGCAGCACCAGCACCTGACCTGAGCAATCGGCGCCCGCGCCGATGCCGATCGTCGGAATAGATAATGCTTGGGTAATTTTTTTCGCCAATTTCGCCGGAACCATTTCCATGACCAGCAAGCTCGCACCGGATTTTTCCAGCATTTTTGCGTCGTCGAGCAATTGTTTCGCCGATTTCTCCGTATTGCCCTGTAGTTTATATCCACCCAGCTGGTGAACTGATTGCGGTGTCAAACCGATGTGCGCGCACACTGGGATACCACGCTGGGTCAGGAATTGAATCGTGTCAGCCATGAGATGACCACCTTCAATTTTAACCATCTGCGCACCCGCGGCGATAATCCTGGCGGCATGCTCAAACGCTTGCGCGGGTGAGATCTGATAACTGCCGAACGGCATATCCGTGACGATCAGCGCCTTGCTGCTGCCGCGCGCTACACAGCGTGTATGGTAAAGCATATCGTCCATTGTCACGGTCAAGGTAGTGTCACTACCGTGCAATACATTGCCCAACGAGTCGCCAACCAATAACACGTCTACACCGGCATTTTCCAGCACGGCCGCAAAAGTTGCGTCGTAACAGGTCAGTACCGCGAATTTTTCACGATTCTCAACCATTTTTTGCAGGGTAAGGTGGGTAATTCTCATGTTTTTGTATCAATACCTGATAAAGACTTAGCTGTTACCGGATCATAGCGTATTTGCTGGCTTCCAATGGACGTTTCAATATCCTGAATGGATGTGCATTCCGCTGTGATTTTTCTCACTGCGATTCCGGGTCAATCGCGTTATCTTGAAACTGGATTGGTTGATAAATGCATTGGCAGCAGTTTTTGGCAGCGCCAAAACCTTATTTCAATCGCAACTTTGGGATCGATCAATCCGCCTAGTAATGTTTATTAAACCCTTCAAAGGAGAAAAATCATGTCTCATGAAATGAGCGGTTCTGAAAAAATGAAAGCCGAATGCCAAACCATGGCGAGCTTAACCCCGGAGGAAATCAGTCAAATCGCGGGTGGATTATCCGGTTTCGGTGCGGTTAATTTTAACACTTTTCCATCTTGGTTGATCAGGGGTATCCCGGTCGATATTTCTCATTTTAACAATTCGTTCAACGCCGGACACTAACAGTTCATAAAGAGGGAGATAGCAATGGGACCAACCGGATCAGCCCGTATTTTGCAAATACATCCAACACGGCAGTGTAATCTAAGTTGTCTCCACTGCTATTCTTCTTCTTCACCACGTGCGCACGGCGCACTTGCGCTTGATCTTTTGTGTGAGGCCATTTCGGATGCAGCCGATGAAGGTTTCAATTTTGTCAGTCTTTCCGGTGGTGAGCCGCTGCTTTATAAACCACTGGCGCAATTATTACAGTATGCCCACACGTGCGGTATGCGTACCAGCGTGACTTCCAACGGGATGTTGCTGACCGCGCCGAATATCGAGCTGTTGCAAGGCAACGTCGATGTGCTGGCGATCAGCATTGACGGCATACCCGAGTCGCATAATCGCATCAGAGGTTCGCAACTGGCGTTCGATACCATGAAAGCGCGCTTGCCGCTGCTGCGCGCAGCGAATCTGAATTTCGGTTTTATTTTCACATTGACGCAATACAATCTGAACGAACTCGACTGGGTCCGGGATTTTGCCATCAGTGAGGGTGCAAAATTGCTCCAGATTCACCCCTTGGAGGAAGTCGGTAATGCCGCCACGATGCTGCAAGGAAGTGCACCAGATGCGACGGAAAGCGCGTATGCCTGGTTGCTCGCCCAGCAAAGCAATAACAGCGCATTGAGAGTGCAAATTGATCTCGCATTTAGCGAAACCGTGAAACAACATCCTGAGTTGGTTTTTGCCAGTGTTGCGTCAGAACACAAAAGTAAACGGTTTGGCGATTTGGTTTCTCCGGTCGTGATTGAGGCGGACGCCACCGTCAGTCCAATTCAATACGGATTTGCGCGGGATTTTGCCATAGGTAATTTAACCCAGGCACCGTTGCGTACACTGCTGAAAGACTGGCAAGTAAAGCGCCTGCCAGCATTTTATACGCTCTGCCGGGATGTGTACGATGAAATTGCCCGCGCGCCTAACCCCTATTTCTTTGACTGGAACAATTTGATTGGCAAACGGGCGGAAGAAACGAATCATCCGTCTCCCATGAAAAAGAGCGGTCAATCGAATGTAGCGCATGCGCACAGCGATATTTGACGTCATCCATCGATCCAATGAAACACAACCTCTTTCGCACAGAAGCCTTATCCCACCAGCAAAACCGCCTGCATGGCGATGTTTTGATTGCCCGGTCTCCGGCGATCAGTGTGCTGGTTTGGGCAGCTGCGCTTTTTGCCATTGCGATCGCCGGTTTTGCATACTGGGGGGAATATACCCGTAAGGAGCATGTGGTGGGTTATTTGTCGCCGACACAAGGCATGATCCGGATTTTCTCCCCGCAAGCTGGAACCGTGGTTGAAAAGCACGTCAGTGAAGGTCAACAGGTCAAACAAGGCGATGCGTTGCTGATCATTACCAGCGAACGGACCACGTCGAATACGCGCGAAGCGCAGGCGGCGATGCTCGCTGAACTGAAACAACGGCGCGATAGTTTGCGGCAGGAACAAGGTAAGCAGCAGCAAATCGATGTACTGACCGGCAGCAGTATTGCCGGACGGATCCGTGGATTGGAAACGGAAATCCGCGAAGCTTTGGCGCAATTGGCGCTTCAAGCCAGCCGCGTGGTGAATGCGGAACGCACGGTGGCGCGCTATGAAAAATTACTGACAGAGCATTTTGTCTCCGATGCGGCCGTGCAGGAAAAGCACGAGGCGCTGATCGATCAGCGAAATCAACACGCGCAATTAAAACGCAGCATCACCGGCTTGAATCGCGAGCTAAGCGCGGCGCGCGTGGAATTATCGGCTTCCGGTTTGAAACAGGCCAATAATACCGCTGCGATCGAACGGCAAATCTCCGAGCTGGAGCAGCAGCTCACGGAAGCGGATGCACGCCGCAGCGTTATTTTGACCGCACCGGCCGATGGCACGGTTACGACCATTTTGGCTGAAGTAGGGCAGATGGCGAATCCGGCGATGCCGCTGCTTTCCATTTTGCCCGAGGGCGCCGAGCTACAAGCGCAGTTATTGGTGCCCACGCGCGCCGCCGGATTTATTAAGCCGGAACAGCAAGTTTCTCTGCGCTATCAAGCTTTTCCCTATCAGCGCTTCGGACATCATCTGGGTGAGGTGGCCGAAATTGGCCGCACGGTGATTCAACCAAATGAATCCAGTTTGCCGGTAGCGATTCAGGAGTCGGTATACCGCATCACGGTCCGTTTGCCACAGCAGCAGGTGCAAGCGTACGGCCAAGCGATGCCATTGCAAGCGGGCATGGTACTGGATGCGGATATTCATATCGACCGGCGGCGATTGATTGAATGGGTGTTTGATCCGGTGTTGTCGATCACCGGCCGGATTTAAAGGGCTGATGATGCTTAATTTTTCCTTACGCCACAAAACCCCGGTTATTCTGCAAACCGAAGTGGCCGAATGTGGTTTGTCGTGCTTGGCGATGATTGCCAGTTATCATGGCCATCGCATCGATCTGGCTACTTTGCGAACACGCTATCCCATCTCGTTACGCGGATCGACACTCGCCGATTTAATGAAAATTGCCGGTCAACTCAAACTCACACCGCGCCCCTTGCGGCTGGATCTTGTACATTTGCCGGAACTGAAGCTGCCTTGCGTGTTGCACTGGGACTTCAGTCATTTTGTGGTATTGACTCGCGTTCAAGGAGACCGCGTCACACTGCACGACCCGGCTGCGGGTGAACGTGAATTGGCGTTAGCCGAATTCTCCAAGCATTTCACCGGAATTGCGTTAGAGCTGATGCCAGCCAGCGAATTCACGCCGCGCGACGATACGCGCAAGGTAAAACTGACCACGTTGATCGGCCGTTTGCAAGGATTGAGCGGGACGGTTACCCAGATCCTGGTGCTCGCGTTGGTATTACAGCTTTTTGCCATCCTCGCGCCCTTCTATATGCAGTGGATTGTCGATCAGGCACTGGTGGCGCAAGATTATGATCTCATCACCGTGCTGGGAATTGGATTTCTGTTGTTCGCCGTAGTGCAAGCGGGTGTGACAGCATTGCGCGCCTGGGTGCTGATGGTGCTTGGAACAACGCTCAATTTGCAGATGATCACGAACCTGTTTCGTCATTTGATCCGCCTGCCCATGAGCTGGTTTGACAAGCGCCACGTCGGCGATATCGTGTCGCGTTTCGATTCGCTCAATGTCATACAACGTACCCTGACAACCGGATTTCTGGAAGCGTTGATCGATGGTGTGATGGCGATGGTCACGTTCGGCATGATGCTTTTTTACAGTATCAAACTGGCATTGATCGCGCTGATTGCCGCTGTGGTTTATGCCTTGCTGCGGTTTGCGTTATACCGCCCGTTTCGTCTTGCCACGGAAGAACATATTGTCCGCAGCGCCAAACAACAAAGTCATTTTCTTGAGACGATCCGTGGCATGCAGAGCATTAAGCTGCACGCGCATGAATCGCCGCGCACGGCAGCGTGGCAAAATCTGACGGTCGATCAGTTCAATGCCAGCATCCGGACCCAGCGTCTGGGTATTTTGTATCAGGGACTCAATGGCTTGCTGTTTGGCGTGGAGAATGTAATTACCATTTGGTTCGGCGCCATGCTGGTGCTGGATACCGCGAACGGCAGCGGTTTTTCGATCGGAATGCTGTTTGCTTTCATCGCGTATAAAACCCAATTTGTGCAGCGTGTCGCGGGCTTGATTGAAAAGGGTCTGGAATTGCGCATGTTGGGGTTGCACACGGAACGTGCCGGTGATATTGCGCTGACGCCCACGGAACCGCCTGATGAATCGGGAAGTATCACGGCGCCGCTTGCCGGACGGATCGAAGTAAAACATCTGGCCTTCCGTCATGCGGAAACCGATCCGCTGGTGTTGCACGATGTCAGCTTCGATATCCAACCGGGTGAGTCGGTCGCTATCGTTGGCCCATCGGGTTGCGGTAAAACGACTTTGGTTAAATTGATGTTGGGACTCTTGCAGCCGAGCAGCGGCAGTATCGAAGTGGATGGTGTTCCGCTGGGCCGTTTTGGGATTGAACGGTACCGCAATGCGGTTGCCAGCGTGATGCAGGACGATCAATTGTTCGCCGGTTCCATCTCGGAAAACATCTGTTTTTTCGATGCGCAAGCGGATTACGGCCGTATCGAAGCAAGCGCGCGGCTGGCATCGATCCATGACGACATTACCGCGATGCCGATGCAATACAATACATTAGTTGGCGATATGGGCGCGGTTTTGTCCGGTGGACAGAAACAGCGGCTATTGCTGGCCCGGGCGCTTTACCGCCAGCCCAGCATTCTTTTCCTTGACGAAGCCACCAGTCATCTCGATATCGCGCGTGAGCACAGCGTCAACGAAGCGATCCGTGCGTTGAAACTGACGCGCATCATCGTTGCGCATCGTCCCGAAACCATCGCCAGCGCGGATAGAGTCTTTGTGTTGGAGGATGGAAAAATTATCAGCGATACACCGGGCCAAACGTCCGCGCAAATACTGGAACTCGGTTCCGCCGTGTATTCCTCGGCAGAACAGCCAGTTGCCATTGCAGGTTAAAAGCCGGGTGAGGGCGATTCCTTGATTTGTTCCAGTTGTTGTTCGTGACACGCGGCAAGCAGCGGTGCAATGAGTCCGTGACCCGGAATAACGCAATCCGGTGCAATCTCAAACAAAGGTTTTAACACAAAGGCACGTTGTGTCATGCGCGGGTGAGGGATGGTCAGGTGGGCATCCTGGTATTGCAGCGCATCGTACAACAGAACATCGAGATCAAGCGTTCGCGGCGCGTTGAGCGATTCGCGTATGCGCCCGTGGCATTGCTCGATGGCCAGCAACGCATTGAGCAGATCGTGTGGCGCAAGCTGGGTTTCAATCAAGGCCACTGCGTTGATAAAATCAGGCTGATCCAGTCTTCCCACCGGAGCGCTTCGATACAGCGATGAGCAGCTGATCAAGCGGGTGCCGGGCAGTCGTTTCAATTCGTCAAATGCCTGTTGGATCTGAAAAACCGGGTTTTCCAGATTGCTGCCCAAAGCGATGAAGGCCTGGCTCGGTTTTTTATGCATGCGAGGAGTGTATTAAGAGCTTTCTTGATCCGTTGCGTTGCCGGACGGAGCAGCGGAACTGGAAGAAGATTTTTTGCGGCTGCGTCTTTTCCGGGGTTTTTTACCGGATGTTTGCTTGGGCAGCATTTTTTCCCGTTCTTCACTATCTACGGACAGGAAAGTTTTCCACCATTCGCCCAGCTCCGCGCCCAATTCACCGCTTTCGCAGCGCAGTTGCATGAAATCGTAAGCTGCACGAAAACGCGGATGGGCGAGTAAACGGAACGGTTGACGGCCGCTACGCGCTTCAAAGCGTGGTTGCATCGACCATATTTCCTGTATCACCGCGTCAAAGCGACGGGGAATCGCCAGGTTCTTGTGTTGCCGTGCAAGAATTTGATCCATCGCCTTAAATAAAGCGGGCATCGGTTTTTCGCCGGATGCTTTCAAGGTGTTCCAGTTTGCCAGCACTTCGTGCCACAACAATATGGCAAACAGAAATCCGGGTGACACGGGTTTGTTTTGCCGGACCCGTTCGTCGGTATTCTTCAGTGCGATGGTGATAAAACGCTCACCGAGCGGTTGTTCCAGGATCACATCGAGCATCGGCAGAAGACCGTGATGCAACCCGCGCGCGCGCAATTCGACCACGCAAGACAACGAGTGTCCCGACAGTAACAGCTTCAGCATTTCATCAAACAAGCGCGATGGCGGAACATTTTGCAGCAATGGCGCGAGATCGCCGATCGGTTTGGCGGTTTCCGCGTCGATTTGCATATCCAGTTTCGACCCTAACCGCACCGCGCGCAACATACGCACCGGGTCTTCGCGGTAACGTTGTTCCGGATCACCGATAATGCGCAGCTTTTTGGCTTTAATGTCGTCAAAGCCGTCCAGATAATCCAGAATTTCTTCCTTGATCGGATCGTAAAACAGTGCGTTGACGGTGAAATCGCGGCGTACCGCATCTTCTTCCTGACTGCCGAAAACATTATCCTGCAACAGGCGGCCATGCTGGTCGGTTAACGGGACTGCTGCGGAATCTTCCTCATCGTCCGGTGATGGTCCGCGGAAAGTCGACACTTCGACCGTTTCCATACCGCACATCACATGAACTAGGCGAAAACGGCGCCCGATGATGCGTGAACGGCGAAATAGCTTATGGATTTCTTCCGGGGTTGCGTTGGTTGCGACATCGAAGTCTTTCGGTGTCAATCCCAGCAGCAAGTCACGCACCGCCCCTCCGACGATATAGGCGGAAAATCCGCCCTGTTGCAGGGTAGTGGCGACTTTTAACGCGCACGGATTAATCTGGTTACGCCGGATGCCGTGGCGCTTGTTTGGAATGATACTCAGCGTTGCGATCGATTCGGCAGCGGGCGCTTTACGGTTGAATACCTTGCGGAGAAATTTACGGATCATTGCTAAACGTAAAGTATCAAGCGCTCATTGTGTTTTTGCATGATGGCTACAATTCAATTCGGGTCAATCTCATTAAAATTTTGTGAAGCCAGCCGGTAAGCCGGGTTCTGTCGTGGACAGTCATTCCTCTAGACGCACGGTTACCCGTGCATTCAAGCAACCTACCCGCAGGCTCTGCGAGCAACATCATCGCCTGCCTATTTGGTCTTGCTCCGGATGGAGGTTACCGCGTTTCACCGTAACTGAATACGCTCGTCTCTGTGGCCCTGTTCCTCGCCTCACGGCGGACGGCCGTTAACCGTCATCCTGCTCTATGGAGCCCGGACTTTCCTCCCCCTGCGTTCAAAAAGAACGACAGGCGGCGACTGTCTGGCCAGCTTCGGCGGTTATTCTATCACTAGCGGGATTGGCCGTTGGAAGATTGTCCGTTACTTGATCAACATGGCGTTAATTTGTATTAACGTATCTTCGTCCAATTCACCGGCTTCCGCGCTCAGACGTAAGCGGGACATCAGGTAGCTGTGGTAGGCCTTGGCCAGATCGCGCTTGGCGGCATACAGTTGCTGCTGGGCATTGAGCACGTCGACTTCGGTTCTAACCCCGACTTGCTGGCCGAGAATGGTCGAATCCAATTGGCTTTGGCTGGAAACCAAAGCTTGCTTGAGCGCTTTGACCTGTGCAATGCCATTGGTTACGTTCAGATACTGCTGACGTGTTTGTATCGTAATGTTGCGCCGGGTGTTTTCCAGATCGTGCAAGGCTTTATTTTGCAATGACATCGCTTCGCGCACCTGGGATTGCACCGAAAAACCCTGGAATAAAGGCACGTTGAGCTGTAAACCGATGGATTGCGAAGTGAGATCGATCCCGCGCCCGGTAATCGCCGCGCCGACGCCGATTTGATTGCTGTATTGCGCGACCAGATCCAAGGTTGGGTAGTGTTGCGCCCAGATTCTTTTTACGTTTTGATGCGCCGACTCATACGCAGCCTGTTGTGCTTTCAAGGTAAAGTTTTTTTCTTCCGCGGTGCGCACCCATTCATCCATGCTGCCGTATTTCAAAGTGGCCAGGTTGTTGGCGATTTCCCTGGCGCCGGAGAGATTCTCCGGGAGACGGTCGATAATGCCTTGCAACGCGCGCTTTTTGATTTCCAATGCGTTGCGCGCGGCGATTTCCTGCGACAGCGTCAAGTCATAACGCGCTTGCGCTTCATTGGTATCGACGATGGTCGAAACGCCCACTTCAAAATTACGCCTGGCTTGTTCGAGTTGTCTCAGGATGGCATTTTTCTGCGTTTCGATGACTTCGACATCGATTTGCGCATCCAATACGTCGAAATACGCTTGCGCTACGCGCAAAATGAGGTCTTGCCCGGCAGTGATGAATTGTGACTCCGCTTTGCTGACTTCGATTTTTGCCTGCTGGTAAATGACGATATTTTGCATGCGGAAAATCGGCTGCGTTGCGGAGATCGTAATCCCGCCGCTTTGAACGATATTGGCGCCGGGATTGGTGGCCAGCCCGGTTGTCGAACTGACAATTTTGCCGGCATCAACTTCCTGCACTTGGCGTGTGCCCGAAAAGGTGATGTTCGGTAAAAAACCGGCCCTGCCTTGCGGTATTTTTTCCTGAGCCGCTTCATAGGCGGCCCGCGCAGACTTGAACTGGGCGTCTTGTGTTAATGCTTCCTGATAAATATTCATCAGGTCGGCGGCTTGCAGCGTGGCATGCGATAGCATCCCGATGCAGGCAACCCAAACGAATGGCATAAATTTCATAGCGATTTCCGGCAATTGCCCGGAGCCGGTGATACTTCAGCTATAGGTTGATTGCTGTGGCCAATGACGCGCGTCAATGCTTTGATACTCAAAAGCTGAACCTTGCGGGTTGCTGGGCATTCACGAGTGCTGCCGTGCTGGTTTCAAATAATTGGGTGGTGGTGAATTCACCGGGAGCCACGCAGGTAATCAATAACGCTTCCATGACGGGATCTTCGCCGACAATCGCAAACAAACGTCCGCCGGGATTCAGGCTGTTTTGAAAAGCAGCCGGTAACACTGGAGTCGATGCGGTTAACACAATTACATCGTACGGTTCATGCTTGGACCAGCCGCGTGCGGCATCGCCTTGTTCGACTGTGACGTTGGTGATGTTGTGCGCTTTCAGATTGTTTTCCGCCATCGCTTTCAGTTCGGGTATGATTTCGACGCTGTACACATGCGCGCCCCTGTCCGCCAGTAACGCTGTCATGTAGCCGCTGCCGCTGCCCACTTCGAGAATTTTATCTGTCTTCTGAACGTGAAGTTCCTGCAGAATGCGCGCTTCCATTTTCGGCGTCAGCATGACTTGGCCGTAACCGAGTGATATTTCCATATCGACAAAAGCGGCGGCACGGTTTTCCGCCGGCACGAATTCTTCACGTTTTACTTTATATAGCAGATCCAGCACGTTATCATCCAATACATACCATGTGCGAATTTGCTGCGCTACCATGTTAAAGCGGGTTTGTTCAAGGTCCATTTCTATTCCGTATTCTTAAATTGACATAAGACTTGCAATTATTTCACATTTCCATTAGCTTCACAGCATCAGCTAGGGGTCCGTTTTCAGAATTGTCTGATATTTGGTGAGAAAGTCCCTTATTACCTGACGCGGATAATGCCGCCGTAGGGAAGCTGGGATTCATCCTCCCGCTCTTTATGGCATTTCTATTAAGGAGCATTTTATGAGCATTACAGTTTTAAATCAGAAAAGTTTTTCCAGTTCCACAGCCGAAGTCGACGCCGCGGCCATCAAGCCGCTGCCGAATTCGCGCAAAATCTACGTGCAGGGTTCGCGTGCCGATATTCAAGTGCCGCTGCGCGAAATCCAGCAGAGCGACACAACCACGAGCATGGGCGGGGAAAAAAATCCGCCGATCTGGGTTTACGATACTTCTGGCCCCTATACCGATCCGGCAGTAAAAATCGATATCCGTTCCGGATTACCGGCGCTACGGGAAAAATGGATTGCCGAGCGTGATGATACCGAAATCTTGGCAAGTCATAACTCCGCTTACAGCCAGGCCCGTTTGAATGATCCGAAACTGGCGGATATGCGCTTTAATTTGCAGCGCCAGCCACGCCGCGCCAAGGCGGGACTGAATGTCTCACAAATGCATTATGCCCGCCGCGGCATTATCACACCGGAAATGGAGTATATCGCCATTCGCGAGAATCAGCGCGCGGAAGCGTTCAGCGCGCAGCATCATGATTTATTGACGCGACAGCATCCCGGGCAGGATTTCGGCGCGTCGCTGCCGAAAACGATTACCCCGGAATTCGTGCGCGATGAAGTGGCGCGCGGGCGCGCCATTATTCCGGCCAATATCAATCACCCGGAATCCGAGCCGATGATCATCGGACGCAATTTCCTGGTGAAAATCAATGCCAATATCGGTAATTCCGCGTTGGGATCGAGCATCCAGGAAGAAGTGGAAAAAATGACCTGGGCGATCCGCTGGGGCGGCGATACCGTGATGGATTTGTCCACTGGTAAGAACATTCACGAAACGCGCGAATGGATCATCCGCAACAGCCCGGTGCCGATCGGCACGGTGCCGATTTATCAGGCACTGGAAAAAGTCGACGGCAAGTCGGAAGAGCTGACTTGGGAAATCTTCCGCGACACGCTGATCGAACAGGCTGAGCAGGGCGTGGATTATTTCACGATTCATGCTGGAGTCCGTCTGGCCTACGTGCCGATGACCGCGAAACGCATGACCGGTATCGTGTCGCGCGGCGGCTCGATCATGGCGAAATGGTGTCTGGCGCATCATAAGGAAAGCTTCCTGTACACGCATTTTGAAGAAATCTGCGAGATCATGAAAGCGTACGATGTCAGCTTCTCGCTCGGCGACGGGCTGCGTCCTGGTTCTATTTATGACGCCAACGATGAAGCGCAGTTTGCCGAACTGAAAACGCTCGGTGAATTAACGAAAATTGCGTGGAAACACGACGTGCAAACCATGATCGAAGGCCCGGGCCATGTGCCAATGCACCTGATCAAGGAAAACATGGAATTGCAGTTGAAACATTGCGACGAAGCACCTTTTTATACCTTGGGACCACTGACCACCGACATTGCACCGGGTTACGATCACATCACCTCCGCCATCGGCGCGGCGATGATCGGCTGGTATGGCACGGCGATGCTGTGTTACGTAACACCGAAGGAGCATCTCGGTTTGCCGGACAAAGACGACGTCAAGGATGGCATCATTACGTACAAGATCGCAGCGCATGCAGCGGATCTGGCGAAAGGCCATCCCGGTGCGCAAATCCGCGATAATGCGTTATCCAAAGCACGCTTCGAATTCCGCTGGGAGGATCAATTCAATCTCAGTCTCGATCCCGATAAGGCGCAGCAATTCCACGATGAAACCCTGCCGCAGGATGGCGCTAAAGTCGCGCATTTCTGCTCGATGTGCGGCCCGCATTTCTGTTCGATGAAAATCACTCAGGACGTGCGTGATTATGCTGCTAACCAAGGCGTCGCCGAGGATGAAGCCTTAAAACTGGGAATGGCGCAGAAATCGGCGGAATTCAAGGAAAAGGGCGCTGAGATTTATAGCAAGCTGTAATTTCAATTTTATGAAGGCATAACAAAAACGCTTATGGATTTAGCCTTATTGCTAAAAGCGTTGATCCTGGGCGTTGTTGAGGGATTGACCGAGTTCCTGCCGGTTTCATCGACCGGCCATTTGATTCTGATTGGCGATTTGCTCAATTTCAACGATGAACGCGCCAAGGTGTTCACTATCGCGATTCAGTTGGGCGCGATTTTGGCGGTTTGCTGGGAATATCGCGCTAAGGTGATCGAAGTGGTTCGTGGCATTGGCCGCAGTGCGGCGGCGAACCGCTTCGTCATCAACCTGTTGATCGCATTCTTGCCGGCTGCGGTGATGGGATTGTTGTTCATCAAAATCATCAAATTCTATTTGTTTCACCCCATTCCGGTGGCTACCGCTTTGATTGTCGGCGGTTTGCTGATTTTATGGGCGGAGCGCAGAGAACATGTTATTGAAGTCGAGCAAGTCGATGACATGGATTGGAAGCATGCGCTAAAAGTCGGTTTGGCGCAGTGTTTGGCGCTGATTCCCGGCACTTCGCGCTCCGGTGCCACGATTATCGGCGGCTTATTTTTCGGTCTGTCGCGCAAAGCGGCTGCGGAGTTTTCTTTTTTCCTGGCGATTCCCACTATGTTCGCCGCCACTTTTTACGATCTCTACAAAAACCGCGAACTGCTGGATTGGAATGATTTAACGCTAATCGCAGCAGGTTTCGCTGCCGCTTTCTTCAGTGCTTTACTGGCCGTACGCGCTTTGCTGCGGTTTGTCAGCAATCACGACTTCACCATTTTTGCCTGGTACCGGATTGTGTTTGGCATTGTGATATTGGTGACGGCGTATACCGGTGTGATTGGCTGGTCGGAAGCTTGAGAGACGCTCTTAAAATGTACGATTTGAAATCGAGTTCAACATGCTCATTACCCACCACAAACTGACCGCGTTGAACCCGATTTCGCCTTTGCTGGCGTTGCCTATTACTGTTTTTTGAGTTTCCTATCGCTTGGCGGCAATTCCTACGGCATCAATATCTAAGATAACCTCAGCTGGCAAATCATGCCCGGTTGTAATAACAGTAGTTTCCATTTCAGTCGCCGTGAGGCAAATTGTCAGTAAATCACCTGGCAATCCTGCAGCAGGAGTCGAGCCGGTAATATCCCATATTTTATTGAACCGGCTATTGCTTATCATATCGGCGTATGATTTTTCCCAGGTTTCACCGGCTGATTTTAGGCCATAACCAACCCATACTTCACCATCTCCCACGTATGCGCTAATGTCGATAGGTTCATTAGAGAGCGTAATGGGCATGACAGGCTGGAGTGTGCCACCATCCCCATTTGGAAAAATTACAGAAAAATTGCGAGGAGTGGAATCATTGCTGTCAGCAGCATTCAACCATATGGCACCGTTAGTTAACCATATTACATCAGGCTGACTCTTACGCCGGAAACCGACGAAGATATCCCCGGTTTTGAAATGATCCTGCTCATTGATAATGACATTATGATCGAGAATGACTTTATCGAATTTTCCGAGTTCGCCTCTCACCGATGTTTGTGGAAAGCAGTACTTGGCTGGCGCAGAGAATTTGACGGTATCCGCGTGCAAGAGTGTGGCGCTTAGTAATAGCGTGTGTGCAAGTAAAAATTTCTGAATTATGTGTTTCATAGTAGTGGCTCCAAAATTTAATATAAAAAATGCTTCATCACTCGAGTGATGAATGATTAGAAATGGGGAAGCTAACAATCGTTGGAATGTTTACGTCAGAGGCAATCGATTGTAAAGATAATCCAGAGTTATAAGAAATTTCATACAACATAAGTCTATTCATCAAATATCACAATAACAATGCGACAATTTGCCATACCTTTTCAATGAAAGAATTTTCCTGGCGATCCTAAGAGAATATTGAAAAAGGATTGTGCTCAGCCTTGCGACCGTTGCAAAAACCCTCTCATAAAATGCCACCGGCTATTGTGTCGCATTGTTTGCAAAGATTTTACATTCTCTTAACAATTGGCCATGTATGCCCCGGTATAGTTCTTCCCAGTGCAGCAAGATGCTTTCTTCATAAGACTGCTTATCTGGCTGATTTAAAGAACGAGCAGAGTTTTGATTATTGTTTTTTGAGGGAATAATGACATTACAACAGCAACGTCCCAATAATGTAGCGAAGCCGCCAGTTACCGCATCCGATCCGGCCGCAAATGAGTTTTTGACATTCCGGCTGGGCGGTGAGGAATATGGCATCGATATTCTGAAAGTTCAAGAAATCCGCTGCTACGACGCCATCACGCAGATTGCGAATTCACCCGGCTATATCAAGGGCGTGATCAATTTGCGCGGCATTATCGTACCCATCGTCGATATGCGAATCAAGTTCAATTTGGCTCATGCCAGCTATGATCAATTTACGGTAGTGATCATTTTGACCGTCGCAGGCCGGGTCATGGGAATCGTGGTGGATGGCGTCTCGGACGTGATCACGCTAGAAAATGAGCAAATGCGCCAGGCTCCCGGCCTAGGCTCGGTGATCGAAACGGAATTCATCATGGGGTTGGGTGCTGTGGGCGAGAGGATGTTGATATTGATCGACATCGAAAAGCTGATGAGCGGTAGCGATATGGGCCTGATTGCGCCTGACCTCAATTAATTAACCGGTTTTATAAGTGATTTCGAAAGGAGAAGAAAAATGCTGAACAACATGACCATTAAATCTCGATTAGTCATAATGATTGGATTTTTTTCCGTGCTGCTGGCTGGCATGGGTGTACTGGGTATTTCTGGGTTGAGCCAAAGCAACGATGCCTTTAAAGGCGCCATTCCGCTGGGAGATTTGGGTCTCATCGTTGATCGCATGCAGCGCGCGCGGCTGAATGCTGTCGTATCTGCTTACGGAAGAAATGTTGAGATTGTGAAACAGCGGCAAGCATTGAATGAGCAGAGAGATGCCGAGATTGCAGCGACATGGCAGCAGTATCTGACGAATACTTTGACTACCGAAGAAAAGAAACTGGCTGATGATTTTGGCCAGCAATGGAAAGTCTATGTTGAGGCACGTAATCGCACGATGGAATTGGCAGCATTAGGGGATTTCGATGAAGCTATAAAGAATGCCACGGTAGTTGCGACACCCAAATTCGAGGCCGCGCATGGCACGTTATTCAAATTGCTGGAATTGCGGCGCGACTCGGCTAATACAGAATATGCGCATGCCGAGATTCATTACCAAGATACGCTCAATATCACGATAACGGCTGTGGTAACGGGAATATTGCTAGCCATGCTGATCGGATATCTCTTGGTGCGGGCTATCCTGGAACCTCTGAATAAAGCCATCAAAGCAGCCAATAGAGTAGCCTCGGGCGATTTGACGGCTCATATCGAAGTCAATTCAACCAATGAAATGGGCAAGTTACTGCAAGCGCTGAAAACGATGAACGACAATTTGCTGGATTTGGTCAGTAAAGTCCGTAATAGCACGGAATCGATTGCCACGGCATCGGGTGAAATCGCATTGGGCAATTCGGATTTAAGCCAACGCACTGAAGAACAAGCCTCCAGCCTGGAAGAAACCGCTTCGTCGATGGAAGAGCTAACCTCGACCGTGCGGCAAAATGCGGACAACGCCCGTCAGGCGAATCAACTGGCCGTTGGTGCAGCCGAAGTCGCGAAAAAAGGTGGAACAGTAGTAGGTCAAGTGGTACAAACGATGAGTTCGATCCATGACAGCTCGAAGAAAGTCGTCGAGATCATCAGCGTTATCGACGGCATTGCGTTCCAAACCAATATTCTCGCACTGAATGCTGCCGTGGAAGCAGCCCGTGCCGGCGAGCAAGGCAGGGGGTTCGCGGTGGTTGCGACCGAAGTACGCACCCTGGCCCAACGCTCAGCGGCGGCGGCCAAGGAAATCAAGGAACTGATCGGCGACTCTGTTGCAAAAGTCGATGAAGGCACCAAACTGGTGGATGAAGCAGGCTTGACCATGGATGAAATTGTCACGGCAGTCAAACGTGTGACCGACATCATGAGTGAAATTTCAGCTGCATCGCAAGAGCAAAGTTCGGGAATCGATCAAATCAATCAGGCGGTGACGCAAATGGACGAAGCAACCCAACAGAATGCCGCCTTAGTGGAAGAAGCATCCGCTGCGACTGAATCGATGAAGGAGCAATCTCGAGTCTTGACGCAAGCAGTTAGCATGTTCAAATTTACCGGCCGGACAGAAAGAGTTGCTTCTGAACCAGCAACGAAAAAACTGCCTGCCGCTACCTTGACCAAACTGCCCAATCGCCGCTCGATCATCAAGAAAGCAGCCGCTGAAACCGGGATGGATGCAGCAGAAAAATCCCCGCTAACGCCACGCAGAGCCGCAGCGGTTGGTGGAAACGATTGGGAAGAGTTTTAAAAACATAGTGAAATCAGGTTCAGCACCGTTTCAAGAGTTCGAAAACAGCTTGCGCCTGATTTCAAAAGAATCTAACCAAACGCGACAATCTTCACCCCCTTCTTAATCAGAAGCCTGGCGATACCTGAGAACACTCCGGTATTGCCTTGTCATAATCGTCAAGTAATTTCCTGCACAAATTATACTAATCCTGTTTCCACGTTTGACGCTCTGCTCGACTTTCAGTAGAGTCGGTGTGGGAGAATCGATATCACCCATACTATAGAGGGACATTGTGATGAATATCAATAGATTAGTTTTTGGAGCTTTAATTTTTATCAGTGGCGCATTACCAGCTGTGGCACACGAAGCAAAATACGCGGCACCGTTACTCGGCAGTAGTGAAGTACCCGCGAGTCTGTCACCTGCGAGCGGTTCGGTGCTGATTACGATCGATTTTGACTTAGTGACGATGCGGGTCGAGACCAATTTCAGCGGTCTGCTGGGAACTGTGACTGCGGCGCACATCCACTGCTGTACGGATCCGGGAACCAATGTCGGTGTTGCAACGCAAACCCCATCTTTCACCGGCTTTCCTCTGGGTGTGACAGCAGGTACGTACGATCATACTTTCGATATGGCGCTGGCTTCCAGTTATAACGCAGCATTTATCACCAATCACGGCGGCTTGGTGAGCACAGCTTTCAACGATTTGGTCGCAGGTCTTGATGCCGGAAAAGCTTATTTCAATCTTCACACGAGTGTATTCACGGGCGGCGAGATACGGGGATTATTGAGCCCGGTGCCGGAGCCTGAAAGCTATGCGTTATTGCTGGCCGGTCTTGGAGTTTTAACACTATTCGCGCGCCGTAACAAGCGTGAAACTGCTCACGGTTGAGTGGTTTTTGACGGAAGCCAATTCGGCTTTTCTTAATAGAAAAAAGCTACCCAAAACTAGTATAAATATACTAGTAAACTAGGAAGATAATCCATTGCGTAAAATTGCTCCCACCGATATTGTCATTAAAAATTGTCTGGTTATTGGCATTTTTTATAAAAGAAATATAGGGAGCGTCTTTTAGTTAGTTCAAAAAGGAATTTGAATACTACGCGGATGGAATCTCAAGCAGGATTCGTCCGAATTGGATCAATGACAAAAAGGAATAATAAAATGAATAAAATACAATTTACTGCGCTATTCGCGCTAACTGCCTTTATCGGCACATCAGCTATGGCTGCGCCGGTGCTGTTTGGGCCCTCTTCTTATCTATCGGATGCAGACATTCCCGCCGGTTTTTATCAGGGTGGCGCACCGGCATTTCTGGATAACTTTGAGGATGGTCCCGGCATTGGCGGTGGCTTGACGGCTAGCGCTGGTTCCCGGATTGGAGTGGGAGTATTTGACGGCATCCGTGATTCAGTCGATGGTGATGACGGTGCTATTGACGGATCAGGCGTAACTGGTTCAAGCTGGTTCAACGGTGCAGGTGTTGTGCAATTCACCTACACAGGTAGCGATCTGCCGACGGCCTTTGGATTGGTGTGGACTGACGGTGGTGGCTCCATTACATTCGAAGCCTTTGATGGTAGCGACACGTTGCTGCTTTCACAGACTTTCACTGGCATACCTGACGGTAGCTTTGGTGGTGGAACCGCAGAAGACCGCTTTTTCGGCCTAACGTTCGATGGCGGTATTAAGTCGATCTTAATCTCGAACAGCGCTGGCGGCATTGAGGTGGATCATGTGCAATACGGCACCATGTTTGCTGCACCGATACCGGAACCCGATACCTGGGCGTTATTGATAGCTGGGTTAGGGTTGATTGGTGTTGCTGTACGCCTGCGCAGTTGAGTCTTTAAGTTTCAATGAGTTACATCAGCCGCCTGCCGGATTAAAGGCAGCGCGACTGTATTGCTAAAGTCACCGTTTTCTTAATTCTTAACTCTGTACCCACGGCAAACCGGCGGCCTTCCAGCCGGAAGCCTTGCCGCGCTGGCCGTTTTCATCGCGGTCGCCTTCAAAACCTTCCAGGATGTTGTAGCATTCGGCAAAATCCATGTCTGTTGCCATCGCCGCCGCTTGGTTCGAGCGTGCGCCGCTGCGGCAGATAAACAAAACCGGCAACGATTTATCGAGTTGGTTGGTCAGTTGATCGAAAAAATTCGGATTCGGCTGCATGCCGGGGTACGAACGCAATTCGATTTCGGTTGCGCCGGGAATGCGCCCGACCCAATCCAGCTCGGCGCGCGAGCGCACATCCACCAATTGTGCTTGCGTATGTTCCTGTAACATACGGTAAGCTTCCATCGGTAGCAATGCGCCTTTGTAGGGAAGCCCCAATTCTTGCGCGCGTTGTTGCGCTTTTTCCAGTATTGCTGCGGTAGTTTCCATAAATGATCCTAGCGATGTTATTAAAAATGATCGATTGATTACCTTTATAATAGCGGTAACGCCCACTTTTCATTCCTCGTATTGCCCATATTATAGCGCTTCATGGAAAAAATCCGCTTATCCAAACTGATGTCCGAGCAAGGCATTTGCTCGCGCCGCGAAGCAGACCGGTACATCGAGCTGGGTTGGGTGTTTGTCGACGGCGAACGGATTTCCGAGCTCGGCACCAAAATTTTTCCGACGCAAAAAATCACCCTGAACAAAGCCGCGCAAGCGCAACAAACCCAGCAGGTGACGATATTGCTCAACAAGCCGGTCGGTTACGTATCCGGGCAGCCGGAACCGGGCTATCAACCCGCTGTGGTGCTGATTAAGCCTGAAAATCAGTTCATTCCGAAGCAACCGGCGCAACCTGCCAAAAGATTTCAGCCTGCGCACCTGAAAAACCTCGCACCTGCGGGGCGGCTAGATATTGATTCGCAAGGCTTATTGGTGCTGACACAGGACGGTCGCATCGCCAAGCAGTTGATCGGTGAAGAATCCCGTATTGAAAAGGAATATCTGGTACGGGTTGAAGGCGGTTTGCCACCGGCCAAACTGGCATTGTTGAATCATGGTCTGAGCTTGGACGGTAAAGCTTTAAAACCAGCGCAAGTGAGCTGGCAAAATCAGGATCAACTGCGCTTTATCCTGCACGAAGGCAAAAAGCGCCAGATCCGCCGCATGTGTGAACTGGTGGGTCTTAAAGTGACCGGTTTAAAGCGCGTGCGTATCGGCAAAGTCAAACTGGGCAATCTGCCCGAAGGCCAGTGGCGCTATCTGGAGGATGGCGAGAAGTTTTGATGGTGTTTCCTGATTGAGGCTGTTTATGCATCAACACCTGCACGTTGTGCTTAAAATTCCTGCGCATCAATTGCTGTACTACTACGAAGGTGCAGTGGATACCGTGGCGGCCGAGGCAATCGATGGCCGCATCGTTCATTTTCCGGCCAATGTATTGCGCTCCGTAGTACGGAACAACGGGGTGTACGGCACGTTTGAATTGGTTTTCGACGAAAACAATAAGTTTGTATCAATCAAGCGCATGGGCAGTTGAGCAAATCCCTTCCATTTGGCTATCATTGCCGCGAGACGTGCGCTAAACTCACCGTCTATTCGTTTCTTAATTTTTTTCATATCAAACAAAGATTAAACCCATGGCTCAATATGTAATGTCGATGCTCCGCGTGAGCAAAATCGTTCCACCCAAACGTCAGATTATCAAGGATATATCGCTCAGCTTTTTCCCCGGCGCAAAAATCGGCCTGCTCGGCTTGAATGGCTCCGGTAAATCGACCGTGCTGCGCATCATGGCCGGTGCGGATAAGGAATTTGACGGCGAAGTGCAGCGCCTGCCGAACATCCGCATCGGCTATCTGCCGCAGGAGCCGCAACTGAACCCCGAGCACACCGTGCGCCAGGAAGTCGAGGAAGGCATGGGCGAAGTGATGCAGGCGCAGAAGAAGCTGGAGGATGTCTATGCGGCGTACGCCGAGGAAGGCGCCGATTTCGATGCGCTGGCGGAAGAACAAGCGCGCTTGGAAGCAATCATCGCCACCGCGGGCAGCGATACCGAGCACCAGATGGAAATCGCCGCCGACGCGCTGCGCCTGCCGCCGTGGGATGCGGCGATTAGCCACCTATCCGGCGGGGAAAAACGCCGCGTCGCATTGTGTAAATTGCTGCTGGAAAAGCCGGACATGTTGCTGCTCGACGAGCCGACCAACCATTTGGATGCGGAATCGGTCGAATGGCTCGAGCAATTTCTGGTGCGCTTTCCCGGCACCGTCGTCGCGGTGACGCATGATCGCTACTTCCTCGACAACGCCGCCGAGTGGATTCTCGAGCTCGATCGCGGCCACGGCATCCCATGGAAGGGCAATTACTCCAGCTGGCTGGAGCAGAAAGAAGCGCGCCTGGAGCAGGAGCAGAAGCAAGTCGATGCGCATATGAAGTCGATGAAACAAGAATTGGAATGGGTGCGGCAAAATCCCAAAGGTCGTCAGGCCAAATCCAAGGCGCGTCTGGCTCGTTTTGAAGAACTCAATTCGCAGGAATACCAAAAGCGCAACGAAACGCAGGAAATTTTCATTCCGGTCGGCGAGCGCCTCGGTAACGAAGTCATCGAGTTCAACGGTGTGTCGAAATCCTACGGCGACCGTCTGCTGATCGACAATCTGAGCTTCAAAATCCCGCCGGGCGCGATCGTCGGTATCATCGGCCCGAACGGCGCGGGTAAATCGACGCTGTTCAAACTGATCACCGGTAAGGAACAACCCGATTCCGGCGAAGTGAAAATCGGTCACACCGTCAAGATAGCGCACGTCGATCAAGCGCGCGACTCACTGGAAAACGATAAAACCGTATTCGACGCCATTTCCGGCGGCAACGATCTGCTGGTGGTGGGCAAATACACCACCCCGGCACGCGCTTACCTCGGCCGTTTTAACTTCAAAGGCAGCGACCAGCAAAAAGTCATCGGCCAGCTCTCCGGTGGAGAACGCGGCCGCCTGCACCTGGCGCAAACGCTGATTTCCGGCGGCAACGTGCTGCTGCTCGACGAACCGTCCAACGACCTCGACGTCGAAACGCTACGCGCCTTGGAAGACGCGCTGCTCGAATTCGCCGGTTGCGTGCTCGTCATCTCACACGACCGTTGGTTCCTCGACCGCATCGCCACCCACATCCTCGCCGCCGAAGGCGAATCGCAATGGACCTTCTTCAACGGCAACTATCACGAATACGAAGCCGACAAGAAAAAACGCCTGGGTGAAGAAGGCGCGAAACCGAAACGGATACGGTATAAGCCGATTAGCCGATGATTATAAAATTTTTACGGTGAAGAAAGAGGATGCCAACGATCAGCCAGTTTTTTGGAATCGTGATTCAAATGTTCTGGCGCGAACATGCGCCACCGCATTTTCATGCGCTATACGCGGAATATGAAGCATTAATTGATATAAGAACATTAGAGATATTAAAGGTAATCTTCCAAAAAGGGCATTGGCAATGGTTCTGGAATGGGCAGTACAACATCGCACGGAATTGATGGAGGATTGGAAATTATGTCAACAGAAACAGCTACCCAAGAGCATCGCTCCTCTGGAATAACGGCTGTAGCGCCATGGCGTATACGTTCAGTGACTGTACTGCCTGATTATTGCCTTTCTGTGACTTGTAACGATGGCACGGCTGGTACCGTCAATATGTCGCAGCTTATTTTCAGTGAGAAGGCGGGTATCTTTGCATCACTCAAAGAAGAACAATTATTCAATCAGGTTTGCATAAAGCTAGGTGTGCTTACATGGCCGAATGGTGCGGATCTTGATCCGGTCTGGTTGCATGAGGAGATTGGGAAAGGTGGAGCTTGGTGTATACCAAAATAATATGTTTAAACCATCAGTTTTATTTTAATTCGGTTTAAACGGGTTATGGAAGTAAGAAAAATCATACAAAGAATTTCCGCGAATGACTTAGATAAAGTTCTTGCAGAAATTTATAATCAAAAATCCCGGGAGTTGGTTTTAATTGGTCCTAATCTTATTTATGATAAAAATGAATTTATCAATCGGTTATCGTACTGGATTTCGGATTATAGTCGCGTTTATCAGTTGACATCATATGTCAGTAATATATGTGAAAAATTGAGCCATCTCTCACATTTAAATTCGCTTGTATTGGGAGATTTTGAGATTAAGCCGATAGAGGTTAAGAAATTAGTAAACTTGAAAAGCCTTACAAAACTTAATCTGGCAGGCTTACATATTGGAACTTCAGGTGCAAAATATTTGGCTGCACTACCAAACTTGAAGATACTTGATCTTTCGGATAATGGGATTTGTAATGAAGGTGTCAGATATCTTTCTTGGGTTAATACTCTAACTGAACTTGGTTTGAAGGGAAATGATATTGGCGATAAGGGAGTTTTTTATCTTGCAGATCTAAACAAGCTTACTACTCTTGATTTAACAAATAATGAAATAAAAGATACTGAGTATTTATCAAAACTAAGTAGTCTCACTGAACTATATTTGTCTGATAATCAAATTCGAGATAGTGGTGTCGATCATCTCAGAAATTTGAAACATCTAAAAGTGCTCCAACTTAATAACTGTAAAATTGGAAATGACGGAGTTAAGCACATTTCATCTTTAACAAATCTCACAGAGCTTGATCTTGCAAATAACTTTATAACTGATGTCGGTGCAAAGCATCTTAAGTCTTTAAGTCATCTAACAAAATTAAATTTAAGTAATAACGAAGGGTCTTAGGAAGTTAAAGCGGGTTTAAACGTAACAATTTAAGAATTTCATGATAGAGATTATCACGGCGATGATTAAAACGAAATTCGGTTTCTTTCAAGTGCAGGT
>NZ_QPHG01000029.1:0-33942 GCF_040240425.1 Nitrosomonas sp. | reverse complement strand
CCAAGCGGATCACCGCCACACGCAGCAGCGGCCCCTGCGTCAGATCGAATGGAGTAGTGATGATTTGCTTGGCTTCCTGCGTCGCGCGTTGCTGTCGCGAGTCGAGCGGCAGATCGCTCAGATCAATCGTTTGCAGCGCAAAATCCCCCGCCGCTTCGATCACCTGCTGCGCTTGTCCGTGTACATTGGCACGGCACACCGTGCGCAGCGATTCATGCCGCTGCACCAGTACCCGGAAGCTTGTCTGCAACGCCGCAACGTCCAATTCACCGCTCAAGCGTAACGCCGCACTCAAGTGATACGCCGTGCTCTGCGGTTCCAGTTGCCACAAAAACCAGTGCCGCTGCTGCGCGTACGATAACGGAATAGAATCCATTGTCGGCCGACGCAAAATCTGCACTTGCTGTTGCGCCGCTTGATTGCCGGTTTGAATTCTTTGCGCCAACCGTTGGCGCTGCTCGGGCGTTAATCGCGCGCGGCGCTGTTCCAGTTCATCCTGCTTATTCGTCATCAGGAACACTCGATCTCATCAAGCAATCTGGTTTCCACCAATACGACCAAACCGGCAATGGTAGGCGAGCGGAAAAAATCGGCCGGATGCAGATCGACAGCAAAATTGGCGCGCACTCTGGCCAGCAATTGAACGCCCAACAATGAATCACCACCGAGCTCGAACAAATTGTCATCGATACCCACGGTATCGATACCGAGCAAGCCCTGCCAGATCTCCGCGATTTTAATTTCCAGATCATTGGCGGGGGGATTAAAAGGCGTTTGCAGCGCCGGTCTTGGGAACCGGTTGTTCTTCGTTTTCGCGGGGATTGATAGATCCAACGGTTGCATCAATAGATCATGCGGCGATTGACGCAATCGTTCGGACAAATCGCTGGTCGACACGATGATCTGCGGAATATCTGAACCATTCACGATCAGTTCGAATAATTCCGCGCCTTCCCCGGGTGCAATCCCAATGCCTTCCGGCATGTCCATATCGGCAGCCATGCCGACTTCCCGCCAGCTATCCCAATTGATGGAAATAACCGGGTATCGGCCTTCCCGGTAAGCGACTTGCGCACTCGCATCTAGGTAGGCATTGGCTGCGCAGTAATCGATCTTGCTCAATCCTCCAGCAATTGTCGCCAAGGACGAACACAGCACCATGAAATCCAGTGCTTCACCCCGGAAAACCGTTTGCAGTGCTTGCATACCCTGTACTTTGGGGGCAAAGACACGGGCAATGGTTTCATCGGCTTTGGTAGTCATCAAACCGGAACTGACTTCCCCAGCGGCGTGGATGACGCCGTCAATCCTGCCAAAACAAGCACGTGCGGTTGCCACCGCTGCCTGTAGCTGTCCAGCATCGGCGACATCAGCTTGTAGCGCCAGAACCTTGGCGCCCATTGCCTCCAGCTGCTGAATTGCCGACAACTTTTGCCGCAGCGCCTCGTTCATCCCATCCGGCAAGACATCCTGCCAGGTTACCCTGTCGGGTAGACCGGTACGGCCCAGCAAGACGATTCTGGCGTGATAGTTTTGCGCCAGATGGCGTGCCAGCGTCAATCCGATTCCTCCCAACCCGCCGGTGATGAAATACACGCCTTCCTGCTTGAAACGTCTTCTTACCGTTACGGACTGATCGGCCGGTTGATAATTTTGAATCCAGCGATACGGACCGCGGTACGCCACCAAAGCATCGCCGCTATCCATTTGCGTCTCGGCAATCAACCGTTGACTCAATCGCATCGGCATATCACCCGCCGCATGTTGCGACTCGATGTCGATGATCCGGCAGCCGAGATTGGCATATTCCTGCGGGATCACTTTGCAAGGACCGAGTAGCAATGATTTCAGCGGATACAGTGTTTCGCTGCCGATCACATCCGCCAATCCGTTGGTAATCAGATTGATGGAGATTTTCTTGCCTGACGGTATAGCGGATTGTGCTACCTCCAGCGCTTTCACCAGATTCAGTACACTATAGAAATTTCTGCTAATGCCTTCTTTCAGCGATTGAACGCATTCTGCACCGCTCACACTCCACAAATGAAAAATTTGCCAACCCCGGATGCTCGCATCATCAAGCTTGTTCAGCAATTGCACGAAATCATCCGGTCTGTCCGGATTGATCGTATATTCAGTGTCGGCAGTTTGCTGGAATGCTTCTCCAGCGGTAACCACGACGGGATGAACACCCTGACGGATCAGAGTGGTCACGAGCGCGACCGAGATGGCATCTTCATTACCGAAAATCAAATAGCGATCATCCTGTTTCAGCGCGGGTACTTTTTCCGCACCAGCGGCCGTACGTTGCCATGACGGAACGTATAACCAATCCTGAATCGAGTGGACGTGCTTCGACCCGGATTGGGATTTCCGGTTACCCGCCGCAGCCGGGCGCAAGACTTGTTGATCCGCTTCGATCCAATACGATCGCCGTTCGAACGGATACGATGGTAAGGAAACGCGTCGGCAGCTCTCCTGCGCATGGAAATCCGCCCAGCCGATATTGACCCCGTGCAACCAGAGTTTTCCCAGCGTTCGGTAAAAATGCAATTGCGTCGATTGAATCTGGCTCGGGTGCGGTAGCGAAGACATAATCAATTGTTGCGACTGTACCAAGGGATGACGTTGCGCCAGCCGAGTCAGCGTTTCTCCCGGCCCTACTTCCAGTAATATCATGTCCGGCTGATTCAGCAATTGTTGCAAACTATCGTTGAAGCGCACCGTGGCACGCAAATGCCGCCCCCAATATTGTGCATCGGTGGCCTGTTGCGGTGTAATCCAGTCACCGCTGACATTGGAAAAGAAGCGAATGGCGGGCGGATTCAACTTCAGTTTAGCCATCCGCTCAACAAATACCGGCACCAGCGCATCCGTCATGGCGGAATGAAAAGCATGCGATACCTGCAACCGGCGGCAAAATACACCCCGCTCGTTCAGATTCTTCTCAATGGTATCGATCACCGCAACGCTACCGGACACAACACACAATTCCGGTCCGTTAATTGCTGCCAAATCGCAACCCTCGATCAGATGAGGCGCAAGATCGGATTCGGACAGTGAAACCGCCAGCATGGCACCGGACTCCATTTGCTGCAATAAAGCACCTCGCATTGCCACTAAACTCAATGCGTCCTCCAACGTGAACACGCCGGCCAAACAAGCAGCCACATATTCGCCGATGCTATGACCGATGATCGCCGCCGGTTGAATGCCCCATGCCATCCACAACCGCGCCAGCGCGTATTCGATTACGAATAGTGCCGGTTGCGTCACTTCGGTTTGCTCAAGCCGGATGGCTGCAACCGATCGTTCTTGGTCGTTCTGCGGCAACAGCAACGCATGCAAATCGTACTCCAGATACGGTTGCAATAATCGTAAGCAATGATCGATTTCAGCCCTGAAAACCGGTTCCTGCCGATACAAATCCTGCACCATATCGGCATGTTGCGCGCCCTGACCGGGAAACATAAACGTTATCGCATGATGCCGATCCGCCGATTCCTGCAAAAGAAAACGTACGTTGTACCGGTTGTGCAACAGCGATACGGCATCGTCATGATCGCGGCACAATACGATAGCCCGATGGGCAAAATGCTTCCTACCGAGCTGCAGAGTGTAAGCAACATCCGCCAGCGCCAGTTGCGGATGCGCCGCCAGATGGTGCTGCAGATTCGTCACGGTTTGTTCCAGCGCAACGGAATTGCGCGCGGAGATCGTTAGCAATTGCCAATCACGCGATGACACGGATGGTTTTACCGCTGGTGCCTCTTCCACGATTACGTGTACATTGGTGCCGCCGATACCGAACGAGCTGACTCCCGCGCAGCGCGGCAGCGGGCCGCTTGGCCAGTCTTTGCAGCGAGTGTTGACGTAAAACGGACTGTTATCGAAATCGATCTGCGGATTGGCTTGTTCAAAGTGCAAACTGGGTGGCACAGTCCGGTGCTTTAACGACAGCACGGTTTTAATCAGACCCGCCACACCGGCCGCAGCATCGAGATGTCCGACATTGGTTTTGACCGACCCGATGGCACAGAAACCACGGCGGTCTGTAGTTTCACGGAAAGCTTGCGTCAATGCGGCGATTTCAATCGGGTCACCGATCGTCGTACCAGTGCCGTGCGTCTCAATATAGCTGACGGTATCCGCCGAAACACCTGCGATCGCCTGCGCCGCCAGAATCACTTCCGCCTGTCCTTCAACACTGGGCGCGGTATAACCGGCCTTGGCCGAACCGTCGTTATTGACCGCCGATCCTTTGATCACAGCATGAATGGTGTCGCCATCCACCAGTGCATCGGCCAGCCGCTTCAACACCACGATGCCGGCGCCGCTGCCGATCACGGTACCGGCCGCCTGGGCATCGAACGCCCGGCAATGCCCGTCGGGTGACAAAATCGCGCCGGGTTGATAGTAATACCCTTTGTCGTGCAGCAAATTAACCCACGAACCGCCAGCGAGCGCCACATCCGTTTCGTAATTCAGCAGACCGCGGCAAGCCACATGCACCGCCGCCAGTGAGGTTGAGCAGGCTGTCTGCACCGTGATGCCCGGGCCACGCAAGTTGAGCTTGTAGGCGACCGTGGTAGTCATGGAATCCTTGTTGTTGCCGTTCATCAACCCCTGCAGCGCGGAAATATCTTGCTTGTCCGCCATACGGTCGCTGGTTAGCAGATTGAGCATCAGATAGGTATTAACGCCACACCCAGCGTATACGCCGATCTGCTGGGCATAGCGGCTCGCGTCGTAGCCCGCATCTTCCAGCGCCTGCCAGGCCACCTCGAGAAAAAGCCGGTGCTGCGGATCGGTTTCCGCCGCCTCGCGCGGGGTATAGCCAAAAAAAGCGGCATCGAAACCATCGGCATTGCTTATCTCCGCGCTGGCTTTGACGTAATGCGGATCAGCCAACGTTTCCGCGGACACGCCGCGCGCAAGCAATTCTTCGTCCGTAAAAAACCGGATCGACTCGACGCCATCGCGCACATTGCGCCAGAACGATTCGACATCGTCCGCTCCCGGAAACCGGCACGCCATGCCGATCACGGCAATATCGATGGACGCGGTGTCGGCTAACTGTTTGGAATTATCCATTAATTCATTTTCTCCACTTTCTGTTTTCTTGCTAGGAAAGCACCGCGTTGCCGCTGCGCCCGTTGTAAATGGCGTGGCAAGGAAGAAACCGGCTGTATTTCACCTTGCCCGAGAAATTTGGCCAGACTGGCTACCGTGGTGTATTTGAACAAGTCGACAATGGCCACTGGCGCGTGCAGTTCGGCTTCCAGCCGTTGCTTCACCTTGATCAGCAACAACGAATGACCGCCCAAATCAAAAAAATTATGGTGCAGACCCACTTGCGGAATTTGCAACAGCGCCGCCCAGATTCCAGCAATCTTCGCTTCCAGATCGTTAACCGGCGGATCGTAATCGGGTACTTCCCTAATACCGGGCGCGGGCAGCGCCTGCCGGTCGATCTTACCGTTCGGTGTGAGCGGCAATGTATCGAGAAAAACGATCAACCCCGGCACCATGTAGTCCGGCAGTACCGCCGATAACGCCGTTTTCAGCGCCGATGCATTTCTGTGTCCGGCATCCGGCATACCGACATAGGCAATCAACCGCAAACCGTGCGCGCCATCCTGCGCGATCACGGCAGCTTCGCGCACATGATCCAGAGTCAGCAACTGCGCTTCAATCTCGCCCAATTCGACGCGGAAACCGCGCAATTTGATTTGCTGGTCGGCGCGTCCCCAGTATTCCAGTTGACCGTCGCTGCGCCAGCGCACCAAATCGCCGGTGCGGTACAAGCGCCCTCCCGCCGGATCGAACGGATCGGCGACAAAGCGCTCGGCGGTCAGATCCGGCCAGTCGAGATAACCGCGCGCCAGGCCGCCCCCTCCGATATAGAGTTCTCCGATGGCACCCGAGGGCGCGAGATTCAATTCCGCATCCAGTACATAGGCACAGCGCTTGCCTACCGGCTGGCCGATCGGCATGAATTCGCCATCCAATTGCGGCGGCAAATCCTGCCCGGCATCGCAGAACCAGGCAGTCGGCGTGATGACCGTTTCCGTCGGTCCGTAGGCATTGATCAGCCGTGCTTGCCGGAAGCGCGCGCGCGTTGCAGCCACATCGGCGGTATGCCAGGCTTCGCCACCGACAATACAAACCCGTACCGGGTGATCAGTACCTTCCAGCAACGGCAGCAGCATGCGTAAATACGCCGGCGGCAAGTGCAAGCGGGTGATGTTCTGCGTCGCAATGAGTTCGGCGAATCCCTCGCCGGCCAGTTGTTCGGGGGAAGACAGCACCAGAGCGGCGCCCGCCATCAACGGTGTCATCCATTGCTCCGCCGCAGCGTCGAAGTTGATGGAGAAAAACATCAATTCCCGGTCATCGGCACGCACGTCATAAACCGGCTCGATTGCAGCCAAATGCATGGCCAGCGTGCCATGCGCCACAGCCACCCCCTTCGGCCGACCGGTCGATCCCGAGGTATAAATGACGTACGCCAGATTTTCCGGATGAAGTACGACAGCGGGATCGTTCTTGTTGCCTGGCCCGGTAATCGCATGATCGAGCTCGATCACGGTCAGGCCTTCCGGTAGCGGCAACTTTCCGAGAAATTGCGATTGGGTCAGCAGCAAGCGAATACCACTATCCTTTATCATGTAGTCCAGCCGCTCCTGCGGATATTCGGGATCAAGCGGTACATAGCAGCCACCCGCTTTCAATATGGCCAGCAATCCGACCGGCAAGGCGATTGCATCGCGCGCCACGGCAATTCCTACACGCATCTCCGGTTGCACGCCCTGATCGATCAAGCGATGAGCCAACCGGTTAGCATGATTATTCAGTTCGGCATAACTGAATTGTAGCGACCGGGTAACGATGGCAATCGCATCCGGATGTTTCTCGGCCTGCGCCTCGAAACGTTGCTGAACCAATGAGTAGTGCGTGAAATTTGTATCCGGTTTTCCCCGTGTGTGCAGTAACCGGACTTCGGCTTCATCCAGTAATGAAATCTCGCCAATGGCTATTTCAGGATTTATGGCGATTGCCTGCACAATGCGCACATACTGACGCGCCATCCGCTCCACCGTAGCCTGATTGAACAAATCGGCGGCATAAATGAAGTGACCGCTGAGATGTCCATCGGGTGATTCGACTGTTTCCAGCCGTAGTTCCAGTTGTCCGTCGGATTCAGGCAACGCATACTCGCTTGCCTGCAATCCCGTGCATTGCTGCAACAAGCGGTAGTCCAGTTGCAAATGATTCAACGTGACTTGAAACAAAGGACTGTGCCGCAAATCCCGTTGCGGGTGGAGCGCTTCCACCAGTTGTTCGAACGGCAAGTCCTGATGGACCTGAGCGTTGATTGCATCTTCCCGCACTTGCTGCAGTAATTCATTGAGCGTCATGCGTCCATGCAAGCGCCCGCGCATGACCTGGGTATTGACGAAAAATCCGATCAGCGGAGCCGTCTCGATCCGGTTACGATTGGCAACCGGGACGCCAATCCGAATATCCGGTTGCCCCGTGTGACGATGCAGCAGCACTTGCAAAGCAGCGAGCAACGCCATGAACACGGTAATTTCCTGTGCCGCCGCCAACCGCCGTAACGATTGCACGGTATCATCCGGAAAATCGAACCGGTAGCGCGCAGCGCGATAATGTGTCACTGGTTTTCTGGCATGATCGACCGGCAGGCGCAGCACTTCGTGTTCCGCGCCCAGGTAGCTTTTCCAGTAAACCAACTGGCGGTCTTTTTCGCCCGCCTCCAGCCAACGCAACTGCCATTGCGCGTAATCCGCGTACTGCACCGGCAATGCCGGCAGATTGGCCAGCCGTTGCTGCACCTGTGCCTGATAATCGACGGCCAGTTCATCCAGCAGAATTTGCAGCGAGGCAGCGTCGGAAACGATGTGGTGCATCACGATCACCAGAATCTGCTCGTGACTGCTCAACCGAATCACCGCGACCCGCAGCAAGGGATCGCGGGTCAAGTCAAACGGCTGCGACAGCAAGCGCGTGACTTCCATCTGAATACGCCGGTCGTGTTGCGATTGCGGTATCGTTATCAAATCGATCACCGGTAACGGCAATTGCAGTGACGGCGCAATCATCTGTTCCACGATACCGGTAGCGCCAATGGCATAATTCGTACGTAGCGCTTCATGCCGCCCGATTAACTCACTCAAGCTGACATGGAGCGCATGCAAATTCAGCTCACCCATCAGGCGAACCGCGTGCTGTACATGGAAAGCGGTGCTGTTTGGGTCGAGCTGCCATAAGAACCATAACCGCTGCTGACCGTAAGACAAAGGTAATGCATCGGTACGTTCACATTTCATGATTTTGTGCTCAGCACCGGTTTGTCCGCTTTGCACTCCCTGATTTGCGATCAATTGGCGGATAACTGCCGCACATTCCTGCAACCGCGGGTTTTGAAACAAGTGGCGCGAGGTAAAAGGAATTTGCCAGCGATCACAAATCCGGGCCACCGCCTGAATCGCTTTGAGTGAATTACCGCCGGCAGCAAAAAAGTGATCGTCGCGTCCTAATCCGGTGCGATCCAGCAACGTTTCCCAGATCGCTGCAACATCACGTTCGGTATCGTCCTGTAACGATTGCTCTGCCCGGTTGCTGCCACCGCGCACAAAATAGCCATATTCATAGATCGCGTAGGCATCCAACGAACGATCGATCCACCCTCGCCGGCACGCGGCGCGTTGTAGCTTTCCGCTCGACGTTTTGGGCAATGCGCCGGGATTCAGCAGCACGGCAACCGACAGGGATTCATGACAACTGGCGCTGACAGCTTCTGCCAGCACTTGCACCAAGGTTTCCGCACTGACCAGTTTTTGCATATTGCGCGATATTTCGGCGGCGATGCCGATGCCTTCGCCTTCTTCGCTTTCCACGGAAAACACCGCAACCCGGCCTTTGCGCACCGCCTCGACTTCATCTTCGATCATCAGCTCAATATCCTGCGGATAAATATTCTGTCCGCGAATGATGATCAAATCCTTGAGCCTTCCCATGATATAAAGCTGCCGCGCATGCACGAAGCCCAGATCGCCGGTGCGCAGCCAACGCAATCCGTCATACTGTACAAATGCTGCCGCGGTTTCTTGCGGACGCTGCCAGTAGCCTTGCGCCAGACTGTCACCCCTGGCCCAGATCTCGCCAACATGATCGTCCGTCAATGCAGCACCAGTCTCCGAATCGACGACTCGGACGGCATGGCTGGATGCCGGAAAACCGCAAGCAACGACCGGAACGCCTTGTTCAGCCCGCTCCGCCTTGCCTTGCGCCAGCAATTCGGGTGAAAATTCCTGCGCTTTCATACCTTCACCGCGCACCCCGCCGGTCACGAACAGCGTGGCTTCCGCCAGGCCATAGCAAGGATAAATCGTTCCTGTAGAAACCCCCGCCGGCTCGAAACGCTCAACAAATGCACGCATGGTGTTCTGCCGTACCGGTTCGGCGCCGCAGAAGGCAACCCGCCAGCAGGATAAATCCAATGTTTGTAACTGCGAATTTCTGACTCGATCGGCGCATAACTGAAAGGCAAAATTCGGTGCGCCGCTGACGGTGGCGCGATAGCGTGAAATGACTTCCAGCCAGCGCACCGGGCGTTCGATAAAAAACTTCGGCGTCATCAGAATTACCGGCACGCCGCGGTGTAACGGCTGCAACAATCCGCCGATCAATCCCATGTCGTGATACAGCGGCAACCAACTGACAAAAATATCGTCGGCGGCAATCGACATGCCTTCTTCAAACGCTCGGGAATTAACCATCAGGTTATGATGACTGACCATGACACCTTTTGGAACGGCGGTTGAACCTGAGGTGTACTGTAAAAAAGCGATATCTTCCGCTTGAGGCTCAAATGCCTGCCAATTCCGTGAACAATCGCTGTCGACGGTATCGACGGTCACTACCGGAATATCGCTGAGTTGCAGCGCGCCGGCGTCATGCAACAAGGAAACGCCGTCACCGGTGGTCACGATGCACTGTGCCCGGGCATCCGCAGCGATTGCCAGCAATCTGGCCATATGCTGTTCCTTTACCGTTTCCGGCGGAAATACCGGCACTGCGATTGCTCCGGCATATAGGCATGCAAGGAAACCGATCACATAATGCTCGTCGTTTTCCATCAGCAACAGCACACGCCCACCCGGCAACACATGGCTCTGCAATTCTGCCGCCAAAGCTTTGACACGTTGATCAAGCTGCCGATAACTGAAGCGCTTTTCCTGCCAGCAGCCATTCACTTCGGATACGGTGATCAGCGCCGTATCCTCGGGTCTTGCTAAAGCTAATTCTTGCAGGTGTGTTACCAGATTCACCGGGAAATCACGATTCGGAATCAATCTTGTGTTCATAACAATTTTTCTGGAGTTGCCTTATTGATAGGAAATGATCCATATCTTCGAATATGGAGATGTAAGAAGTGCCTTGTTTTATGGTTGCCATGCGGATTAGTGAATCAAAGCCAGCGCCGCAGCGTAATCTTTCGGAGCTTCGATTGGCCAGGCTCGAATGACTCCCCAATCCGAATGTTCATGCGCAATGCGATAATGATTGCCAGGTACCGGCAACACGGAAATATCTTGCAGGTTTTCCGCAATCCCCAGTCCCAGAGCCTTCAATACCGCTTCCTTCGCTACCCACAGATCGATGAATCGTTTTTCCGGCCAACATGCCCGGGCGTGCTCAAGCGGAGACAACACATAATGAATTAGCCCGGTGATATCGCGATCGCACCGTTCGATGTCAATTCCGATCTTGCCCGCTGACGACATGGCAATCAGCGCAAAACTGCCGGCATGAGAAAGATTGAATTGAATTTCGGCATGCTGTGCCAGATATGGCTTACCAGACGCGGTGATTGAGATAGTTAAACGATCAGGCAAAATCCCAACACGCTCGGCCAGCAAGCGCCTCAATGCAGCTCGCCCTGATACGAAGCGAATCCGATCTTGATAGTGATAAAAACCTCGCGCCCGGGATTGTTCCTTTGCGCTAAGAATTGGCCAATCATGCGCCAATTGTGTTGAGGTAAATGCGAATTCGAGCAACCATGCATCGATATCCTCCGGCACCGCTTCAAGCCGTTGCAACGATGTCACACATCACCCCTTTTTGGCTTTCAAGCAATCTTTTTTTTAGCACATGGATGAACCACTCTTCCGATTGCCGCAGAAAGAAATGTCCGCCGTCGAACCAATCGAGTGTAAACATTCGACTGCCTTCCTGCCGCCATAAACTTAGGTTATCTACACCAATCGCATCTGATCTGCCGCCGAAACAATGAATCGGAACAGGAAGAGGATCATGCCTCGTATACTGAAAACTACCGCATACGCAGTAATCGATCCGCAGCAATTGCAATGTCATGGCTAGCAATTCCGGATTGTTGAATACCTCTTCAGGTGTTCCGCCTTGCTTACTCAAGTCTGCGATCAACGCAGCTTCCATGCAGATTTTGTGATAACGCTGACTATCCTGCCGTGCCGGAGCCGCGCAACCAGATACCATCAGCGCGTCAGGCAAGCGAGCTTTCAGTCGATGCAATTCCCGCGTGATTCCATGAGCCAGCAACGCTCCCATGCTATGACCGAAAAGGGCGTAGCTTTCTGGTAGCGTTAATGCAATTTCCTGACTCAGGATGTCCACCAGCATGCGGTAATTTTCCTGCGGGCTCTCACCCAAACGGCTACCGCGACCCGGTAATTCCACTGGAATTACTTCTATCCATGAAGGCAACAATCTTTTCCAACGCAGGTACATCGTGGCGCTGGCACCTGCACACGGCAAACAATAGACACAAAATGGCGAGACATATCGATACCAGCCTAAGATGCATTGTCCATGAATTGCCGCAGACTGAGCGGACGCATGTCGGTCCAAATATCTTCAATATGACTCAAGCAGGTTTTTTTATCGCCCAGAAAACCGGTGTCCCGCCAACCACCTGGAATCGCTTTCCATTCCGGCCACAGTGAATATTGGTCCTCGTGATTGACCAATACCCGGAACACACCATCGTCGCGATCAAAACAACTCGTCATTGCTATTTCCTTATCAATTAGATTCAATCATTACATCAATGAGAATAAGAATGCTTCTTATTTCTCTAGACGAACCAATTCAGGAAAAATCCAAGAAATCTATAAAACTTTTAAGTTTGGTGCAGCTTATGACCTACTGGACAAAGCTTCTTTGCAATGACGAATAGCGGTATGGATCAGAATGTTTACTAAAGAAACAGATATATGGAGTTCTTCCGCAATCATGCGCTGCGTGTAACCTTCAATTCGATATAGCTCAAAAACCCTTCGGGTTCTATCAGGAAGCTTATTTAACGCTTTCATTACCAGATTCAAATCCTGGTAGTGCATTAGATAGGCCTCTGGAGTTCGCAGCTTATCAGGCACTAACAAGCCTTCTTCCTCGTTATCAAATAAATCTAGTTCGAATATATAGCGACGGTATTGATCAATCGCCATATTCCGCACAATCCGAAATAAATAGGCAATTGGTTGCTTTACCTCCACTTTATTATCGGAACACTCACGAATCTTGAGATAGGCGTCGTGAACAACATCATCGGCTTGATTCCAGTCGCGCAAAATCTTGAATGCAGCTCGACGCAATTGCGCTTGATGCGCAATAAATAAGGCATCCATTTGCAAAACCCACTCACCTTCTAAATTCATAATAAAGAATCAGTGAATTTGGAATTAACGCGAAAGCAATTTGAAGTGATTTAAAGTTACTGCGAGAGTGAATCGAATGAATGGCGTGATCATGATGATTCGCGATATTAGCTTTCGCGCATCAATAAAGATTAACCAATAACGCAACATTAAGGTTAACCAATTAAATTTGTTTGATTTATTTTTTACAACCATTGCGCTATCTCCAAATATATTATGTGATAGCTGGCTGACAATTAAGTAGGATTTTGTTGGCTGGCTAGAAAATTATTTTTTGCATTAAACAAAGGTATCAAATTTTCGTCGCATTACAATAATGCTCGCTTAGTGAGATTATCTGAATAATTCTTAAATCTGATTTTGGTAATGATAATTATTATCATCTATCTTGTAAAGTATTGGTATTGAGAATATCTTAATTCCCAAAATAAATAGCCCCGTTGCAAGTAGCGGGGTTATTTATTCCAACTTTTCTTTGCACACAAATTCGCTTGGGATTTACTTACTACTTAGACTTACTATTTTCCCCATTTTTCGGGTTGCCGGTTTCTAAGCCAAAAAATACAAGCTTTAACATTTGGTGGATAGTGTTTTGTGGTTTCAGTGATTGTTATTTTTCCACGGGAATTAGTGACGCGTACATCAGGGTATGAGTAGCCAATAGCAAGCTTATATAAACATTCGGCCACTTTGGCATCCATTATCAGCTTACCCCTATTTATGGACTCAAAAAATTCAGGATGATTCTTCTTCCAGTTGTTGATGGTTTGTTCGGATACGCCAAAGAAATCAGCTAAGTCTTTATCTGTAGCACCAAGCAAACATAACTTATACGCCTGTTTTATATATATTTCTCTATACGATGTAGGACGACCTACATTCCGTTTCGTAAATGCACTGATGGTATCCAATTCGAAGGTTTCGTAAACCTTCACATAATTTTTTTCGGAAACCTTGTCATGGTTTCTCTGAGAAATCTTGGATACCTTGCCAAATAAACCTGACTCTTCGCATTTCTGAACCACTTTTGCTTTCACTGTCATTTTCGTAATTGGATTATTCTTTATCTTTGTTAGTCAGCCCCAAATAATAGGCGATTAAATTTGGATCACTCTTGCACTTATCCAGCACTAAATAATGATCTTCCTCAGGTTCACCAGTTTGAAATAACCAGACCCGGACTTTCTCGAAATCCGAATCAGTTTGCCCACTCAAACTATCGGATATCACTTCTTTTATGGGAACATTGGGGACAATGGGAGCAGATTGCTGTAGGCCTTTATTCATCATGGTTCCGCTATACTTATTTTGTCTCCCATTACGTTTAGGAAGCTGGGGATAAATGGGGACAGTTTTCTCAAGAACTTTATTTATCCAGTCTGAAGCAATCAAAATTCGTCCCCCTCAATGGCTTTACTATCTATAGCGTAAACTCTCACTGTTTTACCAAGTGCCTTCACTCGTGGTTTTTGTTGCGGTCTGTCACTACCCGGAATCAACCAGCCTTTCTTGATCAGCGCTTTAGTTGCCCACTTTAAATTGAATCCCTTACAAAGCTCATTGCGAAATGCACCTGATTCAACGAGATATTGAAGTTCTCCTGCTTCGATTCTGGTAAAACCGGAACGACATTGAACCTTAGCGAGATCGTCAGGGTGAGTGTCGCAATTGGGAAAGCGGCTTCCACCGTAGGTTTGCAGGTATGTTGAAATCTGATACAACAGGTTTTGTTCGTCATACCCAACACTACCATCGGATTGCGCCCACCATGCATTAAAGCACCGCTGTGCAGCAAATAATGACGCTCCAGGCTTCCAACCTGTTACACCGTATTCTGTAGCTAATTCTCCTGCATAAGCCACTAACGCGAAGCGTTCAGCAACGCGTCCAACCTCTGGCGGGTGACCAGATGAAAGATTAAATATTTTAACAATGTCGCTGATGGATGTTTTGATATCGGCTTCTATCGTCGGATAGTTACCAACCAGCTTTTCAAGAAACGCTACCCCAGCTGATCCGTAATATAGTCGTGCCGATCCTTTAATCTTTCCAGAAAATTCCTTACCATCATTACAACCATGAAGATCTTCAATGGTATACCAGCCTGACCCCGTGTCAGCTGGAATGCTCGGCAATCGCACAACCTGACCACCTCTAGCTTTCATACCCGCACTCTCAATATGCTGTGATAGATCAACTTCACCGGACGACAACAGCAGTGTTCTCCAAGTGATTGGTGGCCTTGCGGATGCATCTTTCGTCATACGCACTTTGCCTTGTCCGTTTGCGATCAAATAGGCAGCTTGCCCAGCTTCGGATGGTTCGATCTGCCCAAGATCATCAAGAATAAGAATATTGTGATTTCTCGTTTGGCAAAGCGCTTCCAAACCGTTCGTTGTCGTTCGCCATTTTTTAGCAAATAAATCAGGGTACCCCCAAACACTAGCAGCAGGATCAATTAAGGTAGATGTTTTGCCTTTCGATGTTTCACCAGTGAACTGAAATCCGCCACCTGTTTCACCTGCAATCTCGGTTAATACACCTGCGAATGAACATGATATGGCGAACGTGATTCGACTATTGTTAGATGCCAGAGCCGCAACATTCTTTTTCCAGTCTTCCAGTGTTCCATTTGTTGCAAAATCCATCGATACCATCCCTTGGTAAACAATAGAATCCTTACGATCTTCCTTGCCAATCACAAGCGAATTAAGCACATATCTGCCATTAATCCAGCCAATCCGGTCAACGCACCTAGCCTTCTTATCCGTTCGGTATGATAGAACGTAATCACACAAAAATTTTCTTGCCTTCTGGTTAGGGGATATGATCAGCCCACCATTTGCAAGAATTCTTCTAAATTCGCTCTGGTCACTAGCTTGCAATAACTCAGCGGGGCATGCCCAAACATGTTCATGATTATCGTTATCACACCAGGATAAAAGCCTTCCCCAATTGTTTTGAGTGTTGTCTCGAGTATCTGCCAACACATACAATGGACTGCATAACCATAGCTTGTGCGGACTGCCATCATTCTTTTCATCACAATGATAAACACCGTCTCGATAGCCTTTTCTGGACTTAATTACCTCAAATAGCGGTTTGTTCCCAATTGTCCCCACATTATCTTTATTACTTGGAGATAAATTTTGGTATTCGGAAGTCTCGTCATTGATTGATTCTTCAGTTTTGTCCCCGTTATCCCCATTAAAAACGATGCTATCTGTATTCTTTTTATCAGCTTCCCTCGCAGGAATATGTAACTTGCCATCATCATCGTAATAAGCTGCTTCTGCTTGTTCCTGCAGACTAGTCATTTCGTCTGCCCTCCAGATATTGCAAAGCTACGTTGATTCGGACACAAACATCCTTCAAGTAATCAACATCTGATTGGCATGGCCGTTCGCTTCCGATAAGATAGCGGTTAGCTGCGATTAAAACGACAAGTAGATCACGCTCAAGGGCATGCAAAAGCTGCCAGGCGCTAAAGCCTTGCTTAATTTGTTTTTCATAACGCGGATTATCGGATGAGGGAAACAAAGCAGCAGGAGCAATACCCAAAGCATTACATATATCCAGACCGGAAGCGCCACAGCCAAAGCAATGAATCAGTGTGACACCATCAGGCTTTAGCGTAACAGCTAGTGAAGGAGTTTTGTCATTGTGGCATGGGCATAGGGCAACGTATCTACTTTCGCTAATACGTTTAACTTTTTGCAAGTGTGGCAAAATTCTACTTTCAAAAGCTGCGTAACCGAAGGTGTGCCAATTCTTCATATGCAACTCCTTGCTGTACGGGCGTTAATCAAATCAATAACTATCTTCCGTATCTGGTCTTCGGTCTTGCCAGCGATGCGCGCGGCATTGATTGTTGCTACTTCGTGTTCCGGCCACGCAGATGCACGAGAACCTATCTTGACCGGTGGAGTAAAAAGTCCGTCTTGAATATCTTCATAGTGTTGCGACTTTCCTATACCGCGTAAAGACAATACATCTTTTAAGCGCAGCAGTTTGAGAGTGAATTTTGTCATTATCAGAAATCTCCGTAATTGCCGCCGGATATCGGCGGTTACGGTGCTATGATGGATGACGGTGGAAGCAGCTTTGGGGCCGTTTTCCGCGTTTTGCTCATAAAAAAATTAGCTTTCTCGACGAATTTCTACTTCATTGAATTCTAGACAATATTTATAAGTCTTTATACTAAGAAGAAAAAGCAAATAAATATATATTATTGAAATATATGCGGTATCAACTATTATTACTTTTTAGCTTTCTGCAATATTCTTTGAACACGATCCTTCGTTAAACCCAAAGCAATTGCCAGATGGTTCAAAACGGAGCCATCTTCAGGTGGATTCGGACCAAGCCCAATATCCTTAAGAAATATGATGGCGCTTATCTCGTCATCTTTAGACAAAAACGCCCCTGTTAAGCGTTTGTAAGCCAGAATAAGCTTTGCATCCCTGGGAATGGTTTTCTTCCAGCGCGCTTTCGCGCTTGCACTTCCAGCCCTGCGAGCGCGTTCTACCAGACCCTTTTTATCAAGTGGCATATTAATTGCCCGTTGAAGAGATTACTTTAAAGAAGAGAAATCAGCCTGGCAGTTGATATAGCTCCGCCTTTTACATTACGGGTCCAGTCTTGGTAAAACGGCTTCAGGATTACGTAATTACGTATTGAGACGTGATTTCATCAACCTGTTTTGCGGATTGGAATAATGTCCGAGTCAGTTTCGATTGCTGTATCGCAAAATTTTTGCCAATCGTCCATCATGCGCCGCCGTTTTTCCAGCATATCACCACGCCGATAGGCGGCTTCGGCTTTGTCCTTGATCGTATGTGCCAGCGCCATTTCGCATAGATCTCGCGGGTAGTTGGTACATTCGCCGGCCCAATCACGGAACGCTGATCGAAAGCCATGCACTGTGCATTCATAACGCATCGTGACTTGCAATAGTTTATCCATAGCGGCATTTGATAGACCTTTGTTAGCTCTGCCTCCAGGAAAAATGAAATCAGATTGACGCATAATTGCTGATTGATTCAAGATTTCAATGCAGCGGTTTGATAATGGAATGCGGTGTTCCTTTTCGGCTTTCATGCGATTGGCGGGAATCGTCCAGATCATTTCGTTGAGATTGATTTCATCCCATGTTGCTGCAATTACTTCATTTGTTCGGGCAGCTGTTAACACGAGGAATTCCAATGCCAATGCAGAAATATTGTCATGCTGCCGCAACGCCTGCATGAACGTGTGCATCTGGATGTAAGGCAAGGCGGCATGATGTTCCACCTTTTTGACTTTCGATGGTTTCGGTAACAGATTCTCAAGGTGCCCTTTCCATCGCGCTGGATTGTCACCACTGCGATAACCACGTGTTGTTGCCCAGTCCAGCACGTTTTCAAGACGTGAGCGAATACGGGAGGCTGTTTCGGTTTTAGTCGTCCAAATCGGTTCTAGTATTCGCAATACAAGCGCAGTGTCCACATTTTTGATCGGCATTTCACCAACGACTGGGTAAGCGTATTGGGTAAGGGTATTCGTCCATTGTTGCGCGTGTTTGGTATTCTTCCAACCATGACGGTGAGCTTCGATGTACTTTTCAGCACAATAAGGAAAAGTGACGATATTCATGCGCTCGGTGCGTTTTGCAGTATGCTCAACTTTGCGCGCTTCAATTGGATCGGTGCCGTTACGAGCCATCCGGCGGAATGATTCGGCCAGCATACGTGCATCAGCTAAAGTAACGTCCTTACATGAACCCAAACCCATTTCGCGGCGTTTGCCGTCGAATGTGAAACGAAATACCCAGCTTTTAGTTTGCCACTTGCTCACTTGCAACCATAGACCACCGCCGTCTCCGTAGTTACCTGTCTTGCTCAATGCATCAACTTTTTTTACAGAAAGCTTATTGATTGCCATTATTATCCACCTTTTTACTACACATCTTTCTACCCAGCATCAAGTATCAGTTTTTAGTATATCTTAGCGGATATCAGTGGACAAATGATTTTTAATAACCTTATAAAACAGCATACAAAAATACTTTCTTGGAGGTTGCTGGAATTTAGTTAGGCGGACTCTCTCTCCGCCAAATATTCAGCATCCACATCGTTTTCAGGCGGATCAATCATTTTCTGCCATCAGCAATCCCTACAAAAAACTCTTTGAAATAAAGCGTCTCACTGCAAACAGCGGAGTGCTTTATCCCAAATATCGTCAATATTTTTTCTTTGATAGCATTCAGGCTCGAAATCAGGTCATTTGCAAATACCGCTCTTGTGCAGCAAATCACCCAGTAATGTGCTGGATTCCGATGTTGTTTTTGGGAATTTCAGTTCGAGATGACGCAAGCTTATCCAGCTATTGGCTACAAAATTTCGAATTCGCTTCTGGCAATTCCTGATTGGCGAATGATGGACTGAAGTGTTCCGATGCGTATTTCGGAATGATTAGGTACAGGTTCGGTAATCGTTGTGTTATCCATTTTCTTCTGTATCACCACATGACTGCCGCGCCGCCGGACTTCGATAAAACCATGTTGCATCAAAATAGCGCACAGTTGCTGTCCGGACAAAACCCGCAACTTACCCAATGGCAATCTCTAAGCGGGTTATATAAATCTCCTCATGCAACCGCTGTTGAATTTCTTCCGCCGATGCGGTTTCGAAAAACAATCCCAGCGCTTCCCGTAGGTTCTCACGCGCTTCTTGAACAGTATCGCCTTGACTGGCGATGTCGAGCTCCGGACAGAAAGACACATAGCCGCTGCCTTCACGCTCGATGATGGCGGTCATTTGTTTATTCATGGGATTCGCTCCAAGGTCTGGTTTGTAAAGAAAGAAAATGGATTCTATTCTGCATCGCATTGCAAGTAAATTTCATGACCGGATTCTGCGTGACGCAAGATTTAATGTATTTTAATGAAGGAGATTTTTCCCGGATGACGCAGGCTTATCCGGATTAATTGCTAAGTATACGTTTCAGTTCATTAATTGCAGCACATGCTGCCATTTTGTAATCGCTGTAAACGACCTTAGACATTTTATCTGCTCGATGAGCTATGTCGTTTCGCTTCTGTCTGTATTTTCCTTTTGTATTCATAAGTTTTTTTAATTCTGGCACATCGCCAATTGCTGCCTCGATAAGAGAAATGTGAGGAATGGCATGAGAGGTATACTCGGTCGCAAAATTCCTTATTTCATCAGGTTTTTCGACTTTCTCTGGATCATTTAAATATTTCACCCAATCATCTATATTAAGTCGCAGTCTTTTTCTAATTTCAACTGAAGCAATTGACTTCATAATCCTTTCCAGAATCGACCATATCGCAATAAATGCCATTTCATATGATTGTTTTTCCTCGTATTCCGTAGAAAGCTTGATGTTCATTTCTTCAAGTTCAATTAATTCCTCAAGAATCTCTTTATTCATTTCGAGATGGAACCCCTACCCTTTATTGAGCACAACTGGATTTCTGAAATGATGTAATACATAACATCAAATAAAACATCAATTTTTTAAAAAATTAATCATTAAATCAAAAGCATATAAGCCTCCCGATACTTTTCCACCGTCTTTTGCAAAATTTTCTCCGGTAATTCCGGCGCAGGCGCTTTTTTATTCCAATCTTGTGTTTCCAGCCAGTCGCGCACGAATTGTTTGTCGAAGCTCGGCGGGTTTTGGCCGGGTTGGTATTGGTCGGCAGGCCAGAAGCGGGACGAATCGGGAGTGAGCACTTCGTCGATCAGGTACAGTTCACCTTGCTCGTCAAGGCCGAATTCAAATTTTGTGTCGGCGATAATGATGCCGCGCGCTAGTGCGTATTCGGCGGCTTCGGAATAAAGCTGGATGGCTTTGGTGCTGACTTTGGCGGTCAATTCTTTACCGAGCAGTTTTTCCACTTCGGCGACAGCAATGTTTTCATCGTGCGCACCGGCGGCGGCTTTGGTCGATGGCGTGAAAATCGCGCCGCCGGGCAGTTTATCGGCGAGTTTCAAGCCCGCAGGCAGTGGAATACCGCAGATCGCGCCGGTTTGCTGGTAATCCTTCCAGCCGGAACCGACGACGTAACCGCGCACGATGGCTTCGATGGGCAGCGGTTTCAGGCGGCGGATCACAAACGCGCGCCCCGCCACTTGATCACGTTCTTCGGGAGCAACGACCGATTCCGGCGCGATGCCGGTCAAGTGGTTCGGCAGAATATGCGCAAGCTTGTCGAACCAGAATTGCGACAACGCGGTGAGGATTTTGCCTTTACCGGGGACGGCAGTCGGCAGGATCACATCGAACGCCGACAAACGGTCGGTTTGCACGATCAGTAGTTTGTCGTCGCCGACGGCGTAAATATCGCGAACTTTGCCGCGATGCAAAAATGACAGGCTTTTGATGGTGGTTTCAAACAATGCAGTTTCGCTCATGGTGTTCGCTTTAACTTTGGTCGAGTTGTTGTTTAATGTGCAGCGCTTCGCTCAATGCGGTCTCGATATCGCTGCTCAAAACGGTGAAATGCCCCATCTTGCGGCCGGGACGTGCTTCGGTTTTGCCGTACAGGTGCAATTTGGTCGAGGGATGTTGCAGCACGATATTCCAGTCGGGATCGCCGTTGCGCCAAACATCGCCGAGCAGGTTGATCATCACCGCAGGACTGAGTTGCGCAGTCGAACCGAGCGGTAAACCGCACAATGTGCGCACTTGCTGCTCGAATTGCGACGTGACGCAGGCGTCGATCGAATAATGTCCACTATTATGCGGACGCGGCGCGATTTCGTTGATCACCAGTTCGTCGTCTTGCAACACGAAAAATTCGACGCACAACACCCCCTGATAATTGAGACTCTTCGCAATCTGACAGGCGATTTCCTGCGCTTTTCCGGCCAGCAGTGGAGCAATCCGGGCGGGCACGATGCTGACGTCGAGGATGCCGTTGACATGCTGATTCTCGGACACCGGAAACGTTGCCACTTTACCGTCTCCGCCACGCGCGACCACGACCGAGATTTCACATTTCAGCGGCATGAATTTTTCCAGCACACACACGGCATGATTCAATTGCGCGTACGCCGCTGGAAATTCCGCCGCGCTGGCCACCTTGACCTGACCTTTGCCGTCGTAACCAAATTGACTGACTTTCAGAATGCCGGGAAGCAAGTCTGCGGCATCTTGGTCGGCAAAGTCATCCGTCTGCTGGATGACGGCAAACGGTGCCACGGTAAAACCATTGATACTCAGAAATTGTTTTTCCGCAATCCTGTTTTGTGCGACTGAAACACTATAGGCATCCGGGCTGACTGCACACGATTTGGCCAGATTTCGGAGCGAATTCGCGGGGATATTTTCAAATTCGGTCGTTATCGCCGCGCATTGACTGCCGAGTTTCTCCAGCGCTGATTGGTCGGCATAACCGGCGCAGATGAAATCGTCCGCAACTCGTCCGGCTGGACTGCCGTTATCCGGATCCAGCACCGTGACTGGGTAGCCCATTTGCTGCGCGGCTTGCACGAACATGCGCCCGAGCTGTCCGCCTCCCAGCACACCGAGCATCGCGCCAGGCATGATCGCCATTATTCCGGTAACTCGGCGTTAAGTACGGATTCGGTTTGTTTGCGCCGGTATTCGTCCAACTGTGCACTCAATTCACTGTTATTCACCGCCAATAGGGCCACCGCAAACAGCCCGGCATTCGCCGCTCCGGCTTGGCCGATGGCAAACGTGGCAACGGGGATGCCTTTCGGCATTTGTACAATCGATAGCAATGAATCCAGCCCTTGTAAATGCTTGGAATTGACCGGCACGCCCAGCACCGGCAGCGTAGTTTTGGCTGCGATCATACCGGGCAGATGCGCCGCACCACCCGCACCGGCGATAATGCATTGAATGCCGCGCGCCTTGGCTTCTCCAGCGAACTGAAACAGCAAATCCGGTGTGCGATGCGCCGAAACCACCTTGGCCTCATAGGCGATATGAAATTCATCCAAAATAGCCACCGCATGCTGCATCACATCCCAGTCGCTTTTACTTCCCATCACTACACTGATTAACGGTTTAATCATTTCACGGTAACTGGCAAAAATTAAAAATAAATATCCAAGAGAATGTTGTACTATCACACCCTGAAAGCAGGGCTGGCTATTTTATAAGTCTGTGCAATAATCGTGTAATTTATTTCGATCGCTGCAACAAAAAACACAACTGGTATTATACTCACCTGATTTAATAGCGAGCTTTTCATTGATTTGCGTTTAAAACTTTACCAGTTATCAATACGACCGGCATTTGCATGAATTTTCAACGCGGAAAACAAAATAACGATCCGGAAATCAATCTGATACCGATGATCGATGTGTTATTGGTAATTTTGATTTTTTTGGTGGTGACGACGACCTACTCAAAATTTGCCGAGCTTGAAATCAGTTTGCCGGAAACCAGTGCGGAACAAGTCGATAAAAATATCGAGAAACCGAACAACATCGATATCACGGTTAGCGCGCTGGGTGATTACACCATTAATCGGGTAGCGGTTAAATCCGCCAGTATCGAGAGTCTGCGCGATGCCTTAATGGCTGCGGCCAAAAATCAGCCAGATCCCTTTATCATCATCAACGCGGATGCGAAAGCGACGCACCAATCGGTGATTACGGTCATGGAAGCGGCGCGCTTGGCAGGCTACAATAAAATCACGTTCACCACGGAAACCAACAATATCCCATAAGGGAAGTGACCAAATGTTTGATTTTCTAAAAAATTACACCAAAAAACTCACTAAGGAGACCCATATGTCCACTATCAATGTCGATAATTTTTCCCAAGCTGCTCAAGCCGGCACACAATATATTCTGGCGCCCCTGCCCTACGCGAACACTGCGCTGGATCCAGTCATTAGCGCCAACACGCTGAGTTTTCACTATGGCAAGCACCACAAAACCTATGTCGATAACTTGAATAATCTGCTGGCGAATAGCGATCTGGCGGGTAAATCGCTGGAGGATATTATCCGCGCATCCGCCGGGCAAGCGGATAAAGCCGCGATTTTCAATAACGCCGCGCAAGTGTGGAATCATATGTTCTATTGGCATAGCCTGAAACCGAATGGCGGCGGCGAACCTTCCGCAGCACTGAAGCAAAAAATCGAAGCATCATTTGGCAGTCTGGAAGCGTGCAAAAAAGAATTCGCACAAGCGGCGCTGACACAGTTCGGTAGCGGCTGGGCGTGGCTGGTTGTGGACGGCGGTAAAATCGCGATCGTTAAAACCGGCAACGCGGAAACACCGATCACCAAAAATATCCGCCCCCTGCTGACCATCGACGTATGGGAACACGCTTACTATCTAGACTATCAAAACCGCCGTGCCGATTATGTGAACACCATATTGGATAAACTGATCAATTGGGACTTCGCGGAAGCTAACCTCGGATAATTCCGGACTTTATGACTGATATCACGATCGCCCTGTCAAAAGGGCGAATTTTTGAAGACACGGCGCCGCTGCTGAAAGCGGCTGGTATCGTTGCGCTGGACGATCCCGAATCGTCGCGCAAATTGATTCTATCCACCAATCGGGCCAATGTCCGTCTGATTATCGTACGCGCCTCGGATGTGCCGACTTATGTACAATACGGCGCGGCCGATCTGGGTATTGCCGGGAAAGATGTGCTGCAGGAACATGGCGGCGCCGGTTTGTATCAACCGCTGGATCTGAAAATTGCGCGCTGCCGCATGATGGTGGCTGTTCCCAATGGATTCGATTACGACTCCGCCGTGCGTCAAGGCGCACGGTTACGCATTGCCACCAAATATGTGCAAACCGCGCGCGAGCACTTTGCCGCAAAAGGTGTGCATGTCGATCTGATCAAGTTGTACGGTTCGATGGAACTGGCGCCTTTAGTCGGGCTGGCCGATGCCATCGTCGATCTCGTGTCCAGCGGTAACACCTTAAAAGCGAATAATCTTGTCGCAGTCGAAGAGATTATGCAGATTTCGTCCCGGTTGATCGTCAACCAGGCTGCACTGAAACTGAAACAGGATGCCATTCAGCCGGTGCTGGATGCATTTTCCGCTGCGGTGAAAAAGTAGATAGCCGTGCGCATCTGAAACCATTCATACCATGATTCAAATAAAACGATTCAACTCCACCGATTCCGATTTCAATGCCTGTCTCGACAAGCTCCTGGCTTTTGAAAATGCGCAGGATGATGCCGTCGATGTCACAGTGGCCAGCATCCTCGCCGATATCCGCAGCCGCAAGGATGCCGCGCTGATCGAATACACCAATCGTTTCGACCGGCTGGCTATTCAATCCGCCAAAGACCTCGAGCTAACGCAGGATCAATTGCAGCATTCGTTAGCAACATTGCCGGATGCTGAACGGACCGCATTACAGCAAGCAGCGGAACGGGTGCGCAGCTATCACGAGAAACAACCGCTCAGTTCCTGGCAATACACCGATGCCGATGGCACGTTATTGGGGCAAAAAGTGACCGCGCTGGATCGTGTAGGTCTTTATGTGCCGGGCGGCAAAGCTTCGTATCCCTCTTCGGTATTGATGAACGCGATCCCGGCCAAAGTCGCTGGCGTGCAAGAATTGATCATGGTTGTCCCTACCCCGGATGGCGAACGCAATAATATGGTGCTGGCAGCTGCGGCCATTAGCAAAGTGGATCGCGTTTTCACCATCGGCGGCGCGCAAGCGATCGGCGCATTAGCGTACGGCACCGAAACCGTGCCACCGGTCGACAAAATCGTCGGCCCCGGCAATGCGTACGTTGCAGCGGCCAAACGCCGGGTGTTCGGTATCGTCGGTATCGATATGGTGGCCGGGCCTTCTGAAATCCTGGTCATTTGCGACGGCAAAACCGATCCTGACTGGATTGCGATGGATTTGTTTTCCCAGGCGGAACACGACGAGCTGGCGCAGTCGATCTTGTTGTCGCCGGATGCGGAATTTCTGAATCAAGTCGCACAAAGCATCGACCGCCAATTAGCGGCAATGCCGCGCCACAGTGTCATCCGCGCCTCACTGGAAAATCGCGGCGCGTTGATTCAGGTACAAGATCTGGACGAAGCTTGTGCGATCGCTAACAAAATCGCACCGGAACACTTGGAATTATCGGTTGAGCAACCGGAAAAATGGGTCGATAAAATCCGCCATGCCGGGGCTATTTTTCTTGGCCGTAATGCTTGCGAAGCGTTGGGCGATTATTGCGCTGGCCCTAATCACGTGCTGCCTACCTCACGCACTGCGCGCTTCTCGTCGCCACTCGGTGTTTACGATTTTCAAAAACGCAGTAGTCTGATTCAAGTATCGCAACAAGGCGCCGAAAAGCTCGGGAAAATCGCATCGATACTGGCCAACGGTGAGGGATTACAAGCACACGCAAAATCGGCGGAATATCGCTATATTAAACACCGGTAATGACGCATAGCGTGAACCGACTCTCATAGCGGACTTGCACCTCATGCCAGTCATCACTTCACGCGACCACCCGCTCATCAAACAACTGATCAGACTGGAAGAGTCGTCGCAATATCGCAAAAAAACCGGCTTAACGTTGCTCGACGGCATTCATCTAATTCAGATCTATTGCTCCGTGCTGGGCGCTCCGGAAAATCTGATCGTCAGCCAAGCGTATATTGACGATATCGAGAATGAGCACTTCCTCACCATTCTCTTCGGTCATACCCCTCCCAAACTGACGGTTGTCAGCAATCTCTTATTTCGCGAGATATCTCCGGTCAAAACGCCATCCGGCATCCTCGCACTGATTGCGCTTCCCGGGTTGAAAAAAGATGTCAGCAACGGGAAGGAGATGTTCAGCGTTCTGTTGGAAACCATCCAGGATCCCGGCAATCTCGGCTCGATTCTACGTTCCGCAGCTGCCGCCAGCGTCAAGGACGTTTATTTGTCCAAGCAATGCGCCGATGCCTGGTCGCCCAAAACGCTCAGAGCGGCGATGGGGGCACACTTCTTTTTGCACATCCATGAAGACAGTGATTTGCAAAAGGTCGCACAGCAATTTTCCGGAACGGTCGTTGCCACATCGATACAAGCCAACCGGAATCTTTTTGAAATCTCTCTGGTCGGCCCCACCGCTTTTGTATTCGGTAACGAAGGCGCCGGATTATCCAAGGAAATGATTCAGGCAGCGGACGAAAATATCGTGATTCCCATGCCCGGTAAAACCGAATCATTGAATGCGGCAGCCGCGGCGGCCATTTGTTTTTTTGAAAAAGTCCGCCAGGACAGAGTATACGCGGCGGCAACCGCTATTGGAACAAAATAACAGGCGGTGTATGATACCGCACCCATCAAAACAGTCACTTTGGAGCATCTATGAAATTTTCTTCTTTATCTCTCATCGCCTTAACGGGATGTTTGTTATTCAGTTCCGCCCAAGTCATGGCCATTCACCATGAACCGCAGGATTCCCAGTCACCGCATGCATCCAGCGTAAAAATGGCGAACAATGAAGGAACCGTTGTCGATATCATCGATACTACCGGCTATACCTACATGGAATTGGAAAATGGCGGCAACCGCTTCTGGATCGCCGCACCAACCACCAAAGTAAACAAGGGCGATCGCATTCGTTTCGTTCAAGATATGGTCATGACCAACTTCACCAGCAAAACACTGAACCGCACTTTCGGCACGCTCGTTTTCGTTTCTTCTACCGAAGTGAAGAAATAATTGCCTACGCTACGCCAGTAAAACCAATCAGCAGTTTGTTTTTAAGACTTTTCAGTTCATCCCGGTATTGTGCCGCTTGCTCGAATTCCAGATTCTTGGCGGCACTCAGCATTTTCTTTTCAACCCGCTGAATCTCTTTGGCCAGTTGCGTTTCATTCATGGCGTCATAACGCGCCTGCACTTGCGCGGCCTTGAGATTCTGTTGCGCGGATTCATGGTTATAGACGCCGTCGATCAGGTCTTTAATCCGTTTATGCACCGATCGCGGCGTGATGCCATTTTGCAGATTATGCTGCACCTGCTTCTGGCGCCGCCGGTTGGTCTCATCAATGGCAACGCGCATCGAGCGGGTGATCCTGTCCGCATAGAGAATTGCGGTGCCATTGATATGACGCGCCGCCCGGCCGATGGTCTGAATCAATGACCGTTCCGAGCGAAGAAAACCTTCCTTATCAGCATCCAAGATCGCTACCAGCGACACTTCGGGAATATCCAATCCTTCGCGCAACAAGTTGATTCCAACCAGCACGTCGAATTGTCCCAAACGCAAATCGCGGATAATTTCCACGCGTTCGACGGTGTCGATGTCGGAATGCAGATAACGCACCTTAATTTGGTGATCGGAAAAATAATCGGTCAGATCTTCCGCCATGCGTTTGGTCAACGTGGTGACCAATACGCGCTCGTTCTTGGCGGTACGCAAATGGACTTCCGACATTAAATCGTCCACCTGCGTCGCGACCGGGCGCACTTCAATGACCGGGTCCACCAGACCGGTCGGACGCACCACTTGTTCCACCACCTTACCACTATGCTGCTTTTCATAATCGGCGGGGGTAGCAGATACAAACACGGTTTGCCGCATCCGTTTCTCGAATTCCTCGAATTGTAGCGGACGATTATCCAATGCGGACGGCAGGCGGAAGCCATAATTCACCAGATTTTCCTTGCGCGAGCGGTCTCCTTTGTACATCCCGCCGATCTGCGGCACCGTGACATGACTTTCATCGATAATCATCAGCGCATCGGGCGGCAAATAATCGAGTAGCGTGGGTGGCGGTTCGCCGGGGTTTTTGCCGGACAGATGACGGGAATAATTTTCAATCCCTTTGCAGAAACCCAATTCGTTGAGCATTTCCAGATCGAAACGCGTGCGCTGCTCCAGGCGCTGCGCTTCGACCAGCCGGTTCTCCGCATAGTAATATTCCAGCCGCTCGCGCAGTTCGGTTTTGATGGTTTCCATCGCGCGCAACGTGGTGCCGCGCGGCGTGACATAGTGACTGGAAGGATAGACAGTGAAACGCGACAGTTTTTGCAGCATACGGCCGGTGAGCGGATCAAACAGCGACATGCTGTCCACTTCGTCGTCGAACAGCGACACGCGCAGAGCCGCCTCCGAGCTTTCCGCCGGGAAGACATCGACCACATCGCCGCGCACGCGAAAGACACCGCGTTTGAACTCCAGCTCGTTACGATCGTATTGCATCTCGGTCAGGCGCTTGATAATGTCGCGCTGCGAAATTTTCTCGCCGCTGCGCAAATGCAAAATCATGCCGTGATAATCCACCGGATCGCCGATACCGTAAATACACGACACCGTCGCCACGATGATGGCGTCATCGCGTTCCAGCATGGATTTGGTTGCGGACAAACGCATTTGCTCGATATGCTCGTTGATGCTGGAATCTTTTTCGATAAACAAATCGCGCGCCGGAACATAAGCCTCCGGCTGATAATAATCGTAGTACGAGACAAAATACTCGATGGCATTTTCCGGGAAAAATTCGCGCATTTCCGCATACAGCTGCGCCGCCAGCGTTTTATTCGGCGCGATCACGATGGCCGGACGGCCCAAACGCGCGATCATGTTCGCAATCGTATACGTTTTACCGGATCCGGTAACACCCAATAACGTTTGATACGCCAAGCCGTCGTTTATGCCTTCGACCAATTGCGCAATTGCAACCGGCTGATCGCCTGCGGGAGCAAACGCTTGATGTAATTTGTACGGACTATTGGGGAAGGTTGCGATCACAGGTATAATTCCATCATTGAATTGTTTCTTTGTGTCATTTTAACATGCCGGTCTATCTATTTTAGTGCGAGGATTTTTGTGGAACTCTCTAACCGCGTTCAAACCATCAAGCCATCTCCTACTCTTGCCGTCACCGCCCGGGCTGCGAAACTCAAAGCCGAAGGTAAGGACATCATTGGATTGGGAGCGGGTGAACCCGATTTTGATACCCCTCAGCACATCAAGGATGCCGCTATTACCGCGATCAATAAAGGCCAAACCAAATACACGGCGGTTGGCGGCACACCCGGTCTGAAAAATGCCATTGTGGCGAAGTTCAAACGGGAAAATAATTTTGTCTTCGATGCCAAACAAATTCTGGTTTCCTGCGGCGGCAAACAGAGTTTTTTCAACTTGGCATTGTCGGTGATCAATCCCGGCGACGAAGTCATCATTCCGGCACCGTATTGGGTTTCTTATCCCGATATTGTGTTAATCGCGGAAGGTAAACCGGTTTTTATCAATACCGGCATCGAGCAGAATTTCAAAATTTCCGCGGCACAATTGGAAGCTGCGATTACCCCGAAAACCAAAATGTTTGTCATCAATAGTCCGAGTAATCCGTCCGGAGCGGTTTACACGCTGGATGAACTGAAAGCATTGGGGGAAGTGTTACGTAAGCATCCGCAGATTTTGATCGCTACGGATGATATGTACGAGCATATTCTGTTGTCGGGTCAGAAATTTACTAACATCGTCAACGCCTGCCCGGACTTATTTGCTCAGACCGTGGTTCTGAATGGCGTTTCCAAAGCGTATTCGATGACTGGATGGCGTATTGGCTATTGCGGCGGACCTGCGCATATTATTACCGCAATGGAGAATATTCAATCGCAAAGCACGTCCAACCCAAGCTCTATCTCGCAAGCAGCGGCTGAAGCGGCATTGAATGGTGATCAGTCCTGTATGAATCCGATGATCGCGGCGTTCAAGGAACGTAATATTTTTGTTACCGAGCAACTGAATCAAATCAACGGCGTGCGTTGCTTATCTTCCGACGGCGCTTTTTATGCTTTTGCGGATGCCCGCCAATCGATTGATGATCTCTACAAGAAAAACTTGATTGGCGCTCAAAACGATATCGCGTTTAGCGAATATCTGCTGGAAAAAGCGGGGGTTGCCGTAGTTCCCGGTTCCGCTTTCGGATGTGACGGCTATATGCGCCTGTCTTTCGCCACATCAATGGATAATCTAAAGCAAGCGCTCAGTCGCATCAAGAACCTGCTGAAATAATTGGATTGACTTGGCAAATTTATGTTTTTCTAGTGCAAATTAGCAAGCGCTGCTTTTTTCGTTTTCCCAGCACGCGAAGGAATATTGCATAAACCACACACATGATTGGAATGAATCTCCAGTGAGTGCACGACAAAACTGCCGTGACAATTCACACAAGGCGCTATACACAATACGCCGCTTTCCACAAAACGCACCAGGGTCCATGCACGGGTCAAGCTTAATACTTTCTCAAGTTGATGGACCTTGATGTGCTCATTATAGAGCCGGTAGCTCTTAATCAGCGCATCGATACCATCGATCCCGGTATTTTTCGTTACATAATAATAGATGTTGATAAACAACGAGGAATGCATATTCGGCTGCCAGCTCATGAACCAATCTTCCGAATACGGCAGCATTCCTTTGGGTGGCGATACCCCTCTGATTTCCTTATAAAGTTTAACCAGTCTTTCACGGCTCAGATCGGTATTCATTTCCAGAACCTGTAGCCGGGCACCCAATTCAATTAATTCTGTCGCCAGCTGAATTTGCTTGGCTTCGGTGATGATGCTTCGATTGCGCATGATATTACTCCCTGATTTTGTCTATTGAACGCTATACAATCGCTTCTGCAGGTTTTCCTGCCATTAGGATCGCGGCATGCGATTTGGTAACTGATTGGTCGCGGGTATCATTGGACAGCATATCGGCAATCAATCGATCGTCAAAGCGGAAACGGCACAGTAACATATTGGAAGCCGCCATTTTGATCAGCTGTGCTGAACTCAGTCTTTCCAGTATATCCGCAATATCCTGATTAATTCCCAAGCGATACATGGCAGCTACTCTGTCATCCCGCAACATCTGTTTAGCCAGCAGCAAATAACTTAAATTGATATCTCTGATTTCGTCTAGCAGTTGATTGGTTTCCATTTCATCACCCTTTTTAATTAAAAATATTTGAATTAAAACACCGTAACGCACAGGTGAGATTTTCAATTATGGAGCAGTGGAAGTAAATGGAAGATGAGCTTAAACGAGGTTAGGTAATCTTCTCATCAGGATGTAGGAATTTTACCTACAGGAGAAACCATACATAGAATTGAATTTGAAGGCTTAGCACCGGCTGCCGGTATCCGCCAAGAGACTTGAGACTCATACCAAGGCTATAGCTTCGGCAATAATCTCCGGATCTGTAGGATCGGCAATACTATCATGGGGTATAGAACCGCCTATCTTAGGAATATCGATGGAAAAATGTTCTAAATCCGTAAAAAAAGAAAACGCTAATCGATGCTGTGTTCGCAATGCATGTGGCAGGTATTTGTTTTCTTACTTACAACTCAGCGGATACTCGAAACTATCGCTATAGCCGTGGTAATCGGTGATATGAAAGCCCACTTTACCGGACGCATCGAAAAAGAATTCGCAGAGTAATTCCTTAGAATCAAAATCAAAAATAACGTTAAGTCCAAGCTCTGTGGGTTCCAGCTTTATGATTGAAAGCGTCATGTATTTCGTTACCCGATCCAAAAACAAGCCGGTAAAGTCGATTCCGTCTAATGTCATCATGAATGTGTCCCAGCGGAGATCGGCTTTTTTGTCCCAGTCATAAATTTCTAGAATGTACTTATCTTCCGTACTTAATGGGGAATCGCCCTTTAAGGAAAACCAAATATTGGGAGATCGGCCAAGCCAGAACGGTACCATAGTCACACCTGAATTTCCTTTCGTGTCACTGACCGTAAACCGCATATCGTAGGCATACGCGTAAGGATAAGGTGGTCCATCAGCTTCAAAAATCAGCTCGCGCAATTGCTGATAGCTGGTGTTAAAAGTGACGGTTAAACGGGTATCCGTCCTTTCCATAGTGACGTTGCCGTTGTTCAGCAACTCCAGGAATTTGACCATAAACACCCCCGATACATCTTCATAGTCTTGCTCGATTAATTTTTTCTCGATTTTTAGCGTCGCAAAATCGATATCTGCAATACCATCCAAGTCTTCAAACACGACACTCCAGGTGACAACGGGATTGTCGACCGCGCCGCTGACAAAGGGTGGTTTTTTTTCAGTGAACAATTGAATCGTTGGCGATTTATTATCGCCTGCAATACCGCATTTACTGCTAACCAAGGTTTTCGCTTTTGCACTCAAGTCCAGAAAAATTTCGATCGCGGCATCTTTTCCGGTTTCATCGCCGGGTGCGGTTCCCCCGGTAATTTCAATGATATTTCCTTCATACAGCGTATAACCTTTAAAATTGAAGAGTGCTGTTTGCGCGCTGGTCCTGAAGGTGCCAAACAACCAACGATCAGTTTCTTTTAACAAAAAACGCGCTGCCGGAGTTTCTGAAAAAGAATTCAATCGGGCAGGATCGTTAAAATCGGTAATAGCACTGGCTTTGTTTGGATAAGACGCAATATTCACCCGCACTGACCAACGGCCATCGGGGTGAATCGCCGGTGAACCGAACCAAGTAACCGGAACACTGGTATTTAATCCATTCAGCAGTTGCAAACGCGGTATGTTATCAACAGTCATAAATCCTAATGGATCTCCTCCTAGCGCAGTGGCATCTTGGTTTGACCAGTTGCTGACCGGCAGGCATCCGGACTGCACGTTCATCGCTACTGAACCGAGTAGGATAACGCACAGAAATTTGTAGAGAAGAAACGCATGGCTATTAGGGAACCGCTGAACAAATCCCGAGGTTTGTTGAGATAATAGATTTATTAACGACCTTCTAAATACGCCATGCCACACCAAACGAGTTTTGCCGATCTTGATTACAGTCACAAGAAACGCCGGACACGGCGGGAGATTTTCTTAAGCGAGATGGAAGGGGTAATACCCTGGCAAGTGTTGCTGTCGCAGATTGAACCGCATTACCCCAAGACTGGGAGGCGGGGCCGTCAGCCGATGGCGCTGGAGACCATGTTTCGTATCTACTGCCTGCAAAACTGGTTCAACCTATCAGACCGGCAAATGGAAGATGCGCTGTATGAGATCGAAAGCATGCGCCGGTTTGCGGGGTTCAGTGGCGTTACCGATGCCCTGCCAGACGAGACCACGATACTGAATTTCCGTCATCTTTTGGAGAAGCACGAACTGACAACGGTATTGCTGGAGGCGATCAATGCTCATCTGAAGTCGCAGGGCCTGCTAGTTTCTAAAGGTACGATGGTAGATGCCACACTCATTCATGCCGCAAGTTCGACCAAGAATCGTGAAC
>NZ_QPHG01000028.1:0-36617 GCF_040240425.1 Nitrosomonas sp. | reverse complement strand
AACATACTTTCTACCTGCACTTGAAAGAAACCGAATTTCGTTTTAATCATCGCCGTGATAATCTCTATCATGAAATTCTTAAATTGTTACGTTTAAACCCGCTTTAACTTCCTAAGACCCTGTGTTTTTTTGAAAGAAAATCAGAATTTAAAATTTCGATCACTAAATCCATAGTCCGCCGACCATGAAGTTCGGATGCAAGTCTTGCAATTTCTTCAGGAATTTCTTCAAATTTCAGATCGAAAACAGGAATACTGCTATTCATCTCGTTGCGTTCTCAAATATTTTTGCCAATGGAAGATAATTAAATAAAAGAATCATCTTTCAGATTCTATTGGTTAATCTCAATAAGTATATTCTATTACCTGACTCTAAATTTTCACTATCAATTTCCATCACATTCCCAATATCCAGCTAAACTATCGCCCTTTCTAAATTCAAATAACTTCATGGACGAACAATCAAGCCTGTTGGCGTTATTTACCAGTAGTTTCCTGGCTGCAACATTACTTCCCGGTGGATCGGAGGCGGTACTCGTGGGGGTGTTATTGGCGTATCCCGATTTGCATTGGCAGGCGCTGGTTTTGGCGACTATCGGCAATACGCTCGGAGGGATGAGTTCGTATCTGATTGGCCGGTTACTGCCGGATGAAAAGACTGTGTTGAAGAAAGCCGGTGGAAATACCCGCGGATTGGAATGGGTACGGCGGCATGGCGCGCCGATTCTGCTGTTATCGTGGGCGCCGTTGATTGGCGATTTGTTGTGTGTGGCCGCCGGGTGGTTGCGCACCAATTGGCTATGGGCTTTGTTATTTATTGCAGCGGGGAAATTCGCGCGCTATTGGGTCATTGCGGTTGCGGTGAACTGAGGGATGCACAATCCGGTTTATTCGCTCTGGTGAATAAGCCGGATCGTTGATAATCGATTAAACCAGCATCAGTTTTCAAACAGTTTCTGGAGTTCACCGCTCTGATACATTTCGGTGACGATATCCGAGCCGCCGATAAACTCGCCGTTGACATACAACTGCGGAATGGTAGGCCAGTTTGAATAATCCTTGATACCTTGCCTGATTTCCGGATCCGCCAGTACGTCTACAGCGTAAATATTATCAACACCACAAGCCTGCAGAATATTCACAGCATTCGCCGAGAACCCACATTGCGGCTGATCTGGGGTGCCTTTCATGTAGAGTACGACCGGATGCGTGGTAATTTGTTGTTCGATTAAATCTTCAACATTCATAGTGTTAATTTCTCCAAAAAATCATTCCAAAAGTTTTATACAGAAACAAAAAGCCGCGTTCTCAATTACTACGCTAGCGCCCTACTGATAGCTTACATCAAAAATTCAATTGACCGCCGCTTACCCGCATTATGCCAGCCAAGTCCGGGTGGGAACAAATATTACTAAAATCCTTTTCCTGCAACAATTGCCTACACGCGACGGCTTGATCGTAACCATGTTCCAGCAACAACCAGCCGCTGCTAACCAGGTAATCCGGTGCTTCATCGATGATATGGTGAATGCACGACAAACCGTTGTCACCGGCGGATAATGCCATGGGCGGCTCAAAACGCAGATCGCCCTGCTGCAGATGCGGATCAGTGTCAGTCACATAAGGCGGATTGGATACGATCAGATCAAATTTTTCACCGGAAAGTTCATCGAACCAGCTGCCCGTAACGAAATTCAGATTATGCGTTTGCAGATTGCGCGCGTTCCATTGCGCAACCGCGATTGCAGCCGGTGACAAATCAACCGCAGTAACTTCGCAGTGTGGACGATGTTTGGCAAGGGTAATCGCAATCGCACCACTGCCTGTTCCCAGATCGAGTATCCTGCAAGACCGGCCGGATGGAATCAATTGCAACGCCAGTTCAATCAGTAATTCGGTTTCGGGACGCGGAATCAGAACCGCTTCGTTGACTTTAAAAGTCAGATCGTAAAAATCCCGCTCGCCGGTCAAATAAGCAACCGGCACACCGTCAATCCGCCGCTGAACCAAATGTAAAAATGCTTCCAGTTGCTGCGCGGTCAGTATTCGATCCGGATAAGTCAGCAAGAATGCATTACCGGCATTGAGCACATGCTGCAATAACAGGCGCGCGTCGATCCGGTCGATATCGCGGCAAGCTGTTGCTAACGCTTGAGAAATAGTGAGAGGTTGCATAATGTGCAATCAGGAGAATCAACCGTACGGCTGATTATTCTTGCACGGAAGCGGCTAAGAGTTCTGCCTGATGTTCGGCCATTAACGCCGAACACAGTTCATCGATATCGCCATCCATGATCTGGTCCATTTTATAGAGCGTCAGATTGATGCGATGGTCGGTTATGCGCCCCTGGGGGAAATTGTACGTGCGGATTCGTTCTGAGCGCTCACCGCTGCCCACCAGTGATTTCCGGGTGGCGGCTTGTTCCGCATGCTGTTCGCGCATCTGTTTGGCATGGATGCGCGCCGCCAATACACTCAACGCTTGCGCTTTGTTTTTGTGTTGCGAGCGTCCATCCTGGCATTCCACCACAATACCGGTTGGCAAGTGCGTAACGCGTACAGCCGAGTCGGTTTTGTTGATATGCTGGCCGCCAGCGCCGGAAGCACGGAATGTATCGATACGTAATTCGGAAGGATTCAATACTACTTCGCTGACTTCATCCGCCTCGGGCATCACCGCCACGGTGCAGGTCGAAGTGTGCACCCGCCCTTGCGTTTCAGTGACGGGTACGCGTTGCACGCGATGCCCGCCGGATTCAAATTTAAGACGCGAGTATGCACCTTGGCCAATGATTTTGGCAATGATCTCTTTGTAGCCGCCGATATCTGACAAGCTTTGCGAAATGATTTCCACCTGCCAGCCGCGCCTTTCCGCAAAACGTGAATACATGCGGAACAAGTTTCCGGCAAACAGAGCGGATTCGTCGCCGCCGGTTCCAGCACGGATTTCCAGGAAAATATTACGTTCGTCGTTAGGATCTTTCGGCAGCAGCTGTTTCTGTATTTCCGATTCCAGTTTTACCAGTTTCTCTTTGCCGGTCTGTATCTCGGTTTCTGCAAAAGCGCGCATGTCGAGATCGGCGTGCATTTCCCGCGCGGTTTGGATGTCGCGTTCGCTTTGCTGATAAGCGCGGTAGAGTTCTACAATGGGAACGATTTCGGAGTGTTCGCGCGTCAATTTGCGGTAATTATCCAGATCGGATGTAGCGGATTCACTGCTCAGCAGATGGTTTAATTCTTCCAACCGCACACTCAAGCGAGTGAGCCTGTCCGTGATGTTTTTGTTCATTGCGGGCGATGCAGCTGGTATAACCGATTAATCAGTTCGACTAATTCTTCACGTTCATCCGCTGCTGCATGATTCAGAATACTGGATGGCACATGCAGGAATTTATTGGTTAAGCCATTACTGAGCGCTTCGATGACTTTTTTCGGATCTTCACCTTTCTCGAGCAGCTTGTGCGCCCGTTCCAGTTCATGACGGCGGTAACGCTCACCTTGGTCACGTAAAGCACGAATGGTTGGCACCATTTCCCGTGTTGCCAGCCAGCGCATAAAATCAACGACGTTGGAGTCAATAATGGTTTCGGCTTGGGCGACCGCATTCTGGCGCGAATCCAGACCTTCTTTGACGATCTCCGCTAGATCATCGACGTAGTAGAGAAATACGTCATCCAGCTCCGCCACTTCCGATTCCACATCGCGCGGCACGGCCAGATCGACAATAAAGATGGGGCGATGCTTGCGGATCTTGATCGCACGCTCGACCATGCCTTTGCCCAGTATCGGCAACGGACTTGCAGTACACGTCACCACGATGTCATGCAACGCCAATTGTTCCGGCAATTCGCTGAGCGTAATTGCTTGTGCATTGAAACGTTCCGCCAGCGCTTCGGCACGCTCGGTAGTACGGTTCGCTACGGTTATTTTCTTGGGATTACGCGCGGCAAAGTGATTGGCGCACAGCTCGATCATTTCTCCGGCGCCGATAAACAACACACGCTGTTCACTGATATCGCCGAAAATCCGTTCGGCCAAGCGCGCCGCTGCGGCAGCCATCGATACCGAGCTAGTGCCGATTTCAGTCGATGTGCGCACTTCTTTGGCGACATAAAAAGTACGCTGAAAGAGTTTATGCAGCAATAGGCCGAGAGTCCCGGCATGTTCCGCCGATTTCACTGCACTTTTGAGCTGCCCCAATATTTGCGGTTCGCCCAATACCATCGAATCCAAGCCGCTGGCAACGCGGAAGGCATGTTTTACGGCGTGTTCGCGGGGAAATTTGTATAAATAGGGATCCAGTTCACGCGTCGGCAAATGATGAAAATCCGCCAGCCACGCCATGGCATCTTCCGGTTTATCGGTGCAACAATAGACTTCCGTGCGATTACATGTAGATACAATGGCTGCTTCTTTAATCGGGTTGCGTCCGACCAGATCCCTCAGCGCAAGCTCCATCGTATTTTCAGGAAAAGTAACCTGCTCACGCACATCCAGTGGCGCAGTATTGTGATTAATACCGAAGGCGAATAACTGCATGAAAAATAATGTTAGCCAATGAAAGCAACGGGTAAGAAATAACTCGCGATTATAATATTAGGAGCTCTTAAATACTATCAATCAAAATAATTAATTTTACAATTCCGTATTAACGCATACGCTTCCCATTAATGCCAGGGCGTAATGGGAATGATCGAAATGCTGTTTTTAGGCGATCCTTCAATAATCCGGTCGCTGTAAGTCAAATAAACCAGCACATTTCGCTTTGCATCATAAAACCGGACAACCTGCAATGTTTTGAACAACAGCGATGTATTTTTTTTGAAAACTTCTTTGCCATCTTCATGCCCGTTCTTTATTTTTTCCGGCAATGTAATCGGCCCGATCTGACGGCACGCAATCGAAGCATCCGAAGTATCCTCGGCAACACCGACCACGCCGCTGACACCGCCGGTTTTTGCCCGGCTTAAATAACAGGTTGCACCGGGAATTTCAGGATCGTCAAATGCTTCGATGACGATTTTGTCATTCGCGCCCAATAATTTGAACTTGGTTGAAACACTGCCGATTTGTTCCGCCACAGCGACACTGGCTGCAAATGACAACAAGCTCAGCATCCCGATGAAATGTACCGCAATTCTCTTTTTACTATTGATCTGAAACTGCATTATCTTCTCCCCGCAACCTTGGTATCACCCGTTTTTAGTTTATAAACATGCATCTTAATACATATTCCATAAAATTTGCTTCTGCTGCAATCAGCATCAATTATTAGCCATTGAGTCTCAGGTTACAAGTTAGTTTCATTCCTGCGTTCGATTCTTGCGGTCAACTGGTGAGATTTCATATTACACCGGATAGAATCCGGTTTTGCGAGGTGTTTATTGTGTTCGCTAAGTTGGCAATGATGTCCAAACACAACAAAGATAGTGGAAGGAAATTACCAGATTTATTCTGGTAGGCGCGATTGGACTCGAACCAACGACCCCCACCATGTCAAGGTGGTGCTCTAACCAGCTGAGCTACGCGCCTGGGAAAAGCGGATTCTAACTGAAACCGTTAAACGCCACAAATGTAATTGTTCTAGCCATCTCTCAGAATACGATCTGCTTCATTCAAAGCATAAGCAATTCACTATACAAAGAATTCAAGCGATCAGCTCAACGTTTCCGGCATCCGGATGATATTCCGTCTACCCTGGACGTTCTCTTTTGCTCTTAAAAACAATCTTTAACCGGCATTTTGGTTGTTGGTTAAACAAACCGGCACCGCACACCTCGGCCATGTGATTGCAAGCAACATTCCCGTGCATTCCATGCCTGATTTAATCACACGGCTCGTTTATCAGCAAAACCAATCATCAATAATGTTCAAAACATGATTTTCAAGTATACTGCCCCGCTGCAAGAACGATCCAGATAAGAAAAATTGATCTGGAAGCAATGCGTTAAAACGAGATTAAGATTTTATTAATAAATAATGGACTGGCATTTGCCAAGGAGAATTTATGCATAAACTGTTACCAAGCATTTTTTTGTTTTTGATACTTGCTTTACCTTTCAGCGCTTTTGCTCATGAGGGCGAGGACCACAGCCATGACGAGTCGGCATCGGAATTAGATGGAGGAAACGGATGGCGTCTAGTCCGGAAAGTCGAATTGGGCACTTCTGGAAAATTCGTTAATCTGGTACTCATCGATCACGCGGTCTACACAGACAAGACCATCTATAGCGCTGTCATCAATCGGCTTTGCAGTCCTTCCGATCAGTTCTGTAGAATCAGATTCTGGAGTGAAGAACGCTTTGTGCCCGAAACCGCTGCACTAACCGTGGAACAAAATAAACAGCTCCGCGCCGACTATCTCGTGAATAAAACAGCTGGGATGCATCATTTACGCTGGTCTTGCACGGTTGACCCGGACAAGACCCATTGCTTCTAATAGTTGATTCCGTTACTGACCGCAACAATCCTGGATAAGAGTGCCGTAATTCTAAATATGTAGCGCACGCTTATCCACGCCAAGTGCAGCCTCATGGAATACTTCCGATAACGACGGATGCGCATGGACTATGCAAGCGATATCTTCACTACTGGCGGAAAATTTCATCGCCATCACCGCTTCCGAAATGAGTTCCGACACATGCGGGCCGATCATGTGAACACCCAACACACGATCGGTTTTCTCGTCCGCTAATACTTTGATAAAACCGCTTGTTTCACCCATGGCTCTTGCACGTCCGTTGGCAATAAAAGGAAACTGGCCTGCTTTATAGGCGATACCAGCCGCTCTTAATTCCTGTTCGTTTTTCCCCACCCAGGCAATTTCAGGCGCTGTATAAATGACCCACGGCACTGTATTGAAATCCACTGTTTCAAGCTCGTCGGTTTGTCCTTTTTCCATATGCTGAATCATTTCGGCAACGGCCACTCCTTCTTCCGAAGCTTTGTGTGCCAGCATCGGTCCGCGCACCACGTCACCCACGGCATACACATTAGCCAGATTGGTACGGCAGTATTGATCAACCACAACAAATCCGCGCTCATCCACCTGCAAACCGTTTTCCTGAACACCCAATCCCGCAGTGTTCGGAATGCGGCCGATGGCGACGATCAACTTGTCGACTTCCAGAATCTGTTCCTGATTATTTGAGTCGCTATAACCGACCGTGACAATATCACCGCTTACTTTGACCGATTTGATATTGACGCCGGTATTGATTTGCAAACCCGTTTCTTTGGCAAAAATACTTTTCGCTTCCTTGGCGATTTGCTCATCCGCTGCCATCAAAAAGCCGGGCATTGCTTCGAGGATCGTGACTTCCGAACCCAGTCTGCGCCACACGCTGCCCATTTCAAGACCGATCACCCCCGCACCGATGACACCCAGTCGTTTGGGTACTTCCGTTAATGCCAAGGCACCGGCATTATCCAGGATCATGACATTATCCACTTCGGCAAAAGGCAATGGGCGCGGAACCGATCCGGTTGCGACGATGACATGTTTGGCTTGAATTGTCTCGGCGGTACCGTTATCGTCCACTTTGATCTGCCAGGTATTGGTGGATGCGTCCCGTTTAAGTAGGGTTCCGCGGCCATGCATCGATTTCACTTTGTTCTTCTTGAACAATGAAGCAATACCGGTGGTAAACATAGTCACAATTTTGTCCTTGCGCGCAATCATGACCGGAACATCGACGGATACATTCTCCGCCGTGATACCGTGCGCGGATACTTTGTGTTGAATCTGGAAATAATTCTCTGAGGATTCCAATAACGCCTTGGATGGAATACACCCGACGTTTAAACAGGTACCACCAAGACTGGCTTTGCCTTTGGGATTTTTCCATTCGTCGATACACACGGTATTCAAACCAAGTTGCGCACAACGGATCGCCGCCACATAACCGCCGGGACCCGCACCGATTACTGCTACATCAAATGTTTCTGACATGATTAAACCTTATGGGAATATCGTAATGAGGGAGTAATTTTAAAGTAAAACAAAATGACTGTTGATGATTTGTTTTGACTGGCAGACCTAGCTCATTGCAGCGGCAGCTCTCCGCTTTCACAGCCAATGCCGCTGATTTCACGCACTGCCTGCACGTAATCGCCATTCTCGCGCAGTTTCGTCAGTGAACCGGAATGATTTCTGGCATGCATACGCGCCAAGCGCGAGAGACTGGTCGCTGTCATCTCCCACTGCAAGCCATTTAAAATCTCATCCGCACCGGCAGAATTATTGCACACCAGTATCATGTCGCAACCTGCGGCCAGTGCCGCTTGCGCGCGTGACAGCATGGATTCGAGAAATTCTCCGGCACCGCGCATCGTCAAGTCGTCACTGAAAATGCAACCTTCAAATTGCAGCTGCTCGCGCAAAATTTTCTGTAGCCAGAGGGTGGAAAAACCGGCCGGTCTCGCATCCACTGCCGGGTAAATGACATGCGCCGGCATTATCCCGGCCAATCCAAAATCGATCATCTGCTGGAAAGGAATCAGATCATTCATTTCGATATCGATGTAGCTGCGCTGATCGATGGATTTTTGCAGATGGGAATCGGCCTTGATATAGCCATGGCCGGGAAAATGCTTGCCGACCGCGAGCATGCCGCCTTTTTTCAATCCGAGCATCAATTGATGCGCCAGATCGGAAACGGCATGCGGATCCTGATGAAAAGCGCGATCACCGATCACGCCGCTTTGTCCGTGATCGATATCCAACACCGGCGTAAAACTGAAATCAACATCGCAGGCATTTAACTCAGCCGCCAATACATAGCCAGTCTGTCTGGCGAGATGACGCGCGCGCGCGGGCTGCTTATCCCAGATTTTTCCCAGCTCACGCATCGCGGGTATGCGCGTAAAATCTTCCCGGAAACGTTGCACGCGGCCGCCTTCATGATCAACGGCAATCAATAGGTGCGGGCTGCGTAACGCATGAATTTGCTGCGTCAATTCAGTCAATTGACGGTGATTGTCATAATTGCGTGTAAAAAGAATCACACCGCCGGTAAGCGGGTGCAGCAGCCTGCGCTTATCGTCCTCGGTCAGCTGCGTACCGGCGATATCGAGCATCACGGGACCTAGCGGCACGATTATCTTTCCAGCACGACAAAGGCGCACACCATATTGATCTCATCGCTGATGGAAAGATGGTGCTGCGTAATGCCTTTATCGTTAATGAGTTGATCAAGCTCGGGATGAAATTGAAAAAAAGGCTTACCCAGATCGTCATGCGTAATCGTGATATACGTGAAACTCACCGGATGGCGCAATCCCGTACCTATCGCTTTAGACAATGCTTCCTTGGCGGCAAAACGTCCGGCCAGATACAGAACCGGCTTGCTGCTCGAATGGTATTCCTGCCATTCGCTGTCGGTTAAGATGCGCCGCGCAAAGCGCTCGCCATAGCGGTCCAGCGATTGCGCAATACGCGCCGATTCGACAATATCGGTGCCAATACCGTAGATCATCCACGCGCCTCAAGCATCAATTGTTTCATTTCCTGCACGGCCTGCTTAAAACCAACAAAAATCGCCCGCGCGACAATCGCGTGACCGATATTCAATTCGGAAATCTCGGGAATAGCGGCGATGGTTTGCACATTGTCATAATGCAAACCGTGTCCGGCATTGACTTTCAGACCAAGATCGATACCCAACGCAACCGCTTTCTGGATGGCGGAAAATTGTTCTGCTTGCACTTGTGGCGTATGCGCATCGGCAAAACCGCCGGTATGAATTTCGATAACCGGCGCGCCCGCGCGCGCAGCTGCATCAATTTGCAGCGGATCGGCATTGATGAACAACGAAACCCGTATCCCTGCTTGCGCCAGTTTCTGGCATGCGCGCTGAACTTGCTCAAAATGCTTGACCACATCGAGTCCGCCTTCGGTCGTCAACTCTTCGCGCCGCTCCGGCACCAGGCAAATGTCATGCGGCTTAATGCGCAATGCGATACCAATCATCTCATCGGTCACCGCGCTTTCCAGATTCATCCGGGTAGTTAACCGGTCACGTAAAATCTCGACATCGCGATCCTGTATGTGACGGCGATCTTCGCGTAAATGTAGCGTAATCGCGTCCGCTCCGGCGGATTCCGCGATCAATGCCGCTTCGATCGGATCCGGATAGTTTGTGCCGCGCGCCTGCCGTAATGTCGCCACATGATCAATATTGACGCCTAATTCAATCTTCATTGCAATTTTCCAAGAAGCTCGTTAGTGAAAACTTCTAACACATTATTCGTAACCAAGATTTCTTAACACACTTTCGCTATCAGCCCAACCGCTCTTCACTTTCACCCACACTTCCAAATAGACCTTTTCACCCAGCAGCAATTCCATATCTTTACGCGCTTGAGTGGCTATTTGCTTCAGTTTTTCACCTTTCTTGCCAATGATAATCGCTTTCTGGTTCGGTTTCTCAACCAAAATGGTGGCATAAATCTTGTGTACCCCGTCTTCCTGCTTGAATTGATCAACCATGACACTGGTTGAATAGGGGATCTCGTCGCCAACCAAGCGAAATAATTTTTCCCGGATAAATTCTCCCGCAATGAAACGCTCACTGCGATCCGTCACTTCATCTTCGCCATACAGAGGCGGATTCTCAGGTAAATACTGACGGATGGTGGTGAGGAGCTCCGGTAATTGGATTTTATGCATGGCGCTGACTGGTATAACATCGGCGAATTTAAAAGTACTACCGACCTCCTTTAAAAACGGAAGCAACCGGTTTTTGTCAGCCAGCCTATCAATTTTATTGATCACCAAAATAACCGGCACATGCTCAGGCAGAATTTTAAGCGCCGCAAGATCGCGCTGATCAAACCGTAGCGCCTCGATGACAAACAAAATGACGTCGACATCCTGCACGCTTTGCATAACTACCCGGTTCATGGCCGTGTTTAAACGGTTGATAAATTGCGTCTGGAAGCCGGGTGTATCCACGAAAACGTACTGCGTTTGCTGATCCGTCAAAATACCGTTGATGCGGAAACGAGTCGTTTGGGCTTTCCGGGAGGTAATGCTGATTTTTTGTTGCAGCAGCTTATTCAGTAAGGTTGATTTACCCACATTGGGGCGGCCGATAATGGCGATGTAGCCGGTGCGGAAATGGGCTGCAACAGTCATGCTAAAGAATCTTGGTTTGTCATATCGTGTTATCAGAAATAATCACATTAAGGATACGCATGATGCAAGCAAATTTCGTCATAAGCCAGCTTCGCCGCTGCTTGCTCCGCACCACGCCGGCTGGTGCCTTCGCCCGAAGTCCGGATATCGAATGCCGGTATCACGCAATCCACTTGAAATTTCTGCTTATGCGCTTTACCGCTGGTGGTAACTACCACATACTCCGGCAGCGCCAGTTTCTGACTTTGTAAAAATTCCTGCAATAAAGTTTTCGGATCCTTGCCTTGCGTTTTAAAATCGATATCCTGCATCAAGGGCAAATAGAGTGCTTTAATGACATCTTCCGCCTGTGCGTAATTACTGTCCACATAGATGGCACCCAATACCGCTTCCAGAGCATCAGCCAGAATCGACGGGCGGTGGCAGCCGCCACTCCTGAGTTCGCCTTCGCCCAATCTTATCAGTTGATCGATCTGCAAGTTCAGCGCCATGCCGGAGAGTGCTTTTTGATTGACGAAATTGGCGCGCAATCGGGACAAATGGCCCTCCGGAAGCTCCGGAAATTGTGTATAAATCAATCCGGCGATCGCGCAATTCAGTACTGCATCGCCAAGAAACTCAAGCCGTTCATTATGCGCTGCGCTATGGCTTCGATGCGTCAATGCTTCCTGTAGCAACTGGGGGCGTGTAAATGTATACCCCAGGCGTTTACAAAACTGCTCGAACAACAAGGGATGATTACTGGGTAGCGACATTGGACACGATATTTCCGTTATCACTCGCTGGATGCTTGAAAGTCAATATGCAGGGAAATATTGGAAACCAGAGGTATTTGAACTGCATAGCTTGCACTGAGTACAATGCGGCCATTTTCCTTATTGATTTTAATATCTTGCCCATTGATAGATTTAATACCATCAATTTGGGCGCGCTTATCAAACGATATTTTTATTTGACTCGGACTAGTGGTCTGCGTATCGATGTCTTTCACAATGGCGGTCAGATTTCTTTTGATCGATGAGAATTCAATATAAGCAGGTGCAACTTTCAAACCGGAAATTGAAACCAGAATTAAAATTACCGCCCAGATGAGCAAACCGGATAAGCTGATACCTCTCTGTTTTTGCCGCAGCGTATGATATCTCATACTTTCTTCCACATTTAAAAAAGCTTATCGATTATTTAATGGACAACCCGATACGATCAAAGCTTCCAAAGTTCCACCAAATCATGAAGGCTTTGCCGACAATATTTTCCTCCGGAACAAACCCCCAGTAACGGCTATCGCTGCTACTGTCGCGATTATCCCCAAGGGCGAAATAATTCCCCGGCGGCACTTCGCAAGTAAATCCCGTGCGGTGATACTTGCAGTTGTCGCGAAACGGAAAGTCCCTGACATTCGAGTATTGCAGTCCTTTAACATCCTGATTAATCAGAATAGAATGACCTTCTTCCTTGTTTAGGTATTCCGAATAACGATCGGAATAAATATAGCCGTGGCCGGACTCGACATATTTGTAATCGCCGTCATAGTCCATTTTGATCACTTCGCCATTAATAATGAGCTGCTTATTATGATAAGTGATCACGTCGCCAGGCACGCCGACCACCCGCTTAATATAATCAATCGAAGGATCCTCAGGATAGCGGAATACCAGCACGTCGCCACGCTTCGGTTCATTCATGTCTATAACTTTCTTGTTGATAACCGGCAGCCGGATTCCATAGGTATATTTGTTGACCAAAATGAAATCACCGACCAGCAGCGTCGGTATCATCGACCCGGAAGGAATTTTGAATGGCTCGATCACAAAGGAGCGCAAGCTGAAAACGATCAGAATTATAGGAAAAAAACTCTTTGGATATTCGATCCACCAAGGTTCACTTTCTCCTTCCGCACGTTTATTTTTCCAAAATAGAAAATCCAGTAAATAAATACAACCGGTAATCACCAGCAGTACGAACAAAATCAAAGGAAAATTCATTGCGATTCCTTCGATGACACATGAGATATTTTATTAAAGCAATCCTGCTTTAATTCAAAACCGGACAACAAAACTGTATTTTTACGCTTCATTATTTATTATCAACCTGCAAAATTGCCAGAAATGCTTCTTGCGGAATTTCCACGTTACCTACCCGTTTCATTCTCTTTTTACCTGCTTTTTGCTTCTCCAGCAACTTTCGTTTACGAGATATATCGCCACCATAACATTTTGCCAACACATTCTTGCGTAACGCCTTGACCGTCTCGCGCGAGATGATATGCGCACCGATGGCCGCCTGCACGGCAATATCAAACATCTGGCGCGGAATCAATTCACGCATTTTTTGCACCAGTTCACGTCCGCGATACAGACTGTTGCTGCGGTGGATGATCAGCGATAACGCGTCGACTTTATCACCATTAATCAACACATCCAGTTTCACCAAATCGGAAGCACGGAATTCCTTGAATTCATAGTCCAATGAAGCATAACCACGACTAGTCGATTTCAAACGGTCGAAAAAATCCATGACCACTTCATTCAATGGCATTTCATACGTCAGCATCACTTGCTTGCCCATATACTGCATATTGGTCTGATTGCCGCGTTTACTCACGCACAGCGTAATCACCGCACCCACATATTCTTCCGGCACGATGATGGTGGATGTGATAATCGGCTCGCGTATCTCTTCGATTTTAGAGAGATCGGGAATTTTGGACGGATTCTCAATTTCGATCATGGTGCCATCGCGCATCAGCACTTGATATACCACTGTCGGTGCAGTCGTAATCAAATCCATATCGTATTCTCTTTCCAGCCGCTCCTGCACAATGTCCATATGCAGCAACCCAAGAAAACCGCAACGGAAACCAAAACCCAATGCTTGCGATACTTCCGGTTCAAAGTGCAACGACGAGTCGTTCAGCTTCAATTTTTCCAACGCCGAGCGCAAGGCATCGTACTGATTGGATTCCACCGGATATAATCCAGCAAATACCTGCGGTTTAATTTCTTTAAAGCCTTGCAGCGGCTTTTCCGCCGGATTCGTGGCCAATGTTACCGTATCACCCACTTTGGCCGTATCCAGCTCCTTAATGCCGGAAATGATAAAACCCACTTCTCCGGCGCTAAGCGAATCGCGATTTAAGGATTTAGGCACGAACACCCCGACCTGCTCGCATAACTGAACCGCTTTGCTCGCCATCAACAAAATTTTATCGCCGGGTTTCAGCGTCCCGTCCATGACTCTGACCAATATCACGACGCCGACATAATTATCGAACCAGGAATCGATGATCAACGCTTTCAGCGGTGCTTTGGGGTCACCTTCTGGCGCGGGAATTTTTGCAATCAATGCTTCTAAAACATCCGCGACACCTTGACCTGTTTTCGCGCTGATTCTGACAGCATCGTGCGCATCGATTCCAATAACTTCCTCGATATTATCGATCACCCGTTCCGGGTCCGCAGCCGGCAAATCAATTTTGTTGAGCACCGGAATGACTTCGACCCCCTGCTCAATTGCGGTATAGCAATTGGCAACCGTTTGCGCCTCAACACCCTGCGAGGCATCAACCACCAGGAGCGCACCTTCGCAGGCCGCTAACGAGCGCGAAACTTCATAGGAAAAATCAACGTGCCCGGGCGTATCGATCAAATTCAGTAAGTAAGTTTCACCATTTTTGGCTTTATAGCGCAATGCCGCCGTCTGAGCCTTGATGGTAATGCCTCTTTCGCGTTCCAAATCCATGGAATCCAGGACTTGTTCTTCCATTTCACGATCAGACAAGCCGCCGCATAAATGAATAATACGGTCCGCCAGTGTCGATTTGCCGTGATCAATATGGGCAATGATGGAGAAATTACGAATATGCTGCATCAGGATATGAGATATAAAAATATTTCCAGTAATATAAGATTAACGCCGTTGGACTGGAAATTAAAATATTGTATTGGCAGTTAAAAGAGGCAGCATTCTAACGAAATTCAGCAAGATAATCATCTAAAGCTGCTAAATCCAGAAAATAGTGACAAATTTCTTGACCGTTATGCGAGGACATCAGCACGGGAATTTTCTCCCCGTAGCGGGCAACCAGCTCAGGATCGGAATCAATATCAATCACCTGAAAAGCGAAAGACACTTGCGCCTGCAAGTTTCGTAGCGCAAGTATCATGTCCTGACAAAGATGGCATTCTTCACGGCCATAAACGATCAATTTGGGTACTTGATCCACGGCCGCTGAGTCCGGCTCAGTCTTTTTTGTCATCGTCGGTCAGCTTCATCGTGATAAAAGTCGTGATATCGCTTCGCTTAACCAGCAAAGCGATATTCTTTCCGCTTTTGACTTGACTCAACAATTCATTAAATTGCTCAACAGTTTTCACATCCTTACTGTTTAAGCCCAAAATGATATCGCCAATGCGAATTCCCGAGCGGCTGGCAATGCCGGGCTGCATATCTTCAACCAGCAAGCCATTGGCAATCTCCAGTTGTTTCTTTTGTTCGTCATTAATCTCGCTTAATGCCAATCCCAGGCGATTCGATGTATTCGTTTTTTTACCTTGTTTCAGCTTGCGATTTTCCGCCGCATCATCGGAAGGTGTTTCTCCCACCTCAACTTTGATGGTTTTCAAAGCGCCCTCTCGCCAAACCTCTATCGATACTTTGGATTTAGGTTTAGTGTTGCCAACTATGCGCGGCAAATCGGCAGAAGTCCCCACTTCTTTTTCATCAAACTTCAGAATAATATCGCGTGGCTTGATCCCTGCTTGATCGGCAGGACCGCCTTTTTCCACTGACACAACCAGCGCGCCATTACTGTCGGATAAACCGAACGACTCCGCGAGCTCTTTGGTAACTTCCTGTATCATCACGCCGATTCTTCCCCGGCTCACTTTACCATTAGCTTTTAATTGATCCGCAATCTCGGTCGCAACATTGATCGGTATGGCGAATGACAATCCCATGAATCCACCGGTCCGGCTGTATATCTGGGAGTTGATCCCAACCACTTCACCGCGCATATTAAACAGCGGGCCGCCGGAATTTCCCGGGTTGATCGCTACGTCGGTTTGTATGAATGGAACATAATTTTCCTGCGCCAGAGAACGTCCTTTTGCGCTCACGATACCGGCCGTCACGCTATGTTCAAAACCGAACGGTGAACCGATTGCGACCACCCATTCACCCACTTTCAGATTTTCCGGATTCCCCTGCGTCACTTTGGGTAAATCCGTGGCATTAATTTTGATTAAAGCAATATCGGTCTTCCGGTCAGTGCCGATGATTTCCGCAGTAAACTCCCGTTTGTCATTCAACTTTACCGTAATTTCATCAGCCGTTTCAACAACGTGTGCATTCGTCAGAATATAACCGTCCGCACTGATGATAAAACCGGAGCCCAAAGACTTAGGTTCTGATCTTTTCGGCGCGGGGAAAGGTTGCATGTGCCGCTTAAAGAAATCGTAAAACGGCGAATTTTCCGGCAGACCCTGTATTTCAGGTAAGACCTGGGTGTTCACCGCATTTGAGTTCTGCACCGCGCTAATATTGACTACCGCAGCGCCATGTTTTTCAACCAGCCCGGTAAAGTCGGGTAATTGGTTGGTTTGTGCGAATGCTGATGGGGTATACAAAAACAATAACATTACTATCAATCGAAACATGATTTTTATCCTTACTTTACGTTTGACAAGCAATCAACGTGGGTATACATTATTTTTTTAACCGTCGAACCGGGAAATATGTTCAATTTTTTCTTGTGGATATCGATGGGAAGCGGAAGAATTTTGCAGATTCAGTATGCTTTGACTTGCGGAAATTAATCTTTTTTAACAACAGAATCGCCTATTAGTTTAATGGTTTCCAGTGGAACTTCACCGACTGTTGTTATTTTATTATCATTGAGTGTGCGAACATAGATATTTATCGCACCACGACTGGTAAAAAAACCTGGAACCGGTGACGGTGCATCCTTACTAATCGGTTCGATAAATACCGAAACCGTCGCGAGTCCGTCTGATACGGCAATATGGTCGACCAGAACAGGCTTTTCGGTCAAATTGCGCTTCATTTCAATCAATTTCTGGAAACCTGCGGGAAGATTCTTGACCTGCCACGGTAATTCACCTTCACCTAAAATTGAAGTCAGTAATTTTGTTGTTTCCCATTCGCCCGAAATCAGAGATTGATTCGGTTTCAATTGACTGGAAGAAATGTCTCCATCGATTTCCAGTTGTGCAAAAGCAAATTGCTCAATGATTTGATTACCATCGATTACAGCCACTTTCACTGGCACTCCGGTTGCAGTGTCAATCCAGAATTTATGACTATATCGTAATGAATCCCTCGGAGTCAGGGACAAGACCTGGCACTCGTGATCCGCGATCCGCTCGCGGCCGATTTCCTTGACAGAGTAATTCTCGTCAACGTTATCTAATGGTAAAGGGAGAATATCAGGAAAGAATTTACGGAACCAACGTTTCTCAGTATATATTTTTTTACTTTCAGGAAGATAACACTGCATCTCATCGTTATTACGAAAAACAATGCGCGGCAGTCCGTCTAGTACTTCAATTTTTTCATATTCACCGGCTGGACCAGCTTTGTGCACGATGCGAGAGGTTTCTATATGGCCATCGGCATAATAAACGAAGGTTCCAGAGTAATTATGGCGACGCGGTGCGTCAGCCATTTTTTTTAACCAACCCAGCGCACTCTGGGTTGAACGAGATAATTCTTGCGCAACCGCTGTTTGAAGACTTACTACCAACAGTAAAAATAGCGAAAACAGCGGAAATATTTTGCGGCTAATCATCTACCATATCTTTCGTGGTATTCAGTCACGTTATTGACATTGGTAACTTGCCCATTCATGGTGATACCTGGAGAGAATTCCCGGTGCACGAAGAGATAATCATTCATTTCAACCGGGGGATGTGAGTAATTATGAATTAAAGGAGGAGAAGAAACTGTGATAGGTGTGGCAGTTAAGTTATTGTCGCGTTTTGATTGCTCAGCCACCATAACTTGTTGCGGCTTATAGAGATTATTCATTATAACCCACCCCGAAACCATCGCTATCACTGAGGCGGCCATTGAAAAGGCCAGGACTTTATGTGTTTGTTTCTTTTCTACGTTACGAGAACTATTATGGGGAGAGAGTATGGTTGGTTCGGCTTTTAACTTTTGGTTGACACTGGCAGATATATTCATCGATAGTCGAGATGATTGCCGCAGCGCATCGCCAATCACGTGATACGCCTTCCACTCATCCCGCAGATCATTATCTTTTTTTATCGCCTCAATAATATTTGAAACATCTTGCTGATCAAGCTCACCATCCATCAATGCAGATACTTTACTTTTCACATTACCACCTCTTGTCTTTACTTGTCCCTAGCAAAGGACGCAACTGTTCAGATATCGCTTCACGTGCGCGAAATATGCGCGAACGTACAGTCCCAATGGGACAACTCATAATATTGGCAATTTCTTCATAACTTAATCCATCAATTTCTCTTAAAACAATCGCTGTACGCAACTCTTCAGGTAACGAATCCAACGTCTGATTAACCGTTTGAGCAATTTCTTGACTCATCAGTTCACTTTCAGGTGTATTCATTTCCTTCAACAAACCGCTATCTTCGAAATCTTCGGCATCTTCATTGTCAAATCCTTGCAATGTCGGCAGCTTACGCCCCTGAGATACCAGAAAATTCTTTGCTGTATTAATACCAATCCGATACAGCCACGTATAAAAAGCACTATCTCCACGAAATGAAGGCAATGCCCTATACGCTTTGATAAAAGCTTCTTGCGTAACATCCTCAACCTCAGCTGAGTCACGAATAAACTGTGACAATAAACGAGCCAGCTTACGTTGATATTTTATGACTAGTAGATCAAATGCATGCTTATCTCCGCCTTGAACTCGTTCTACTAACTGTTGATCGATTTCCCGATCACCCATACAACCTGATCCCTGAGCATTTTAAATGAATTTATAGTTAATTCTTGTTCCATTAAATGTAGCATAATGACACAACAGAACAAGTATACATATCCAAATGAATCTCGGGAACTACGTAATTGCATCATCATTGTTTCAGAGACAATTAATCCTATCGATTAGTTCACAATTCAGTTTTTCGGTATCAATAAAAGCAAATCCACGTATACAGATTGAAGTACTCCGAGTCTGTTATTATTCAGCCCATCAATTACAAAAACAGATGGTCAAGTTTGATGCCTAACAACAATTTCGATACGCTGATCATCGGCAGTGGATTAGCTGGGTTTACGCTGGCATTGCATTTGGCGCAGTATAAAAAAATCTGTATCGTGACTAAACTAAGTGCTGATTCGGGCGCCAGCTCATGGGCGCAAGGTGGAATTGCAGCAGCATTATCCGATAATGATTCTCCATCACAACATGTACAAGACACATTGATCGCCGGAGCCGGCTTATGCGATAAGGAAATCACTCAATACATCACCGAAAATGCAGCAAATGCAATTCATTGGCTGATAGATCAAGGTGTTATTTTCACCAGCGACAAAACAAGCGAAACCGGATATCACCTGACGAAAGAAGGTGGTCATAGCATACGGCGCATTATTCATAGCGGCGATGCAACAGGTAAGGCTGTACAGCAAGCCTTAATCCAGAAAATACAAACGCATCCGAATATTTTAGTACTGGAACATCATATCGCCATTGATCTGATTACCAGCGATAAGTTATCCGATTATGCTCACACGCAGCATAAACGATGCTTTGGTGCTTATATCCTCGACAAAAAACAAGATAAAGTGCTTACTTTTACAGCGCAAAACACTGTATTAGCCACGGGTGGAGCCAGTAAGGTCTATCTCTACACGACCAATCCGGATACCGCCACGGGCGACGGTATCGCAATGGGCTGGCGTGCGGGTTGCCGGATTGCCAATATGGAATTCATCCAGTTTCACCCGACTTGCCTCTATCATCCGCATGCAAAATCGTTCTTGATCAGTGAAGCTGTTCGCGGCGAAGGCGGTTTATTAAAACTGCCGAATGGCGACCGCTTCATGCAGCGGCACGATCAACGCGCCGAACTCGCGCCACGCGACATCGTGGCTCGCGCTATTGACTTTGAAATGAAAAAAAGAGGACTGGATTGCGTCTATCTGGATATATCCCACAAACCCGCTGATTTTCTCAAAGAACATTTCCCGACTATTTACGCCCGTTGCCTGGAATTGGGAATCGATATCACTCGTGAACCGATTCCGGTCGTTCCGGCAGCACACTATACATGCGGTGGCGTGGTGACTGACAAACACGGCAAAACCGATTTGGATAACCTATATGCCATCGGAGAAACAGCACATACCGGATTACACGGCGCCAATCGTCTAGCCAGTAACTCTCTGCTGGAATGTCTGGTATTGGCACAAGCTGCGGGAATCGATATCGCCAATCAACCTATGAATGGACTCCCAAAACTGCCTGACTGGGATGAAAGCCGGGTTACGGATGCGGATGAAGAAATTGTCATCGCGCACAACTGGGACGAGTTGCGCCGCTTTATGTGGAACTATGTCGGCATTGTGCGCACAACCAAACGATTGCAGCGCGCGCAGCATCGCATTGCGTTATTACGCGAAGAAATCAATGAATACTATACAAACTTCCGCGTTAGCAGTGATTTGTTAGAGCTGCGCAACCTCGTCGATAGCGCCGATCTCATTGTGCGATGCGCCATGCTGCGCCATGAAAGCCGGGGATTGCACTTTAGCAAGGATTACCCGGACACCTTGCCGGTAGCGCAAGATACGATATTGCAAAGGGAAATTTAAAAGCAACAGAAAACGGCGCCTTACTTTTCAACACCTAAGCCGGTGTAACCGGCTTAGGTCAATAACAGAACAACCCTATTTTAAATAGATTAACTTAAAAGACTAACTGCACTTTCCTGTTTCGGAACCATCATTATTGGTCTCTGTATCATCTTCTTTCACACAAGAATTTTGGCAGACACCTGATTTTTTACAGGACTTACTCGCTGGCAAGCTCTTTTTATCAATACAGGTGCCATCCACCAGATAACAGACTTGGTTTACTCCACAAGCTGTTTTTCCGTCTTTCTCGGTATCCAGACTACAGGCGGCAAAAGCCTGACTGGTAGCAAACACCATTGCAACAACTAATACCAATGCATGAACAGTTTTTTTAAACATATTCTCTCCCTCTTTGCATAATTTACGATAGCAGAAAAATTTTCCATTGCGTGCAAATTGTTTTTATCACTCATATGGAAAAATACTTCATAATAAACAGACTACCTGCGTTTACCCAGGTACATACCACCATCAAAACGATAAACACCATGCACGTATTCCGTTAAGCGCAGTTTGGTATGAAATACACTCGCTACCATTAACCAACTGCCATGATCATTTACCATTTTCTTGATCCTGCTTCCATTTCCACCGCAACCAAACCCGCAACCGCCTGAATTCATCCCCTTTGATGCTATCAGGCAAAATCACAACGCTGCGCATAAAAAATTTCCCGGCCGGTTGTAGATTCATCACTGCAAGATAAGGAGCAACAAAAGTGCTTCCCAATATGCGGCAAGCGATCGATTGCCCGGATCGCGTTGTTACAATGCAGCACATATCTTCCTTCAACTGCAAAGCGATTACCGCATCATCTGCACTGAGCAACGCATCTTTACGCAGATAATAGAGCAGACTGATAATCAGCAAAACAACGATGATAGCCTTTACTTCCAAGGGTAACGCCAGCGGCCACAAAAAGCTGGCAGTAATCAAGTGCGCCAGACTCAGTATCGTTACAAGGCGGCAGGAAGATTGAAGATGAATAAACAAATCAGGCATATTTAAAATCGCTTTTCCAGCATTGACGGTCACGGAAAATAAAATCGCCCGGCGCAAAGCGCAATCTCCCGTAGCGCACTCTTGCTTTCAACTGGATTGAGTATCGTATAATCATCACCCGTTTATTCATCCGTAGCTTTTGTATGAATCCAGCATGGCAAACCTTTTTACGTGATTGTCACGCCGTCATTGAAAATGATAGTGTGGTACATTTTGGCAACATCACAGCCGAGCTTCAAGAGACGCAAACGACCACCGTCATGGCTGATCTATCCCATCACCGCATAATTCGTTTTTCCGGCGAGGACGCAAAAACTTTTTTGCAAAACCAGGTTAGTTGCGATATCCGGGAAATCAATCCAAACCAGGCGCAATATGGCAGCTATTGCACCCCTAAAGGCCGGATTCTGGCAACTTTCCTGCTCTGGCAGCACCATGACGATCTTCTCATGCAATTGCCTGCCGGTTTATCCGTTGCCATACAAAAGCGGCTAACCATGTATGTGCTGCGCGCCAAAGTACGGTTGACCGATGCCAGTAATGACCTGGTCCGAATTGGTGTCGCAGGTCCGGATGCCGCCCTGTTGATTAAAGATGTAACCGGTTTACCATGCCATTTTGATCATTCGTTGCAAGTGACGCATGATGGCGCACAAAGCGCTCTTTGCCTTTCTCCGCAACGTATCGAATTGATCACATCGGTTGAAAATGCAGCGCTACTCTGGCAACGCCTTGATCAACATGCCAAACCGGTTGGCGCGGATTGCTGGAATTGGTTAAATATTGAATCGGGAATTCCAGTTATATTGCCTGAAACTCAGGAAATGTTTCTGCCGCAGATGGTCAATTTGGACGCAATTGGCGGTGTCAGCTTTAAAAAAGGCTGTTATCCGGGACAAGAAATTGTGGCACGCACGCAATACCTCGGGAAACTCAAACGGCGCATGTTTTTAGCGCATATTGACTCGACACAGACTATTAAAGCGGGCGATGCGCTATACAGCAGCGATATGGATGATCAATCCAGCGGCAACATTGTCAATGCAACACCGTCACCGCAAGGCGGTTTTGATGCTTTAGCCGTCATTCAGCAAAGCAGTGTTGACGCCATCGAGATACATTGGCAATCGCTGCAAGGGCCAACATTGGAAATTAAATCGCTACCCTATTCATTACCGGCGTAAAAACGCAACGGCTCATCACCGCTTGTGCATCACGTTATTGTTTCTCAGCAGCCTGCACTTGCGGCTTAGGTTGATTGGAAAAATTCAAATTGTCGGGTGCATTGGTTCCGCCCGTCACAATAAACGTCATTGCTTCTTCTGTCGTCCAGTCCGTCAGAATAACATCGTCCATCGGTAGAATTTCGATATAACCGGAAGTTGGATTGGGTGCGGTCGGCACATAAACCGCAGCAAGCTTTCTCCCGCTATTTTTATCTGTTATGACTTTCGTGATAAACCCGACCGCTTTCATCTCTGACGATGGAAAACTGATCAGCACAACACGCTGCCCGGTAACCGGCGGCTGGCTGACCGTGTGCAAGAAACGTTTGGTAGCGCCATAAATTGTTTGCACCAAAGGCAGTCTAGCGAGAATATTTTCATAAATACCGATCACTTTCTTACCAATGACAAAAGAAGCCAGCAAGCCGATGCCATAAAGACTCACAATCGTTAGCAACGCAGCCACTGCATGTTGAAAATTAGAATCGAGCAGCCAACTGGCCGTGGTATCCGAAAATGGCCGGACAGCACGCGCCGTCCCTTTTAGCAAAGGATCTCCGATCCGTGCCAATAAATTCAATAAAAAATCAAATACCAGCCACGTCACCCACAGCGGCGCCACGGTAAGAAAGCCAATAAGGATATAGCGAGCTAGATGGGCGGAACGTGCTGCAGGCTGCTCTTGATTACTTTCTGTTGACATGCTTTAAATTTTTCTCCCGCCATGTAAGTGTGTACGATCCAAGCCTTGTTTTCTTCCGATCAAAAGGCACAAACCGCCGGAAACCGGCCGCGCATAAAATTGGCTATGATAATATTATTTTGCGTGAAACCGATGCAAATATTAGAAATATCATATACTGGCAAGCCTGCGGCGTTCTTGGTAGAATCGCCGGACACGCTGCAACAATTTCTGACATAGATCGACTGGCATTGAACATGCGTTATCCGTAAAGTCTGTTTTCATTTGCAGTAGAAAAATTCTGGCTGGCACACATTCCGAAGAACCAGAGTAACTTACTGAAAACAGCACCATCTCATGCAGAAAAATGAATTTTTAAACTAAAAATCACCTTCACGAAATTTAGGGTGTTCTCTCATAGGAATGAAAAGGGATCGTTATGTCACATAGCTCAACACAAATTAATAAGTATCTTAAGAGTTTACAAAAGCACTTAGCTGATGAGCATCCGGATAACCCGACACTGGCCAATGCAGTCAAAAGTTTCAGAAAAATGGATTATGTCGGCCACAGCATGGGGTTACTCAACAAAGATGAGTCTTATGCGACCTGTGTGACCTGGTGGCCTATGATCGCCGTATTAGGCACTTTCTCCGCCGGAAAATCGACCTATATCAATTCCTACCTGGATATGAAGCTGCAGCGCACCGGCAATCAGGCCGTCGACGACAAATTCACGGTCATTTGCTACAGCCGCCATAATGAAGCGAAAACGCTGCCGGGCATTGCACTCGATGCCGATCCACGTTTCCCGTTTTTTCAAATCAGCCGTAGCATTGAAGAGATTTCCGAAGCCGGGCAAGAACGCATTGACGCTTACTTACAATTAAAAACCTGCCCGTCCGAAAATATACGCGGAAAAATCCTGATTGATTCTCCCGGTTTTGACGCCGACAATCAGCGCGCATCGACATTGCGTCTAACGCAGCACATCATTAATTTATCCGATCTTGTGCTGGTATTTTTTGATGCGCGCCACCCCGAACCGAAAGCCATGCAGGATACATTGGCTTATTTGGTATCGGCCAGCGTTAACCGTGCCGATGCAAACAAATTCCTGTACATTCTGAATCAGATTGATGTCACCGCACAGGAAGACAATCCGGAAGAAGTTGTTTCCGCTTGGCAACGCTCGCTTGCAGAAGTAGGTTTAGTCACCGGACGGTTCTATCGCATCTATAACCCCGCCGCTGCCGTTCCGATCGCCAACCCGCACATCAAAGAACGCTTCGAGAAGAAACGCGAAGAAGATATGGTCGACATCAACGCAAGAATGCATCAGATCGAAGTCGAACGTTCGTATCGCATTGTCGGGAAGCTGGAGCAAACAGCAAAAAGCATAAAAAATCAGATTGTTAACAAACTATCTGACATGTTAAAGAAATGGAAAAGCAAAGTCATATTATTTGATGGTTTAGCTTTTGGCATGTTGGCTGTATCGGCAGGAATAGCGTTAACGATGAATGAGTCCTGGGGCATTGTCAAAACATTCCCGGAAGAACTGATGCAGGGGGATACCACGGCGATCGCCATCGCTTCGTTTTTGGCGCTCAGCATTATTTTCATCCATTTTTCCATTCGCCGCGCCGTTGCCAATAAGCTACTGAAAAATCTAGCGAAAGAAATCGGCAGCGATCATGAGGTCTACAAACAGTACGTGCAGGCATTTAATAAGAGTACTGCCACGTACCGCCCAATGCTCCTCAGCGGACCGGCTGGCTGGAATGATGTTGCACAACAGACAATTGATGAAATCATTAACGAAGCCAATGATTATATTCAAGCGTTGAACGATCAATTCACGAATCCATCGGGAAATGAGGGTGGAAACTCGCAAGTTTAGGATTTTACAATGCTAGATCGTTTTATCGCATTGCTAAATGCGCACTTTGCCACACAAAAATCTTAATCAGTCGCTAGGGATAACAAACAGAATTGATAGAAGAATCAATCTACACTATCAATTCTTTTGTTCTCCATAGACCGCTCTAAATTTCTTCTTTTATCCACTTCAGTCAGTATCCATTCCAGTTTCCCCAAAATTACACTTCCCCATGACTCAGCTTTTGAGCTGCAATGAGCTTGAAGGTCTCCGCCACCGGTTCGATTTAGTTTCATAACTTGTTCCAGTTTGGACAAAAACGATATTAAAGAGTAAAATTCTGGCTCTTTATACCCAAGGGTAGTTTAATAACCGGAGAATTTTATGTCAGTCACAATCGACCAAAAAGCACAGGTAGTGCGGGACTATCAAAGAGCCGAAGGGGATACTGGCTCTCCTGAAGTCCAAGTTGCACTCTTAACGACTAGAATCAATGACTTAATCGGTCACTTCAAAACGCATGTCAAGGATCATCATTCCCGCCGCGGTCTGTTACGCATGGTTGGACGCCGCCGCAAACTGCTTGATTATCTAAAAAGCCGCAATACCGATACTTACCAAACGCTGATTGAACGCCTTGGTTTGCGTAAATAATGGTTTTCTCAGACTTGGCTGGTGCCAATCGAGCAGACCATTTTTCAGTCATGCAATCGATATTCTTGTCTGCAGGCAAATCAAAATTCGGAAAGATTCATCAAATAGGAAAAGGGATTGTTAATTGAAACCTATTAAGAAGAGTATTACTTATGGACGCCATCAACTCACACTGGAAACAGGTGAAATAGCAAGACAGTCACATGGCGCCGTAATGGTTACAATGGACGATACAGTAGTACTTGTCACCGTAGTTGGCGCAAAAAATATAAAACCAGGACAGGATTTCTTTCCACTGACAGTGGATTACCAGGAAAGATCTTACGCAGCTGGCAGAATACCCGGCAGTTTCTTTAAGCGAGAGGGTCGTCCATCAGAAAAGGAAACATTAACTTCCCGATTGATCGACCGCCCTATTCGACCGCTCTTCCCCGAAGGATTCTATAACGAAGTACAAATAGTAGCCACGGTAATGTCGGCCGATAATGAAGTGGATCCGGATATCCCCTCGATTATTGGCACCTCCGCTGCATTAATCCTTTCCGGCATTCCGTTCGATGGCCCGCTTGGTGCGGCCCGGGTCGGTTATATCAACAATGAATACGTTCTAAATCCAACCACTTCCGAATTGAAAGACACGCAACTGAATCTGGTTGTTGCAGGTACACAAAACGCTGTTTTGATGGTTGAATCGGAGGCGCTGGAACTCCCGGAAGAAGTGATGCTAGGAGCCGTGTCGTTTGGTCATGAGCAAATGCAGGTCGTTATCAATGCAATAAACGAGTTTGCTGATGAAGCCGGTGTTACCGCTTGGGATTGGACACCGCCGGCCAAAGATGTCACTTTTGAAGAAAAGATTAACGGCTTGGCAGAAGCTGATTTGCGACAAGCATACAAAATCAAACAAAAACAAGCACGTAGCGAAGCAATTGAAGTCATCAGCCAACGCATCTCCGCCGAGCTTGGTGTTGATACCGAGGGTGGCCCCGATCTTCAGTCATTCAAGGAAGCTTTTTTTGCACTGGAATCGAAAATTGTGCGCAACCAAATCCTGGATGGTGAACCCCGGATCGATGGCCGCGGCACGCGGACTGTCCGGCCTATTACAATTCGTAACGGTGTGCTGCCGCGCACGCACGGCTCAGCGCTATTTACCCGTGGAGAAACACAAGCGCTGGCGATTGCAACTTTGGGTACCGCGCGCGATGAGCAAAAAATCGATTCGCTGCAAGGCGATTATAACGACCGGTTCATGCTGCATTACAACATGCCGCCCTATGCAACCGGAGAAATCGGCCGTGTCGGCACTCCAAAACGCCGTGAAATCGGTCACGGACGTCTTGCTAAACGCGCTCTTGCTGCCGTACTACCGGCTCCTGAAGAATTCGGTTATTCACTCCGCGTGGTATCCGAAATTACCGAATCCAATGGTTCCAGCTCAATGGCATCGGTCTGTGGCGGTTGTCTTGCACTGATGGATGCAGGTGTTCCATTGAAAGCGCATGTTGCGGGTATCGCCATGGGTCTGATTAAGGATGGCAACCGTTTTGCTGTACTGACAGACATTCTTGGTGATGAAGATCACCTCGGTGATATGGATTTCAAGGTAGCAGGAACCGAAAAAGGCATTACTGCCTTGCAAATGGACATCAAAATTCAAGGCATCACCAAAGAAATCATGCATGCAGCGTTGATACAAGCGCATGAAGGGCGGATGCATATCCTGCAAATCATGAAACAAGCGCTGCCATCGACCCGGGAAGATATTTCAGTGCATGCACCGCGCATCATCAAACTGAAAATAAATCCGGAAAAGATTCGCGATGTTATCGGTAAAGGCGGCGCTGTAATACGCACGCTCACGGAAGAAACCGGCACTACCATTGATATCACCGATGACGGTCAAGTTACGATCGCTTGTGTTAATGCGGAAGGCGGTGAATTGGCCAAAAAACGTATTGAAGACATTACCGCGGAAGTCGAGGTTGGTAAAATTTATGATGGTGTAGTCCTGAAGTTACTAGATTTTGGTGCTATCGTCAGCGTTCTTCCAGGAAAAGACGGCTTGTTGCATATTTCGCAAATCGCCAATGAGCGTGTCAACAACGTTTCCGATCATCTGAACGAGGGCCAGCAGGTTCGTGTCAAGGTGCTTGAAGCGGATGACAAGGGTAGACTGCGTCTCAGTATGAAAGCGCTAGCTGCTGATGAAAGCGATGCGGATCCTACCACAGAAGAATCCTAACTCGTCTCATACTTACGCATACTTACGCGTTAATTTAAACAAATAAAAGCCCCTGCTTCACAAGCAGGGGCTTTTCATTTTCACCGGCTACAAGCCCATTCAGTTCATTGTGTTCAAAACTATTTAGCTATTTGCCTCTCACGCATTTCATCCAAAGTCTTGCAATCGATGCAGAGTGTCGCCGTTGGCCGTGCTTCTAATCGTTTTAATCCGATTTCAACACCGCAGCTTTCGCAATAGCCATAATCACCGGAATCAATCTTGCCGATAATCTCATCAATTTTCTTGATCAGCTTGCGCTCCCGGTCACGGTTACGTAATTCGAGCGTCATATCCGATTCCTGACTGGCCCGGTCATTAGGATCCGCGAAAACCGTCGCTTCATCCTGCATGGTATGAACGGCACGGTCAATATCCTGACCTAACTCAACTTTCATATCTTCCAGTATCTTACGAAAATGCGTCAGCTGATCTGGCCCCATATATTCTTCACCTGCTTTGGGTTCATAGGGAGTCACTTGTTTACTTTGCAGCTCTTTTGGCATCTTTCAGGCTCCTCTTTAATTCCGCTAGCGTACAAAAATCGCATAGTATTATCAGAAAACATGTTCGATAACAAGTTATTTATCCATAGTCGATGTTTGCCATTGATCGAATTCTACGATAGCACGTCACTATAAATTTAATTTGTGACATTACGCATGCAAATTGTCAACATTTCTGGTTTCTAATTCGTACCAAAACAGAATCAGCAAAATTCTCAACTTGAAGCACGAAGAAATTGACGTCTCACCGCTAAGAAGGTATAGTGTCGCCTTTTCCGGGGTGTAGCGTAGCCTGGTAGCGCGCCTGGTTTGGGACCAGGATGTCGGGAGTTCAAATCTCTCCACCCCGACCAATTTCAGCCCTAATATTTAGAGCAGCCCGATTTGGTGCCCGTAGCTCAATCGGATAGAGCACCAGCCTTCTAAGCTGGGGGTTACAGGTTCGATTCCTGTCGGGCACGCCACAAATATTATATTTTCCTCATGGATGGACTGAATTGCTCGACCCGGTTTTTGTGTGCAAGACCGTATCACTTTTCTTCATATGGTGGCTGTAGCTCAGTTGGTAGAGTCCCGGATTGTGATTCCGGTTGTCGTGGGTTCGAGTCCCATCAGCCACCCCACCTGATTACATCCATAGTCCCCCATTCTGTTTCTTTATTGTCATTTATGCTCGCAATCCGAAGCGTGACTTTGTTTGCCTAAAAATATATATTAGCGGCAGAATAATTTATTTACCCGCTAACCCGCATTATTCAGGACATTACCGATGAGCCACAATTTATTCAACAGCCTGCATGAGCTATCCATAGCCCCCGGAAACACTGCAAAATACTATTCACTCCCAGCGCTGGAGAAAAGTGGCATTGGAAAAATTTCCCGGCTGCCGGTATCGATCCGTATCGTATTGGAATCGGTGTTGCGGAATTATGACAATAAAAAGATCACGGAAGCTCATATCCGGCAACTAGCCAACTGGAAACCCGAGGCCGCCAGAGTCGATGAAATACCGTTTGTCGTTTCCCGCATTGTGTTGCAAGACTTTACTGGCGTGCCGCTGCTGGTCGATCTCGCTGCCATGCGCAGCACGGCGGTAAAACTAGGAAAAAATCCGAAGCTGATCGAACCGCTGGTCCCCGTCGATCTGGTCGTTGATCATTCGATACAGGTTGATCACTACGGTACGAAAGATGCGATCGATCGCAATATGGAAATAGAATTTTTTCGCAATAACGAACGTTACCAGTTCATCAAGTGGGGCATGCAGGCATTTGACACATTCAAGGTGATTCCTCCCGGGATCGGCATCGTGCATCAGGTCAACCTCGAATACCTCGCTCGCGGTGTGCACCGGAAAGACGAACTCATTTTCCCCGATACCTTAGTCGGTACCGACTCGCATACCACCATGATCAACGGCATTGGTGTCGTCGGCTGGGGTGTCGGCGGGATCGAAGCGGAAGCCGGTATGCTGGGTCAACCGGTATATTTTCTCACCCCTGATGTCGTGGGTGTCAATTTAACAGGCCGGTTGCGCGAAGGAGTTACCGCAACCGATCTGGTACTGACGATCACGGAAATGCTGCGCAAGGCTAATGTCGTCGGTAAATTCGTCGAGTTCTTCGGCGAAGGAACCGCTTCATTAACGTTGCCCGATCGCGCCACGATCGCCAATATGGCACCGGAATACGGCGCAACCATGGGCTTCTTTCCGGTCGACGACGTCACCATCGGCTATTTCAAAGGCACGGGACGCAGCCAGGAAGAAATCGCCGCATTTCAAGCATATTTCCAGGCACAGCAGATGTATGGCATTCCCAGAAAAGGCGACATCGACTATACCAGCGAGCTGACACTCGATCTGAGTTCGGTATCGCCTGCACTGGCAGGCCCCAAACGCCCTCAGGATCGAATCGAACTCGCAGCCATAAAATCCCGCTTTACCGAACTCTTTAACAAACCCGTCAAAGAAAGCGGTTACGGCAAACAAAACGACGATATCAATCAGCGTTACTCGGTACGTAATACCCATAACCAGGATTCCGAAGTATGCACACAAATCGACTCCGGCAATGTCGATGAAAGCCGGTTGTCGGCGCCAGGTGCCGGCAACACGCCGATGCCACAAAGCGCTGCATCCACTGAACGGCGGATGGTTTCCCGCAACATTACCGAAATGACCAGTAACCGCCCCGCACCCAATGCAGCCGACTTATGCCATGTCGAATTGAATGGTTCCAGCGTTGATTTGGGCCATGGCGATGTGATGATTGCCGCCATCACATCCTGTACCAACACATCCAATCCGAGCGTGTTGCTGGCCGCGGGCTTGCTGGCCAAAAAAGCGGTCGAGAAAGGACTATCGGTCAAGCATCACATCAAAACATCGCTAGCGCCCGGCTCACGTATAGTCACCGATTATTTAAACATCACCGGACTGTCGCCTTATCTCGAACAATTGGGCTTCAATCTGGTCGGTTACGGCTGCACCACGTGCATCGGCAACGCGGGACCATTGGCCGAACCGATAGAAGAAGCCATCGTCAAGAATGACTTGGTCTGCGCTGCAGTATTATCCGGTAACCGCAATTTTGAGGCACGCATCCATCCGAACATTCGCGCTAACTTTTTGGCATCACCACCATTAGTCGTGGCCTATGCAATTGCCGGTACTATACTGAAAGACCTCACGTCTGAACCGCTGGGAATCGGCAAAAACAATCAACCAGTCTGGCTCAAAGATATCTGGCCCAGCAGCGCGGAAATTCATGCATTATTAAAATACGCCGCCAACGCGGATACCTTCCGGAAACTTTACGGCAATCTCACCAAAGATCACGCGTTGTGGAATAGCGTGACCTCCGTTACCGGGCAAACTTACAATTGGCCGGAGTCGACTTATATCGCCGAACCGCCCTTCTTCCAGAATTTCTCGCTGCAACCTGTACTATCCAGTGGCACGAGTGACATTAAAAATGCTTACGCACTGGGGATATTTGGCGATTCCGTAACAACGGATCATATCAGCCCGGCGGGATCGATCAAGGACACTTCACCCGCAGGACGTTATCTGCTCGACCATCATGTCGGCAAAGTTGATTTTAATAGCTACGGCGCCCGCCGCGGCCACCATGAAGTGATGATGCGCGGCACTTTTGCCAATGTGCGCATCAAAAACTTGATGATTCCCGGCAGCGAAGGTGGCATTACACTTTATCAGGGCGCCGCAGGTGCTGCGCCGGAACAAATGAGCATTTACGATGCCGCCATGAAATATCAATCCCAGAATATTCCCACCGTTGTTTTCGGCGGCAAGGAATACGGTACCGGCTCAAGCCGGGACTGGGCTGCCAAGGGTACGCAGTTATTGGGTGTTAAAGCGGTGATCGCCACCAGCTTCGAGCGCATCCATCGGAGCAATCTGATCGGCATGGGCGTTCTGCCATTACAATTCAAAAACAATGACAACGCCGATACGCTTGGCATCAAAGGCGACGAGCAATTCGATATCCTTGGACTGGATAACATCCAGCCGCAACAAGATGTCACATTGAGCATCCGGAGAAAAGACGGCAGCAGTCAGTCGGTACCATTACTGTGCCGCATCGATACTGCCATTGAAGTGGACTATTACCGGCATGGCGGCATTTTGCCTTATGTATTAAGAGAACTGATGGCTTAAGTAATCGGCCCGCACACCAGAATAAATAATATATTCAGATTCTTAATCATTAAAAACTGACTCTATTTTTAGATCGTCAAATGACATATAGTACATGGCACGATAAAAAGCGGAGGTAGTCCGATGATATACGATCTGGTAGACAAAGCTTTTAAAACGCTTTTGTCATTAAATGAGGAAGATGAAAGAAAATTTGCTGATGCGAGAAAAGACATCAATCATATCAACCATATCCTTCACGATATGGTGATTATCGACACCAAAAGCTCTGCACTGCTGATGCATGTTTCCATTATGCTGGCGGTTGTCATCGGCATGCTGTTTACGCTGATCGGTCCAAAGGAAAGCGGCAGTATCCTGGCTTATATGTTGAAAATCGAAATGGTGGCTTACGCCGTCGTCGCCATGGTGCTTCTCCGGTGCCTCGATATCATGGGATCGCCGTTCCGGAAACTCAGAAATGAAATGCACGAAATCGATGCCCAATACCATCAAGAAATAGTCACCAGAAGAGCAATCTATCAGTTGATGTCTCGAGTCGTTTTCATTTTGACGGTGGTACTGATCTTAATTACATTCTTAAAGATTTTTGGCTTTCAATGAAGCATTGAAAACATCATAACCCAATACGCTAGAAGCGTATTCTCACGTAACAATCGCAGGAAAATAACATGGCCGACTGCATTACTGCTGTCGCGTTACTTATTTGTTCTTTGCTTGCAAGGTAAATACATCCACCAAGCGGAATTTAGGCGTTTGTGTCTTGAGATCTGTTACGGGGGTATCAATACCGATGACATAACCGGTCAACGTGTTTTCGGTCAATTTAAAGCGAATGATGTGACGATAGCGTTCAGACCTCGCTCCTCCGCCAGCCTCGCCGTTATGGCAGTTGAACGCCAGCGATACCGCGAAATACCAGCCTAGCCAAATACAGCTAAAAATCCCGCCCGATAGCAAAGCCATCAGCAAGCGCCAACCATCAACAGGAACCGGCTCACCCCGCGTCGCTGCAAAAAATACGGCCATTCCGATGACAACCCATGCCATCAACATACCGTTACCGATTTTTTTCTGAATTTCCGGTGAAAAATTTTTAGTTAAATGCGCATTAGTAAACAAGAAACCGGCAGCCAAGGTAATTGCGACTGTCACCGTGCAAATTATTAACCACTGAATATAATCATCAGCATACAGCGCCAAACAAACCGGTATCGAAATTTGCAGTAGCGCATGCCAGAAACCTATCGCCAGAAACTTGCCCCAATTGGCTTTGGCTATACCCAGTTTATCCGTATTAAAAAACGGGAATGCAGTAAAACCAACTATGACCAGGGACCAGAGAATAATTGCCAGAAAATCAAAACTCATCACGGATGCTTTGTAAACACCATAATGCAAAAAACCAAATGAGACACAAAAAATCCCCATCACATTCAATACCCATAATGGCAAGGAATCCCACCCGGTTTGATGCCGGATTTTGGACCGATCCGATAAAACATCGCTGTAGCTACGGCTCAGATCGATTATCTGTAGCGCAGCAATCACAAACAAACCGATTAGCCATGAAGCTTGGAAAGAAGCGGGAGATGATTCTCTAGGCCAAAGCACCAGAAATAGTAGCGGAATTATCCATAAAGAAATGGGTACGATGAATACCGTACGGTACCGTTCCCATTCATCCTGCGAGTCACTGTATTTAACTTTTGATAACCCCGGTACGCTCATCTTCTTCCATCCAAACAAGAAAGCAATGAATAGAATGATGTAAATCAAGTCGAACCCATACGAAAATTCGAAATAGGAATTTGTATCAGCAGTAAAAAGCGCTTGCCGGATACGTTCCAGAAAGTACTGATCTGCATCGAGCGCAGGTAAATTATCCAAGAAATACCTGAATAAGGACGAAGTGCTTTGAGGAATAGTCACTGCAAAATAAGTAACCAAAGCCACGATGGCGCCGATTAACCCAACATAACCCCCAGTAAGAATATTCCATGGATTAAGAATCCGCTGCGTGGCTTCGCGATGAGAATCTGATTCCTCCGGATAAACCCGTTGTTTCTTGATTTCTCCAACATCGGTATGGCTCGGGTGCAAAAAAGCACCACCGCCGCCAGCAACCACGGAAGCGTAATTGCCAAGTTCACTGCTCTCATTTTTGTTACCCCAGTAACGCGCGTAATGATGTGTATCACCCGAAATATCCAGGCGGCATTTGTTGCTGCTCAGTTTACCGTCATACAGAAAACCGGGTTCCAGTCCCAAATGCTTAAACGATTTCGTCATCGGCTCATCATCAGCGGCACGCTTGCCAAAGACGGTACTGGGTTCGGGCGTTGCGACAATTAATTTACCAGGTATTGCAGCTTGCAAAGCTTTTTGCACATCCGCTTGCTTTTGTTCATCAAATAATTCGCCACTGGTTACCCGATCTTTGCAAAAGGTTGATACAAAAAAAGCCTGCTGACGCTTATCCATTTTGCCATTTTGCGCATCAAATCCCCATAGTTTCCAGTCAAAAGGCAATTCCAGCGCGACATAGCTGCTTCTTTGCATCCGTTTGAATCCGTACAGACCAAGCTGAGGATCTTGCAGATCTTCTTGCTCGCGCACCTGCGCCTGAAGATTTTGGCTGATCGGTTCACAGAATTGGCGGTTAAAACCATCCAATGCATCGTAATAATCATGATTGGCCGGTATACCAAAAATCGGACGTTGCTCAACCTTTTTCCCAGTAGCAGCACTGATGTCCATGTAGGCCCAGTTAAAAGGCGTCTGGAACCGTTCTTTGAGCGAAGCGACTCTGCTACATGGTAAGCCGTATCGCCGCCGACAAATAAAAACTCACCGCGTGGTAATTGAAAATCATAGCCTTCGGCTGGGGATAACGATATCTGCTCTTTATCCGGCACTTCACTTTTCAGCCAGAGATCACTCATGCACAAATACGCGACGTTATAGACCGCGCTCATGCCATCGCCGGTGTCCGCAATGTAATCAAACCAGTATGGTTCTTGCTCATCGTGAGAGCAGCGCTTTATTGAAATGGTCTCAGCAAACATCCAGTCTCTGGAATCTTGCTTTTCACCATTCAATGTAGAGGAAATAATGCTTTTGAGGCTGGTTACAAGATCCCTGCCCCCGAGCCAGCTAACCGGCTTCTTGAATTCCCGTTCCATTTCCATCCTATTGTCAGTTGAGCATTAAATACTATGAGTGCTGGTCATCATAGCGCACGACATCACATTAAGAGAAATTTAACTTTATTTAACCGTCCGGAAATTCGGAACCGTTTGCAGCCTCCTCGTTTTTTCGACCCCATCAAATAGAAGTTGCGGGTATTTGGTCATGGTGAACTGTACTGGTGCAATGCGGCCGGGCAACTCATGGAGGCCATGAACGGCACATTAAGCAGTTCGTGGAAACCCTCCAGCAGTCGCTTTTGCCCCATGCTGCTGCACGGACACAAAGCTGGAATAAACAGACCAAAGTCATGACAAGGATTATTCGTTATGTAATCCATACAGTTAAGCATTTGCTTGTTTACTTAATACTAAACATAGGGTCTTAGGAAGTTAAAGCGGGTTTAAACGTAACAATTTAAGAATTTCATGATAGAGATTATCACGGCGATGATTAAAACGAAATTCGGTTTCTTTCAAGTGCAGGTAGAAAGTATGT
>NZ_QPHG01000027.1:0-38648 GCF_040240425.1 Nitrosomonas sp. | reverse complement strand
GGATCGCGCCAATGACCGGCAAGCCTACTACCGGCTGCTGCTGGAAGAGCTACTGCATGACCGGGAAATCGACCTGGAAGCGATTGCAATCCAGTCGCAGCAAACACCTTTCCGGCCGAGTGATGCCCGTGAGGATTGGAACGCACAAGCCAAACAAGACAAGCAAGCCGAAACGGAATCAGTGGCCGGATCAACGTCACAACACTCAACCGAACAACACTCTCCGGCAGGCGAAGAAACACTGTACGCAACAGTAATCACAGCCTTGCGCGAGGCACAGCTGATCGATGCGCATCATGCAACGGTTGAAACAAACACTCAACCGGCTGAACTCAGGCAACGGTTACGCATGACACTGCGCGCGATAGCCGTACCTGACTGGGTGAACAAACTACCGCCATCCATACGGATGGAAATCGCTTACCTGCTGGCGCCACAAGCGGCCGTGCTGAATGAACACCTGCTGGCGCAGACTGACAAGTTATACCGGGTAACCGGACAAAATAACCGGCAGCAATGGCAACAGCGTTTATGGGCTACCAGCCTGCAGTATCTATTGACTCTGGACACCGCTGAAATCACACCGACGATCTACTTGCAGGCAATCGCACGCGGCGTATCGGACGAGACTGGTGCTCAGATCACGCTACGGGCTTGGTATGAAACGTTGGCACGGAATAAAACGGCCGCTGCGATTCGTTTATTGTTACAGGCGCTGATCGAAACTCCGGCTGAATCACTGCACAGCGGGAAAGAAAATCCACTGGTCGAAACCGGAGTCAGTCCGTCGGCGCTGGTTGAGCAAGCAACAGCCATCGATTGGGATGCTTTGCTGAACCGAACTGAGCCGACCGATGTCACCGAGGAAATTTATATCGATAATGCCGGACAGGTACTGGCAGCGCCGTATTTGCCGCGGCTTTTCAGCATGCTGAAACTGGTCGAGGAGGGCGCTTTTGTCGATCGCCAGGCAGCCGAGCGTGCGGTGCATTTGCTGCAGTTCATGGTCAACGAGCAAACGCAATCGCCGGAATACCAGCTGACACTGAACAAAATTCTGTGCGGCGTATCGACCGGCATTCCGATCTGCCGGGAAATTGCGATCAGCGCGCAGGAACAGGAAACGATCGAAGGGTTGATGCGCGGTATGATTCAGAACTGGAAAACCATCGGTAATACCTCCATCAGCGGTTTACGCGAGACATTCCTGCGGCGTAAAGGGAAGTTGCAATTAAAAGAAGATGGCATGTGGTATCTGACGGTTGAGCCCGGCGTGTTTGATATGTTGCTGGATAGCTTGCCGTGGAGTTTTTCCGTCATCAAGCACAGCTGGATGGAGCGGGCGGTTCATGTTACCTGGCGCTAATAATTGTATGTATCTCATACGGGAAAAATACCGGCGATGATGGAAAGCGACGCAAACGCAGCCACTTTGGAAAAGGAAATCGCCTGGTTTAAGACGGTGCTGGCGGCGCGCTGTGATATTTATTTTTGCCGGGAAGGTGCTATTGAGGATATCCGTACGTTATCGCCGCCGGATATTGCCGCAGAGCAATCCGAATATGCGCAGCTGGTGCGGGAATACGCTATGGGATTCGATGAGCGGCTGGTGGTCATTCTAGCGCTGCTGCCGCACATACAACCGCATGTGCTGGATACTTTTTTGCTCAACAACCAGGAAACCGCGCGTGGATTTACCGAATTCGGCGGATGGAAAGGCAAAGGACACAGCGGATTTTTGCCCACCTGCGAAACGGCTGTTTTTATTCTGGCGGGAGATGATCTGGCAAAACGTTTCGACGCGATGCGTTTGTTTCAGCCTGATCATTATTTATCCAAACAGCAAATTCTCAAGGTGGAGCACAGCGCAAGCGGCGAGCCTTTTTTGAGCGCCATGCTGATGATGACGGTCGAGTATCTGAACCGATTGACGCTGGGGCGTCATGATAAGCCAGATTATGGCACCAACTTTCCGGCGAAATTGATTACGACTTCGCTGACTTGGGATGATCTGGTGCTCGATCCGGAAGTGATGGATGAAATCGAAAATATCAATACTTGGCTGCGGCATTCACAAACCATCTTGCAGCAGTGGAATCTGGGCAGAAATATCAAGCCGGGTTACCGCGCGTTATTTTATGGCCCGCCGGGCACGGGAAAAACGTTGACGGCGACGTTGATTGGATCGAGCATCGGCGTCGATGTGTACCGTATCGATCTGTCGATGGTGGTATCCAAATATATCGGCGAGACCGAAAAGAATCTGGCGAATGTGTTTGATCAAGCGGCAAACAAGAATTGGATTCTTTTTTTCGATGAAGCGGATGCGTTATTCGGTAAACGAACGCAAACCAGCAGCTCGAATGACCGCTACGCAAACCAGGAAGTATCGTATTTATTGCAGCGCGTTGAGGATTATCCCGGTGTGGTGATTCTGGCAACCAATTTGAAAACCAACATCGACGAAGCCTTTGCCCGGCGTTTCCAGACCTCGGTGCATTTTGCGATGCCGGACGCCGACCAGCGTTTAAGATTGTGGCGAGGTATGTTTGCCAGCAGCCGCTTGCTTGCGGCGGATGCCGATTTGGCAAAGCTGGCGGAGAGCTATGAGCTTTCAGGCGGCGCTATTACCAATGCGGTGCGCTACGCTGCCATTCAGGCGATACGGATGAAGCGCGATGTGATTATTCAGGATGATCTGATCAAAGGCGTGATAAAAGAATTGCTAAAAGAAGGCCGAACACTGTGAGTATGCGATGAAAAAATATTTCCTTTGCTGGATGGCATGCGTTTTTTTAAGCTGCTGCGTTTCCGCTGCGCTGGCAGTGGACGCGCAGTACGATCGCTTGCTCGATCAAGAAAAATTCAAACGGTTGGATAAATCCACAGTCAGTGGCATGCAGCGCAACTTGGCGTTGATTTATCAAGGCGACCGCGATTGGAAAAAGGATGTTGCGCAGAGCAAACAGCCGCTGACGGATGGGAAAATGGGGCCGGTCACGTTGTACTGGCTGCAACGGTTTATTCACGATTTCAAGATTGAGCCGGTCGGCCAATATGTCAATGAAACCAAGAACCGTCTGGAGCGTATCGCATCCTTCGCGAATATGTTTCCGGAAGAGGCAGAAGTGCTGATCAGCGCTGATTTTGCGCTGTGGAATGACGATCAGCCGGAAATTCAGAGGAATAGTTATTACAAGGTGCGGCGCAGCGGAACCGATCAAGCACTGCTCGATCTCGTGTATCTCTATCTGCAAGTGATCGATCCACAGGTGGAATCGATAACGATTCATAAGAATCAACCGATGATCAATTTCTATCAGCTGGCGGCGGAAGATTTCAAGATACTGCAAGGGAAAGGCCAGATTTATGCGCAGTTGTCCAAACTGGTCAATAAGAAATTCGATAACGTAGCGGCTTTGCAAGCGGCCATCGCGGAGGTGCTTAAGGATTATCCCGATCTGGTGGATAAATTGACGCCGGTGATCCAGCAATATTACCGCTATGCCGATGCCGTCATCAGTCAGAGCTTCCTCGATGTGCTGATGGGCGATGCGCTGTTTACTTCGCTCAATGGTGTTCTCGCTGAATTATTGGATAAGTCATTAAAAGGTGTCGTCTATCCTGATAAACATCTGTTTGAGCAGGCGGCAAAGTCGAAAATCTATGCGGGTATTGGCGCCTGCCAGGATGTCAATAAACAGAATGCTTATGTGGCCGGGTTAAAAATCAGCGATGACGATTTTAAAAAATTGACCGAGGACTTGCTGACCGGCCCCTATCAGGGAATGCGCGATTTTTCCCAGCAGTTGAAGGAGATTGATTTATTGCGCTTGCACCCCAAAGAGGATTGCGAAGACCACGATCTGGCATTGATTGATGAATTTGTCACCGGTCTGTATGAGCAGGTGGTACAGCCCGCCATCGCACCACTATATAAGAAAAGTCCGGTTTATCGCGCCGCATCGTCCGTTCAATGGGATGGCAGCGGCTGCGGTTGCGTGCTGGATGATTTGTCCGGCACGGTGTACGGTTTTTACCCGTTCTGGCTGGCTGGAGAGAAGCAAACGGTTAATTTCAGCGTATTGTCCAGAGTCGCTTATTACGGGCTTTCTTTCGACGAAGACGGCATCATCAAGCACGCGAATAATATACATAACGAAAGCACGATTTTATCGCTCGGTGATGCGGGCCGGGATGCGCAGACCGCATTTATTCAGGCTGCTCGCAAACACAACAGCAAAGTCGATTGGGTCATCCGGAATGATAAATCCTACTGGGAGCGCTGGAAGAAGTTATCCAATCCGTCCAAAGCAGCGGTTTTTGAAACGTTGACGGAAAACATCGTGAATCTGCTCACCAGCCAATTAACCGATCGTTTCAGCACAATACGGCAGAATATAACCTTCGGCATGATTCCGCCGCCCGCGCTGGGCGATGGCATTACGTTGTATTTTGATGGTTTCCCGGATGATCGCGAATCCGTTGAATTGTTCAACCGCTTCTTTACCGAACTACAGAAAAGATTGTTTGCGCAGGGAGGCGATTATTTTGTCAATATCCTGGTGCCGCAATCCGCGCTCGGTAGCGGTGTTTACCGGTATGCCAATTTATTTGCCTGGGTTGATAATACCAAGCCTTCCAGCAGCGCGGATACATCGTTTGCAACCAATGCGCGTTCTGACGTGAGAACCAAGATTCTGATTCTGATTGAAGAACCGACCACGGATTCCAAAAAGAAATTGCGGCTGGATATCGAAAATGGCGAACTGCACGGTATCGAACGCGGTATCTTGCTTAGACATATCGTTCCGGTCATCGAATTCGATGGCAGGGACTGGAAGCAACTGGAAGACGACATTGTGTATTTTAAAGATAACTTTGGCGGAATCGGATTCTGGCCTTTATGGGCCAACGAGCCGGAGGTCGTTGCGGAAATGCCGTTCCGTTGCGATGAAATTAATTTTGTCAGCGGCTGCCTGGTGAGATATTTTCAAAATACCACCTGGCATGGTGAACCGGAATCGATGCTGGAAAAAATGGTCTGCGAAAATCGCGTGTACTTCCGGTTAGCATTAGTTGCGCTGATCTTCTTATGTTTGTTATTCACCATCCTGTATTTGTATTCATGCCGTATCCATAAGAAGATCATTAACTTTTATGTGATTTATCTGCTGGTTATTCTGCTGCCCACAGTGATTGTCGCATTGCTGTTGTTAACCTATGATCCTCTGCTGGAGCCCGTTTCTGCGGGTAATTTGCCGTTGATCCTGGTGGTTTCCGGCGGTATTGCAGTCAGTATCATTGCTTATCAGCGGCGGAAAAAACAAATGCGCAAGCCATCGCGGCCTAGAATCAGCGATTAGACCGGGTACTGATTTCACGCGCAGAAAATTAGGGTTTAAAAGGAAATGACTACAATGGACCTGATTGAAAAAGCGACCGTCATGCATTACCACCGTCATCGTATTGCTGAATTTCAACACGGCACGGTCGAATCACTGGGATGGCGCGGTGCGCATAGCCAGCAAGTCCGCTACCAAGTGCTGGCCAAAGTGGGTAACTTGAGTGGTAAGACGATTCTCGATGCCGGGTGCGGGTATGGCGATTTGAAAGCGTTCCTGGATCGGCATTTTTCCGGCTTCGATTATATCGGCATCGATCAAATGCCGGAGTTTATCGCCGAAGCTCGGAAGCGCTACGAAGGCATCGAACGGACAACTTTTTATCAAACGGACTTCAGTAGCGCAGAATTACCGCAGGTCGATTATGTCATCGCCAGCGGCGTATTGGGATACCGCTGTAAAGATGACAGTTTTTATACCGCCATGATCGGAAAATTGTATAACAGCGCCAGCATCGCGTTGGCTTTCAACATGCTGGATAAAAGCCATTTCCCGCAGCATGATTTGCTGATCGGGCACGACCGGGAAGAAATCCTGACACTTTGCCGGGTGCTGTCGCCGCGCGTAGAATGCCTCAGTGATTATTTGGAAGATGATTTTACGGTGTTGATGTATAGGGATGAAGTTGATGGTCAGTTGCCGGTGTAAAATTGGAAGTAATATCCCATAACGCGGAGGAAAGCATGAAACAATCAGTGTCAACTGGATCGGAACAACAGCAAGCAAGACAGTTCCAGCCTAATGCTAATGGGATGCATGCAGGAAACTCATCGGATTTTGTCGATAACCGACCGGAGACTATCGCACTAAGGCAGTTAAAAGATACCATTCTTTCCAATCCAAAAACAATTGCTCAACGCAATAGGACGGAACAATTTCATAATATGTCGCGAGGGAAATTGAATGCGCTGCAGCGTATCAAGGAAGAAAAGCCGCTTCAGGGTAAGTTCGCAACTGCCCAGCGCCGCGAGTTAGGGATCATCAACGCTAGAACCGTGCAACGGAAGGAACAAGAAGCCGAAAAACCATTGCCAGGATCAGTCGTGCCAAGCCAAGAGCTAGGTGACACGGCAGCCAATACAATCGACGGTGTCGAAAAAGCACCGCCACTAAAGCCCATGCAAGCAGCTCCGACACCCAAATCCGGCACCTTGCCGACCGACCCTGCAGCGGCTGCGGAAATAGAACAACGGGCACTTGAGGTGGAGGCCGCTGTGCAGGCTTTGATGAAACAATCCGCCGACACGCTAAGCCTGCAACAGGGCTTGTCCACGCTGGCCGAAGCCTACCGCTTGAAAGACATCCGGTTGAAAGGCGTCGGACATGCCAAGCCAAAGGTCGTCTTTGAGATCAATCCGACTTACGAGGTTGCATACGATTCCGGTTCTTCAATTGGTTATCGCATGCTTGGTAGCGGCACAGGAGAAGCCACTCAAACCAATGCCTTGTTTAAAACTGGCAGCATAACATTAGGTACAGCCTCGGCTACGGTAGGTCGGGAAATGATCGCCAATCCGCTGTCGCAAGACCATCAACCAGGATCTGATTCCAACAAGGACTCCGATCAAGACAGTTTGATGAAACAGCTTGCCAATAGCGGAAACACCGGTGTTCCGAATCATTCTAAATACATCAAGGGGCACTTGTTAAACCATGATGTGGGCGGCCCCGGCAATGCCATCAATCTATATCCAATCACTGCCGACGCCAATGACAAGCACTTGAAGTTTGTCGAGAAATGGGTCAAGTCTAGCGTACAGGCAGGCTATGTCTGCTACTATCATGTCAAGGTGGATGGTGAAAGCATCTCGCATTTGCCAAGTGGCAAATACCAAGTGGATTCCAACTTCAATTTCGACTTTTTTCGCTACAGCATAGATGGAAACCCTGTTCCAGGTTCCCGCCATCAAGGCAGCATCCAATCCCGCTATCTGGCCTATGGGGAAAAGCCTTATGGAATCGCAGAAGAATTCGGAAAATCAGGCAGCCCTGAAGCTAGCAAGCTGGATGAAGGCAAAGGGACGCCGAAGGCGGCGCCATTGGGCGGTGAGCAAACTAAAACTGTATCGGGTTACAAGCTGCAACATCCAGCAGGTAAGGGATTCATCACCGGTGAGGCTTCTGGCAAACCTTTGCCAGCAGTATATGGCGGTTCGGGAACCTTGGGCTTTAGTGGTATCACCTTGGCTCACAGTCCTGACAGTGGAGAGGCAAACGTACTTGAATCCTTCACGGGCGATACTGTGGTGCAACCCATAGGCTCGCCAGTCAAGCGAAAAAAGTCTTGGCAGCAAGTCAGGATTTATCTGTCGCAGGATAAAAAAATCCCGCCTGGAACCGTCGGTTGGATGAGTAGCAAGGCATTAAAGAAAGGGATACCGTTCTCTTCTTCGGTGCAGTGGCTGCGGCCTATCAATTTATCAGACAGCATTGGTGGGATTAATTCTGGCGCTATATATACTTTCTTTGGCGGCGCCGGTGTGGCTCTAACCAGGAATGAATACGGTAGTTGGGTGCAAGTGAGCGTGATTCATTCGCTTGACGATAAGCTGTCAAAAGGCATTGTGGCCTGGATGAAAGCTGCATGGCTGGAATAAATCTGCCTCTTGGACAGGCGCGGGGAATTCTCGATCATTGCTAGCGATTCCATGATTTTCACGCAGCGGGATGCCCTTGCGCTGGATTAAAGTGGATCTGGAAACGGATTCTTCTCAGGTGGACTATGGCTCTACTAAAAACGGTAGTGTGGTGAAGCTCACACCCAGCGACAGACGGGCACAACATCTCTCGATTGCTGAATGGCTAGATCCTTTGCTGTGACTGTAAAGCGCCCTGGAACCTGGAAATGGCATCATCTTGATTTGGAATATGGTATGGTATTCAGGATTTGATTGCAGCAAATGTGAATTGAAATTCAATAGCTTTGTTGTAAAGCTTTAGTGCGAGTAAAATATTTAGTGATGATCTATAGCAAGTGACTTCAACTAGCGAGTCAGATTGATATTCACTTGTCAGTCAAAGATTGAAAATGGCATAAGATAAACGGAGGGAAGTATGAAACGATTATCATCGATTGAGTCAGAACGGCAACAAACGCGTAATCCTGCTGCCGTGGCAACTATATCATCCGTTCATCAAGCTTTTGCGGACAATCGTGAATCGACTGCAAATCGGCGGCAATTGATGACTGCTATGGTCAATTCTCCCCAAGCTATCGCGCAAAGAAAAATCAGTCAGCTGATACACAATAGTTCGCGCATACTGGCGCAACGCAAAATGTTATCGGGAGAACCGGTGCAGCGCGTCGAGGAAGAAGAGCTGCTGCAAAAGAAATCCGAGCTGATCCAACGAGTCGAGGAAGAAGAGTTGCAGAAAAAAGCAGCCACGGATGCTCCCGCACAATTAAAAGAGCAATCTTCCGCCCAAACCAACAATACCGCGAACAACACCGGCCTGCCGGATAATCTCAAATCCGGTATCGAATCGCTGTCCGGTATGTCGATGGATTCTGTCCGGGTGCATTACAACTCATTGCAACCGGCACAGCTCAACGCGCTTGCTTATGCGCAAGGCACCGATATCCATGTCGCACCAGGGCAGGAGCAGCATTTGCCGCATGAAGCCTGGCATGTGGTGCAGCAGGCGCAAGGCCGGGTGCAGCCGACAATGCAGATGAAGGAAGGTGTTCCCATCAATGATGATCGTGGCTTAGAGCACGAAGCGGATGTGATGGGTGCGAAGGCATTAGGAAGCGCTGTTTAGCTTAAATAGGAATAAGCCGACGGGGTTGTGGCGTTAAATCCCGCCGGATTCATGCATTGTGTCGCAATATCACTATTCCAACGCAGTCTGCACGCGGTTATCCATCGTCAACGCACGAAAGTCAGTTTCCCAACCCTTTAATTTATCGTGCGCATGCTGGCGTTGCGCTGGTGTGGTGCTGTTGTGCATGCGTGCGATGAAGCCGCAGGTATGCTCGGATAATTTTATTTGGTAAGCCCGGTAATCCGGGTCATCAGAGCGGTGCGTGTGGGCAATCAGCTTCCGTAACGAAGCCGTGGCCGGTTCAGGCGCGGCGGATTCGGTGGCGAGCTGGCGCAGGGTTCGCAGGGTTTCTTGTTGCCGCCGCTGGCGTTCGGTCAACCATGCTTCTGGGTTGAAGGGGGAAGCTTCAAGGCTGGCGATGATTAAGCGCCGTTGTGTTTTGTCGATATCGCCGTAAAGATTCTCGATGCGTTTGACCGTCCGCTTGATGGCTGCGCGCAGCCGGTCTTCGGGATCGGGCTGCAGGAAGTCCTCGCGCAGCTCTTCGTTACTCTTGGCGTAGCGTTTTTCGAGATGACGCCATTGCGTTTCATCCAAACGTAGTACCACCGGTGTGCCGAGATGCGCGGCGTGATCGAAAGTGGGCGCGATGATAGCTTGCAGCTCGTCGGACCAGCTACAGACTTGCTCGGGCGTCAGCGGGCCGTCGACCCGGCTGCGTATCGCGGCTAACCAATCCGCGTATTCCGGCAACTGGTTGGCGCGGTGCCAGCCAAACCATTGGTGAATGGCGTGCTTGGCGTGCGGCGCTTGTTCCCGGCTGAAATCGACATAACCATCGAGCCACCACCACACCATTTGCGGCCCATTATCATAGCCAAGTCTCAGCATGCTACAACCGCTGAACAGCAACAGCAAGGCGATCAGCGCGATTCGTGCGAGTGATTTACGTAAGGTGTGCGGCATGATGACAGTTGTCCATTCAAACGGTAAGCAGATGAGAATTTTACCGCAATCGCGCCTGTCTTTTTTGACGTAAAGTGTTATTTCGAATCGCTAGGATTTATGCATCTTTGGCGATAACATTGCAGGACTTCAATTTTGGATGCTTGCAAATGCGTACTTCGCGAATTTTCTACATTCATGATCCCATGTGCAGCTGGTGCTACGCCTTCAGCCAAAGCTGGGCTGCGTTGCAACGGGATTTGCCGCACGATATGGACATTGTTTACCTCGTCGGTGGCCTGGCGCCGGACACCGCCGAACCGATGCCACCCGCGACGCAGAAAATGGTGCAACAAGCCTGGCAGCGCATCGAACAAACCGTTCCCGGTGTTCACTTCAATTGGGACTTCTGGTCGCGCAATACACCGATCCGCTCAACGTATCCGGCTTGCCGGGCTGTTCTGGCGGCCAAAAAGCAACGCACTGAAGCTGAGCCAGAAATGATCCGCGCCATTCAAACCGCCTATTATCAACAAGCAAAGAATCCATCGCTGCCGGAAACTTTGCAAGCATGCGCCCGTGAGATAGGATTGGACGCGGACGCCTTCATCGAAGACCTGAAAAGTCCGGCGATAGAAAATGAACTACAGCAGCAAATGCAACAGGCAAGAAGCATGGAAGTTTATTCCTATCCGTCTTTGCGATTGGTGCATAACAATAACGTGTATCCGATTGCTATCGATTATTTGGATCATCGCACTATGCTGAGCGAGATCAGAGCGATCGAATCTGTAGTGTCTCACACCTAATCATATAGTTTTAGAGGTTGTTCTCCACTCAATCTGGCATTGATTGAATGGGACCGATCCAATGCAGTCTGCGAGACTGAGTGATTGATGGTGGTTTGTATCGCCCAAGGTTGCAATATTTTTCTCGAATGACTTCCAGATTGCTTATACTATCTATTCAAGAATATATTCATATATTAATTCAAATGTATGTCACCACACGCTGAGACTATTCGGATGCGACTATTTGGCGGGCCGCTATCTGGACGTCAACTATCTGAAATTGTTGGTGCAAGTCAACCAACGATCTCCCGCGCTCTGACCGAACTGGGCGATGAAATCGTTCGGATTGGCGCTGCGCGATCTATTCAGTACACGCTACGCGATGTCATGCGCGGCTTGCCGGACTTCCCGGTTTATCGAGTCGATGTGGAAGGCCGGATACGTCAGCTGGGAATGTTGATTCCAGTGCGTCCGGAAGGGTTCGTTATGTGCCAAGAGAATGGAACCGCTCTCCATAGCCACGGTTTGCCATGGTGGTTGTTTGACATGCGTCCCCAAGGGTATCTCGGCCGGGCTTACGCTGCTCGTCACGGCGTTGAACTGGGGCTGCCGGGGCGGCTCAATGACTGGACTGATACTCACGTTTTGCGGGCGCTGCTTGCGCATGGCCATGATGTGGTGGGGAATCTGCTGCTGGGCGATATTGCCAGGGATCGTTTTCTCGCCGCGTCTGTTCCCGATCCAATCGAAGAGAGGCAAAAGACCAAAGAATATGCCCGGTTGGCACTAGAAGCCGCGTGCGGCGAGAAACCTGGGTCGTCAGCTGGCGGTGAGCAGCCAAAGTTCACCACCTTCGCTATAACGCCCGATGGGTCCCGGCATGTCATTGTGAAATTCAGCGAGATGGAAGAAAACCCTGTGAGCGAACGCTGGCGTGATTTGTTGTTAGCCGAACATCTCGCGCTGAATACGCTACGCGAAGCCGGTATCCCTGCCGCCAAGACACGAATAGTGGATCACGGCAACCAACGTTTCCTTGAAGCGGAGCGTTTTGACCGTATCGGCAACTTGGGCCGGCGCGCACTATTCTCCTTGGCTGCACTGGACGCCGAATTCGTCGGCGCAGGAACAGGTGGTTGGCCCATCATGGTACACCGGCTGGCGGCTGACGGTCAGATTCGTCAAGAAGCAGCGGATCGTGCAGATCTCCTGTGGGCTTTCGGCACCCTGATCGGAAATACCGACATGCACAGCGGCAATCTGTCATTCGTCTCCGAACAGGGCCGCCCTTATGATATTGCACCGGCTTACGATATGACGCCGATGACCTTTGCGCCCCGTAGTGGCGGTGGGCTACAGAGCGCCATGTCCGGGGCAAGCATTTGCGCTGGCGTGACCAACGAAACCTGGCGATACGCTGAACAACTAGCTTGTGTGTTCCTTGCTCAAATGAAAGCGAGCACAGGATTCAGCCACCGGTTCAGATCGTGTATCGCCGCGCTTGAGAACCACATCAAAACGGCCAGTGCTAAGATTGACCGGCTAGGATGAGTGTGTAGAGATCATTGCACGGCCACAATCCTAGGGTAATCTCGCAATACCCTGATCCATTCAATTCCAAGCGATTATCACTTTCATTTGGTGGGAACTTTCGATGGATCATACTGGCGGAACGTCTCCAGTTTCCGCCTTAAGCAGGTTCTTTATTTAGCAATGATTAAATTTATACAGATTCGATTTTCCTAGAAAATTTATTTGATTATTATTGCAAAAGTGTCCGACTGTCTCGACAAACCAATCCGAAGCGGTCGGATGCACCATTACCGATTCGATAAAATTGGGAATATGAGAAAATGATATGTATTTAACTTTTTTAATACTGAGCTTGGAAGGCGAATTAATGTTTGCAACGCCACTTTCATACTCTTGTCGTGTTATTTCACCCTTCTCAAGAAACATTGACAATGCTCTTAACATGTCGTCACGAGTAATTGGGGATTGTTGATTTAATTGCTGCTCAGGCAAGTATTCGTGATCGATATTTGAAATTAGTCTAAATTCTTCCTCGTGTGAAAATGCTTTTCTCTTCCACGAAAATGCATTTTGGATTTGAATTTTATTTCCAGCAAATATACTTTTAAGTTCGCGTTCTAGACTCATTGGCTTGTATTCTACTGAAAAGAAACTAATATTATCAATACGTTGAATGTTCTTGATGGTTGTTTCAATACGAATTGAATTCCCATTGAAAGCGTAGATTCTCCATAAAGCATCAGTTTCTTCACGTTTAGTCCATGACTGTAAGTGAACTGTTTTACTATACTTTTCAAGTATGCCTAATCGCATTTCGGGAGGCATATCACTAGATAAATTACTTTTCTTAAACCATTGTATGATGTCAGCTCGCCCCTTATCTGTTTGCATGGCTTTTATGACAAAACCCTCGTATGGATCTTGCCACATGTCATATGTTACAAATGCTAATTGCTTTCTTAAAACCAGATCTACGAATGATTCAAAACTTAAAAAGCGAAAAATTCTAGAACTCAAATCTCACCTCTAATAAGTTCATTTTCTCGTCGCACTCTGGCGAACATCATTGTATGCGTCAGTACAAGCAACGCTGAGGGGCTACAAATACACTTATTCTTGAAAGATAGCGTCAGAAAATTATTTGGTTTCTCGCGCCTTAAGCTCAAACTGGCATTCCAATCATTACCTCACCCAAAAGAAAAATACTTCTTCAATTTATCCCAAAAACTATCGGTGTCTGAATCGGCCACCACAGTTTTATCGACCAGCAAGTTCTCCATGATCAACTGGTAAATTCTCGATAGCTTTTCAAGATCGTCCACCGCCACATGTTCGTTCAATTTGTGGATGGTGGCATTGCGCGGGCCGAATTCGATGACTTGCGCGCAGATGTCGGCGATGAAACGGCCGTCCGAGGTGCCGCCGGAGGTGGAGAGTTGAGGTTCGATGCCGGTGGTTTCGACGATGGCGGCGTGCATGGCATCGGCCAGTTCCGCCTTCGGTGTGAGAAACGGTTTGCCCGATAGCTCCCATTGCAAGTCATAGTCCAAACCATGTTTACCAAGAATTTCATACACGCGGTTTTGCAGCGATTCGACGGTGCTGGCGGTCGAGAAACGGAAGTTGAATAACAAGTTCAACGTGCCGGGGATGACGTTGGTCGCGCCGGTGCCGCCGTGGATGTTGGAAATGTGCCAAGTGGTCGGCGGGAAATATTCGTTGCCTTGATCCCATTCGGTCTGCGCCAGTTCCGCAATTGCTGGGGCGGCCAGATGAATCGGGTTTTTCGCCAGATGCGGGTAGGCGATATGGCCTTGGATGCCTTTGATCGTCAGATTGCCGGATAGAGAACCGCGCCGGCCGTTTTTGATCGTGTCACCGAGCGTATCGGTGCAGGTCGGTTCACCGACGATGCAGTAATCCAGCAATTCGCCGCGTGCTTTGAGCGCTTCGACCACTTTGACCGTGCCGTCGACAGCGATGCCTTCTTCATCGGAAGTGATCAGCAATGCGATGGAGCCCTGATGATTGGCGTGTTGCGCCACGAACGTTTCAATCGCGGTGATAAACGCCGCGAGCGATGATTTCATGTCGGCGGCGCCGCGGCCGTACAGTTTGCCGTCGCGGATCGTGGGCGTAAACGGGTCGCTGTCCCATTGCTCCAGCGGGCCGGTGGGCACGACGTCGGTATGTCCGGCGAGACACAGCACCGGCGCTGCATCGCCGCGCCGCGCCCAGAGGTTGTCGACCTCGCCGAAGCGCATTTTTTCGATGCGGAAGCCGAGTTTTTCCAGGCGTTCGATAAGGATTTCCTGGCAGCCGTCATCGGCAGGGGTGAGTGAGCGGCGGGCGATCAGTATTTGCGCAAGCGACAGTGTGTCATCGGACATGATTTTTTCCTGAATTTAACAAGTTAAAAATTGGTGGCGGTGCGGGTGTATGAAAACCACAACAAACGCGGCATAATACTTCAGCGCTACAGTAGGGATTTGGACGGTTATCATGTAAATTTGCGACTGTAGCGCTTTGAGAAGATTGCCGGATTCTACACGCCTGATTGAAGTCTTGTACAACACCGTGTCATCGTGCAGCAAAGTTGACCGGGTTTAACTCACTACGAGGAAGATTGCCATGTTCCTGTTTCTCTTCTATGTCGTCTTATTTGTCGTTGCCGTTGCCAGCTTGATTCTGGCGATTCCTTTACTGCGCCGTCATCTGGTCAGCAATCCGATCCTGAAAATTTTCCGCAAAATGCTGCCGCCCATCTCGCAAACGGAGCAGGAGGCGTTGGACGCCGGTACGGTTTGGTGGGAGGGTGAATTATTCAGCGGCAAGCCGGATTGGAAAAAGCTGCTGGCCTATCCCAAGCCGCAATTGAGCGCGGAGGAGCAGGCGTTTCTCGATGGTCCGGCGGAGCAATTGTGCGCCATGCTTGACGAATGGAAGATCACGCATGAGCTGAAGGATTTGCCGCCGGAAGTGTGGCAGTTCATCAAGGACAAGGGTTTCTTCGGCCTAATCATTCCCAAGCAGTACGGCGGTTACGGTTTCTCGGCGCTGGCGCATTCCGAAGTGGTGATGAAAATCGGCTCGCGCAGCGGTACCGGGGCGGTTACGGTGATGGTGCCGAATTCCTTGGGGCCAGCCGAGCTGCTGCTGCATTACGGTACCGAAAAGCAAAAAGAATATTACTTGCCACGCTTGGCTAAAGGCCAGGAGGTTCCTTGCTTTGCGCTGACTTCGCCGGAAGCGGGTTCGGATGCCGGTGCGATGCCGGATTTCGGTATCGTGTGCCGCGGCGAATACGACGGTCAAAGCGATGTGCTGGGGATGAAAGTAACCTGGGAGAAACGTTATATCACGTTGGGGCCGGTGGCGACTATTCTGGGGTTGGCGTTCAAATTGTACGATCCGGACCGGTTGTTGGGCAAAGACGAAGATCTCGGCATTACGCTCGCGCTGATTCCCACCAATACGCCGGGTGTCCATATCGGGCGGCGGCATTATCCGCTCAACGGTGCATTCCAGAATGGCCCGAACTGGGGCAAGGAAGTGTTCATTCCGATGGATTGGATTATCGGCGGGCAGGAAGGCGTCGGGCAAGGCTGGCGCATGTTGATGAACTGCTTGTCGGTCGGACGCGCCATTTCATTGCCAGCCACCAGCGTTGGCGCGGCAAAATTGGCAGCGCGTACTGCGGGTGCGTATGGCCGGGTGCGCGTGCAGTTCAAAACGCCGATCGGTTATTTTGAAGGTATCGAGGAAGCATTGGCGCGCATTGGCGGCAATACTTACATGATGGACGCTGCGCGCGTCATGACCGCGAGCGCGGTCGATCTGGGCGAGAAACCTTCCGTCGCGTCGGCCATTGTCAAATATCATCTGACCGAACGCGGACGCCAAGCGATCAACGACGCAATGGATATTCACGGCGGCAAGGGCATTTGCATCGGGCCGAGAAACTATCTCGGGCGCACTTATCAGCAGATTCCCGTCAGCATTACTGTGGAAGGCGCCAACATTTTGACGCGCAATATGATCATCTTCGGTCAGGGCGCGATCCGCTGTCATCCGTATCTGCTGAAAGAAGTTAACGCCACGCATGATAACAATCCGGACAGCGCATCGCAGGCGTTTGACGAAGCGTTGATCGGGCACGCTAGATTCACCCTGCGCAATACGGCAAACGCTTTGATTTATGCGCTATTCGGCAGCCATATTAAAGACAACGCGCCGGAAAATTGCGCGCCGGAAACGGCCGCGTATTATCGCCAATTGGCGCGTTACTCCGCCAGTTTTGCGTGTATCGCCGACATCGGGTTGATGAAGCTGGGTGGATCGCTCAAGCGCAGGGAGCGCTTGTCGGCGCGGCTGGGCGATATTCTCAGCATGCTGTATCTGTGCTCGGCTACGCTGAAGCGTTTTGAAGACGATGGCCGTCCGGCTGCGGATTTGCCGTTGCTGCATTGGTCCATACAAGATGCTTTGTATCGCTTGCAACAGGCATTCGATGAATTTCTGACCAATTTCCCGGGGCATATTGCGTTGATCTGGGCGCTGAAAGCCTTGGTCTTTCCGCTCGGGAAACGCTGCAAACCCCCCACTGATGCACTGGCGCATGAAGTTGCCAGGCTGATGATGGAACCGGGTGCGGTGCGCGATCGATTAACCTCAGGGATTTTTGTTCCTACCGCCGATGGTGAACCGATGGCGGATCTGGAGCATGCTTTGCAATGCGTTATTCAATGCAGCGCCATCGAGGCCAAACTGCGCGAAGCCGTCAAGCAGCATAAAATTACCGATCATGGTGACGGACAGATCGCTCAGGCGTTGCAACTGAACATCATTAGCGCGGAAGAAGCGGGTCTTCTGAACAAATTGAAAGATTTGCGCGGCCGAGTGGTTAAAGTGGATGATTTTCCGCCTGATTTCGGTCACGAAACAAGGACGGACACGGGCATTGCCGGAACAATCGGTCATGTGGCGAGCGCCGCTGCTGGCGCGGGTGCTGCTGGCTTTGTCGCGGCAGTGAGTGCTGCGGCCGCTGCGGCTGCCGAAGTGATGGAAAGTATTTCTTCAGACGAAGGCGGCGGCGAAGAGGAACAAAACAGGGAATGACGTGCACTGAAAACATGACGACACTGACAGAAATCCCGGTATAAAAAGGAATGCTATGCAAATCGAGCAAGACGGAATGACAAATATTATTCCGGTAGAGGAAGCAAAAACACTGGATGGTCTTTTCAAGGCGCGCGTGCAGCGCACGCCGCAGAAAGTGGCCTACCGCTATTTCAACGCTGTCAGCGAGGAATGGGCTAACTATACCTGGGAGCAGATGAATCACTGGGTGGCGCGCTGGCAAGCCGCGTTGATGAAAGAATCGCTCGAAGCAGGCGACCGGGTTGCGGTGATGATGAAAAATTGCCCGGAATGGGTGATGTTCGAGCAGGCGGCGCTCGGCCTCGGGCTGGTGGTGATTCCCTTGTACACGGATGACCGGGTTGAGAATGCGGCTTACGTCATCAACGATGCCAACGTTAAATTATTGCTGCTGGACAACTCGCATCAATGGCAGCAATTTTTGACCATCCACAATGAAATCGAAGGATTGCAGCGGGTACTCATCCTCCGGCCTTTTGAACCGGATAGTATCGATGCTTGCGATCATGTCCGGGTCGTCGCGGCGATGGACTGGTTATCATCGGTGCATGCCAATGAGGTACAGCATATCCCCAGTGATCCGCATGCGCTGGCCACGATCATTTATACCTCCGGCACATCTGGCCGCCCCAAGGGTGTGATGCTTAGTCATCACAATATCTTGAGTAACGTGGCCAGTTGCTTGCAGGTGATTCCGGTGCAACCGGATGATTTGTTACTGTCGTTTTTACCGCTGTCGCATACGTTCGAACGGACGTCGGGATATTACGTGCCGATGATGGCTGGCGCCATGATTGCGTACGCACGTTCGATTCCGCAGTTGCAGGAAGATCTGCTGACCATCCGTCCGACGTTGTTGATTTCGGTGCCGCGCATTTATGAACGGGTTTATGCGGGCATACGGGCAAAACTGGCCGAAGGCTCGGGTTTTGCGCGCTGGTTGTTCAATTTTGCGGTGGAAACCGGGTACAGCCGCTTCGAGCTTCAGCAAGGTAGAGCGTACCAGCGCCTGTCGCATGTGTTGTGGTCAATATTGAAGAAATTGGTTGCGGATAAAGTCATGGCCAAGCTCGGTGGACGCTTGCGGATGGCGATGAGTGGCGGCGCGGCCTTACCGGCTGAAGTTTCGCGCATATTTATCGGTCTTGGATTGCCGGTGTTGCAAGGCTACGGGATGACGGAAAGCAGTCCGGTCGTGTGTGCTAACCGGGTTGAGGATAATATGCCGGCCAGTGTCGGCTTGCCGATTCCCGGCGTGGAAGTCAAATTGGGGGAAAACAATGCCCTGTTGGTGCGGGGGCCGAACGTGATGCTGGGATACTGGAATAATCCGGAAGCGACGAAAGCGGTGATTTCGCCGGATGGCTGGTTGAATACCGGTGATATCGCATCGATTGATGCGCAAGGCCATGTCACCATTACCGGGCGGTTGAAAGAGATTATCGTTTTGTCGACCGGTGAGAAAGTGCCGCCGGGTGATATGGAAGCCGCGATTCTGCGTGATCCGCTGTTTGAACAAGTGATGCTGATCGGCGAAGCGCGTTCTTATTTAAGTATTCTGGCGGTATTGAATCCGGCCCGATGGCAGGATCTTAGCGCGCATTATGGTCTGGATGATCGCCTGGATAGTGAACAGCAGAAACATCAGCTGGAGAAAATTTTGCTGGAAAAGATTACGCATCAAACCAGTGAATTTCCAGGCTACGCCAAAATACGCCGCGTTGCTGTTATTCATGAACCTTGGACGATTGAAAACGGGTTGTTGACGCCGACGCTCAAATTAAAACGCACGAAGGTGCTGGAAAAATATAAGGCCGAAGTCGACAAACTCTATATGGGGCATTAAGCAGCGGGCATTGCCCCATTGAATCTTTTCGAGAGAAGGAAACAAGCCGATGGCAAAAGATACGAGTAAACTGGATAAAGTGGTTCTGGAAGCGCGCCGGAATGCCGAAAAACGCGCGCAGGGATACCGCGAACAGGCACTTAAACTATTTCCCTGGGTGTGCGGCCGTTGCGCGCGCACGTTCGATCATAAGAATTTACAGTTGCTGGAAGTGCATCACAAAAACAGCAATCACGACGACAACCCACCCGATGGCAGTAACTGGGAACTCCTCTGTACCTACTGCCACGAAAACGAGCATTCCAAGCTTAAGGATGCCATGGGCCGGACGGATAACGGACAAGCTGGGAACACGGCGACGTTCAGTCCTTTTGCTAATCTGAAAGATATATTGAAGAAAAAAACGTAATTCATAGAATTAATTCGTGCTTTGTCAATTTGCGATTCCCCGTGGTCTTGCTACAGAGCTATTTCTTAGTTAAATATCCTACCCTTGTAGTCATTTGTCTTCTATTAAAGCTCAAACTAATGCGTTAGAATGCTTCGTGGTTGATTAATTTAAGTTGTAATTCTCTGTGGTCTTGCTTAAATATGGAAAAATAATAAAAGGAGTAATGTGATATGAAAGAAAGTTGGCAGTTTGAGGATATGAAACACAAAAGTATCGAGAACAACTCATCACTTGGCTGGATAGCTGCAATGGGTTTTTGTATGACTTTGGTAGCGTCAAATGCTCAAGCAATTCCACTACTTACATTCGACAGTTTGGATAACGGTGGATTCGGCGATCTTGCCATGCTTCCCAATGATGATAGATCGAGTAGTCTATTAGATTTGCCATTTGATATTAACTTTTTCGGTAACGTTTATCATAATTTTTGGGTAAATAATAATGGTAATATCACATTTGAGGGGCCTGTTGGTTCATTCACTCCAAGTCCATTCCCAATCAGTTCAAATCCAATGATTGCGCCATTCTGGGGCGATGTAGATACCCGTTGCGGTTCTTGCGGTTCAGTTTTTGTCGGAGCACCTAATTCATCAACCGTGATGGTTACTTGGAATAATGTTGGATATTATCCTGCAGATTCTAGTTTGACTAACAATTTCCAGTTGATATTGCATGATCAAGGCTCAGGTAATTTCGATATCGATTTTCGCTATGATCGATTAGAGTGGACTACTGGAAATGCCAGCGGTGGAATAGGCGGATTAGGTGGAACACCCGCGCAAGCTGGTTTTGATGCTGGTAATTTCGTAGATTTCTTTACGTTGCCTGGGTCAAGAACAGGAGCAGTTTTAGATCTTCAAAATACAACTAACGTTGCCGGTGGAGAGAATGGTTTATGGTCTTTTGCAATCCGAAGTGGTCTTGTACCCGGATCAACACCGGACAATCCACTCCTTCCCGTAATTCAGGACGATGGATTTAATTTTGACTTTAACGTTAATCTGAATCAAACAGTATTTATTGATCCTGATGTCGCAACCGGTTATGAATATTTTGTGGATAGCGGACCAAATTTTGCTTCCGTATTAGTGCCGAGTGCTTTACCCAATGGAGACGGGACCTTTGAACTCATTGTGGATGGCGTAACTTATGACTTATTTGCCGGTACCGTATTTAACTTTGCAAGCATAAATCCATTAGGGTTTGATCATTTCAGTATAGCCGGTATTGATACTCATGAAATGCTGAATCCGCTTGATCCTTTTGCTTTTGTGACCGGATTGACTTTTGTGGATAGTGGTGTCGTAAGTATGAGACAAGTTCCTGTGATAACTGCTGTGCCTGAGCCAGAAACCTATGCAATGTTTCTGGCGGGGTTAGGTCTTTTGGGTTTTATAGCTCGTTGCCGTAAAAATATTTTGGCATAATATCTTTGTTAGGTCATACATAAAAAGGGAGATTCGATGCTCCCTTTTTATTTCTCAACTGCTAAATTCTGGATTTGGCATATTCTCAATCACAGCTGAAAAAAGTAAACTCCAAAATCAATATTTAAGAGAGCTCTGAAAAACTGCTGCACTCGAGCATGCTGCGTTAAAATCAGACTCAAAATGCTTATTTAGCATTCGTAAACTGGAGTTGGAGTTGGCGTTGGAGTTGTCCCCATTGAACGGACACATTAAGTTCTGTTTAAAGGAGAGATAAGATGACACAAAACTACAAGCCAGCCTACCCGGCGGAGTTTCGCCAACAGATGGTGTAATTGGTAGCGTTAGGCAAATGTCCGAAGCAATTATCGAAGGAATTTGGTTGCCACTACACTTCGATACAATCATGGTGTCGTGCGGCAGGCGTGCCCTATGGATCAAACCAGGTAATTGCCCCGGCTTCGGTCTTGAGGAGTGTTTCCTTGAATAGCAACGAGCGGCAGGAGCTGATGGAGTTGCGCAAGAAGCTCAAGCGTGTGGAGATGGAGCGTGACATATTGGCAAAGGCTACGGCCTGGTTTGCAAACAACAAGGATTGATTGGGAAGGTGTACCAACTAATCAAGGCAAACCGGGCACAATTTTCGGCCCGTATTCTCTGTGAAACACTGGATGTATCGCACAGTGGTTACTATGATTGGGCAAACGCGCACCTAGCCAACGAGCCATTGCCAACTGCCGATTGATCGAGCAAATCATGACGATATATCACACAAGCGATGGTACGTATGGCCGCCCCCGCATTACCGTTGAATTGGCCGATCTTGGCGTCAGAGTTAATCACAAGCGCGTGGGCAGGTTGATGCGTGAAGCTGGAATTAAAGGGTTAAGCCGCAGGCGTGGTTTTGTTATTACGACTCATCGAAAGAAACGTGACTGCCCTGCACCGGATTTAGTGCAACGTCATTTCAAGGCAACCAGCATCAACCAACTATGGGTCGCGGACATGACTTACATTCCCACCTGGGCAGGGTTTTTGTATCTGGCCGTGGTCATCGATGTATTCAGCAGTAAGGTAGTGGGCTGGTCTTTCGGTGAAACCATGACAGCAAACCTGGTGATCAGTGCGTTGAACATGGCATTAATCACCCGTAAACCGGGCAAAGTGATTCACCACAGCGATCAAGGCAGTCAATATACCAGCGTTGAGTTCGGCAAGCGATGCAAGGAAATGGGCGTGCGTCCTTCAATGGGCAGTGTCGGTGATGCCTATGATAACGCAATGGCTGAGAGCTTTTTCGCCTCCCTGGAATGTGAGCTGATCGACAGACGCTCCTGGAAAAACAAAACTGAAGCAAGGCTAGCCATATTCACCTGGATTGAGGCCTGGTACAACCCCACTCGCAGGCATTCCGGACTGGGATACTTATCACCGAACAATTTTGAGAGAAAACTGAATGAGAATAATCAAATCGCGATAAACTTTAATCCGCTTTTACCGGTCGAGACCTTCTCGATTCCATGAAAAAATGTCCATCAAAATGGGACAACTCCAACTCCAACTCCAACTCCAACTCCAACTTCAAACTGTACTTTTTTGTCTGAATTCACCTGGCTTGGTCGTTGCTTGCTGCCTTACTTGAAAGTTCTGTCAAAGAGGAATTACCGTTTCTGTTTCAGAAGAGGCTTGTGTACACGAAAATTGATTTGAAGTTTTGGAAAGGTAGTTATAATGAGCTTTTAAAGCCAAGAAGGGGTTTTGGTCATGGTGAAGTTAACTGATATCAAAGGAATCGGTCCGGCGACAATCAAAATATTGCAAGAGCGCAAAATAAAAACGGTTGAGGCGCTGGCTTCGCTGAGTTTGGAAGAGCTGCGGAAAATACCCGGTTTTAAAGGCGAGTTGCGCGCGCGTGCGGTCAGACAAGCCGCTTTGGATAGTCTGAAAGAAAAGCCAGCCAAACCAGCCAGTACGGCGGATAGCAGCACACTGACTGTGACCAAAAAGACTGTAATCGATCAGACAGTAAGTTTGCCCAAAGCGGATAAAGCGAAAGGCAAAGATAAAGACAAAGACAAAGACGAGAAAAAAGCCCGGAAAGACGACAAGAAAGCAGTAAAAGATAAAGAAAAGAAAAAGAAGAATAAAGACAAGAAAAAAGACGGCAAGAAAAAAGATAAAAAGAAATCATAGCTCCCTGGGGAAGCGCTGATTAATTCAACGAACGTGATGAAGGGCGAGGCGCACGGAACGCAACAACCGAGACATATCAATCTGATAGGAGAGGGAGTGAGTGCCGCGCAACGAAGCAATTCGCTCGTGCAGTCAATTAATCAGCGCTTCCTTAGGTCTGATCAGATATTGCAGGTGCGCTTGATGCGCTTTTGCCGAAATGGGCGCAGTTCCGTAATCCAGCACAGCGGTTGCAGCGGTGGTCAGTAATTTACCGGAATCGTTAGCAAGCGGGGGATCATCGCATAGGTGGCAGAGTAATTGATCCAGGCCGGGATTGTGGCCGACGATCAGCAAGGTGTGAGCGCCTGCGCCGTATTGATTGACCAGCGCAATCAGGTCATTGAGCGATGCTTCATAGATTCTGTCTTCCCACAGCACGCGCTGTTGAGCAAAATCCAATTGCTCCGCAGCCAACTGGCAGGTTTGTTTTGCCCGCAATGCAGGTGAACAGAGTATCCGGTCGATTCGGTACTGTTTCTGTTTCAACCACTGTCCCATTTGTTTTGCAGCTTTTTTGCCGCGCGCGGTTAGAGGGCGGTCGAAATCGGATCTGCTCGCATCGCTCCAGTCCGATTTGGCGTGCCGCATGATGATCAGCTGATTTTTTTGCATCGCTTGAATAGAAAACATATTCACCAACCAACATACTATCACCCTTATGGCGCCGAACATGGATGAGTCCTACGCAGCCGTGGATTTAGGTTCAAACAGCTTTCATATGATTGTGGCGAATTGGGCGGATGGCCGCTTGCAGATCATTGATCGCATGAAAGAAATGGTGCGATTGGCTTCTGGCTTGAATGACAAGCAGGAGCTGTCCAGCGAATCGATGCAGCAAGCGCTGGAGTGCCTGCAACGGTTTGGTCAGCGTATCCGCGAAATTCCGCATGTGAATGTGCGTGCCGTCGGTACCAATACGCTGCGCCAAGCCCGGAATGGCGGCGATTTCTTGCTGCATGCGCATCGCGCATTGGGGCATCCGATTGAAATTATTGCCGGCCGTGAAGAAGCGCGGCTGATCTATTCCGGCGTAGCGCATACGTTGTACGATGAGGTCAATAAACGGCTGGTAATCGACATCGGCGGCGGCAGTACGGAGCTGATCATCGGCCGGGGGTACGACACATACCAGACGGAAAGCTTGTATATGGGTTGCGTCAATATGGAGCAGCGGTTTTTTGACGACGGTAAGATTAAAGCCAAAAAAATGCGCAAGGCCATCTTGTTTGCAATGCAGGAACTGGAATCGCTGGAAACCGCGTATAAGAAAACAGGCTGGGATTATGCCCTGGGTTCTTCCGGCACCATCATTGCCATTCGAGATGTGGTGCAAGCGCAAGGCTGGTGCGATTCAGGAATTACAGCAACTGCGTTGACGCAATTGATGGATGAGCTTATCGCGATCGGCGACAGCGCGTTAATTAATTTCCCGGGTTTGTCGGAACGCAGAAAGCCGGTTTTTGCCAGCGGCGTCTCGATATTGTACGGTGTGTTTGAAGCGCTTGACCTGAAGAAAATCGATATATCCGAAGGCGCGTTACGTGAGGGTTTGCTGTATGACCTAATCGGTCGGGTGCACGATGAAGATGTCAGGGACAAGACGGTCATGGCGGTGGCGCAACGCTACAATGCCGATTTGGAGCAGGCCGGCCGGGTTAGGGAAACCGCCAGAAATTTTTTTCATCAGGTAAAAGCGGCCTGGGAATTGGATGAAAAAACCGACCTGAAATTATTGTTGTGGGGTGCCTACATTCATGAAATCGGCTTATCGGTTGCGCATAACCAATATCACCGGCATGGCGCTTATCTGACGGCCAATTCGGACTTGGCCGGTTTTTCCCGTCAGGAGCAAATGAAACTGGCGATGCTGGTGCGCAGCCATCGGCGCAAGTTTCCCGTGGAAGAGTTTGAATCGATCGCTGTTTCCATGCGCACCTCCATTATCAAATTATGCGTCTTGCTCAGGCTGGCGGTAGTCATGCACAGAAGCCGCTCGAATATCAGTCTGCCGGAAATACTGGTTTACGTGAATAAGAACCGCGTGAACTTGGACTTTCCACCCGGCTGGCTGGATCAACACCCCTTAACGCTGGTTGATCTCATTACCGAGCAAGGTTTTTTGCAGATCGCGGATATCAAGTTATCTTTTCATTAGACAGTTGCAGCAGCTAGCTTGAGATTGCATGAGGAATTCATCGCAAGCTATTGAACTTATAGGTTGCGAGCGCTAGACTGCTGCATTTCCCGATATCGGAAAAGCGGATTTTTTGTGTTCAAAGTTTTACCCAATGATGTTCCAATGAGAAAGGGGATGGCATGCAATTAGGAAAACTTGCGCACCGGTTTGGCGGGACTTGCAGCATAGCGTTGTTTTTTATCCTGATTCTATCGGCTCCTGCGGTGGCCGAAGAGTGGATTTATACCGTCCGGCCCGGCGATAATTTGTGGAATCTGACGGAACGCCATCTGAAAAGCATGGAATACGTGCAGCCGTTGCAACAGCTCAATCAAGTGCGGAATCCGTATGTGATACCGCCTGGTACCGCGCTGCGAATCCCGGTAGCTTGGGCGAAACAGCAGGATATCTTCGCGCAGGCGGTCAGTGTCTATGGTACTGCCACGTTACAGCGCAAAGACCAGGAACGCATGCCGATTGAGCAAGGTATGCAATTGCTGATGGGCGATGAAATACACAGTGGAAACGATGCGTTTGTGACCGTTGAGTTCGCCGATGGATCGCAAATGCGTGTGCAGGAAAACACCCAGCTGCGCCTGGAAAATATGCGGATGTTCGGCGATTATGGTTTGATTGACACGCTAGTTGATGTGCGTCAGGGGCGCACGGAAAATTCCGTGCCGAAAAAATCTGAGAAAGCCACCCGGTTCAAAATTAAAACGCCATCCGCAATCAGCTCGGTGCGCGGCACGGATTTCCGTGTCGGAGTCATTGAAACGCAGTCCGGCACCAGCAGCGAGGTGCTGACCGGTAGCGTGGAGGTCAATGGCGAGAGAAAACAAGTCAAAGTGCCGGCGGGTTATGGCACGGTGACCATCGAAGGCAAACCGCCGGTCTCTCCCGTCAAATTGCTGCCGCCGCCGGATTTGTCCGGAGCCGCGCATTATTATCAAAATTTGCCGCTGGTGATTAAATTTACCCCATTGGCGGGGGCGCACGCGTACCGGGCGCAAATTGCTGCCGACCGGGACTTTAAGAACTTACGCTCTGAATTTACCGCTGCGAATTTACCTTTTCGCGACGGCGATATTCCGGATGGCGATTATTGGCTGAGAGTGCGCGGTATCGATGGATTATCGATCGAAGGCAAGGATGCAGTCATTGCGTTCGCGCTGAATGCCTATCCGGAAGCGCCTTTTATTCTTGCGCCACTCCCGGGCGGCATGGCGGAGCCGGAGAAGCAGCAATTCAAATGGGCGGCGCAGACGGATGTGTCCCACTATGCCGTTATGATCAGCAAGGATGCGAATTTCTCATCGTCTTTGTACTTTAATCCCGAAGTGAAAGAAAACAGCGTAACGTTATCCGAATCGTTGCCGCCCGGTCATTATTTCTGGCGTATTTTCGCAGTGTCCGCGCGCGAAGGCGCGGGGCCGTTCAGCGATACCATGGCATTCCGGGTACCCTATCCCGCACCGGCGGTGGGCGAAGCGAAATTGGACGATAACAAAATGACGTTCGCCTGGCGCGCCGCTGCGGAAGGGCAGAGCTTTCAGTTTCAATTTGCGCGCGATAAGGAATTCACCCATATTATTCACGATGAGTCGACCACGGCTTCGCAAGTAACGATCGCAAAACCGGATAGCGGCACTTATTATCTGCGTATCAAAACCATTGAATCGGATGGTTTTCAAGGGCCTTGGGGATCGCCGCAAGCGATTGAAGTTCCCTTCGGGATATCCTACTGGTTTATGCTGCTGATGTTGCTGCCATTGCTCGTATTGATATGATCCAGGCGGGTCAGCTGCGGAAGCACCGGTCATTTGCTATCCGCATCGTAATCCTGCTCGCCGGGGTTGCTTTCATCGCTTATACGGAAGTACTCGAGCGCTTCGATTTTATCCTCTATGACAAAATAGCCACGCTGCAGCAATATCCGCAGGATCCCGATGTTGTCATTGTCGCGATCGATGATGAAAGCTTCAAAACTTTAGGCCGCTGGCCTTGGTCCAGAGGCGTGCACGCGGAATTAATCAACCGGCTGAAATCGATTGACAATCAAGCGGTGGCTTTGGATTTGCTGTTCTCCGAGCCGCAAGACAGCGATCCCTACGCCGATCATTTGCTGGCTTACGCGATTGCCGAACACGGCAATGTCATTTTGCCGGTGGCGCCGGTATTTGACGCCGATACGCAATTGTTAACGCTGGTGCAGCCGCTGCCCCTGTTTACCCAACAGGCTGTACTCGGTCATGTTGACGTTGAACTGGATAGCGATGGCGTTGCGCGGCGCGTTTTTTTATCCGCGGGGATTAATGCGCCCGCATGGCCTGCATTAGGATTGGCGCTGACCAATCCGGCCGCCGCGAGAGCAATCTATCAACTGCATAACCCTGTGGCAGTGCCGGAGCAACCGGAGCACTGGGTTAGAGCGCAGCAAGCGCTGATCCCGTATGCGGGGGAGCCCGGCAGTTTCCGGAGAATATCGTACGCCCGGGTTTTGTTCGACGATGAGGCCTTGGCCAGCTTAAGAAACAAAACGGTGATCGTCGGCATGACCGCGGCGGGAATGGGAACACGATTTGCCACACCGGTATCGCCGCTCAATCATCAACTCATGACGGGCGTGGAATGGCATGCCAATGTTTTTTCCATGCTGGCAACCGGCCGCATCATTCATCCCGCTCCCGCAGTGATTACAGCAATCATCGCAGTTTTCTGGGTAAGCGCTATTCTGGTGATCATTGCTTGGACAGGGAAAAATCTGACAATCCCGCTATTGCTCGCACTCATGATTGCCGGATTATTTCTTTGCGGTTTGATCCTGGCGCTGAATCGAATCTGGATTCCCCCCGGCGCGGCGTTATTGGGCACATTATCGCTGTATCCGCTCTGGAACTGGCGGCGCATCAATGAATTTTTGCGTACATTCTGGATTGATAAAACACATTCCAATGCAGCACTGGAATCAATCGGGGACGGCGTCATCATTACCGATGCTTTTGACCATGTGATCTACATCAACAAAGGCGCGGAGACAATTCTGCGAACCCAGCTCAATCAGATCAAGGGCAAGCTGTTAGCGGAAATTCTGGGACTGGATACCCAAAACAACGGCTCATCCGCTAACCCAGCCGGGAAAGATATCTTGGACGGCGGTCTGCATAAACCCGGCATGGTTGAGTGCGTGCTGAAAACAGCGCAAGGCAATGAACGGACGGTGCGGATTACGCGGAATCAGTTATTCGACGATCAAAAAGCCATGATGGGTTCGGTAATTGCGATGACGGATATTACCGACCGTATTGAACTGGCGCAGCAAGTTGCGCACCAGCAAAGCCACGATGCATTAACCAAGTTACCGAATCGCTCGAGACTGCTGGCGCAATTTGATTCCCTGATTCAGACAATCCCCAATACCGGGAAGAACATTACGGTATTTTTTGTCACCCTGGATAATTTCAAAAAAATTAACGATGCCATGGGCCATCATGCCGGAGACAAATTACTCAAGTTGGTTTCCAGCCGTCTATTCGATATCGTGGGGGCTGAAGTCATCCTGGCACGCTGGGGTGGCGATGAGTTTGTGCTGCTATTTAACCGCCTGGCGAAGGAAGATTCCGCGCCGGAGATGGCGCAGAGAATTCTCGACACCATCCGGCAACGGTTTGAAATCGATGGATTTGAAGTATTTGTTTCCGTCAGTATCGGTGTGAGTTTTTACCCTGACGATGGACTGACCGGCGAAACGGTATTGGAAAGAGCCGGTACCGCAATGTATCGCGTCAAAAAGGATGGCGGGAATCACTTCGGTTTTTATTCCGCTGAGTCCTCGGTGGTTTGGACGCGTGATCAGCTCGAACTGGAAAGGGAATTACGCGCCGCGATAAAAAATGATGAGTTGCAGGTATTGTTTCAACCGATCGTCAATGCGCAATCGCATCATATCGCGCGTATCGAAGCGCTGGTCCGCTGGCTGCACCCGAAGCGGGGCTATTTGTCGCCGAGCGAGTTTCTTCCGCTGGCGGAAGACATCGGCCAGATTGAGCAGCTGGGTGAAATCGTGCTGAAAACCTCATGCGCCGCGGCATACAATCTCTTGCAATTGGGTTATCCGGTGAATGTTTCGGTGAACGTCAATCCGCGGCAATTATTAAACAAGAACTTTCCGCAAACGATTGTGCAAGTGCTGCACGATACCGGACTGCCTGCCAAATCCTTAATTCTGGAAATAACTGAGAGCGCCATTGTCAACGACATGGAACGGGTCAGCAAGGTGTTAGAGGAAATTAAGCGCCTGGATATTTTGATCGCCCTGGATGATTTCGGCACAGGCTACTCCTCGCTGACATTGCTGCGTGAACTGCCGATCGATATCTTGAAGATTGATAAATCCTTCGTGCGAACACTGGATCAGAACCGGAATGATCTGAAAATCGTGCAAGCCATTATCGGTCTCGGGAAAAATCTCGGTCTGACGGTGATTGCGGAAGGCGTGGAAACGGAGCGGCAGGTTAAATTATTGCTTCAGCACGCGTGTTATTTTCATCAGGGCTATTATTTCAGCCGCCCAATTCCCTATGAGGCGCTGTATAACTTAATGCAGCACAAGCTGCGCTGAGCAAGCGCTGGCTTTTTGGGGAGAATCCGCAGCATACCGATGGTTTTTGTGATGATTTTTCCGGTTTCCGCAGTTGCTGAGGAATTTAATTGCTCAGCGGGTATGGAGTACCTTGTCGATCGATATGGGCGTGTTCGACGCGCCAGCTTGTCACGCCCTGAATCGTTACATCCATCCATAGCACCCAGCCAGTATTATTTTCGATGGATGAAAAACCGTCGAAAATGAAGTTGCCCAAGCTGTAAATGATGGGTTTTCCCCGGTAGGTTTCCGTATCTTGCACGACATGCGGGTGTGTACCCACCACGGCATCGGCGCCAGCGTCGATCATCAGACGAGCCAGTTCACGCTGGCGATCATTAGCGATTGGCTCCTGTTCCTGACCCCAGTGCATGAAGGGGATGACGATATCCGCCTGCTTGCGTGCTTGCTGGATATCGTACACAACCTGCTCATCTTCCGACCACGCTACCCCCGGTAATTTCTCGCCAGCTTCGAATACGCGCGGGAAGAATTCATCATATCCCAGCAAGGCTATTTTCAGGCCTTTGCGCTCGATGATCAGTGGCTTGTGAGCTTCACGCCAATCCATACCGCCGCCGAAATAAGGTATGTTGGCCTGTTGTAAGCGAGTGATCATTTCCGAAAAGGCATCCTTGCCGTAATCGCCCGCATGGTTGTTGGCCAGTGATACGGCATCAACATGGCTTCTGAGCAATGGCAGTACCGCTGGGGAAGCACGGAAGGTCCAGGGTTTGTTGAGTGCTTTACCGCCTTCGGCGATGACGCACTCCAGATTGGCTACCCGGATGTCGGCGTCAGCCAGCCGCGAGGCAAAGGGCTGAAAGGGGTTGCCACCGCTTGCGATCAGACGTCCCGGTCCATCGGCCAGCATGATGTCGCCCATCCAGACCATACGTACAATAGCATTCGGAGTGTCCGGATCAACTGGCCCGGCAGCATGAATGGGAAGGATTGAGCTCAATATGCACAGCAGCAGGATATTGGTGAGCTTGCGGCCGATCATGATTGCACCGATTGTAGTGCGCATCCATAGCGCAATTCGCGCCCAAGATAGTTTGCGTAAACATGGTTCCAGCCCGTTAAAGCAGGAATTTCATTATTCATGTTGAAAGGCGCGTGATAACGTACCTGGTGAATGATGACGGGAGGCGCTTCCTTAACCAATTCATACACCGTCAGCGTGATATGGTCGATCCGGCTGGGTGAGCCCAGCACGACAGCTCTAAAGCGGAAACGGTTGTCAAAATCCGCTGTGGCAGCTGAATAGGGATCGGTTGCGGCAGATTGGTGAAGCGTGCGTGTTTCACTGGCGTAACGTATCTGACAGAAGAGTTCTGGTGAGCTCACCTCCGGTTCTGCGGCTGCTGCCGGCATTGTTCCCATCGAATACGATACGGCCGCCAGTGCGGCAATTAGAATCCATCGAAAGGTGAGGTGGTAAATCACTCCTTAAGCCGGACCACAATAATGTTCCAGCAGAAGCTGTTGCGCCGAGCGTGGTTTGGATGTGCCGGGTTTCAGGCGTTTGTACGAGCCGTCGCTTTGCAGTACCCAAGCCTGTGTATTATCGGACAAATAACTTAATAATCCTTGATCGATGACATTGTCGCTGGTGCGTTTTTCTTCGACGGGGAAACACACTTCAACGCGATAATGTAAATTGCGCGTCATCCAATCCGCGCTGGAACAAAAAACCAGTTCTTCGCCGATACCGCCGCCATTATGAAAATAATACACCCGGGTATGTTCGAGAAAACGACCGACGATCGAACGCACGGTGATATTCTCCGATACATCCTTGATACCGGGGCGCAGGCAACAGATACCGCGGATAATCAAGTCGATCTTTACACCCGCTTGTGATGCCTTGTACAGCGCGGCGATGATTTCCGGATCGACCAGCGCATTCATTTTGGCGATGATCCAGGCTTTTTTCCCGACGGCCGCAGCACTGATTTCCTTGTCGATGTAATTCAGAATGCCTTTATGCAGCGTAAAAGGCGATTGCAAAAGTTTTTTCAGCTTGCCCGCGCGACCCAGACCGGTCAATTGGTGAAACAGTTTGTTGACATCCTCGCCGATCGCCTTGTCGCACGTCAGCAGACCGTAGTCGGTATACAACCGCGCCGTGCGCGCATGGTAATTTCCGGTTCCCAAATGCACGTAGCGGCGCAAGGCGCGGCCTTCTCGTCTGACCACCAGAATCATCTTGGCGTGGGTTTTATAATTGACCACACCATACACCACATGCGCCCCGGCCTGCTGTAACTCACTGGCCAGCTCGATATTGGCTTCTTCATCGAATCGTGCCCGCAACTCGATTACCACGGTAACTTCCTTACCGGCGCGTGCTGCAATTTTTAATATTTCGACGACGGCTGAATCAATGCCGGTACGATAAAGCGTCTGTTTGATGGATAACACATCGGGATCGGCTGCCGCTTGCCGCAGAAAATCGATGATCGGCGCAAACGATTGAAAGGGATGGTGCAGCAAGATGTCGCCGTTATGCAGCGCGTCAAAAATGCTGGAATTTTTCAGCAACCGCTTGGGTATATCCGGTGTGAATCCAGCGAATTTTAATTCCGGACGGTCAACCAGATCGCAAATCGCGAGTAAACGCCCCAGATTGACAGGTCCTGCGACCTGATAGAGATCGCTTTGTTGCAAGCCGAATTTTTGTAACAGAAAACGGCTGAGATTGTCCGGACAGTTATCCGCCACTTCCAAGCGCACGGCGTCGCTAAAGCGGCGCGAGGGCAGCTCGCCTTCGAGCGCACGCAGCAGATCGTCAATGGCTTCATCGTCGATAAACAGATCGCTATCGCGCGTCACCTTGAACTGATAGCAACCGGTCACACTCATGCCGGGAAACAGATCGCCCACGTGCGCATGGATGATCGACGACAACATGACAAAATCGTGATTGCCTTCGCTGTATTTCGCCGGAACCGGAACCACTCTGGGCAACGAACGCGGCGCTTGCACGATGGCCAACCCGGAATCCCGCCCGAAGGCATCTTTTCCTTCCAGCGATATGATGAAATACAGGTTCTTGTTCAGAACCTTGGGGAAAGGGTGCGCGGGATCCAAGCCGATCGGACTCAACACTGGCAGCACTTCATCTTTGAAATAGCGGTGTACCCAACGGCCAAGCAAGGGTTTCCACTGCGTACGGCGCAGCAAGCGTATTTTATCCTTGGCCAGCGCCGGTATGATCAAGTCGTTCCACACGATGTATTGCTCTTGCACAAACTGATGCGCCGTTTCACTGACGCGTGCCAGCACTTCCGCCGGAGACAGATTATCCGGGCCCGTTTGTGTCGAACTGTATTTGACCTGCTGTTTTAAACCGGCCACGCGGATTTCAAAGAACTCGTCCAGATTGGTGCTGGCGATACATAAGAAGCGCAATCTTTCCAGCAACGGCAGGCTTTCATCCTTGACTTGCTCGATGACGCGCCGGTTGAATTCGAGCAAGCTCAGCTCGCGATTGATATACAGCGTCGGGTTTTTAAGATCGAGAGTATCCATCAATGGAAGTTGTTCAGGTGATTTTTACTTTTTCTTGTCAATTTATTGCCGTTCCAATGTGCTTGTGTGGAAAATACGCGGGTTTGCCGGAGTCCGGTTTATACCGCATGAATGTTTCATTTTGGTGACAATTTCAGTAATTTGCCGTTGTCTTCATCCGTCAACAAATACAATGCGCCATCCGGGCCTTGTTCGACATCGCGAAAGCGCAGCGTGTTGGTCAATAAGCGCTCTTCACTGAGAATTTTCTTATCGTCCGTTGTCAAGCGCACGACTTGCCGCCCTGCGAGTGCGCCAACGAACAGGCTGCCGCGCCACCCCGGAAATTGTTTGCCGGTATAGAACACCATGCCGGACGGCGCGATCGACGGCACCCAGTAGTGAATGGGTTCTTCAAAGCCTTGCTCGGCGTGTTCGTGCTTTATCGGCGCGCCGTTGTAGTGTACGCCGTAGTTGGCCTTGGGCCAGCCGTAATTTTTACCGGGCTGCGGGATATTGATTTCATCGCCGCCTTTCGGACCATGCTCGTGAATCCACAATGCGCCGGTTCGCGGATGAATCGTTGCACCCTGTACGCTACGGTGACCGTACGACCAGATTTCCGGTTTGGCTTGCGGATTGTTGAAGAACGGATTGTCGGCGGGCACCGAGCCATCGGGTCGGATGCGGATGATCTTGCCGATGTGATTGCTCAGATTCTGCGCTTCCTCCATGTAATCGCCGCGATCGCCCAAGGTGATGAACAGATTACCGTCGGGCGCGAATGCCAGGCGCGAACCGAAATGCACCGACCCCAGTACTTTCGGTACCTGGCGGAAAATCACCTGCAAGTTTTCCAGGCTGCCATCCTTTAATTCAGCCCGAGCGACTGCTGTTCCCGCCCGCGACCCTTCCGGTTCAGAATACGACAAGTAAATTAGACGGTTTTTGGCAAACTCCGGATCCAGCGCGACATCGAGTAAACCACCTTGCTGCTGAAAGAAAACCGCCGGAACGCCCTTGACCGGTTCCGATACCTTGCCGTCCGGGGTGATGATACGCAACCGGCCCACTTTCTCCGTGACCAGCACATTGCCATCCGGCATGAACGCCATGCCCCACGGAAATTGCAATCCTTCGGCAACCAAGCGCACGTCGAATTCGGTTTGGATGCGCTGCGCTTGTGCGCTGAGTGAAACAGCAAGGCAGAGAGCGATTGCGATCAGGATTTTTTTAAATGGTCGTTTCATAGTAGATAGTGTCACGATGCATGAGTTAACGCGCTCCACTGTACCATTCCTGCCGGAGCGGCTCAATACAGGCCCGGTCAAAACACTACAATCCGCACCCGCACGCCGCCGAACACATTGAGCGGTGGGCCGGGTTCATAATAACGACCCAAGGCCGCGTTGATTCGGGTATTGGCGTTATATTGTGCGTCGAACAGGTTGTTGACGCCGAAAAAGATCGAGCTTTCAAAGTTGTTGCGCCGCAATTCCCATCCCGCCAGCAGTTGACCCAAGGTATACGCCGGATTGGTTGCGTTATTGGTGTCATTGACAAAAAACTCGCCGACGCGGTGCACGTGTAGTTGCCCGAAAAAACCAAGCGGGTGCGCGTAGCGCAGTAATCCTTCCCAGCGATGCCGGGGGATGCCGGGGAAAATATTGCCTTTCAGGTTGGTATCATTGGCGATGTATTTTTCAAATTCAAAATCGGAAAAGGTGTAGCTGACTTCGCCGCGCAGACCTTTCCATTCCGGTGTTGCCAGACGGGTTTCGACGCCGATGCGGCGCGATTGCCCGGCGTTGCGGAAAAATGCCCGGCCGGGCGACGACGCCAGTTCGAACGGTGTGATCTCGTTCCACGTGCGGATGAAAAACACCGCCGTGTCGTATTGGAACCCGGCGGTGTTGCCGCGAAAGCCGAGTTCATTGCTGAGCGATGTTTGCGCGTTCAGATTCGGATTGAAACCGCCCCTTCCGGCGGGATTGTTGATCAGTTCGGTGGTGGTCGGCGCTTCAAAAACGGAAGCGGTATGTGCGTAAATCTGCTGTTGGCTGGTCACGTGATACACCAGCCCGGCGGTGCCGCTGGCTTGCGACACGGTGCGTGCGCCGGATTGATTGCCGTCGCTTTTGAATTGATCTTTGACTTCATAGCGCAACCAATCCCAGCGTCCGCCGAACACCACATCCAGCTTGTCCGCCACGCGCCATTCGTTGCGGAAAAACGGCCCGGTGCTTTGCACGCGCTCGGTCTGGCTTAAGTTCAACGCGCCGCGCGCGCCAAAATTGTTATTGAAACGTTGCCGGTCGTCGTTCTGGATGCCGTAATCGACACCGATCAGAAAGCGGTTGGGGCGGTTGAACAAAATATGATCGTTGACGAATTGCATCATCAACCCGCCCACCTGCCGGTCAAACTGCACCTGTCCGCCATCGAAAAACTGCTGGCGGCTTTGAAAATCCCGTTGCAACCAATGCCCCGTCACGCTGAATTCCTTGCCGGCAGACGGTCTTTGGCGAAAGCGGATGCCCATCTCCTCCTGGCGGATTTCCTCACCGGCGTTGTACTGCACATTGCGCGCGGAAGCTTGCCGAGGATCGGCCTGCACTTCCGCGCGGGTCAAAGCGCCGGGGTCTTTCGACAGCGGCGAATAAAACTCGCGGAACACCAGCATCAAATCGGAATCGGCATTCGTCTGAAAATTCAGCTTAGCCTGCGAAAACGTATTCTGCATTGCGCTATGATCGCGCCAGCCATCCTGTTGCAGGTGCGAACCATACAAACTGTAACCAAAGTTTCCTTGCCGTCCGCCCATAAACAATTCGGACTTTAGATAACCGTATTGCCCGAACACCTGGCGCGGCATGATCACGAATTTCTCCGGCGGCGCTTCACGCGTGGTGATGTCGATCATGCCGCCGGAAGCATTGCCGTACAGCGACGCGGAAGGCCCGCGCAGAATATCCATGCGCTCGATCAGCGACGGGTCGATCGAATCCAACTGCGTCTGCCCGTCCGGCAACGTCGCCGGAATGCCGTCGACGCGCATCTGAATACCGCGCACTCCGAACGGCGAGCGCGCGCCAAACCCGCGAATCGCAATACGCAAATCCTGCGTGAAATTGAACTGGTTCTGAAAAAACACCCCCGGGGTGCCACGCGCGAATTCATCCAACGTCGCACCCGGCTGAAAATTCTGCTGCGGGTAACGCGTGATCTGCGTGACGCTGTTCGGAATCTGCTCCGGCGAGCGCTCGCTGCGCGTGGCGGTGATGTTGATTGGGTTCAAGATTACGGATTGCGCGGTTTTAGATTCCTGCGCCCAAGAGGGTAAAGCAATTGCAGTGCAACCGGCCAAAATCATTAAAAAATGAATCACAGTCCGCGTGCAGGAAAAACAGTCAGAACAAAAAATCGTAGCAGGAATAACAAACATGCGCGCAAGTGTATCACTCGGATGACTGGCATCAAATTGCAGGACGTTTACTGGCCGCCTGACGATCAATTATTGACGACTGCTGACGATACAAGGGTGTGTAGCAATCTGCTACAATCAGCAATCGCTTTGATTGATGGAGTCAAATGATGGCAAAAGCAGTTTCTCCGATCCGCTTGCAGGATGATTTAATGCAAGCCGCCGCGTTGACCGCCGAGCGGTTTCACCGCAGCACGGCGGAACAAATCGAATATTGGGCGGAAATGGGGCGCAATGTGGATCACATGCTGAATCCCGACGACTTGCTGGCGATCTCGGCGGGATTGGCGAGAATTACTGTCGAGCCGGTTAGCAGCAAGCCGGTCGATCCTACCGGCATATTTCAATCGCTCGAAGATGATCGCGCCAGCGGTATTTTGCCGCAGACGGTGAGCGGCAGTGTGCTCAAGTACCAAGCCTCCTTAGTGCATCCCGGCTACCTGGAACAAATTCAACCCGATGGCCGCATTCAAACGGGGAAATTTCAGGACGGTGAGTTCATCGCGATTGATGCATCGCTGCTTTGAACAAGAAAAAACAACTGTGGCTGCTAACCGGAGGCAACGGCGCGGGCAAAAGCACTTTCTACCGTACCCGCCTCGCGCCCAGCGGCTTATCGTTTGTGAATGCGGATATCCTGGCCAAGCTGCTGTATCCGCAAGCGCCGGAAGCGCACAGCTATCACGCCGCAAAACTGGCGGAGCACCTGCGCCTGCAACTGCTGCGGCAAGGCCGCAGTTTTTGTTTCGAAACGGTATTCTCACACCCGTCGAAAATCGACTTTGTTGCACAAGCCAAAACCCTTGGTTATGAAATCGTTCTAGTGTTCATTCACTTATGCGACCCAGCGCTCAACCAGGCACGTATCGCGCAGCGTGTCAGCGCAGGCGGTCACAACGTTCCACCCGATAAAGTCATCAACCGGATACCCAGAACGCTCAAGCTAATCAAAAAGACGCTACCGCTGTGCGATCACGTGTACATCCTCGACAACTCCCGCGCGGATAATCCATTTCAGCAACTGGCCGTTATTCGCGATGGACAGATCGTATTCCGGTATGACGTCACGCCTGATTGGTGTAGGGAATTACTGGCGAATATAGAAGCGGATGGGTAATATAGAAGCGGATGGGTAATATGCAGGTAAAGGTGAGAATTAATCCTAACGTGTAAGAATTCCTAGCGTTGTTTACAGTATTCAGGAGAATACTGTAGATGAACATACACAAACGCACTCGCTTAACATTATTGGATCGTCAGGAAATCTGGCGG
>NZ_QPHG01000026.1:0-40592 GCF_040240425.1 Nitrosomonas sp. | reverse complement strand
CTGGTTTTGGTGAAGGAAGAAGATGACGGTGGTAGTGGAGAAGACGAAGACGAGGAAGAAGACGAGGGTGAAGGAGCGGCTGGTGGTACATCTGGCAGCACAGAAGCCCAGAGCGATGATGAAGATGAGGATGAAGAGTAATTATCTTCTGTGAATTTCGTCTCTTCAATGTAGTGTAAATAAAATTCTGGAGATATTTCTATCTCCAGAATTTTTTGTGTTAACAGAAGAAATAAAAAAGAAAGTATAGCGAGAAGAAAAATTTATTGATGGTTGTGTTTTTGAAAGCACACAAGATAAGAATTACTTTCAGTAATAAAGTGTTTGTGTATCAATAAAACAGTACTAATCCAGATCATCACTGCCAAAGTGAAATTGGTTTTATACAGATTAGCGTTTCTTTTACGATAATGCTTCAACTTATGAAGGGCTTGAATTTTGGCAGAAGAGTCACGTACTAAAATAACTCACGCTGGCAAACTAGGATATAGCTTTCGTCGACATATGCACGAAAGATTTATAGAGACTTTCTTGTTTTTGTCGGCGCTACTTTCGATAGCGATCATGCTCGCTATCGTTGTGATGCTAGTAAAAGAATCGTTGGTTTTTTTTCAACATGTATCAATTTGGCAATTTGTAACCGATACGCAATGGACGCCATTATTTGATGACGCTCACTATGGGATAATGCCGTTGGTTTCCGGCACCATAGTCAGCTCATTAATTGCTCTACTGGTTGCACTTCCACTCGGAACAATTATCGCTATTTACCTTTCTGAATTTGCGCCATTTACTGTGCGTGAAATGGCGAAACCCTTCTTGGAGTTGCTGGGTGGCGTGCCGACAGTGGTATACGGTTATTTTGCGTTATTATTCGTTACGCCATTGTTGCAAATTATTTTCCCTGAATTGCCTGGTTTTAATTTGCTGTCTGCCGGATTGGTAATGGGAATAATGATTATCCCCTATGTGAGTTCAATGACTGAGGATGCCATGCGGGCGGTTCCGATGAATCTCCGGGAAGGCTCTTATGCGATGGGCGCTACACGCTTTCAAACGGCTATCCGAGTTGTAATGCCAGCTGCTTTTTCTGGGATAGCCGCTGCATATATTCTGGGTATATCACGTGCAGTAGGAGAAACAATGGTGGTTGCAATTGCGGCTGGGATGCAGCCAAATTTAACCTGGAATCCCATGGAACCCGCTGCAACCATTACTGCATATATAGTCCAAGTCAGCTTGGGTGATTTACCTCACGGTAGTATTGGCTATCAAACAATTTTTGCTGCCGGATTAACTTTATTGCTGATAACGCTTCTGTTTAATATCATTGGACATGTATTGCGTAAACGGTATAGAGAAATTTACTAACAATTAACACGGTCAGAAAGTGAAAATATTTTGGATGGTTTTTTGTAATGAAGAGTGTTAACAATCTAGAAGAAATCAGAAAGATTATCGGATTACATAAGAAATGGGATCTGATTTTTATGATTACCGGAATTGTTGCCCTCATGATTGCGGTATTAACCTTTATGGCTTTGTTTGCTCATATGCTGGTAGATGGGATGCCACGGCTGTCGTGGGAATTCTTTACATCTTTTCCTTCGCGCCGGCCTGAATCAGCAGGAATTTTATCGGCTTGGGTTGGAACAACCCTGGTGATGCTTGTAACCGCATTTGCCGCGGTACCATTAGGAATCGGATCGGGTGTGTATTTGGAAGAATATGCGCCGAAGAATTTATTAACCGAAATCATAGAGATCAATGTAACTAACTTGGCGGGTGTACCCTCGATCATCTATGGTTTGCTCGCATTAGGATTATTCGTTTACCAATTGGGTTTCGGGCAAAGCATTTTAGCTGCCGGACTTGCTTTGGCGTTGCTTATTTTGCCGGTCGTTATTGTTGCAACTCGCGAAGCAATACGGTCAATTCCAGTATCAATAAGGGAAGGTGCATATGCACTTGGTGCGACTAAGTGGCAAACGGTTTCTGATCATTTGTTACCGTATTCGTCTGCGGGGATTCTAACGGGTATTATTATCGGTCTGGCTCGAGCGATTGGTGAGACTGCGCCGATTATTACGATCGGTGCGTTAACATTTATTGCATTCTTACCGCCTTCACCCGTGAAAAGTGAGTTTCCTTATCTATCCATCGAATGGCTGACAGCACCTTTTACGGTGATGCCGATACAGATGTTTAACTGGGTGTCACGGCCGGAAGAAGCATTCCAATTAAATGCGGCTGCCGCTGGACTGGTATTGGTAGTTATGACGCTAGCAATGAATGGTCTGGCGATTTATTTGCGTTATCGCATGCGAAAAAATATTAAGTGGTAAGAGCAATGCAAATCAATTCTGAAAAACCAATAGAAACGATCCAATATAAATCAGAAGTTAAGAACCTTAGTTTTTACTATGGGGGATTTAATGCGCTGAAGAATATCGATATGGTCTTGCACGATAAGAGGATCACTGCCTTAATAGGGCCATCCGGATGCGGGAAATCAACATTTCTGCGCTGTTTTAATCGAATGCATGATCTATATCCCGGTAATCGCTATGAAGGCGAAATTATTCTTCACCCGGATGATGTCAATATTTTGGCTTCAAACGTTGATCCAATTGAAGTGCGGATGAGGATAAGCATGGTTTTTCAGAAACCGAATCCTTTTCCTAAGTCTATTTATGAAAATGTTGCATATGGGCTTCGCGTGCGTGGGATTAAGCAACGTGCTATTTTGGATGAAAAAGTCGAAGCGGCGTTACGCAATTCCGCGCTATGGGATGAAGTAAAAGATCGATTACACCACTTGGCCTTCAATCTTTCCGGAGGACAACAGCAAAGGCTGTGTATCGCAAGGGCTTTGGCAACAGACCCGGAAATATTGCTGTTTGATGAACCGACTTCCGCGCTTGATCCCATAGCGACAGCTAGTATCGAAGAATTAATAACTGATTTAAAAAATAAGGTAACGATCCTGATTGTTACGCATAATATGCAACAAGCTGCGAGAGTTTCCGATTACACCGCCTATATGTACTTAGGTGAATTAATCGAATTTAATGTGACAGATACCATTTTTATTAAACCGAAGAATAAGCAGACGGAAGATTATATTACCGGACGATTCGGTTAAATATAATCTAAAGGTTTGGAAACTGATATTCATCATGAAAGCATGAGAATGTATGAAGTAGATATGATCTCGGTTAGAGATAGTATCTAAAGTTAATAATAAGGATATGCAAGCAATTCTTTGCCGTCTGTATCAGCGGACGACGATTATGGAATCATAATTGACTTAGTAAAGAATCAAATGTAGCATTCCCCCCTTTTAGGAAGCAGAGGTAAGTGGTAAAAATGCGCGAAAAGATGGTTGCGGGTAACTGGAAAATGCACGGCAGTTTAGTTGATAACAAGCAGTTGCTAGATGAAGTTGCGGCTGGAGTGGATGGATTAAAAGAAGCTCGCCTGGCGGTTTGTGTTCCTTATCCTTATCTTTCATCAGTACAAGATGCATTGCGGAGTACCAATATAGCTTGGGGTGCTCAGAATGTAAGCCAGTACGAAAAGGGTGCGTATACCGGAGAGGTTTCAACATCAATGCTAAAGGATTTTGGATGCCGGTATGTCATTGTTGGGCACTCTGAAAGAAGAACATTATTTGGCGAAAATAACACTATCGTTGCAGAAAAGTATTTAGCTGCACAATGTGCAGGCATAACACCGATTTTATGTGTGGGTGAGACACTAGAGCAGCGCGAAGCTGGAACTACCGAGCGAGTAATAGAAGATCAGCTTACGGCAGTTATCCGATTGGCAGGCATAGAATCACTGAGTCAGGCGGTCGTTGCATATGAGCCAATATGGGCTATAGGCACAGGTAAGACGGCATCTCCTCAACAAGCACAAGATGTTCACTCGTTTATTAGAACCGGTATTGCTAATGAGAATGCTAGTGTCGCCCGGGAATTAGCCATACTTTATGGCGGCAGTGTGAAAGCTAATAATGCACCTGAATTATTCGCGATGCCGGATATAGACGGTGGTTTGATAGGTGGAGCTTCACTTATTGCAAGTGAATTTATAGCGATTTGCCGTGCTTTGCATCACTAATTTTTAGGGAGTGGTACACATTGGAAATTATAGTTTGGGCAGCACATGTTTTGCTGGCGATTGTACTTGTGGTTTTGGTATTATTGCAACATGGTAAAGGTGCAGATATGGGTGCGGCATTCGGTAGCGGTTCTGCGGGCAGTTTGTTCGGTGCAAGCGGGTCTGCCTCATTTCTGAGCCGCGCTACTGGTTTTGTCGCGGCAATGTTTTTTGCTACGAGCATGAGTTTAACCTATCTGTCAGTAAATCAAACTGAGAGCTCAACGAGTGTGATGAGTTTAATGGATCAGGCCGAAGAGTCTGAAAGTGCATCTGAGGTAGGAGCAGAAAAAAAGTCAATTCCAGATCACGATCAAAATGGGCCTGAAGCAGAGAGTGGCTCAAAAGTAAATCAGATACCAGAATAGTTTTTACGGAATTTTTTGTAAGGCAGCCTGTTGATCATAATATGAAAATTGCTTTGCTGCCGACGTGGTGGAATTGGTAGACACGCCGTCTTGAGGGGGCGGTGGCGTAAGCTGTGCGAGTTCGAGTCTCGCCGTCGGCACCACACAAAGATGATATATTCTTGAGAACTTTATACTTATTCATGATTTAAATTCTATTAATTGGAATGATTGAATTATTTAAAAATGCTTGAAAATTATTTTCCGATCTTATTGTTTTTGATTGTTGGATTCCTAGTGGGTGTCGTTCCGATGTTATGCGGATGGTTATTAGCGCCCAATCGCCCGGATAGCGAGAAACTTTCTCCCTATGAGTGCGGATTTGAAGCTTTTGAAGATGCCCGTATGAAATTTGACGTACGCTACTACTTGGTTGCAATTTTATTCATTTTATTTGATCTGGAAATTGCTTTCTTGTTTCCTTGGGCGATTGTGCTTGACGAAATAGGCTTATTTGGATTTATTGCAATGATGATATTCCTAGGTATCTTGGTCGTAGGTTTTATTTACGAATGGATGAAGGGTGCATTAGAGTGGGATTGATGTTATGAGTATTGAAGGAACACTTGAGAAAGGATTTGTTACAACCAGTTTGGATTCAATCATAAACTGGGGGCGGACAGGTTCGATGTGGCCAATGACATTTGGCTTGGCTTGTTGTGCGGTTGAAATGATGGAGACCGGTGCATCACGCTATGATCTTGATCGTTTTGGTATTGTTTTCAGACCAAGTCCTCGTCAATCGGATGTGATGATTGTTGCCGGTACGCTCTGCAATAAGATGGCGCCCGCTTTACGCAAGGTTTACGATCAAATGGCAGAGCCACGATGGGTGATATCCATGGGGTCCTGTGCAAACGGAGGCGGATATTATCATTATTCATATTCGGTAGTTCGTGGATGTGACCGTATCGTGCCTGTTGATATTTATGTGCCTGGTTGTCCACCGACAGCTGAAGCTCTGCTGTATGGCATTATTCAGCTACAAAATAAAATAAACCGTACCAATACTATTGCACGCTAACGCTATGTCTACTACTCAATTGGAGAATCTTGCGGCAGCATTGAAGGATGTGCTGGGCGATAAGTTGGTTGGTTTGCAAACACATTTCGGTGAAGTAACGATCGTAGTACGTGCGGAAGATATCATCACTACGTGTACAAATTTACGAGACAACTCTCAGTTAAGATTTGATACGCTGATTGACCTGTGTGGCATTGATTACTCAACTTATGGTGATGAATTATCAGCAAGACATGGTCTGCGCAATAAGCGGTTTGCTGTGATTTATCATATACTCTCAGTAGAAAAGAACTCTCGGTTACGCATTCGGGTTTTAGCCGAAAATAATGAATTTCCGAGTGTGGATTCAGTGACTGAAATTTGGCCAACTGCTAATTGGTTTGAACGCGAGGCGTTTGATCTCTATGGGATAGTTTTTACGGGTCATCCAGATTTGCGTCGCATATTGACAGACTATGGTTTTATAGGCAATCCGTTTCGCAAAGATTTTCCAATTACTGGTCATGTTGAAATGCGCTATGATGCAGAGCAGAAGCGCGTCATTTACCAACCTGTTACTATCGAACCGCGAGAAATCACACCACTTGTAATTCGTGAAGAGCATTATGGCGACTGTGAATCATAACGATTATTGAGTTTCTTGCATTGTATTTTATAAGAATTTTATGAAGTAACTTATGGCCGAAATACGTAATTACACCATGAATTTTGGACCGCAGCACCCGGCAGCTCACGGCGTGTTGAGGCTTGTATTGGAATTGGATGGAGAAGTTGTAAAACGTGCTGATCCGCATATTGGATTATTGCATCGTGCTACTGAGAAATTAGCAGAAAATAAAACATATCTCCAATCCGTACCGTATATGGATCGGCTCGATTATGTTTCGATGATGGTCAATGAACATGCGTATGTCATGGCAATCGAGAAGCTACTGCAAATTGAAGTACCAATCAGAGCGCAATATATCCGGGTTATGTTCGATGAAATCACCCGTATACTGAATCACCTATTATGGATTGGCGCGCATGCATTGGATGTCGGTGCGATGACAATGTTTTTATATGCATTCCGTGAGAGAGAAGATCTGATGGATTGTTACGAAGCAGTATCCGGCGCCAGACTGCATGCTGCCTATTATCGGCCCGGTGGTGTCTACCGTGATCTGCCGGATACAATGCCTAAATATCAATCCTCTAAAATTCATAGTGAAAAAGAGACGCGCATACGGAATGCAAATAGAGAAGGCACGCTTTTAGATTTTATCGAAGATTTTACCAATCGTTTTCCAACCTATGTTGATGAATACGAAACATTGCTGACAGATAATAGAATCTGGAAGCAGCGCTTGGTTGATATTGGTATTGTTTCTCCTGAACGTGCCAAAGCATTGGGTTTTACCGGTCCTATGCTACGCGGCTCAGGGGTCGAATGGGATTTAAGAAAGAAACAACCTTATGAGGTTTACGACCGCCTTGATTTCGATATACCTGTCGGAGTAAATGGCGATTGTTATGATCGCTATTTGGTGCGTATGGAAGAGTTCCGCCAATCTAATCGCATCATTAAACAATGTGTTGATTGGCTACGTAAAAATCCAGGGCCGGTGATTACTGATAATCATAAAGTTGCCCCGCCTTCGCGTGTTGGCATGAAACAAAATATGGAAGAAATGATTCATCATTTCAAATTATTTACAGAAGGATTTCATGTGCCTCCGGGCGAAGCCTATGTAGCGGTTGAACACCCCAAAGGTGAGTTTGGTATTTATTTAGTATCAAATGGTGCAAATAAACCCTACCGTTTGAAAATACGTGCACCTGGATTTGCGCATCTGGCTGCTTTGGATGAAATGTCGAGAGGTCATATGATTTCTGATGTGGTCGCTATCATTGGTACGCAAGATATAGTATTTGGTGAGATAGATAGATAACGATGTTAAGCACTGAATCCCTTAAGAGAATTGATCGCGAAATCGCGAAATATCCACTTGATCAGAAACAATCTGCCGTCATGTCAGCACTTGCAATCGCACAAGAAGAAAAAGGCTGGCTTGCAAACGAAACCATGAATTTCGTCGCAGAATATTTAGGTATGCCGCCTATCGCGGTTTATGAAGTGGCCACGTTTTACAATATGTATAACCTGGAACCCGTTGGCGAATATAAAATTACGGTGTGTACCAATCTGCCTTGTGCTTTGTCGGGTAGTAATGATACGGCAGCATATTTGAAGCAAAAATTAGAGATTGGTTTTAATCAAACAACACCGGATGGAAAATTCACCCTTAAAGAAGGCGAGTGTTTTGGCGCCTGTGGCGATGCGCCAGTATTACTGGTTAATAACAAACGTATGTGCAGCTTTATGTCCAATGAGATGATCGATAAATTGCTGAAGGAACTGGACAAATGAATCAGTTTCCGCAAACATTAATGAACGGAGTGAATCCTTCAGATCCTGAAAATTGGCGGCTTAAAAGTTATGAAAAACGTGAAGGATATGCAGCGCTCAGAAAAATACTGGCGAAAAAAATTTCTCCTGAGGAAGTGATTGAAGAAGTTAAGAAATCAGCCCTTCGTGGGCGAGGCGGAGCTGGCTTTCCAACCGGATTAAAGTGGAGTTTCATGCCGAAAGGGTATGAGGGCGATAAATATATCGTATGTAATTCGGACGAGGGAGAGCCAGGCACCTTCAAGGATCGCGATATAATGCGATTTAATCCTCATCTGCTGATCGAAGGAATGATAATAGCAGCGTATGCCATGGGTGTAAAAGCAGGATATAACTATATTCATGGCGAAATATGGGAAACCTATGAACGTATGGAAGATGCTATTGAAGAAGCGCGAGCAGCAGGTTATCTGGGAAATAATATATTAGGCTCCTCGTTCAGTTTTCAATTGCATAATCATCATGGCTATGGTGCTTATATTTGTGGTGAAGAAACCGCACTATTGGAATCCATAGAAGGTAAGAAAGGCCAACCACGTTTTAAACCACCGTTTCCAGCGAATTTTGGTTTGTATGGCAAGCCGACTACGATTAATAATACTGAAACTTTTGCTTCGGTTCCTTGGATTGTTCGGAATGGTGGAGAAAAATATCTTCAGCTTGGAAAGCCAAATAACGGCGGGACTAAAATTTTTTCAGTATCGGGACATGTGAATAAACCCGGTAACTATGAAATACCGCTTGGAACTCCGTTTACAGAATTACTGGAACTCGCTGGCGGTATGCGTGGTGGACGGAAGTTAAAAGCCTGTATTCCAGGCGGATCGTCCATGCCAGTATTGCCTGGTGACATTATGATGCAGACGGATATGGATTACGATTCGATCGCCAAAGCCGGTTCTATGTTAGGCTCTGGTGCTGTTATCATCATGGATGATACGACCTGCATGGTCAGAGCACTGGAGCGGTTGTCTTATTTTTATTTTGAAGAATCCTGTGGGCAATGTACGCCATGTCGTGAAGGAACAGGATGGCTTTATCGTATTGTCAACCGTATTGAGCATGGTAAAGGCCGGTTGGAAGATTTGGAATTACTGGACAACATCGCAGACAATATACAAGGCCGGACGATTTGCGCTTTAGGCGATGCTGCCGCGATGCCTGTTCGTGCGATGATTCAACATTTTCGAAGCGAGTTTGTTTACCATATAGAACATAAGCAATGTATGGTCTGATTTTAGCTGTTAAGTAATCAGAGCATATCAACTTTATAATTCGTGATTAACACAAGAATTTTAGCCGATGGTCAATATAGAAATCGACGGTAAGCAAGTATCTGTTCCTAAAGGAAGCACCATCATGGATGGTGCGAAGCAGATTGGCGTTTATATTCCACATTTTTGCTACCATAAAAAATTATCCATAGCAGCCAACTGCCGTATGTGTTTGGTGCAAGTAGAAAAAGCGCCTAAACCGCTGCCTGCTTGTGCAACTCCCGTTATGGATGGCATGAAGGTATATACACATTCTCAGCAAGCAGTTACTGCGCAAAAAGGCGTGATGGAATTTCTGCTGATCAATCATCCGCTTGATTGTCCGATTTGCGATCAAGGTGGTGAGTGTCAACTGCAAGATCTTGCTGTTGGATATGGTGCAAGCGGTTCGCGATATACCGAAGCAAAACGAGTCGTTGTTAACAAGAATCTAGGTCCCTTGATTTCAACCGATATGACACGCTGCATTCATTGCACGCGTTGTGTGCGCTTTGGTCAGGAGATTGCTGGAATTATGGAACTTGGAATGGCTGGACGTGGAGAGCATTCTGAGATTCTTGCCTTTGTTGGTAAGACGATTGACTCCGAGTTATCCGGTAATGTGATTGATCTCTGTCCAGTAGGTGCTTTAGTCAGTAAACCGTTCAGATATTCAGCGCGAACCTGGGAATTGTCACGTAGAAAATCAATTAGTCCGCATTGCGGCTTGGGTTCTAATCTTGTTGTACAAGTTAAACAAAACCGTGTCATGCGGGTGCTTCCTCGGGATAATGAAGCGATTAATGAGTGTTGGTTATCCGATAAAGACCGGTTCTCCTATGAAGGTTTAAATTCGGAAGATAGATTGACGCGCCCCATGATCAAGCGCGAAGGTCAATGGTTTGAATGTGACTGGCAAGAAGCTCTGGAATTTACCGCACATTCGTTACAAACAGTTAAACAAAGACATGGTGCAAAAAGTTTAGCGGCACTTGGTTCCGCACACAGCACATCGGAAGAGCTATATTTATTGCAGAAGCTGATACGCGCTATGGGCAGTGGCAACATTGATCATCGCTTACGGCAGTCTGATTTTCGTGCGGATAAAAATATACTGGGTGTTCCGTGGTTAGGTACCAGTATCGCGGATATTTCACAATTGAAATCAGCGTTAATTATCGGTAGTACGCTGCGCAAAGATCATCCGCTTATTGCGCAACGAATGCGTCAAGCTGTTAAAAATGGCATGAAGCTGAATATTGTGAACCCGGTGGATGATGATCTGTTGGTTAAGGTTGCACATAAAGCAATAGTTTCTCCGGTTTCAATAACCAGAGTTTTAGCGGAAATTCTAAAGGCTGCTGCTGAGATTAAAGGAACCGAACTAACTGATGAATTAAAGCAATTGGTCAATTCAATCAACATTCCGAGCACTGCCAATGCTTTCGCAATTGCTTCCAGCTTAATAGATAATGCGCCGGCAGCGATTTATTTGGGAAATATTTCGCAACACCATCCGGATTATTCAATAATTGGACTGCTTGCAGATTTAATTGCCCGAATAACTGGTGCAAGTTATGGTGTATTGGGTGAATCTGCAAATAGTGTAGGTGCTTATTTAGCTGGCGCTATACCGGAAATCAGTGCTATATCGATTGCTGCAAAATTAAATGACACTGAATCAGGATTAACCGCAGCGCAAATGCTGCAATCCGATGATGACTTGGCGAAAGAAAAATGTAAGGCATTCATATTAATGAATGTGGAGCCGGAGTTTGATACTTACGATTCTTATCAAGCGCTTAAAACCATTCAATCAAGTGAATTTGTAGTATCGCTTACTGCATATAAAGGTAATGGCAAAGATTATGCGGATGTATTGCTGCCGATCACCCCATTTACAGAGACTTCTGGTACTTATGTCAACACTGAAGGTAAAGTGCAAAGCTTCAACGGTGTTGTTTCTCCATTAGGAGAAGCGCGTCCGGCGTGGAAAGTTTTGCGAGTACTAGCGAATTTGCTGGAGTTAGAAAAATTTGATTATGAAACGACAGAGCAGGTCCGTGAAGAAATTTTCCCTGCCGACGTAGAGATCAATCAGTATTTGAATAATAAGTCGAAGCGTTACGATACCGCGATTGCGATAAATGAGAGCCATCATATACAGCGTATTGGCGAAATCCCAATTTATCAAGCTGATCCGATTGTTCGCCGGGCTGAATCTTTGCAAGCTACGCATGATGCGGCTCAGCCGAAAGCATGGATGCCAGCAGCAATGCTGGAAAAATTGGGTATCACCGCAGGCGATCAGGTAAGAATTAAGCAAGGAGAGGGATTTGTGCAGCTTGAAGCCGCTCAGGATGAAAAATTACCAGTGAATTGTGTCCGCATAGCAGGCGCGCATCCTAAGACGATTGCATTGGGTGCTTTATTTGGTGAAATTGTGCTGGAAAAACTGTGATGGCGATAGTTGGAGTTTATTAATGGAGAGCATTCAACAACAGTTTGTGGAAATATTTGGAACGGAATGGGGTTCCATGCTGTTTTCGTTAGCGACAAACATGACATTTATTTTTGCCATTGTGGTGCCTTTGCTATTGGGCGTTGCCTATTTGACATTTGCTGAACGTAAGATCATCGCTTATATGCAAATTCGCGTTGGTCCAAATAGAGTGACCTTTTTTGGCATACCTTGGCTGCGCGGATGGGGGCAACCGATTGCTGACGCTGTAAAAGCAATCATGAAGGAAATAGTTATTCCGACTGGCGCAAACAAATTCCTCTTTATCTTGGCTCCAGTGTTAACGATTATGCCAGCGTTGGCGGCTTGGGCAGTAATTCCTTTTTCTCCTGAATTGATTCTGGCTGATATTAATGCAGGGCTGCTTTATATTCTTGCAATGACATCAATGGGCATTTACGGCATTATCATTGCTGGTTGGGCATCGAATTCTAAGTATGCTTTTTTAGGTGCCATGCGCTCAGCCGCTCAAGTGGTTTCATATGAATTGGCGATGGGCTTTGCCTTAGTGTGTGTTTTGATGATGTCACAAAGCTTGAATTTAGGTGATATCGTGAATGGACAACAGGGTAATAGTTTTTTGAATTGGTATTTGATTCCGCTGTTTCCGATGTTTCTGGTTTATTTAATTTCGGGCGTGGCCGAAACTAACCGGGCTCCTTTTGATGTGGCAGAAGGAGAATCAGAAATTGTAGCGGGATTTCATGTTGATTACTCAGGTATGGCCTTTACGGTATTTTTTCTGGCTGAATATTCCAACATGATATTGGTAGCCACATTGACATCCATCATGTTTTTGGGGGGATGGCTACCTCCTGTTGATATAGCACCATTTACACTAATACCAGGTATTATTTGGTTATTATTGAAGATTGCATTTATTCTTTTCTTTTTTCTATGGTTTCGTGCAACTTTCCCGCGCTATCGATATGATCAAATCATGCGATTGGGTTGGAAGATATTTATTCCCATTACACTTGTATGGATTGTTTTGTTGGGCTCGATCATGCAATTGCCAGAATCGATTCGGAATACATTTCCGTTAAATATTTGGTTTTAAAATAGAGAAAAATACAATGGATCGTATCAAAAAGTTTTTTAGTACCTTTTTATTGTTTGAGTTATTAAAAGGTATGGCAGTTACAGGCCGGTATTTATTTAAACCAAAGATAACTGTACATTTTCCTGAGGAAAAAACACCACAATCGCCACGATTTCGTGGTTTGCATGCTCTGCGCCGCTATCCAAACGGGGAAGAGCGTTGCATAGCTTGTAAATTGTGTGAGGCTGTTTGTCCAGCAATGGCAATTACTATTGACTCAGAGCAACGCACAGACGGCACGAGACGGACAACACGTTACGATATTGATTTAAGCAAGTGTATCTTTTGTGGTTTTTGTGAAGAATCTTGTCCAGTAGATTCGATTGTAGAAACACGCATATTGGAATATCACGGCGAAAAAAGAGGTGATCTGATCTATACCAAAGAAATGTTGTTAGCTGTTGGAGATCGTTACGAAGAACAGATTGCCAAAGATCGAGAAGCTGATGCACGTTATCGCTAAGTCTTGCTGGTAGATAAAAATGAATTTTCAAGATATTTTATTTTATATTTTTTCAGCCATTTTGGTTGCGTCAGCACTGGGTGTTATTACGGTGCGGAACCCAGTTAATTCGGCGTTATTATTGGTGCTGGCTTTTGTTACTTGCGCAGGCTTATGGTTGCTGCTGGAGGCAGAGTTTCTAGCAATTGCTTTGGTGTTAGTATACGTCGGTGCGGTCATGGTATTGTTTTTATTCGTAGTTATGATGCTCGATATCAATCTGGATCGATTGCGAGAAGGATTTTGGAAATGGTTTCCATTTGGTGCGACGATTGCATTAATAATAGTCGCAGAGATATCGATGGTGTTGATGGGGAAATATTTTGGACTGGAAGAAATGCCGACACCCAGACCACACGATGCTGATTATAGTAATACAAGAGAACTGGGTCGCTTGATTTATACGGAATATGTTTATGCTTTTGAATTAGCGGCAGTGCTGTTATTGGTTGCGATGGTTGCAGCTATTGCGCTGACATTACGGCATCGCGAAGATAAAAGATCGCCGAATCCATCCAAACAAGTCAAAGTTAGAAAAGAAGATCGGTTACGTATAGTGACAATGCCAGCTGAAAAAAAGGAATGACGAAATCATTCCAAAGAATTTGTGACGATTTATAAAATATAAAAAGAGGTTGTTAGTTTGATATCGTTATCTCATTATTTAGTCCTTGGAGCAATTTTGTTTGCCATTGGTTTAGTGGGCATTTTTCTCAACCGAAAGAATGTCATTATTTTACTGATGTCGATTGAATTGATGCTATTGGCTGTTAATATGAATTTTGTTGCATTTTCGCACTATCTGCAGGATATATCGGGGCAAATCTTTGTGTTCTTCATTCTGACCGTTGCAGCAGCAGAATCAGCAATTGGATTAGCGATTCTTGTGGTGTTGTTTCGTAATATGCGAACGATTAATGTGGATGACTTGGATGAACTTAAAGGTTAAACAGGTCATACAGAACGATTGAAGTACCTATCATTAATAAAAAATAATTGATCGAGATGCAAAAACTTTACTTACTGGTGTCGCTAGCTCCGTTGATCGGTGCGATTATCGCTGGATTATTCGGACGTTTCATAGGACCGACATGGAGCCATCGTGCGACTATCGGATTGGTTTTTGTTTCCTTAGTTGCATCGATCATTATTTTCATGGATGTCCTGGAAGGTAACAGCTATAACGGTAGTGTTTATACTTGGTTAATTTCAGGTGAAACGCGATTTGAAGTTGGTTTTTTAATCGACCAATTAACTGCAACCATGATGGTTGTAGTCAGCTTGGTTTCTCTTATGGTGCATATTTATACCATTGGGTATATGCATGACGATCCAGGTTATCAACGTTTCTTCAGTTATATCTCATTATTTACCTTTTCGATGATGATGCTGGTGATGTCGAATAATTTCTTACAGTTATTTTTCGGCTGGGAAGCAGTTGGCTTAGTTTCTTATTTATTAATTGGCTTTTGGTATACTCGACCGACTGCAATTTATGCTAATTTAAAGGCTTTTTTAGTTAACCGGGTTGGTGATTTTGGTTTTCTTCTAGGGATTGCGTTGGTGTTAATGCATTTTGGTACTTTGGATTACGCATCGGTTTTTGCACAAGCACCGGGAATAGTAGACGAGAAGATTGAATTAATTCCTGGTATGCCATGGCTGGTGATAACGCTGATCTGTATCCTGTTGTTTGTTGGTGCAATGGGTAAATCTGCGCAATTTCCATTGCATGTTTGGTTACCTGATTCCATGGAAGGCCCCACCCCGATTTCAGCATTGATCCATGCGGCTACTATGGTGACAGCAGGCATTTTCATGGTGGCACGCATGTCTCCTCTATTTGAATTGTCCGATACCGCATTAACAACAATTTTGATTATTGGCGGTATCACCACCTTATTTATGGCACTGATTGCGGTGGTTCAGAATGATATCAAACGGGTTGTCGCGTATTCCACATTATCCCAATTAGGCTATATGACGGTTGCATTGGGCGCTTCTGCTTATTCGGCTGCGATTTTCCACTTGATGACTCATGCTTTCTTTAAAGCTGTTTTATTCTTAGGTGCGGGTTCTGTCATCATAGCCATGCATCATGAGCAAAATATGCAGAAAATGGGTGGACTTAAAAATTATATGCCTATCACTTATTTGACGATGTTTATTGCAGCATTAGCAAGTGCTGGTGTGCCTGGTTTTTCCGGTTTCTTCTCTAAGGATGCAATCATTGAAGCTGTTCATTTTGCCAATATACCAGGTGCTGGTTTCGCTTATTTTTGTGTATTGGCTACGGTTTTTGTCACCGCATTGTATACATTCCGTTTGATATTCATGACGTTTCATGGTCAACCTCGAATGGATAAGCATACCAAAGATCATCTTCATGAATCACCTTGGGTGGTAACTTTGCCACTGATAGTACTTGCCGTACCGACAATTGCGGCGGGATGGTTTATCGGTCCGATCGTTTTTGGTGATTATTTTAATAATGTAATTCATGTCTTGCCGCAGCACGATGCGATAGCGAAACTGGGAGCAGAATTTACCGGAATCGGCGGCATGATGATGCATGCTTTATCGACGATACCTTTTTGGTTGTCAGTTGCGGGTATATTCACCGCTTGGTTTTTATATAACGTAAGAACGGATATTCCTGCAAAAATTAAAGCTCGCTGCGGTTTCTTATATAACTTGCTGGATCGTAAATACTACATTGATGAATTGTATTCATGGTTATTTGCGGGTGGTTCACGCGCTTTAGGAACAGCTCTATGGAAGTATGGCGACATTAAAGTGATTGATGGTTTCTTTGTGAATGGGGCAGCTCGAGTAGTTGCACTATCAGCAGCTTTGGTACGGCAGTATCAGACCGGTTATATCTATCATTATGCGTTCACTATGATTGTCGGTATATTTGTTATCTTGACGTTATGGCTTTACTAACTTTTAATTAAGTCGTGAATCCTAGATAGCAATGATTCGAATACGTAAATAAGTACTAACAAATAAAACGGAATAAGCATGTCGTTTGAATTCCCACTATTGAGCTTAATTATTTGGCTGCCTATTGTTTTTGGCATTGCCGTATTTACAACTGGAAACGATAGTAACGCGCAACTTGCTCGTTGGTTAGCGCTAGCAGGATCAATACTCGGTTTTCTAGTTGCAATTCCGCTGTATAGCAATTTTGATGTCAGCACAGGTGCAATGCAGTTTGTGGAAAATCATGTCTGGTTTGAACGATTCAATGTGAATTATCACCTGGGAGTGGATGGCATATCGATGCCGCTCATTTTATTGAACTGTTTCATAACGCCACTGGTTGTTGTAGCTGGCTGGGAAGTGATTAAAGAACGTGTATCTCAATATATGGGCGCGTTTCTAGTCATGTCCGGTATTGTGAATGGTGTTTTTGCTTCACTGGACGCCATTCTGTTTTATGTGTTTTGGGAAGCATCGTTGATTCCTATGTTTTTGATCATTGGTATCTGGGGTGGTCCTAATCGAGTTTATGCCGCGATCAAGTTTTTCCTGTATACCTTGCTTGGTTCCCTACTCATGCTGATTGCACTTATTTATTTGTATCAAGCATCAGAAGGTAGCTTCTCGATCGAAGATTATCACAAACTGGCTATTCCACTGACACCGCAAATTTTTATTTTTATTGCGTTCTTGCTGGCTTTTGCAGTTAAAGTACCGATGTGGCCGGTGCATACCTGGTTACCGGATGCGCACGTGGAAGCACCAACCGGAGGATCTGTGGTTTTGGCGGCGATTCTGCTAAAGCTGGGAGGATATGGGTTTCTACGTTTCTCGTTACCGATTGCACCCGATGCCAGTTTGTATTTGGCCGACATGATGATAGCGCTATCTTTAATAGCTGTTGTTTATATCGGTTTGATCGCACTGATGCAAGCTGACATGAAAAAATTGATTGCTTATTCATCTGTGGCGCATATGGGATTTGTGACCTTGGGTTTCTTTCTATTGAATACCTATGGAATAGAAGGCGCCATGGTGCAGATGATTTCGCATGGATTTATTTCCGGTGCTATGTTTCTTTGTGTTGGTGTGTTGTATGACAGATTGCATTCTCGGCAGATTGCTGATTATGGTGGGGTGGTGAATAAAATGCCTGCATTTGCAGCGTTTTTTATGTTGTTCGCAATGGCAAATGCCGGGTTACCTGGAACAAGTGGTTTTGTGGGTGAATTCATGGTCATTATGAGTGCTGTCAAAGTTAATTTTTGGTATGCATTCTTGGCTGCAACAACGCTGATTTTTGGTGCGGCTTATACATTGTGGATGTATAAGCGGGTGATATTCGGTGCCGTCGCAAGTCCTGCAGTCGAAGGTTTGCAGGACATCTCCAAACGTGAATTTGCATTATTGGCCATCTTGGCTATCACCGTATTATGGTTTGGTGTGTATCCTTATCCGTTAACGGAGATCATGCATACAACAGTTGATCAATTGTTAACGCATGTTAACAACAGCAAACTGTAAATTAAACAATCCGAGACAATAATAATTCCTGATATAAGTATTTCCTCATATAAGGATTAAGAATTAATGAATTTTATACCGCCTGATTTTGCACCAGCTTCTTCTGAGATATTTATGCTCATCATGGTGTGTGTCGTTATGCTGGCTGATCTTGCTGCGGGTGACAATCGACGCTATGTTGCTTACCTGTTGACGCAGGTAACACTATTGGGTTGTGCGATACTGACCTTTGTATCATTTTCGACAGAAATTAAACACACTTTCCACGGAATGTATGTTGACGATACGATGGCCGATATCTTGAAACTGATGGTGTATGGCACTGTGTCGGTGGTACTCGTGTATTCCCATTCGTATATCAGTGATCGCGGTATGCTGCGAGGCGAATTTTTTAGCTTGATTTTGTTTGCAACCTTGGGAATGATGGTGATGATTTCCGCCAGTCATTTTCTAACATTATACATTGGCTTAGAGTTACTTTCGTTATCGCTTTATGCATTGGTTGCATTAAGACGCGAATCTATCGTAGCCACCGAAGCTGCCATGAAATTCTTCGTGTTAGGTGCTTTAGCATCCGGATTCTTACTGTATGGTATGTCGATGGTTTACGGAGCGACAGGAACTTTGCATGTTTCTCAACTTGCTCAAATTATTCAGAGCGAGGCAAGCAGTAAGGAAGTACTGGTTGTCGGCTTGGTATTCATTGTAGCCGGGATTAGTTTCAAGCTTAGCGCTGCTCCTTTTCACATGTGGGCTCCCGATGTTTACCAGGGCTCTCCTACGGCGGTGACATTATTTATCGGTTCTGCACCCAAGTTGGCGGCCTTTGGTTTTGTAATGCGCCTGCTGGTTGAAGGTATGGGTGAAATGGTCTCGGATTGGCAAGGTATGCTGGTGATTCTGGCTGTTCTGTCGATGGCTGTGGGTAATATTGCGGCAATCGCTCAAACTAATATCAAGCGCATGCTTGCGTACTCAACCATTTCTCATATGGGTTTCTTATTGCTTGGATTTATCAGCGCAGATTTCAACGGATATAGCTCAGCTTTATTCTATGTCATTGCTTATGTATTGATGACATTAGGCACCTTTGCCATGATCATGCTGTTGTGTCGGAATGGATTTGAGGCTGAAAATATTGATGATTTCAAAGGACTCAGTAGAAGAAGTCCTTGGTATGCTTTCATTACGTTAATGTTGATGCTTTCGCTGGCAGGTATACCGCCAATGATCGGGTTTTATGCGAAATTTGCTGTACTGCAAGCAGTTGTCAATGCGGGATATGTTTGGTTGGCAGTTGCTGCGGTATTGTTCTCACTGATTGGCGCATTTTACTATTTGCGCATAATCAAATTGATGTATTTTGATGAACCTGAAACAACAGAGCCGCTTGTACTTAACAGTGATGTGAAAATTCTGCTGAGCGCAAATGGTTTCGCTGTGTTAGCGCTGGGTATCTTCCCTCAATCCCTGATGGGATTGAGTCTTTACGCAATCCAGAACTCTATGTAGTAATCGAATCAATAAAGGACGTCTGCAGATAGATATCCTCGTGGTGATTGTATATAGTGACTACTCAAAGTAACGATCATGGTTAACTGAGTAGTCATTTCTTTTTGTTATTCCGTTCCAGCTTTTCTCAGCACTAAGTGTTTTGCAGAAAATGTTTTTGGAAAACTCACCAGATTAATTGAAAACATTAATTTGTTATCAAGTCATCTTGAATTTCTCGATGTAATCCCCATATCCATGCAAAATATTTGAGGAGATAAACGTGCAAGCTGAAACATCCAAAGAACAATTAAGCTTCCAAACGGAAGCAAAGCAATTGCTAAAACTCATGATTCATTCCTTGTACAGTAATAAGGAAATTTTCTTGCGTGAATTGATTTCAAATGCTTCCGATGCGGCTGATAAATTGCGTTTCGAGGGACTCACGGATGCGGCGCTGTATGAATCGGACTCCGATCTTAAAATCCGAGTGAGTTACGATGTTGACGAGCGAACAATTACCATTTCCGATAATGGCATTGGGATGTCGCGGCAAGAAGTTATTGACCATATTGGAACCATCGCTAAATCGGGCACTCGCGAATTCTTTAATTCTTTAACCGGAGATCAAGCTAAAGACGCGCATTTAATCGGTCAATTCGGTGTTGGATTTTATTCCGCATTTATCATTGCCGATAAAGTCACTCTGGTCACCCGGCGCGCAGGATTGACTGAAGAGCACGGTGTGCGCTGGGAATCCAGTGGTGAGGGGGATTACACCCTGGAGACCATCGCAAAGCCTGGACGAGGTACCGATGTCATCTTGCATCTGCGCAAAGACGAAGATGAATTTCTCAATGGCATGCGCATTCGCAATATCATTCGCAAATATTCGGACCACATTACACTGCCGATCGTAATGAAAAAGGAAGAATGGTCGCAAGAAGAGAAGAAAAATAAAATTACCGATGAAGACGAAACGATTAACCAGGCTAATGCGCTGTGGGCACGTTCCAAGAATGATATTACTGCCGAGCAATACAATGAATTTTATAAGCACGTGGCGCATGATTTTGAACCGCCGCTTGCGTATCTGCATGCGCGCGTAGAAGGTAAACAAGAGTACACGCAGCTGCTGTATATTCCTGCGCGTGCGCCTTTTGACTTATTCGATCGCGAACGCCGGCACGGCATCAAGTTATATGTGCAGCGGGTATTTATTATGGATGACGTAGAAAAACTGCTACCGAATTACCTGCGTTTTGTTCGTGGTGTGATTGATTCTAATAATTTGCCACTAAATGTGTCTCGTGAAATCTTGCAGGAATCCAAAGACATTGACTTAATCCGCGCTGGTGTGATTAAAAAAGTATTGGGTTTGATCGAAGATTTATCCAAAAGCGATGATGAGGAAGGAAAAGAAAAATACAAAACTTTCTACCGGGAATTTGGCCAAGTTTTAAAAGAAGGTGTTGGGGAAGATTTTTCTAACCGTGAGCGCATCGCGAAATTATTGCGTTTTATTACCACGCAGAGCGATGTTGACGAACCAACGATTTCGCTGGAAGCTTATGTGCAGCGCATGAAAGAAGGTCAGGAAAAGATTTATTACGTAACGGCAGATAGCCTGAAGGCAGCTAAAAATAGCCCTCACTTGGAAGTGTTCCGTAAGAAAGGCATTGAAGTGTTATTACTATCGGATCGGGTGGATGAATGGCTGGTCAGCAATCTAACTGAGTTTGAAGGTAAGCCGTTGCAGTCAGTCGCCAAAGGTGGTTTGGATCTGGGAAATTTGGAGGATGAAACCGAAAAAGAAGAACGTGAAAAAGAAACCAACGCCTTTCAGGAATTAACAGAAAAAATGAAACAAACACTCAGTGAACAAGTAAAAGATGTGCGTGTTACTTTTCGCTTGACTGAATCGCCCGCTTGTCTCGTTGCAGATACCTATGATATGAGCGGTAATTTGGAAAGATTGCTGAAATCTGCAGGACAAAATGTGCCTCATGCCAAACCGATTCTGGAAATTAATCCGCATCATCCGATGGTGCAGCGATTGAAAAACGAGGTCGAAAATTTCGAGGATTGGAGTCATTTATTATTTGATCAAGCATTGTTGGCGGAAGGTGGTCAGCTTGAAGATCCAGCCGCTTTCGTGAAAAGGCTTAACGAATTGTTGCTACTGAAATCCTAAGTTTAATTCTGCTTCTCTACTCTCGATAATCTTCCAGCATCATCGAATTGATGCCGGAAGATTCAAATTTCTTCTGAAACTTCTATGTATTCCAACTGTCCATTCTTGGGACACAATAAATAGTATTCAACAATTTTTTAGTTAATAGCCGGGCACACAGTGGGTAGATCAACAAGAAATCAGGTCGTTGACGATTCGATCAAATCATATCAGGCTAAAATACTCGCGCCATTTGCTGTTCTCGGTATCCGAACAGAAGAAGATTGGCTTACGGCCATTGATTATCTGCCTGTTGATACACCACTATTAGCACCACAGACTTTGTTAGCAAGAGAAGTATGCCGGCAACTACAAGTCTATCTCAACGAGCCTGATTTTGTTTTTGATTTAAGTTTGCATATCAGCGGTACAACCCATCAACAGCGTGTCTGGCAAGTAATTCAGGCGATTCCGAGTGGAGTAACCAGCAGTTATGCGGAAATTGCAACGCAGCTGCATTCCGCACCCAGAGCAGTAGGCCGGGCGTGCGGTGCTAACCGGATTCCGATTGTAATACCCTGCCATCGGGTTATCGCCAAAAATGGCGGATTAGGAGGCTTTATGAATGCGAGCGAAGGTAACCCCTTAGAAATCAAGCGTTGGTTGTTGCGCCATGAGAGCACCTGAACTGAACGCCGGTCTGCTCGACGAATTTTCCGATGCCTTATGGCTGGAAGATGGTTTGTCGCGTAACACATTGGATAGCTATCGCAATGACTTACAGTTGTTTGGTGAGTGGCTCAGAAAACGCAATCAAGATAACAGCGTGCTAACCGATGCTACGCACTCCGATTTGCTTGAATTTCTAGCATCCAGAGTATCTGCTAAGATCAAAGCCAGCACAACCAGCCGTGAATTATCCAGCCTGAAGCGTTTTTATCGTTTCTTATTGCGCCAGGGAAAAATTACTACAGATCCTAGTCTCAATATCGAAACACCAAAATTGCAGCGCAGCTTGCCGGAAAGTCTAACTGAAAAAGAAGTCGATCTGTTGCTGAGCGCTCCCGACTTGCAACACCCGCTTGGCTTGCGTGATCGTGCAATGCTGGAGGTGCTGTATGCCAGCGGATTGCGTGTATCTGAATTGATCAATTTAAGGTACTCGCAAGTAGGCATGGATATGGGGGTTTTGCGGGTCATGGGCAAAGGTAGAAAGGAACGCCTTGCGCCGCTGGGGGAAGAATCTCTCGAATGGCTAAGCCGCTATACCAAAGAAGCCAGACCTGCGCTGTTGAACGGTATTGTTACAGATACCATATTTGTCACAGCGCGCGGTGCAGCCATGACGCGTCAAGCATTCTGGTACCTCATCAAACGCTATGCGCTGATTATTGGGATTGATAAACAACTATCTCCGCATACTTTGCGTCACGCCTTTGCCACACACCTGTTGAATCATGGCGCCGATTTGCGTGTTGTACAGCTGTTGTTGGGTCATGCCGATATTTCCACTACGCAGATTTACACGCATATTGCACGTGAGCGCCTGAAGCAGCTGCATGCCAAGCACCATCCGCGGGGGTAGTTTCCGGTTGTAATCCTGCGTTATTTTTTGGCCAGTAGTGCATAAAGTGCCAGAATTCCGAGTCCCGCAAAAGCGATTAGCGACCAATCCGGAATGGTCAGTGTTAAAAATTCCCAATCGATATTGGCGCAATCGCCATTAGCCTCGAACATTCCAGGCCACCAACCGGCAATCGGTAAAGAATTTAGAAAAGCCTCTTCCGGACTGATACCGCATTCAAATGCCTCCGGAAATCGTATTAACCACGCATGCCGTGCGGCAATGACTGCACCCGTCAGCGCGAATGCGCTCAACAAAAAACCATAAATACGCCGTCCGATCACTCCTGGCTTATGCAGAAACGCCATCAGCGCAGTCAATCCTATCATCCAGTAAGCAACGCGTTGTGCCACACATAATGGACAAGGCAGCAATCCTTCCACATGCTGCAAGTACTGCGCGTAGCCTAGAAGACCGGTACAGCAAAGCAGAGTGAATAAGAATAATGGTCTCATTTTGTTTCTTCCCTCAATTGAATTGATCGCTTAGTTTATCCATAAAGTATTTGTGGATTTCAGATAGTTTGCTATGATGAATATATTCAGTTTATCGAATGTTTAGAGTAGCACTGGAATTTACTTTTCATTTATTCAATCGAGGAAATTTGCCATGCGAACAAAGATATTGATCATAACGTTGATTACCTCTACTTTATTTGTTTCAAATGTGTCTATTGCAGAATTAGGAAAAATGGATAAAGCTGAAGCTCAAGCTAAAACTAAATTTGATCATATCGGATTAGCTGAGATGTATGAGAAAGAAGCTAACGAGATGACTGCAAAGGCCAAGGTGCAAAAAGAATTATTGGAAGAATATCAGCGTCATAGCGAGTATTACGGTCGAGAAGGACAAGATTTCCAGGCGCACCATGAAGCTTTATTGCGGGAATATACAAAAGCAGCGGAGCGTAATGCGGGAATGGCTGTCTCACACCGGAAAATGGCTAAATAAGCTGAAAAATGTGCGGGCGGTCATTTTATTTTTCTTTCCAGATCGCATAAGCCAGTAATATCCAGGCGGTGAGAAATGAAACACCGCCGAACGGTGTAATCATGCCAAGTGCCCTGGTTCCGGTTACGCTCAATGCGTAAAGACTAAAACTGAACAGCACAATGCCTGCCATCATCAACCAGCCGGATACCGGCATTAACCGGGATTTTGGGAAATGCAGCAGGAGCAAGCCGATGACAATAATTCCAAAGGCGTGATAAAAATGGTACTGCACACCGGTATGATAAACCGACAGCATATCGGCTGATAAAAACTGCTTTAAGCCATGTGCGCCGAAAGCGCCCAATGCGATGCATAAAACCGTATTCAGTGTACCCAGGATCAGAAAAGTTTTTGGCATCGATTGTTCGTCCTTGTTGTTCTTGTTAAGTAAGAGAAGCGAGAATTAAATGCGCGCGTTATGTCAGGAATCACCGGTTTTCATGATATCCGCTTCGCACGTTCCGTGCGCAAATTTTACCTGAATTCGATCGCCGTAATGAACTTGTTTGCTGTCACGAACGATGATGCTGTTTGCGACATATGTAATGCTGTACCCGCGTTCCAAAACCGATTGCGGATTTAGATGACATAATTGCGCGTGCACATGGTGTAGCTCAATCGCCAAGGTTTCGAAATAGCGTTTATAGGCCGCACGAAAACGTGCAATCAGTTCTTTTTGCTGTCTTTCCATGTCGGTAATATTCGGGCTTGCTGCCATCAAGCGCTGATTGAATTCGAGTAATTTCCATTGCTTCCTTTCCATTTGATGCGCCCAGGTTGTGCTGAAGCGGTCTTGCAGATGCTGCAAATGAATGGATTGCTGTTTGATACGATCGCCCGGATGAATTAAACGATGCGACAGCATATCGGCACGCTGCATCGCATTTTCTATGCGATGCAGCGTGATGTGGTACATGCATTGGTGTAATGCATTCAGGTGCTGGCTTAATTCCTGATGATCCCGGCTGGCTAGTTCAGCGGCTGCTGTTGGCGTGGGCGCACGAATGTCGGCAACAAAATCCGCGATGGTAAAATCAGTTTCATGCCCAACGCCGCTGATAACCGGAATGTCACTGGCAGCTATGGCGGATGCAACCATTTCTTCGTTGAATGCCCACAAATCTTCAATACTGCCACCGCCGCGGCACAGTATCAGCACATCACATTCTGCGCGCCGGTTTGCAACCGCTATAGCGTCTGCAATGGTGTTGGCGGCAGCTTTACCTTGTACCAGCGCCGGGTAGATGATCACCGCTAAGAATGGCATGCGGCGCCGCAATGTTGTCAGTACGTCGCGCAGCGCGGCCGTATCCGGGGAGGTGACGATACCAATTTGATTGGGGAATGCGGGTAACGGTTTTTTCTTGACCGGATCAAATAATCCGGCTTTCTCCAGTTTGGCTTTAAGCTGCTCGAACGCTGCAAATAACTCACCCAGCCCGGCGCGCCGCATTGTTTCAACATTGAGCTGAAAATCGCCGCGCGGTTCATAGAGGGTGACAAGAGCAAGCACTTCAACCTGCATGCCATCTTTCGGTTGCCAATCGATATATTGATTTCTGTGACTGAATAGCACACAACGGATTTGCGCACTGCTGTCCTTGAGGGAAAAATACCAGTGGCCGGATTGATAGCACTTTAAATTCGAGATCTCGCCTTTGATCCACAGCAGTGGAATATTCTGTTCCAGGAATAGCTTGGTGCTGCTGTTTAGTTCGCTTACAGTCAGCACTTTATGCGTAAGATTGGAAGCTGGAAATAGATTTATCATGGAGTTAGGCAATCTTCACCTGCTGATCGGAGCGAAGTCAGTGTAGCGTTTAAGTCCTGGAGAATGCTATAATTTTAAAGTAAATTATTGTTTATTAAACAGTATCGTTCGAGATTAAAAAATAATCAAACTAGAAAAAATGTTTGAATTGGGCAACTTAATTCTCGTATTGGTTACATACTCACAAACTTATCCACAGAAATTGTGGATAGAAAATCGGGTATTTTTTGCAGCAAAGCGGCGATCACGATACATTGCATGCCGAATCGAGCATCGTTATGAAATCAATTAATCGGGTAATATAGTAAGCCACAGAATAATACCCGGATCAATATAGAGAGTGAGGAGATTATCACGTGTTATCGTTAATTCAAGCAGCCGGATGGCCGATCTGGCCGATCATCATTGCTTCTGTCGTGGCTTTGGGCATCATTGGGGAACGTATGTGGACATTGCGGCTACGTGTTGTTTCACCAAAGGAATTACTGCCCAGGGTGTTAAACGAATATAAACGCAATGGTGTGAATGCAGAGATGCTGGCGCGTTTACAACAGCATTCGCCGCTGGGACAAATTCTTGCCGCCGGGCTTAAAAATGTTAAAAGCACCCGCGAGGTGATGAAAGAATCCATCGAAGAATCGGGCCGGGTGATCGCACACGATCTGAATCGCTATTTAACAACTTTGGGGACGATTGCCGCACTGAGTCCTTTGATGGGTTTGTTTGGAACATTAGTGGGCATGATCGAGATTTTCGGCTCGAATTCTCCAACGGGTAGCAATCCGGCGCAACTCGCGTACGGAATTTCAGTCGCTTTATATAACGCGGCTTTCGGGATACTGGTTGCAATTCCCAGCATGATTTTCTACCGTCATTTTCGTGCCAAAGTCGACGACATTGTCATAGAAATGGAATTGCAGGCCTTGAAGCTGGTTGAAATGGTTCACGGGGAACGGGAGAGCTGAGTAGTATGCTCCCATGAACATAATGCGCATCTTCTAAAAGGATTAATCCGCGGTTATACAACGATTATCCGGTCATAAACCGGAATGGCTGAGGTAGCAAAAACATGTCAGCAAAGTAGTAGTGTATACTTCGGCTGGATTAATTTTTGACTGGAAAAATGGCATTGGAACAGCCGGGGAGGGATAGTAATGGGAACCGGCCGTTATCAGTTGATTCACAAACCAGAAGTGCATTTGCTCAAACTACCCGCAGGGCTGATCAATAGTTTTCTGATATGAAATGCATGATTGTTTTACACGCAAATGAGTGAGAATATTCGTATCTTGAGAAATACAAATTCGATAATTAATTATGACTACCTGATGGTTATCTTGTTGTTTATCGGTATTATTGTGTTGCAAGGTTGCGCATCAGCTCCCAAAAATAGCAATCAGGACTTGGATCCTGCCGATCCGCACGAGAAAATTAATCGTGCCTCCTACGATATTACCGACAAAGTGGATCGGACCGTGTTTGTGCCGATTGTGAATGCCTACATTGACTATGTTCCCAATGCTGCGCAGCGGTCGATCGGAAATTTCTACGATAATTTATCTTATCCGAACGTTGCACTGAATTCTTTTCTGCAGGGTAAAGTGACGCAGGGTGCCTCGGATACCTTACGTTTTTTTGTGAATTCAACGGTCGGCATGTTCGGGCTTTTTGATATGGCGACGCATATGGGGCTCCAAAAGCATGATGAAGATTTCGGCCAAACGCTGGGTGTTTGGGGAGTAAATCCGGGATCTTATCTGTTTATCCCACTCGTGGGACCCAGCAGTGAGCGCGATGTCACGAATATTCCCGTCGGTATTTTCACCAATGTGCTTTTTTATGCCGGTCTTGTGGTGGGTTCCTACTTCGCGGCTCCTTTGACCATTCTGGGTGCGATCGATAAGCGCGCGCGTTTGATCGGTCCTATGCGGATTCGCGATGAAGCTGCAATCGACCCCTATTTGTTTGTGCGGGAAGCCTCGTTGCAGCAACGCGAGTTTCTTGTGCATGATGGCAAACTGCCATTAGATCTTTATGACTTTGAGCATTTTCAGGATAATCCTTTTGATAAAGACGGAAAAAAGCAAAAGTAATGAGTCAGTGTGACCATCGTTTCATGGCTTTTGCAGCGAGGCATCGACAGGCTGCCGCTCTTATTTAGAAATAAAATCAGTTTGGATCGCAGCAAGTGTTTTATCCATTGGGTAATTTGTAACGTACAGTGTTAGGAATATATGGACGGACTTCAGAGAGTAGCGAATCTATCGCAGCAACAAAGTGATTTTACGGTTAACGGTGAAACCCCTGAATCGGATACGGCAACAACCCTGAATCAGGATGGCATCAACACCGCCGAGCTGGAAACGAAGTTTGACCAAGCTCGCACAGCCATGCTGGCGTTACAAAATCCGGATGGACACTGGTGTTTTCCGCTGGAAGCGGATTGCACGATTCCGGCCGAGTATATTTTAATGATGCACTTCATGGATGAGATCGACGTGATTTTGGAAAACAAGATCGCCCGTTTTATCCGTGACAAGCAGGACATGACGCACGGCGGCTGGCCGCTCTATTATGGCGGCGCGTTTGATATCAGCTGCACGATCAAGTCGTATTATGCGTTGAAGCTGGTGGGGGATTCCACTGATGCGCCGCACATGGTACGTGCACGGGAAGCTATTTTGGAACGCGGCGGGGCAGCCAAAGCCAATGTGTTCACGCGCTTGTTGCTAGCTATGTACGATCAGATCCCGTGGCATGGCGTGCCGGTGGTGCCGTCGGAACTGGTACTGTTGCCAAGCTGGTTCCCTTTTCATATCAGCAAAGTTTCGTACTGGTCACGTACCGTGATGATACCGCTGTCCATTCTGTGCACCATGAAAGCGCGCGCGATTAATCCGCGTAAAGTGAATATCCGCGAATTGTTTATCGTGCCGCCTGAAGAGGAAAAAAATTATTTTCCCAGAGCGGATACCGTTCTAAAACGTGCGTTTATGCTGGTTGAGCGTATTCTGTCCCGTGTGGAGCCGAAGCTGCCGCAATCAATCCGGCAATATTCGATCCGTAAAGCGGAACGCTGGACGCTTGAACGTCTGAATGGCGAATGCGGTATTGGTGCGATTTTCCCGGCCATGGTTAATGCGCATGAAGCATTGACGCTGTTGGGCTATGCCTATGATCACCCTAATCGGGTGCAATGCCGTAACGCGCTGCGCGGATTGCTGGTCGACGAAGGCGAGCGCATTTGGTGTCAGCCCTGTACATCGCCGGTCTGGGATACGGTATTGACCAGTTTGGCATTGCAAGAAGATCCAACCACCGGTCAGGAGCCGGTATTGAAAGCATTGGATTGGCTGGTTGAACAGCAGGTTCTGGACGAGCCGGGCGACTGGCGCGATAAACGCCCTGAATTATTGGGCGGCGGCTGGGCGTTTCAGTACGCTAATCCGCACTATCCGGATCTGGACGATACAGCCGCTGTGGCATGGGCGTTGGATCAAGGTGGCGCGGAGCGGCATCATAAATCGTTGGAACGCGCAGCCAATTGGCTGGCAGGCATGCAATCGCGTAACGGCGGTTTTGCCGCTTTCGATATTGATAACACCCATCACTATTTGAATGAAATTCCTTTCGCCGATCATGGCGCTCTGATCGATCCGCCAACCAGCGATGTGACCGCGCGTTGTGTCGGTTTGCTGGGAAAATACGGCAGACACCAGCTCGAAGTGTGGCGCGGCATTAGCTTTTTGTTGCGCGAACAGGAGCAAGACGGTTCCTGGTTCGGGCGCTGGGGCACTAATTATATTTATGGTACATGGTCAGTGCTGGAAGCTTTCCAGCTGGCCAAGTTCGATATGCAACACCACTCGGTGCGCCGCGCCGTGAAGTGGTTGGAATCGGTGCAAAGAGCCGATGGCGGCTGGGGCGAAACCAACGATTCGTATTTGGATAAGCAGCTAGCGGGGAGGTTTCACGAAACCAGCACGGCATTCCAGACCGCTTGGGCTGTATTGGGCTTAATGGCAGCGGGTGAAGTCAACAGCGAATCGGTTCGAAGAGGAATCAATTATCTGTTGCGCAATCAATCCAGCGATCACTTGTGGGAAGACCCTTGGTTTACCGCGCCTGGCTTCCCGCGCGTGTTCTATTTGCGCTATCACGGTTATTCAAAATTCTTCCCGATATGGGCGCTGGCGCGTTACCGTGCGCTGACCAGAACAGTCGCCGCGTGCGTGTAACCGGACTGGTGACAGCCTTACGGGCTGAAGCCAGTTGCATATCACCAGCGCGGATTCCATTCAATCAGATGGTGCAGCTGAACGACCATGCGTGCTTGTGGTTAAGCGGCATGGGCGCGCAGGCTGCGGGTGCGGCAGCCGAAGGGTTGTATCAACAGGGTGCGATGGCGCTGGTGAGCTTTGGTGTTGCCGGCGCGCTGGATTCGACCCTAAAACCAGGCGACCTGGTTTTGCCGGATGTCATACACGCAGGTGAGCAGTTGCCGGTTGATCTGGCATGGCGTGACCAATTGCAAAGTTTACTGCCCACGGATATTACCGTCGTCAACGGCGGCTTGGCGGACAGTACCGTGCCGCTGACGGATGAAAAAGCCAAACGAAATCTGGCGCAAGCAACCGGCGCCTGTGCGGTGGATATGGAAAGCGCTGCCGTGGCGCATGTGGCAGCAACAGCAGGCATTCCGTTCATCGCCGTGCGCGCCATTATCGATCCGGTTCATTTCTCGCCACCGGAAGCATTGCTCGGTGCTGTGTATCCCGATGGCGGCGTGAATCCGCTGCGCCTCACGGCATTGCTGCTGAAACGCTCGGTTCGTATCGGTACATTGCTGCAAATGGGTGCCGGTATGCGTGCGGCACGCAAAACTTTATCAAAGGTTATTCAATCCGCCGGTACAGGGTTGGCCTGAATCTAAGCCGGTGCCATTGACCTTGACTCTGTTTGAGCCGGCCGGGCATTGTCACTTGCCGCTGTCTATCCAGATCACATCCGATAATCATACTGTGCTACAGAATAAGTCACTAATAAGATTAGTATTTTTATAATCATGGGTGTTCCCGGCTCTTTGGGCAAATGCTGGCAGTTTGTATTTTCCCCTATCTAAATAATCATTCCGATCCAGTTCTAGGTTAAGTGTGACAAATTGCCGCTGTGGCAATTTGTCACTTTCGTACCCTCTTGCGTTAAGAAGATAATGGCAATTATCTTTAGCTCAAGTCTCAAGCAGATGCCGCAAGTTACTCAAAAATCTGAGAAACGATCGACCATGATCCTCGCATTTGGATCACTCATGCTGTTATCTTTTTTCCTACCGCAAAATCCGGCAATGATGCTTGTCATTAACAGTGATTGGCACGACGGTTTTCATCATCCATTGGAAGGGTGGGATCATATTTTGACCATGATCGCGGTGGGAATGTGGGCCGCGCAATCGCGCGGACAAGCTGTCTGGGTATTACCCCTGGTATTTGCCAGCGTCATGAGTCTTGGCGGATTTGCCGGTGCAGTGGACATCGCACTACCCTATACCGAAAACATCATTCTATTGTCCGTCCTGCTACTCAACGTATTCGTTATCCGGAAAATTCAATTTAGCGCCCCGTTTAATATTCTGATTATCGCGCTTTTTGCTTTTTTTCATGGCTACGCGCATGGCCAGGAAATATCGGCTTCCGCCAGTCTGATTTCCTATACCGCCGGATTTGTATTCGCCACTTTGCTACTGCACGGCACCGGCATACTGATTGCCCGTTTGGCGGTATTGGCATTGGCCTTTTCCGTTGGTAACAATGTGCATGCCCAAGAAACTGCTCAATTGATCAATACAACCCCTAGGGCAATGACGGAAATCAAGCCTGAAAGCGGCAAAGCAAAATGGGTGGTATTCAACGAGATGCGCGTGACTGAGCGGGCCAATTCACTAATAGGCATTGCCGATAGCGCTTCTCAAGGTAACGTGGGGCAAGCCCAGATCAAATTCCGGCCGATTACGCGCCCGGCGGAAGTGCTGGAAACCATTCCCGGCATGATCGCCACACAGCACAGCGGCGAAGGTAAAGCCAATCAATTTTTTCTACGCGGATTCAATCTCGATCACGGCACCGATTTTCTAACCCAGATTGAAGGCGTACCGGTCAATCAACTATCGCATTCCCACGGACAAGGCTGGACGGATACCAATTTTCTAATCCCTGAGCTGATCGAAACGCTGGAATACAAAAAAGGCATTCACTACGCCGAGAATGGAGATTTTTCCAGTACCGGTTCGGCCAATATCCGCTATTTTAAAAAGCTGCCGGAAACCATGGTCAGATTCACGGGGGGCAGCTTTGATTATTACCGCGGATTGATCGCCGGTTCACGCGTATTAGGAACAGGTAATTTGTTGTATGCGGGAGAAATCGTGCACAACAATGGCCCGTGGACGGTTGGCAACGATTATTTGAAATTTAATGGTCTGTTGCGATACAGCCAGGAGTATGGCAATCATGGCTGGAGTGTAACCGCCATGGCCACGAAGTCCGATTGGAAAGCGACCGATCAGATCGCCAGGCGCGCGCTTCAACAAAGCATCATTGGCCGTTTCGATGCGCTCGATCCTACCGATGGCGGCAGCAGCCAGCGCTACAGCCTGACTGGTGAATGGCATCACCGGGGTGAGAACAGTATCACCAAATTAATGGTGTATGGGGTGAATTCCAAGCTGGGTCTGTTCTCAAACTTCACCTATTTTCTGGATGACAATGAAAACACCAACACCGTCGGCTGTGCCGGTTTAACTGGATTGGATTCAGGGAGACAATTCAATCCAGCTCTTTTTAATAAATGCGGCGATCAATTTGGCCAACCGGACGATCGTTGGACAACCGGCTTCAAGGGCAGCCACACGATTTTTCACACCATCGGTTCTGTTGATTCGGAAACCACCTTCGGCTTACAAGTGCGTAACGATAATATTCACAACGCACTGACCAGAACGCATGCACAAAGAAGAACCGGCATCACGCGCCAGGATACCGTCTGGGTAACCAGCATCAGTCCGTACGCGGAAAACAAGCTGACCTGGACGAACTGGTTACGCACCAGTCTGGGGCTGCGTTTCGACGGTTTTCGCTTTGATGTTGATCGCAGCAATATCAGACAAAACATGGGCGAACGCTACGATGGCTTGGTCAGTCCTAAATTTGGCATGGTTCTCGGACCTTGGGCGGATACCGAGTTTTATCTGAATGGTGGTCTTGGGTTTCATAGCAACGATGCGCGCGGCATCAACACCCGCATCGATCCGCTAAGCGGTGATTCCGTTCAGCGTGCCGATCCTTTGGTCCGCACTTACGGCGCGGAGGTTGGTGCACGCACGGTGCGGATCAAAGGATTGCAAAGCACGTTGGCGTTGTGGTGGCTGGATATTGACTCGGAGCTGCTATTTGTCGGGGATGCCGGCACGACGGAGGCCAGCCGTCCTAGCCGCCGCTACGGGCTTGAGTTTGCAAATTACTATTCGCCGACGGACTGGCTGACCTTTGACGCCGATGTCAGTTTTTCTCATGCCCGTTTCCGCAATAAAGTACCGGATGAAGGTAATTATGTGCCGAATTCGGTCGAGGCCGTGGTTGCAACTGGCGCGACTTTTCATCATGTTTTGGGTGGTTTTTTCGGTGGCCCCCGGTTACGTTTCTTAGGGCCGCGTCCTCTAATCGAAGACAACAGTAAACGCTCCGATTCCACGATTCTGCTGTCTGCCATGCTCGGTTATGAAGTCAACAGAAAATTAAGCTTGCAGGCCGAGGTGTTCAATATGCTTGATCGTAACGATCCTGCGATCACTTATTTTTATACGTCGCGGCTGCCCGGTGAATCAACTGACGGCGTGAGGGATTTTCACTTTCATCCGGTAGAACCGGTGAGTTTCCGCTTGAGTTTCACATTGAAAATTTAAATTGATCCGGGATACCCGGAATTCATCACCAAAAGGAGGAAAACATGACCTTAAGAAAAATATTTTTACTATGCACACTCATTTTGTCATCCGGTTTTGTTTTACCGGCCGGGGCCGAGCAGGTGCAACTCAAACCTTTTACTCCCGGCAGTTATCAGAAATTGCTTGATAGCAATGCGGATAAACCTTTCATGCTGGTTATTTGGTCGACCACCTGTTCATCCTGCATGAAGAAAATGCCACTGCTGCATGATCTGGCAAAAAGCAGACCGGAAATCAATATCGTGATGCTATCCGCTGACGATGCCTCAGCAACCGGTTTAGTCCAAACCGTATTGGCGAGAAACGAATTGACCAATCTGGAGCACTGGATTTTTGCCGAAGAAAATGCACAAAAATTGCGCTATGAGATTGATCCTAAATGGTATGGCGAGTTACCCAGAACCTACTTCATCAATAAAAAGCATGAACGCCATGGCATTAGCGGCGCGTTATCCAGGGAGGACTATAACAATATCTTCAAGGTGCTCCTGAATTGAAACAGTGGATGTACGCAATGACCAATGACATGCAATCCGGAAGAAAACACGGATTGATTGTTTCCCTGAAAGTAGTTTGCCAGATCAGCTTAATGATCCTCGGTTGCTCGTCGGGACCGGTGCTGAGCACGGAAGCGCCGGAAAATAACGCACTCAATCCGGCAAACAATAAGGTTTATGCGAAATCGACGCTGGGTTTGTACGATGTTTCATCATTCGATGTTTATGTGGATCAAGAAACTATCCACCTTATCGCGAGCGGAAAACGCTCTGTCCATAATACGCATGGCTCGATTCGCTATACACGTTCTGAAGATGGCGGGCGTCAATGGAAAAATCCGGTAACTGTAAATGAGTCATTGCCTGCCGCAATGGCCAGCCGTGGAAACGATGTTCAATTGGCGGCCGATGGTAACCATCTGGTATCACTGTGGCAGACTGAAGGAGAGTTCCCAACGATGGGACCGATGGTCAGCGCTTATTCTCCGGATGCTGGCCAAACCTGGAAAAGAGGCGCCAATCCGGCTATAGACAATGATGGTAGCCAAGCTCACATTGATTTGGTTGCTGACTGGAAAGGCAATTTTCACGCGGTTTGGCTAGCGGACCCTAATGAAAATGGTTACCAAGGTTTGCACTATGCCCGGTCGATTGATCATGGCAAACAGTGGAGTCAGCCGGTTACTTTGGATGACTCCACGTGCTCATGCTGTTGGAATACAGTGGCAGTGTCACCTGACAATAAACTCGCGGTTCTTTATCGCAATACGGCACCTCGCGACATGTCGCTGGCGCAATCGCTCGATGCGGGATTAACCTGGCGGCACGCCAGTACAGTCGGTGATTTTCAATGGAAATTCGAAGGCTGTCCGCATGTTGGCGGCGCTTTAAAATATGCTGGCACAGACAATATCGCTCAACTGCACAGCGTTGTTTGGACCGGTATTGAAGACAAATCCGGTTTATATCATCTCTCTTCAAACGATAACGGCCAAACCTGGTCGATTCCCCGGAAACTCGGAAGTATGGCCATGCATGGCGATATTGCGGCGCGCAATCGCAATGCTGTTGCGGCCATTTGGAATGAAATGGAACCGGATGGAGCGAGTATTTTTTACACGAAATCAGAAGATGGCGGCACGACCTGGTCAGTGCCTAAACGACTGACCGAGGCAAAGTATTCCGCAACGCAACCCAAATTAGTGGCCACAAAACATGGATTTTTAGCCCTATGGACGGAAAAAAACAATCAGCATTCCAGCGAATTGGCTTGGTATGTTTTTGAATGATGAACAGTGCGGATTGCTACGACAATATTTTTACAGGAGAAAACGCTATGGCACGTTGCAGTATCTTTTTTTCAATGAATCTACTGATATGTTTGTTCTTTATTACCTTCTCAATCTTACCGGAAGCCGCTCTCGCGCATGCTGTCATGGTGAAATCGATGCCTGAAAAAGATAGCACCATTAGTAAATCACCGAAGCAAGTGGATGTCTGGTTTAACGAGCATGTCAGGAGTGCTTTCAAATCGCTTGCCGTGATGAATAGTGCAGGAAAACGTGTGGATAACAAAGATATTGAACAGGAAATGCTGGACCCATCGCATATCTATATCAGCATTCCGCAACTCCCTCCAGATACTTACACTGTCCGGTACCGGGTGATATCGGCGGATACACACGCGGTTTCGGGCAAATTTGACTTTACTGTTGCGGAATCCGACTAACTTCAATACCCATATTCCTTATCGATAGGAGCGCACTACATTATGAAATCACTCACTACCAAACAGTTATTTACGATTCTATTATGCGGCACCATTTTGCTGTTACCTGCCTGCAGCAAGAAAAATGTAACCGCCCCCGTGCAATTCGACTATACCGAAACGGTCGGTTGCCTCGTCACCAATGATTTATATGCGATTTATTTCAGTGCTTATCTGAAGCCCGAAGGCGATCTGGAGAATATAAAAGGGAAAGATAGAAATAAATTGTTACGATCCTATTGTAAAAAAATCCCCAAAACGGGCTCACTTTACTTTACCGCAGATCTGGTTGACGAAGACGTAAGGGAAACACCCATCAGTGTTCGCTTGGTTAAACAAGAACTGATTGGAGAGGATGAGCGGAAAGTGGAAAACTTCAAGGATACCGGCACCATTTTTGAAGTACCGGCCAAGCTGTACCCGCAAGGTATGGTCGAGACGCATATCGAACTGGACAAAGAAGGTTTTTATGCGTTGTACCTTTCAGTCGGGGAAGAAAATACCATAACCGAAGAAAATATACTCAGAATTCCATTGCATGTCGGTGTTGATCCTGATGCGGTATCTCCGTGGCATATTGCGCTAAGGATCCTGGCTGTTTGTTTGGGATTAATTATACCCGTCATACTGGGATTGATTATGTTCTCCCCCATCATTCCGGCTAAGCAATGGGTTCAGGAAATCAGTAGAAAAACTTTCTTTTTGAATCATAAGCAAGGCATTGAAACTCAGAAATAACAGAGGATTAGTGAACGGTAACCGCGGGTATCTTGCTAGGCTAGCTGGTGCACCGGCGGAACTGGATACTTTGCCGGGGGGCGTAACTCCCGGTAAAGTACTTCTAAAGAATCAAAGTTCTCCGGCCAACATTGAAGTCATGAGGCCAATATCGTGATACTCAGAAGCAGTGAGATCACCGCAAATATCTTTCTCAGAAAAACATCAGATCAATCATGCGAAACCGCGCCATCAGCAAGTAATAATGTTGGTACATCAATCAATCCACTGATACTCCCAGAAGTCCGATCGCCGCTGTAGTGCCAATTAGCGTTTTTTATGTTTACATTCTTATAGGCGTAAATCCGCATGCTTTCAATTTGCGTTATTATGGTCGTGCAAAATTCTTTCCAATACGATGCTGGCGCGCTATTATGCCTTGATAAGGGGGGCTTTCAATTGAAGATTATTGGAGTTGTTACGGCACTGAAGTCAGAAGCAAGCTGTTTGGTGGATAAACGTCGTTTTCCTCTTTATCAAGTGGTGGATATAGGGGATAGAACCTCGTTGTGTCTCAGTAGCATAGGAAGTAGCGCGGCACGCGGGGCGGCGTTGAAATTGTGCGGGCAGAACATTAATGCCTTAGTCAGTTTCGGTGTGGCTGCGGCATTGGATGACAAATTAATTCCCGGTGATTTGGTGTTGCCCGAAGCGGTTATGATGGACGGCGAGATCCTGCCGGTGGACATGGAATGGCGCGACCGGCTGCACGGCATAATGTCAAAGCATGTTACGGTTACGAGTGGAGTCCTGACGTCCTGTGAAGCACCGCTCACTACCCGCGCGCAAAAACTGGCGTTGGGTGAAGCTACCGGGGCTTGCGCGGCGGATATGGAATCGGCGGCCGTGGCGAAAGTGGCGGCCGATGCCGGCATTTCGTTTCTTGCTATCCGGGCAATTGTCGATCCGCTTGAATTTTCCCCGCCGGAGGCATTGATGGGCGCGGTATATCCCGACGGTAGCGTGGATGCTATTCAGCTCATTAAATTGGTGCTTAACCGATCGGTCTCAATCGTGACGTTGATCCATCTCGCACTTGGGATGCACGTAGCGCGCTATGCCTTAACGGAAGTCGTGCAAAAAACGGGATTGACTTTCGCGAGTGACTACATGCCTTATCGTGATGTCGAGTTAAGCGAGAGCAGATCAGTCAATAACGAGTGACTGAAACTGCAACGCCGCCAGCCGTGCGTACAGCGGACTGGATTGCAGCAATTGCGCATGCGTGCCGATCGCATCCAACCGACCGTGATCGAGCACGGCAATCCGGTCGGCGGATTGTACCGTGGCCAGACGATGTGCAATGACCAACGTGGTTCGATTGCGCATCAGCTGCTGCAATGCTTGCTGCACCCAATACTCGCTTTGCGCATCCAGCGCACTGGTGGCTTCATCCAGCAACAGAATTGGCGCATCCGCCAGAATCGCCCGGGCAATCGCCAGCCGCTGCTTTTGCCCGCCTGACAATCCTAATCCGGCATCTCCCAAATGCGTTTGATAGCCTTGCGGTAATTGGCAGATAAATTCATGCGCGTAGGCAGCTTCGGCTGCCGCTTGCACATCCGCGTCGCTGGCGTCGGGGCAGGCGTAGCGCAGATTGTCGCCGATGCTGCCGTAAAACAACGCCGGGGTTTGCGATACCAGCGCAAAGCAGCGGCGTAAGGCAAAAAGATCGAGCTGCCGGATATCGATACCTTCCAGTTTTATAGAGCCGGATTGGCTGTCAAAGAAACGCAGCAACAAATCAAACAACGTTGACTTACCCGCGCCGGAAGGACCGACCAGCGCCAGCGTTTCGCCTGCCCGGACCGTCAAGGTCAGATTGTTGATGGCCAGGACATCGGGGCGGGAAGGGTAAGCGAAGCACAGTTGATCGATAGCGATATTTCCGGATACGCTGGGCAGAGGATGGGGTTTTTCCGGTGATTGAATCAGATTCGGCGCTTGCAGCAACTCCATGGTGCGCTCGGCGGCACCGGCGGCGCGCTGCAATTCGCCGATGACTTCCGAAATGGAAGCAACTGCCGAACCGACAATGACGCTGTAGAAAACAAACGCGGCCAATTCTCCCGCGCTGATCCGGCCTTCGATGACATCGATACCGCCGACCCACAGCATCAATCCGACAGCACCCATCACCAGCAAAATAACCAGGGTGATCAACAATGAGCGTTGCAGCGTGCGTTGCTTGGCGACGGCAAAAGCTTCCTCAACCTGAGTATGAAAGGTGCGCTGATCGATGGATTGGTGATTGTAGGCTTGCACGGTTTTAATCTGACCCAGCACTTCGCCGACATAAGCGCCGACTGCGGCGATTTTGTCCTGGCTTTGGCGCGACAAATGCCGCACGCGGCGGCCATAAATCAAGATCGGCACTACCACCAGCGGCACGCAAATCGTCACCAGCGCAGTCAGCTTGGCGTTGGTGATGAATAACCAGACGATGCCGCCAACCATCATGATCAAATTGCGTAATGCGAACGATACCGACGAGCCGATCACGGTTTGCAGTAATGTCATATCGGCAGTCAGGCGCGATTGGATTTCGAGACTGCGGTTCTCCTCGAAAAAACCGGGATGCAGATGGATCAGATGGTTGAATACTTTACTTCGGATATCGGCAATCACTCGCTCGCCCAGCCAGGTGACCCAGTAATAGCGTGTGAACGTCCCGACAGCCAAAGCGATTACCAGCAGCAGAAATATGCCGACATACTGACTGAGCAGTTCTTTGGATTGCGTGGCAAATCCCTGGTCGATCATCAACCGGATGCCTTGCCCGATCGACAGTGTAATCGTGGCGGTGAATAACAACGCCAGCAAACTATAAACGACCTGGCGGCGGTAAGGCGCGATAAACTGCGCTGCTTTTTTGATACTCTGCCAGCGGGTTTGCGTGTTCTTTGAAGAATCTGTCATGAATGAATCCTGCCGGATAGCAGGCGTTGCTGTGATTGCTATAAGCTGTATGGATTAATCTTGGGGGTCGGGTTTTTTCACAAATCCGGCAATGAGCAGTATCCAGGCAACGATCAGCCCGATAATGGCCGGAATATGCGTCAGTTTCACAAACTGCTCCTGCCACATAGCAGCGCCGCTTGCACCGGCCTGTTGTGCCGCGATCGCCAGCGATTCCGAGGTACCCCACCAGGCATTGGCGATTTCGGAAATGACGGTGAGCCACGTCAAACAGACCGCAACCAACATGACCAGCGCCGAACGCGCACTAACCTTATGCGGCAGCGTCAGCAGCAGCATCGCCATCAAAATGAACAGCATGCCGTTCAGCACCGCTTGAATGTGCGCGCTCAATGCCAACCGAGGGAAGGGCGTGTGCGGTATCACCAATCCCCAAATGATGCCGACTAATACTAAAGCCAAACCGTGGATCAGGATTTGTCTTGCTCGGTTTTGTACATTCATGTCAATGCTTTTGATCGTATCGGATTAAAAATTTAGGGTCTTAGGAAGTTAAGCACTTACTAAAGTGTGCTAACTTTCTGAGATGAATGCCAAAAACAGATACTATTTTCGTTCTCGAATCAGAGAAGCAAAGTTCAGGCAACTT